>NZ_CALEMI010000045.1 GCF_937910895.1 uncultured Dokdonia sp. | reverse complement strand
CTTCCTTTTATGGAAACAATTTCAGTCCCTTGTTCTACAAACATATTGACGATTTTCACCGCCTCAATAACCAATCCACCGCCATTACCTCGAAGGTCGAATATGAGTTTTTTCATGCCTTGCTTGTCTTCCAAATCTTGATAAGCTGATTTTACATCTTGACTTGCCGTTTTTGTAAATGAACTCAATTTGATATAGCCCACATCTTCACTTACCATTCCGTAATAGGGCACGGGACTAAATTTAATTTCCTCACGCACAATTTTGACTGTAATCGGTGTTCCAGCTCGGTCCACTTTTAACGTTACCTCAGTCCCAGGCTTACCTTTAAGTTTTTCAGAAACCTCACTTGAGGTTAAATTTTCAACACTCTTTCCGTTGACTTCTAAAATAACATCTCCAGCCAGGAGACCAGCTTTTTGAGCCGGAAACCCTTCATGAGGATCGACAACCATAACAACCTCGTTTTGCTGGCGAATGATCGCCCCAATTCCTCCGTATTGACCCGTAGACATTAATTTATAATCTTCAATTTCATCAAATATTTTATACCAAGCCGGGGCAAATTTTATTTTACTCAATATCATTTTTGTCATATCTTCATTTATACAATATAATTCCGTGGTTTGTATTTTTTTTGAACCAACCCACATAGATTTCCTTTTTGCATGTTCTAATTGAGAAATTTGGGTCAATTTTCTTTCCTTTTCCATTATAACTAACTTGCTGATTTATAAATTATAAAGTATTATTATTTATAATAAATATATTGAGGAATCATTGTGGGGTAAACATCAAAAATATACATTTGTAACGTATATATTGCAACTACACAATTTACAATGGTAAACAATAAAGATTTCATACAAAGACTAGAGAAAATTCTCAAAGAATACGAATTATCAGCATCAACTTTTGCCGATAAAATTCAAGTGGGACGTGCTACTATTTCACATATTTTATCAGGACGTAATAAGCCAAGTTTAGACTTTGTGATGAAAATTGTTCAGACATTTTCTCAAGTAGATTTGTATTGGTTATTAGAAGGAAAAGGTACGTTCCCAAAAACTGAAGAACATAGCACCTTCACTCCTACTACCAATTCAATAAAGCAATATCCCAACTCCACCAAGGAAACAAGTGAAGATAAAGATGCGACTACTACCATCGCAAATTCTTTGTATCACCATGAGTCAAGTAAAAAAATAAAGAGGATTATTATTTTTATGGAAGACGGCACTTTTGAAAGTTATGAGACCTCTTAGGTTTCACAATTTCGTATTTTTACAGTATGATAAAAAATATATTGTGTCTACTTGTGCTATTCATCATAATGATAGCTTGCAATACCCCTCAAAGAGATTGCAAAGCATTTAAAACAGGATCATTTAGCTATGAAGAACTTATAGAAGGAACGCTCGTTACTACACGTTTTACACGTGATGACACTCTTGAAATAGCCTACTTCAATAATACAGTAGATTCCTCTAGTATCAGATGGATCAATGATTGTGAATGGATTGTCAAAAAGATACATCCAAAAAGTATGAGCGAGCAAAAAGCTGTTCATATGAAGATTCTATACACGGAAGGAGAATTTTATACCTTTGAATACTCCCTCGTTGGAAAAAATAAAAAACAAAGAGGAACCGCTAAAAAACTAAACTAATGTTCGAAATTTTCTCTTCATCAGATGCATGGGTGGCATTGCTTACACTTACCTTCCTTGAGATTATCTTAGGAATCGATAATATTATATTTATTACACTTGCTTCAGATAAACTTCCTGAAAAAGACCGAAAAAAAGCAACAAGCATAGGACTATTACTTGCTATGGGTATGCGTATAGCCTTATTGTTTGGCATTTCATATCTTATTGCATTAAGCGTTCCTTTTTGGTATATTAATAATTCTTGGCTGACTGTAGGAATAAGCTGGCAAGCTATTATCTTATTTGCTGGGGGAATTTTCCTTTTATGGAAAAGTGTTCATGAAATACACGAAAAAGTAGACGAAACTGGCGTTGAAGAACAAGAAATTAAAGACAAAAGTTCTTCTTCTCTAACAAAAGCAATTGTTCAAATTGCAGTCATAAATATTGTTTTTTCGTTTGATTCCATCCTTACTGCTGTTGGAATGACTAGCGGACTTTCTCCTAACCCTACCGATGCGCTCATCATCATGATTATTGCTGTGGTCATCTCTATTATTATTATGATGCTATTTGCAAACCCAGTGGGGAATTTTATAAACAAGCATCCATCATTACAGATCTTAGGACTTTCCTTCCTTATTCTTATAGGGTTTATGCTTATTGCAGAAGCTGCACATTTATCACATCTTAATATTTTTGGATCAGAAATAGGAAGTATTCCTAAAGGATACCTTTATTTTACGATTGCATTCTCTCTTCTTGTAGAGTTTCTTAATTTTCGCTTTCGGAAGAAAGCAACAACCAAAAAATAAAAATATATACTTAAAAGTATCTAAGCGACTATTCACCGATAGCCTCTTTTTTTTACAGTATTTTCACTCTTAATGTTATAACACTGATAATTAGGTGTTTAAGTTTTTTGGCACGCAACTTGTTATATAGCAAATGTGTTTATCAATTAAGCACACAGTTATGAACCTAAAAACTTATATTATGAAAAAGTTTGCATTATTACTCATCGGTCTACTTACTATAGGGTCTACTACTTATGTTGCTGCAGAAACAACAAACACTGTTCGTCGTGGTACTGTATATGACGGTAGCAAATACATATTTATAGAAAATGGCATTGAATTTTCAGTATTTCCAGACGGAGAATTTGATTTTTACATCCCTCAATATACAGAAGGCGTAAGCATCGGAGTGAATGCTGGCCCTATAGGTATAAGCTTTAATACTGGCTTTGATTACGATCCATACGTACAGTATGATGATTATGGAGCTGTTATTCAAATAGAAAACACTCCTTTATTCTACGATTATTACGGTCGTTTAACACAAGCAGGAGATGTACGTATCAATTATAGAAACAACAGACTCGTACAAGTTGGAGGATTGTATATACACTATAACAACTTCGGAGTATACTCACACTACACTGGATTTATTAATCCTTACAACAGATATTATGTGTACAGCCCGTTTCACTCTTATTTTTACAGACCTCTATTTAATAGATGTTTAGTATATACAACTCCATATAGAAGATACTATACGCCTTTAAGATACAGTTACGGATACCATAGAGACAATTACTATAGAGGATATGCAAATGGATATCATAACTCGAGACGTGACTTTAGACGCCCTTCAAATGGACGTGTAGCCCACAACAATGGACGTCGTGATAATGTAGATCGTAATAATACACGTTTTAGAAGTGCTTCAACGAGTAATAACTCAAGAGGTATTGCAGCTAGAAATGACAGAAATACGTCAAGAGGTGTTGCTACAAGAAACGACAGAAACACATCTAAAGGAAACTCAAGAGGTGTAGCTACTAGAAATGACAGAAACACGTCTAAAGGTAACTCAAGAGGTGTAGCTACTAGAAATGACAGAAACACGTCTAAAGGAAACTCAAGCCCATCTTCTAGCAATCGTGCAAAAAGTTCAAGAACTGAACGTTCAACCGCTCCAAGAGCAACACAACGTAGTTCTTCTAATAAAAAATCAAATACTGCTTCAAGAAGCACCAGTAGAAATAACTCTAGTTCTTCAAAAGGAAGAGCTTCTTCAAACAGATCTCGTAGAGGATAAAAAATAGATTTTTGGTTGGTTAGTTTGGGAAGTCCCCTGTTGCAAATAGCACTGGGGACTTCCCTTTTTATATGCTTTTTTGTGCGCTTTCGCGAAAGCATACAAAACCATACCACCAGCGTTTTAAATTGTTTGTATTAAATTTAGACACATTACGTATCTTTAAAATTTAAAACTCAGAAACTAACTATGAATAAATCAATCATCCTTGTCGCAATCTTACTACTTTCTATAGCTTGCAAAGAAGGTACTCCTGAACAAATAGAAACCACAACAGTTATGACGGAAGCAGAAATACTTGCCAAAGCCAAAGAGATTCATAAAAATGTCATGACATTAGATACGCACTGCGATATTAATGTCAAAAATTTTACAGATTCTATTAATTATACCCAAAAGCTAACGTCACAAGTGAATCTTCCAAAAATGCAAGAAGGCGGACTCGATGTGCCGTGGTTTATTGTATATACAGGGCAGGACTCTTTAAATGCAGATGGATATAAAGCGGCTTATGAGAATGCAATGTTAAAATTTGATGCTATCCATAAACTTTGTGAAGATATTGCTCCAGATCAAATCCAACTAGCCACCACATCAGAAGAAGCGAGACGTATCTGGAAGTCTGGTAAAAAAGTAGCGATGATTGGTATTGAAAATGGATATCCTATAGGAGAAGACATTAGCAATGTGGAGAAGTTTTATAACCTTGGTGGTCGTTATATGTCTTTAGCTCATAATGGACATAGCCAATTGAGCGATAGTAATACAGGAGAGGAAGATGACGTATGGTTACATAACGGACTCAGTGATTTAGGCAAGCAAGTCGTTGTAGAGATGAACCGTGTTGGCATGATGATAGATGTCTCTCATCCAAGTAAAGAAGCCATGCGACAGATGATTGCTCTCACCAAAGCACCGCTTATTGCCTCCCACTCTTCGGCTAGAGCCTTATGTGATCATAGTCGTAATCTGGATGATGAGCAATTACAATGGATGAAAGAAAATGGAGGCGTGGTACAAACCGTCGCTTTCAAAAGTTACCTTAACACCAAAAAAAATGAAGCTAGACAAGCTAAAGAAACTGAAGTCCTAAAAGTGATTGCAGATTCTATGGGAGTGCAATGGATGGACCGAAGAGCTGCTTTTGCATTACCTACAGAAGAGCGAGAGGCCTATTTTGAAGCATATATGAAAATGCTTCCAATACAAAAACAAAAACTAGCCACAATGACAGACCTCCCTCCTGCTGTTGATGTATCTGATTTTGTAGACCATATTGACTATCTCGTTGAAAAAATGGGATTAGAGCACGTAGGCATCTCTTCAGATTTTGACGGTGGTGGTGGTATTGAAGGTTGGGAAGACGCCTCAGAAACAATGAATGTTACCATAGAGTTGGTACGTCGCGGGTATACCGAAGAACAAATTGAAAAACTTTGGAGTGGTAATCTTTTTCGAGTACTTGACGAAGTGCAAGTTGTCGCTAAAGAAATACAAAAAGTATAAAGATCATTGACAGAAGAAAACTGAAAACAATAGAAAAGCGTAAGACAATTCTGCTCTCTTGAGAAGACTATCTTACGCTTTTCTTTTTAGGTATATGAAGAACTAGGAAAATACATAAACACTTTACATATCCCGCTCCGTACATATTTGATTGATACGTAAACGTAATTTACGTTCATAATCTTCCTGAAGCCAGTCTCTATAATTTTGTGTATTATTCATGATACTATAAGAATACTGGCGTACACGATACGCAATATCATCTTTTAATTTTCTAGCGAGAATACGTGCATCAAATACATCTTCACTATTATCTACCACCATAATTGCGTGTTGCTCTACGGCATTATCTAGTGCTGTTTTGGCTTTTTTCCCTTCGGCGACCACCTTTTTGTACTCTTTTTTGATATCAAAATAGACTTTATCCGTATTTGTAAATTCTTTACGTAAATCTGGAGGCATTACATACGAAAAGTTACGCTCGATATCTTCATCACCTATTAGATTTTCTAAGTAGAAATCTGGAAATTTAAAAATCTCTTTCCAGTCTATAGGCGCTTCCCACAGTCCAAAACGAGCTGCGTTATTTCCTAAATCCAATACTTTAAAATTCTTTTTATTAGGAAGGATACGGGAACCACGACCAATCATTTGAAAGTACAAAGTCAAAGATTTTGTAGCTCTATTTAGAATAATCGTATCTACAGTAGGCTCATCAAAACCAGTAGTAAGAATGCTTACAGAGGTAAGAATAGCATCTGGTGTGTGTTTAAACCACTTTAAAATTTCTTTACGCTCTTTTGCGCTATTTGTATTATCTAAGTGACGTATGGCATATCCAGCTTCTAAGAACGTTTCTTGAACGTACCTAGACGTATTAATACCATTATTAAAAATAAGTGTTTTCTTTCCTTTAGACTGATCTTCATAAGCCGCAAGTAATTTTTCTTGCATAGATGCGTCAGTATACAAAATATCTGAAGATTTGACCGTATAATCTCCATTAATACCCAACTTTAAGGAAGACAATCCTACATTGTAAGAAATTGTATTTGCTCTTGCAAGAAATCCTCTCTCTATAAGAGATATGATGCTTTCTCCTATTAAAAGTTCATCATAGTTATCCTTCATAGGTAACTTAATATTAGAACTTAAAGGAGTCGCCGTAACGCCTAGTATAAACGATTTGTGAAAGTAACTAAAAAGCTTTCTAAAGGAATTATAATGCGCTTCATCTATAATCACAAGCCCTACATCTTCAAAACTTATTTGCTCCTCCTGTAATCTATTGGTTAATGTTTCTACCATAGCTACATAACACATATAATCTTTAGCCCCCTCTAGAGACTTCACATCACTAGAAATGACCATATTTGGCACTTTAAACTCAGAAAGCATACGTGATGTTTGTACAGAAAGCTCTATACGGTGTGTAAGAATAACTACCTTTTTGTTATTTCTTTTAATATATCTTCTCACGATTTCAGAAAAAATAACCGTTTTTCCTCCTCCCGTAGGAAGTTGATATAGTAGATTATAGTCTTCATTAGATCTATCCATACAATCAAATATGGCATCAAGATCTTTTAACTGATAATCGTATAATTCTTTTTCTGTTGTTTTATTTTCTTGTAAAATATGACTCAAAAATACAGTTCTTTAAAGTGGTTAGAATGGAATCTTGCAAAACTAAGTGATTTTTATGCTTTCGCGAAAGCATAACTCATAAATCTCACAAGGGCTATCAACATTTAATCAACAAAGTCGTTGGCAACTTCTTCAAAAAGATCTGTATTAGACCATTTTTGAGACTCTGATTGTTCTATAATGGATTCTATTCTTGATCCAAAATCCTCTTTGAGTTGATGATAACTAAGGTATTGAAGCGCTTCTTTAAAAGAAGTAAGCATACTTTTATGAAAAGCTTCAGGCATTTGAAGTACAGAAGCGCTATACGTTTGAGCGATTTCTATATTAAACAGCATCAAATCGGCTAGTAATTTAGGATCGACTCCCAACAGCTTAAATTGCTTGATATATTTTTGAGCAACCGACCTCCTTTTACGGGCTCTTTTCCTTTTTGTAGGAAAATATTCATTGCTTATTTTAATTTTTGCAGCTTCAATAAGCGTATCTTCCTTAGGATTAAACACAAAATCATAAAAGGTCTTTACCTGAGGAATCCGATCATATAAATCTATAACCTGTTCTTTAAGAGCTTCTTGATCTAACTCGTCTAAATATTTTTTAAGCGCACGTTTACTCATATATTAATATTGAAATACAAACGAATTTATAATAAATTATATTGGTGAAAAGCATTACAAAAACTTAAATTTGCAAACCACGATATACAAAAATCTACTCACCAATATGAAAACACTTCAAAATTCAAAAGCCGTAAAACTGATAAACAAACTCATTGAAGATGTTTCTCAGAATGGAATTATTATCAATACGGTGGTAGAAGATCTGAAAGCTTTACGCCCATATACTATCCAAGAAGAACTTCCTTTACTTGCAAAAGCAACTCGCCTAGCTGCTGAGCATATTGAAGAAAACGAAACATTTGCGATTCCAATTCCTCAAGATGAGCCAATTGAAGGTGAAGAAATCGAAGCTTCGGAAGTTGACCCTAAAGAGAGTCTTCACTATTTCTTCTGTTTGATACGTGATATTGACAAGAAAGTAAATGAAGAAGAGCTAAGAGAATATGTAAAAGCACTTAACGAATACTAGAACGTATAACCCTATTATTTTAAGAGCCAATGATCAACGTTGATCATTGGCTATTTTTTTATGAACTCCCAGTTTTACTAGGTCTTACTTCTATTTTACTCGGTAATGTTCTAGGATGCATCTGTAACAAGTCTACAACCATTTGTCCTAAATCTTCAGGTTGGATACGCCAATCTTTACCATCTTCTGGAGAACGACCTCCAAAATGACTACTCACAGATCCTGGCATAATGGTCGTCACTTTTACATCATCATTTCGCACATCAAGCATCAGCGCTTGTGTAAACCCTGTGACCCCAAACTTACTAGCATTATAAGCCGTTCCCTTTTCAAAAAAGTTGGCACCCGCTAGACTAGAAATCGTGATAATATATCCTTTTGATTTTTTGATCGCTTCCAAACTTGCTTTTACAGAATGAAACACCCCTGTAAGGTTCACGCCTATACTTTCTTTCCATTGATCAATGGTTAATTCACTAATCGGCGCAAAATGACCTACACCTGCATTTGCAATCAGGACATCTAGTTGCCCATACGCATCAAGAGTTTCTTTTACAACCATTTGCATTGCACTATAATCGCGCACATCTGCCGCTAGTGGTAATACCTTTCCTCCATTCTCCGTAAGCTCATAAGCGGCTTTAAAGGTTGTATCTTTATCACGCCCTGTGATCACAATTCGCATCCCCATTTTCAATAATGCTTCTGCAATACCATATCCTATGCCTTTGGTGCCTCCTGTAATTAAAGCGACTTTTCCTTTAAATTGATTCATAAGTATTCAGTTTTGGGTAAAGTTACAACCGCTTTCGCGAAAGCGTATAAAGAATATATCAAATTTAACATCATAAGTCTACAGTAATAGATTGCCTAATCCTTGCCTCGATAGTATCTTTGCAAAAACTAAAAAACAATGCTCAAATCATTCCGAATTTTAAGTGTATTGGAAGGTATTTCTTTTCTCCTCATCTTATTTGTCACCATGCCTCTTAAGTATATTTGGGACAATGGGATGCCTAATAAAGTGATAGGAATGGCGCATGGATTCCTTTTTCTTGCCTATATCGTTTTTGCCATTCTTATGAAGCCCCAAAGAAAATGGGACAACAAAACACTGGCTATTGTTTTAGCATGTTCTGTCATCCCATTTGGAACGTTTTGGATGGATAAAAAATACTTAAGGGATTAGTCGTTTATTTAAAAAACGGAATACTAATATAATAGTTAGGCGCTTCTCCATTACTAGCTTTTACTGCATTTACAATAGGTAATACAACTGCAAGGATACAAAGAGTGATCAATCCGATGATTCCTAATCCTAAAAGTAATATAGCAGGAATACACAGGATCGCATATATAAATAAGCTTATTTGAAAATTAAGAATCGATTTTCCGTGTTCATCCATACCGATGACTCTGTCTTTATTGGTAATCCACAAAATGAGTGGTACAATAAATCCGCCAAATCCTGTCACATAGTCTAATAGTTGTGATAAGTGGGTAAGAACCAATAACTGTTTGTCTTCCCTTAACGCTGTTTCTTGATGTACAATTTCCATTTTTGATTGTTTTATGATTGATTACACTATATATGTAGTGTTTTGCTTTAAAATGTTACACGTTTATGTAATTTTGCACTAATGAACACACAAGACACTATTGTTGCATTGGCAAGTCCAGCGGGTGCTGGTGCTATCGCCGTGATACGTGTATCTGGACCAGATGCCATCACGATATGTACGCCACTTTTTAGATCAAAACGAGGAAAAGATTTATCTAAACAGAAAACACATACCATCCATTTAGGACATATTGTAGATGGACAGCGTGTACTAGATGAGGTCTTAGTTTCTTTATTTAAAGGAACCAACTCTTATACTGGAGAACCTACGGTTGAGATTTCTTGCCATGGCTCTAGTTATATTCAGCAAGAGATCATACAGTTATTATTACGTCAAGGTTGTCGCGCTGCACAAGCGGGAGAATTTACCTTACGTTCTTTTATCAACGGGAAAATGGACCTCTCTCAAGCCGAAGCTGTCGCCGATCTTATTGCCAGTGATAATGAAGCGAGTCATCAAATAGCGATGCAACAAATGCGAGGTGGGTTTTCTAATGAGATTGCACAGTTACGTCAGGAACTACTCAATTTTGCATCCCTCATCGAACTTGAACTTGATTTCTCTGAAGAAGACGTAGAGTTTGCCGATCGTACGCAGTTTAAAGAACTGATTGCACGGATTACTAAAGTACTCAAACGCCTTATTGACTCATTTGCGACGGGGAATGTGATTAAAAACGGAATTCCTGTAGCGATTGTCGGCGAACCCAATGTGGGGAAGTCTACCCTACTCAATGCCTTATTAAATGAAGAGCGAGCTATTGTTTCTGATATTGCAGGAACTACCCGTGATACCATCGAAGACGAATTGACCATAGGCGGGATTGGATTCCGGTTTATAGATACAGCGGGAATTCGTGAGACGGTTGATGTAATAGAAGGTCTAGGCATTCAGAAGACATTTGAGAAGATTGGACAGGCGCAAGTGGTTATTGTACTATTTAGTGCCAAAGAGTTTTTGACCTCTAGTACAAAGTTTACCATCGAAATTGAAAAAATAAAAAACCAATTTCCTTTAAAACCCTTAGTGGTCGTTGCCAATAAGATTGATCAAGTTACTGAAGCTAATATCAAAAAACTGCAATCAGAAATTTCCAACCTCCATATCCTATCTGCTAAAGAAAACATAGGTGTTGATGCGCTTAAAGCGAAATTATTAGACTTCGTAAACACCGGAGCTTTGCGTAATAATGAAACCATCGTAACCAACTCTCGACATTATGACGCTTTATTGAAAGCTCTAGAGGAAATCGAAAAAGTACAATACGGCCTCGATACCGATCTTTCTGGAGATCTCATGGCAATTGACATCCGACAAGCTTTATATCACTTTGGAGAGATCACTGGACAAGTTACCAATGATGAGTTGCTAGGAAATATTTTTGCTAATTTTTGTATTGGGAAGTAGTGCTCTAAAAAATACTAAACTAAAATAATATAAAATACACTTAATCAGTTAACTATATTTTTATACAGTATTCGAGGTTTAATATTATTTATTGAATTTTGGTATTTTTTGTACCTATTTTGTACCTCGTTTTCATTTTTAATATTACTTTTGTTTTTAAGGGGAGATTATAACACTTAAAAATACTTAATGTTTCTTGTTTCTACCTAACGGTATTTAGTGATGTTAAAGATTATTAAAAAATGAGTTCTAATATTAGAGTTAAGAGAATTTGTGAAAATTGTAATAATCCATTTATTGCGAAAACAACGGTGACTCGTTTTTGTGGGGACAACTGTGCTAAAATTGCCTACAAGAAAAGAATTCGTGCTAAAAAGGTGAAAAAGTCGAATGTCCAAACATTCAAAATTAAGTTTGAACCCTTAGAAATTATACAAGCAAGAGAGTATTTGACCGTTAAAGAAGCAGCTACACTACTAAGTATTTCTAAAGAATCTGTTTACAGACTAATTAAAATTGGCGAACTCAAAGCTTCAAATCTTTCTGAGCGATTAACACGAATTAAAAAGTCTGAGATTGAAAAACTCCTCACTTAATTCTATAAATATATAATTATGGCAAATGTGACTGTGCGCAAAAAGAAGCTAGCAAATAACAAGCTAAGTCTTTACCTAGACTATTCATCACCTATTATAAGTCCGAAAACAGGAAAGCCAACAAGACGTGAATTTTTGAAGTTACAGATTTTTGCAGAACCAAAAGATATTACTGAAAAAACCCATAATAAAAAGACGATTGAGTTTGCTGAAATCATTAGAGCCAAACGTCTGTTACAATGGAGAGACAAAGAATTTGGTTTGAAAGAAAACGTACACTTAAATGTTAGTTTTGTAACTTTTTACGATACTATAGTTGAAGAAAGACTAAACATAGGTAGTTATTCAAATTATCTAGCGTGGAGGGCATCCTTAAATTATTTTAAAACGTTTATCCAGGGGGATATTCAAACGAATCAATTAAATGAAAATCATGTTAGGCAATATCGCATCTTTTTGCTAACCACAAACAATCTTAGGGTCAAGGCTAAACAGAAGTTGTCAATTAACACAGCTTCCTCCTATTATAAACATTTTATTGCAGTTTTAAAAAAGG
>NZ_CALEMI010000044.1 GCF_937910895.1 uncultured Dokdonia sp. | reverse complement strand
TCAAATTCATTCCTAGAGCAGCTTAGAAAAACTTATATTTAGAAAAATATTGGCAGTTTTGAGACAGACTGCCGTTAGCAAACATTTTGATAAAACTACGCGCAAAAAATCAAACAAGTATTCAATACAATATAATTGTAGGTGACTCTCCTTTACAATCACCTATTTTGCCACCTGTTGCTTTTAATAACAATATTATTGAATTTATAAAAAGATGTCCTTTTGACTTAATTCAATTAAATGAGTCACACGATTATTTTCAACTATCATTAAAAGTCATTGATAATTCTCCATTAGATTTAAATATCATTAACATAAAAGATTTTGATACTTTTTTTAACAATATTAAAAAAATTAAACAAGTTCAACTTTATTTTTTTGATTCAGAAAATGAAAATCAAGTAATAGCTTATAATAAATTAATTGACTTAAAAAGTGAATTAATTTATACTTACTTGTTCAACAGCTTACCAAATGAGTTAAAAAATAATAAATCAATAAACTCACCCAACGAATTCATAATCCAATTAATAAAAAATCAAAATTCAATTTTTACCGCATTAAACGTAGCCAAGATCGAATTAAAACCTAAAACATTAATTGATTATAAATCATATGTTCCATTTCCTTACTTTTCACCTTCCAGAGGAAATTATTATATACTAAATCAAATAATTGGAAATTGCGGAATTAATACATCAGAGTTCTCATCTGAAAACAATAAAGACTATTCAGATGAAGAATCTAGAAAAGCTCACTTAAATAGGCACTCTTTCAATAGACAAAATTTATTTATAGAACAGATAAATAATATTGATTTTTTTACAAAAATCTGTTATGCAGAAAATCTAATAAGACCTATTAATGAAAATGATTCAAATTTAGCGCCATTAATTATGATTTTACCTTTTCATAATCCAGATGTTAAAAAAATATATGGAGGAGATCCTAAAATTGAAACAATATTAGTTGAGCAAACTGAAAATTATATTAATGAAGTTGAAAAAAAAGAGAATATAGGTATAGAAATATATAATGCAGGAATGAAGGTATTACAAATGAGACTAAAATATTTAGATGATATTGCTTATTTACATTCATCTTTTTCCTATAGTCCAATTATCAGGTTTCCTATTCGAGGAAAATCAATTTATAGAGAGCTATCCTTTTTCCGCACCCAAGCTTTTCCAAATTTAACCACTTCAAAAAATTGGAGAAACATAAAAAAATCAATATATAAATTTGGTAAAACATTAAAAAGCAAAATACTTTCTGAAGACTTATCGAAATTAATTAAAGCAAGAGATGGACAAATAGTTTGCGTATCAGACATTCCAATCGAATGGCTTTTAATCGATGATGTACCATTATCATTCACACATGATATATGTCGCTTACCTGAAACGACACTTCATGGTTTGATGTCAATTTTTGTTTCAAACAAAACCTTTAATTATTCAATTCCTAGAAATATTTTGGAAAAAACATTAGTAATAATGGGTACTGATGAAGATGAATTTAAAGTATGGCAAGAGCAAGTTTATGAATTATCAAAAATTAAAAAATTTATCATTAAAAAATGCAATTCTATTGATGAAGTTAAACTTGCTATTTCAGAAATACAACCAGACTTACTAATATTTGATTGCCATGGTGATTACGATGAGGAATCAAGGTCTTCATATTTATGGATTGGAGATGAAAAATTATTTGGTGACGATATCATAAAAAATAATATCACCGCTCCAATTGTGTTTTTATCTGCATGTGGAACAGCTCCAACATATGGAACAATAAATCCTATTGGTAATGCGTTTTTTGAGACTGGAGCTTTATCAGTAACATCTACATATTTACCTATTTCCATCAATGCTGCTTCAACCCTTTACTTCAGACTTTTGAATATGTTAGGAGAGGCTAGTCAAAATGGCTTACATAAAAATTGGTTAAGCTATGTTTCTCATATCTTAAGAACATCTGGAATGATCGAAGCTTACATGATGGCATTTAATAAAGATGACAACATAGATGAAGACAAGCTTATCTCTTCAAATTCTTATGATTTAATAGAGTCTATGTATTTCTCTAAAAGAAGAAAGTTATTTAAGGAAATGAACAATAGAATATCTAATTTAAATAGTTCCAAAAGATTATTTTTTTCCGAAGTTATCCCTGAATATTTACTTTACACTAATCTAGGAAGAAGTGACCTAATTTATTTTGACATTTGGAAAGAAGAATATGAAAAATAAACGTTTGCTAATCGAGTAGACGGGTGACGGTCAGATAACCGCCACTGCGCCTCTCACACCACCGTACATACGGGTCTCGTATACGGCGGTTCGATAATTATACTTCTCGTTTGTAATAATCGATTAAACTAATATACCCTCTCATCTTTAACCGTTTTATGGTAATGGTCGTTCCTAAAATAGGGCTTTGGGCGACTGCCCAACCTCCCATTCGTGTGCGACTCCATGCATAAGCTATTGTAAGCTTACAGGGAAGCCTACACGTACGAAAACCTATGACGCTGGTGCGCGATTGCATCGCGTTCCAAAAACTTGGTAGTTTAGAATTCACCTTCTCCTAATCCCCAACATCTTCCCATACAAAACACACCACCATACCCACTCCAAAAGACCATATTTAAAAAAGTGAAGCCAAGATTTCCATTTTCACTTTTCACTTTTCACTTTTCACTTAAACCCCTTTATATCAAAAACTAAAGAACTTTCAAAAAAGTAATCCGTCTTATTATAAAAACTCCTCCGTTTAAAACCTGTATCTTTCCACTACATCCACCTAAACCTCAACAAACATGATGCGTATAGCTACTTCCTTCATAAAATCTATGTATTCAATAATTTTAATAGCTATTTTCTTTTGTAGCTGCCAAAAAGAATCTGTAGAAACAGCTGAATTACATCAAGATATAGATCATTGGGCATTCACCAATTTCACAAAAATAGATAGTATCAATCCTATTTTAAAACCCACCACTAGTTTACAATTTGAATGCCCGATCACAAAAGAAGAACGCAATTGGGAAGAACGCAATGTACTCAACCCGTCTGCGATTGTCAAAGACGATCAGGTGTATTTGTTTTATAGAGCACAGGATTCTATGGGAACTTCTCGTATTGGTCTTGCGATCAGTGACGATGGGCTTCATTTTACAAAACAAGAAACTCCTGTATTTTATCCTGATGAAGATGCGATGAAACCCTACGAGTGGAATTATAGAAAACTGAATGGTGAGTCACTTGTAGAGGATTGTAAAAGTTGTTATTTTGATGGTGTTGAAGATCCAAGAATTATCGAAAGTGCAGATGGGACTTATATCATGACCTACACCGCTTACGACGGAAAAACAGCAAGACTAGCGATTGCCTCTTCTAAAGATTTAATCAACTGGACAAAGCACGGACTCGTACTCAGCCAAGATATTTACAAGGATCTCTGGTCAAAATCGGGTGCGATTGTCGTAGAAGTAGTTGGAGATAAAAATATTGCTAAAAAGATCGATGGGAAATACTGGATGTATTTTGGAGATACTAATTTGTATATAGCTACCTCAGACGATTTGATTCATTGGGACGTTGCCATTAACGAAGAGAATCAAAAAATGATCTCAGTATTATATCCTAGAAGTGGGTATTTTGATAGTCGATTGGTAGAGCCAGGTCCTTTTGCGATCTATAAAGAGGAAGGCATCTTACTCATTTATAATGGGAGTAATGCGGCTAATTTCAATGATTCCGACTTACCAAAATTCACCTATGCTGCGGGTCAAGCACTTTTTGACAAAAACCATCCGTATCAATTACTTGACAGAACTCCCTCCTATTTTATATATCCTGATAAGGATTACGAGAAAATCGGAGAGGTTAATGAAGTTTGTTTTGTAGAAGGATTGGTCAAATTTAAAGGCAATTGGTTTCTTTATTACGGCACTGCCGATTCCAAAATTGCCGTTGCAGTTCATGATCTAGAGGAATAGATGCGGAGTATATAATCTTCTATACTCATCGACTTTTTTTAGGAAGAACGCTACGCTGAAAGAATATAGACCGCTTCGCTCATAGAGTATAGACTCCTAAAATTATAACTTTTAAATATTTAAACTCATCGACACCTCGACTCATCGACTTTTTTTAGGAAGAACGCTATGCTGAAAGAATATAGACCGCTTCGCTCATAGAATATAGACTCATCAAATTATAACTTTTAAACATTTGACCTTTTAAACATTTAAACTCAACGACTCACAACTCATAGACTCAACTTATGCATCAACACCCAAAGTTCTACTTCTTCAGAGCCACGCCAGTGCTGATCACGCTTTGTTTGTATAGAAGCTTCTTTGACACGTTTCTTAAAACAGCGTTCTAATCGGAATCGTCCGCCTTCAGACAATTCTTTTTCTATAGGATGTGCTGTTTTGAAATGTGTGATTTGGGCTAAATTTGAGAATAAAACTACCAATTGTCCGTCGGGTAATAAATGTTTTTTTGCTTCCGCGAAAAAATCAGGGAATAAGTTTTCATCATAGTACATGGCTTCATCCAAATTCTCTAACTGATTAATTTTAGGCAACCACGGTGGATTGAAAACGATCAGCTCTGTTGGAGCATCAAATTTTCCAAAAAGAGGCGCATGATCTAGGGTTATTTTTCGTGACAACTTCGTGTCTCCCATAAACTCTGTTAATCCAATAATGGCATTCGGATTGGTATCTGTACCATATACCGTCTGAAATCCATATTTTAAAAGCTGAAAAGAAAGTACCCCACTTCCTATCCCAACATCTATCGCCGTTTTTTTAAGTCCTTCATACCGTTTTAACCAATTATCAAAAAGGATGACGTGATCAAAACGTGTTGGGAAATACGTCCCATAATAGGGGTGGACTTTATTACGTAATACAGGAACAGAAATTCCATTTGTATACCATTGCCACGAACTATTGAGTCCTTGTATTTGTGGGAAGGACAATACAAAATCACTCGTTTCTGGATATAGCTTTTCTAACCAACCAATAAAAGGTGCTTTTTTAAGAGCGACTTTATGATCTTCGATTTCGATGAGAATACCGTTGGACAATTTATGATAGGCTGCGCGATAAGCACGTTGTTCCTGAAAAGATTCGTTAGGGAGCTTTTTATCAAGGTGTACTTTCAATGCTTTGAGCAGTATTAAGCCATTGCTATAAAAGCCTTCTATCATGATAGACTTACCAGCTTCCAATGTTTTGATGGCTTGCTTTACGTCTGTTTCATTATCAAACCGGGTTACTTGTTTTGCCTTACTAATAGGTTCTGGCCTGTGTATTTGTAGATCTGTACTCATGTTTTGTTTTGGTTGGGTAATTGAATCTCCCAATATTTTTATGTGTTACGATGTTGCGTGAGGGATTGCAGTGAAAATCCCACAGTTCTTTCCCAATCGCGATTGGGAAAGAGCGAGGAATTGTAGCGGAAAGCCCGACCTTCTTCCTGAATCAAGTTCAGGAAGAAGGTCACGCCCAAATTAAAAAAGTGCATACCGAATGCATCCTTTTATTTTGGGTATAAAGTGAATGCTTCTTGTCAATAAAATCATGTACTTTTATGTTGAAACGAAGTACAGTCTAATGACATCTGCAAACCGTATGTTAAAATCACTACTGTGTAATTATAGTCTAGAAATCAGGCATCAATATGATTGCTAGTGTTTTATGAGTGTAAATAAAGACTTTAGGAAAGAGAGCCTTATCCATTCGCCGAAGTGGTGGGAAGGGATAATGAATATCAATAACTACATAATACGTTACTAAAGATACGCTATTAGAAGCTGTAATAGGGAGAATATACGCTGACTTCTTGATTTATTTTTTTCGCTTAAAGCGAAAAAGTATAGCTCTTTAAAAAATGATACCTCCTCCTTTTGGTGTCTAGTGTTCACAAAAAATGTCCTGATAGAAAGAGGAATATTTGTAACTTAACAGCTCCTAACCGTTAGGATTCTAAAATGATCCCGACCTAAAGTACCATCAAAAAAATAATTTCATGAGATCTCGTAAATTAACATTCACAAACGCTGAAGGAAAAACTTTATCAGCGCGTTTAGATTTTCCTGCTAATCAGAACCCACATAACTTTGCCATTTTCGCACACTGTTTTACGTGTAGTAAGGATTTTAGCGCGGTACGTAATGTGAGTCGTGCCTTGGCATCCGAGGGTTTTGGGGTATTGCGATTTGATTTTATGGGATTGGGAGACAGTGAAGGTGATTTTGCTGATACTAATTTTTCTAGTAATGTCACAGATCTCATCAGCGCTGCAGATTTTCTGACAAAGGATTTTAAAGCCCCTACACTTATTATAGGACATTCTTTAGGTGGTGCTGCTGCCATTTTTGCGGGTGGTCAGATTGAAAGTATAAAAGCGGTTGCGACTATTGGAGCACCTAGTAATCCCAAACATGTTCAGAAACAATTAGGGAGTCAGCTAGAACTCATTAAACAAGGACAAGCAAATGTGATTCTTGCAGGACGTGATTTTACGTTTAAAAAACAATTTATAGATGATCTGGAGGCAAGCTCTTGTGTAGAAGCAGCTCGTCACTTACATAAAGCATTATTGATTTTACACTCACCACAAGATGCTACGGTATCTATAAAAAACGCAGAGGAGATTTATCTTGCAGCACATCACCCAAAAAGTTTTGTAACCCTAGACGGCTCTGAGCATTTATTGATTGATAAGAAAAACGCTTCTTATGTGGGTAAGATCGTTGCAGGATGGGCTGCACGTTACATTCCTGAACCAGAAATAGAAACGATAAACACCACGCACCAAGTAGCTGCCAGCCTAGATGATGAAGATGGATATACCACACAACTTAAACTCGGGAATCATTATCTAAAAGCAGATGAACCCGCTAGTGTAGGCGGAAATGATTATGGTCCTACTCCTTACGAACTTGTAGCCGCAGGACTCTCTGCCTGTACAGCAATGACCATCCAAATGTATGTGCGCCGTAAAGGTTGGAAAATAGATAATGTAGAGGTGCATACGAGTTACTCAAAATCATATCCAAAAGACTGTGAAGCTTGTGAAGATGATCCTACCGCAAAAATTGATACGTTTATACGTGTGATCAAACTAACGGCAGATGGGCTGGATGACAAACAAAAAGAACGTATTTTACAAATAGCCGATAAATGTCCTGTACACAAGACATTACATAGCGCAACACAAGTGATAAGTTCCATTAGCTAATTTTTACTTGATATATACTAAAAGCACTTACCAGAAAAATGGTAGTTGCTTTTTTTTTTGTAAAAACTGTCATAAAATTACTTCGATTACGGGAACCCGTAAAGATGTTTCAAATCATTTTTAGATATTTGGGGGTTGAAAATTAAGAGTTAGTTAATTTTTACGATTATATGACAAAAGTGCTTGCCACGGGGAAGGGTAGGCGCTTTTTTTTTGTGATAGTTCACAATATCATAATCTAACTATTTTAGCGTTTAGTACTAGTAATATACTAATCCATCAAACGCTATATGTATAACTACTTATATATTACCCTATTTGTTCTTTGCTGCATCTACACTAGTAACGCTCAAACGAGAGACTTTCCTACATTTCCTAGTCCTCAAAATGATTTTTACAAACTTCTGGATGAAAAAAAGGTATTGAATCCAATATATTTAAAAGGTCCTGTTAGAGATGTCAATCGCACGTATATACTACATATATCTCCAGATAATGAAGAGGTATATATGACTAACTATTTTTATCGGCTTAAAAGAGATAAAGAAATCACAGAATATATTACCAATGATCGTTACGATGATACTACGATTCCGTATTTGAATCAAGCATTACGACCAGCAGTTCAACACGATACCATCATCAAAGAAGATTTCTATACTTATATGTATACTGATGGGAAACTTATGAAATATATGGCGTATGACGTTGATGGAGGTACCAGAGACAGCATCGTCTACACGTATAAAAAAGATCATTTACATACACGTACACACTACCGATCGCAAGGTGCTATTGACGTAGTATTTTTAGAGAATGGAGAGATTGATGACTCTACTATGTACTTTCCAGAATTTAGTATCTATGCGTATGATAAAGCTAGATATAACAAAAAAGGACAAATACGCTCCTTAAAACAATACGAATTTACAGTAGAAAATGATCTTGTAGATGGGTATCAGTATAGTTACAACTATGATGACAAAGGGCGATTTGAAAGTATAGAAGCCATTTCTAACAGGTATTTCCTAACATTTAAACAGTTAAGGAAACATCCTAAAAAATGGAAATTAAAAAATAATGATACTGTAGATGGGATGTATCTAGAAACAATAGTCAACGTCTCCTATGATATAGAGGACAACATACAAACCTATGTCAAAACAGATTCTAATAAGAACAGAGAATCCTATAATGTAACGTACAGTAATTATTTCGATAAAGTCATACAAGTAGCTAGAGATGATTATGACCAATATAACGACGTCCTAATTCACAGAGACCTTATGTATGAATATGTATATGATGAGCATCATAATCCTACCGACATCACCTCTTATATTATTGTTGATGGTGAGAAAATATTAGATAAGTCAACTCGACTACAAATTTCTTATTATTAGAAAGTGTATGGTGTTAAGAATACTTTCGTTTTAACACTACAATTTCTACAAATAAGAAACCAACGAGGATCAATGCGCCGTATACAAAAGGACTTGTGGTCGCTAAAGAAAAATCAATGCTAGGAAACTCCCACGCAGGTACATTCCAAGTTCCCATCGTATCTGATGTCTCTTCTATCAAATCAGACACTGCGGTAAAACTTATATTACTTAGGTTGACATACCCGATTAAAAGTCCAAAAATAATACCCAAAAGTCCCCATATACGACGTGAAATAAGGGGTTGATAAACAATGGTGGTTTGAGAAGTTTGTGCTGCTTGAATTTTATGCATAAGCGTTTGCGTAAAATCATTTGATGGTGATTGTACGGCTGCCTTTTGTATCGCTTTAGACATGACGTTGTCTAGTTGTTTTTCTTCAGTTCCTTTCATATCGCGCTACTATATCTTTAGGTAATTGTGATGCCATGATCGTATATAATTTCTTCCGACTCCGAAAAATCTTCACTTTTACATTATTTTTTGTCATTCCCGTTACCGTTGCAATTTCTTCTAGTGTTTGCTCTTCAAGATAATACAAAGTAACTAAAAAAGCATCCTCTTCTCGTAATTGCTGGATACATTCTTCTAGCTGTTCTTTTAATTCATCTGCTTCGATGGCTTCGAGAATACCCGCTGTTTTTTCTCCAGTAATTTCTTCTAATATCTCTGTAGCATGATGTATAGGTTGTCTTCGCTTTCGCGAAAGCGCATCCAGACATCTATGATACGTAATACTATATAACCACGTACTGAACTTAGAGGTTCCTTTATACGTTTCCAATTTCTGAAACGCTTTTAGAAACACATCTTGAGCTATTTCTTCTGCATCTTCAGTACTTTTCATCATCCGTAAACTCAACGTATAGACCATGTGTTTATACCGATCGATGAGAACCGCAAAGGCATTTACCTCGCCTGCCAATGTTTTGGTTATAAAAATTTGATCATCTTGATGGGTCATGATATGGGTAAGACTCCTTACTATCAGATTTGGTTACAGAATTTGTTAGAAAAGTTAGTGAAAAGAAGATATATTGTTTATGTGTTAAAAGGAAAATGCTTTTTAACTATGAACTAAACATAGTAATTAAATCATAGCATAATAACTTTACAACTCTATAAACTATTATAAATCAATTATATTTACAAGTAAACACGCTATGAGTTATCTAAGCATTGTTGTCACTACATCCTTGTAATCGCTAACTAAAATCAAAGACCATATGGATAATTTAGACATATAAAATAATCTAAATGATAAGAGAAATACTTTTAGCACATCATACAATAGTCATCATTATACAATTGATACGATTGAACAATTTGATGATTGGTATAATAGTGAACTTTATTTGAATACTGAAACAAAAAGATTCATCTATAGAGGAATGAATTCTGCAGAATATAAACTATACAACTCTGCTCAAAGATTTTGGATACTCAACTCACTTACAAAATGGAAGGGTAAAGAAAATATTGAATATCTTAAAATGTTCAAATTTATGCTTAATAGGGCAAAGAAAGATTTCCTTTTCAAAAAAGTATTCGAATTCTATAGATTAAAAAATTGGGAAATTGATTTTCCATTAATGAGTATACTTCAGCACTATGGTGCACCAACTCCACTTTTAGACTGGACATATAATTTTGACGTTGCCTTGTACTTTGCCACCGAAAAAATAAGTTATTTTGGAACTTCTAATTCCATTAAAGATTATTTTTCGATTTACAAAATTGACAAAGAGCTTAATTCAAATTATAATTTTATTAATCTAAAAGGAATACCAAGAAATGAGACTCCAAAAGTAGATGATTATTATAGGTATATTGATCAAGAAAACCTTATTTACTTTTTATCAGATTTTGAAGATAAAATGATTACGAGGAAAAATATCATAAGTCAATTTACATCAATTTACAATCAAAATATAATTCCTCAAGAAGGGTTGCTTATTTTTAATCCTTTTCCAGACACTCCTTTTGAAGATTATTTTAGAAATAGCCCTTCTGAAAATAAACCTATTTACTGTATTAATATTCATAAACATATGGCAGAATACATTAGAAGAAGATTAAAAAAGAAAATGATTACTAAATCATTTATCTATCCAAGTATATCAGATAATGCAAAGAATGCTTTAAATATATATTTAGATGATATTACAAAACTCAACTAAAAGAATTGTAAACTATATGTGCCTATTGTTGTATAGGTCGTTGTGATTACTTAAACTAACTATCAAAAACCTACCACGCAAAAAAAAAACTTTACCAATCTGTAACCGTTTTCAAGAATCTCCCGTCTTATGGACAAATCAATAAATAGTAATCAATTAAAAAATCAACAATTATGGGAGGAGAAATTATTGTATTCGTGTGTATTTTTGTCGCTATCTTCGGGATTGCGTACTTACATTATTCTACACGTAACAAAGAGCGGCTGGCACTTATAGAAAAAGGGATGGATGCTGGCATCTTTAAACAATCTAAGGAAACAGCACCTATCTGGAAAGTACTCATCTTAAATCTTGCTTTATTATTAATGGGAATTGGTCTTGGAATTTTATTCGCATTGATGCTTGAAGAAGCGGTAGGATACAAGAATGCACTATATCCAGGAGTCATCTTTTTAATGGCAGGAACGGGCTTACTCACAGGTTTTTTCCTAACACGTAAATTGGTAAAGTAGTTTTATAACACACTTCATTTAAGATCAGGCAAGTATTAGTATATGCTTACCTGATTTTTTTGCTTTCGCGAAAGCGAAATAATATGTTATAAAAAGAGAATTGTTTTTAGTTAGCGACTTCGTTGATAAATTTGATTCGATACAGACGTAATTCTTCATCATCATAATCTCCATCAAATTCTTCGAGTGCCGCTTCAATTCCATCGGTTTCAGACTCCATAAAGTATTCGTGAAGTTCTTCTTGTTGCTCTTCATCCAAAAGATCATCAATCCAATAAGAAATATCGAGCTTAGTTCCACTGTAGACAATGGCTTCCATCTCTTTGATAAAATCTACCATGGGCTTCCCCTTAGCCGCTGCGATATCATCCAAAGGCAACTTACGATCTACATTTTGAATAATGTATAATTTGAGTCCGCTATTGGCGCCTGTACTTTTTACAATGAGGTCATCTGGACGTAAAATGTCATTGTCTTTTACATATTGACTAATAAGTGCTATAAACTCTTTTCCATATTTTTTGGCTTTTCCATCACCAACACCGTGTACCGATGAAAGCTCGTCAATCGTGAGAGGATATTTGATCGCCATGTCTTCTATAGATGGATCTTGAAAAACAATGTAGGGAGGTATATTCAGCTTCTTTGATACCTTTTTACGAAGGTCTTTAAGCATCTCAACCAGCTTCTTATCAGCACCACCCGCTTTCGCTCCAGAGACAATCTGATTATTGGTACTATCATCATAGGTATGATCATCGGTCATCATAAATGAAGAAGGGGCTTCTATATATTCTAGTCCTTTTTCTTTGATTTTAATGACACCATACGTTTCTATATCCTTGGAGATATAACCTGCTACAAGTGCTTGGCGTATTAAGGCATGCCAATAGGTTTTTTCTCGCTCTTTACCACAACCAAAAAATGGTTGCAAATGGGTTTTATGAGATGTAATAATAGCATTTTCTTTACCTAGCATGGTAAAGACTAACTCTTTACTCTTGTATATTTGATTGGTATCGCGTACAACTTTAAGCAACTTTACCAACTCATCTTTTGCTTCATGTTTTTTCTTTGGGTAGCGCATATTATCATCTAGCATTCCCCCTTCTCCAGTTTCATTGTCAAACTCTTCTCCAAAGTAATGCAAGATAAACTTACGTCTTGACATACTCGTCTCTGCGTAGGCAACGACTTCTTGTAATAATGCCTGACCTATCTCCTGCTCTGCGACAGGTTTTCCGCTCATAAATTTTTCGAGCTTTTCTATATCTTTATATGCATAAAATGCCAGACAGTGTCCTTCTCCACCATCACGTCCCGCGCGTCCAGTCTCCTGGTAATAACTTTCTATACTTTTGGGAATATCGTGATGAATTACAAAACGCACATCAGGTTTATCGATTCCCATTCCAAAAGCAATGGTAGCAACCACAACGTCTGTATCTTCCATCAAGAACATATCCTGATGTCTAACCCTTGTTTTTGCATCGAGTCCCGCGTGATAGGGAACTGCTTTCAATCCATTTACTTGTAGGGTTTGAGCTAATTCTTCTACTCGCTTTCGCGAAAGACAATAAATAATTCCACTCTTTCCTTCATTTTGTTTTACAAACCGAATGATATCTGCATCTACATCCTTGGTTTTAGGACGTATTTCATAATATAAATTAGGTCTATTAAAAGATGCTTTAAAAGTATTGGCATCCGTAATTCCTAAATTCTTGAGAATATCTTCTTGTACTTTAGGCGTTGCTGTTGCGGTGACTGCTATAATAGGAATATTGTCTCCAATTCTTTTAAGAATACTACGCAAGTTGCGATATTCTGGTCTAAAATCATGACCCCATTCAGAAATACAGTGTGCCTCATCTATTGCTAGAAATGAAATAGGAACTGATCGTAAAAATTCTACGTTTTCTTCTTTGGTTAAGGATTCTGGAGCTACATATAAAAGTTTTGTAACCCCGCGGGAAATATCTTCTTTTACCGTTTTAATCTCCCCTTTGGTCAGTGAAGAGTTTAAAACGTGCGCAATCCCATTTTCTTGAGAGATTCCGCGCAATGCATCCACTTGGTTCTTCATTAACGCAATTAATGGCGAAACCACAATTGCCGTACCCTCATGTAGTAACGCTGGTAGTTGGTAACACAGTGATTTCCCGCCTCCTGTAGGCATAATCACAAATGTGTGCTCTCCTCCAACAATGCTTTTTATAACTTCTTCTTGAAGTCCTTTAAACTGGGAAAAACCAAAATATTTTTTAAGTGCTGCGTGTAAGTCTAATTGCTCCGTATTCATGTATTCTTCTGCATTTTTGCATACCTTTGTATTACATAAATATAGTGAATTCCTTACGGTATACAAACCCTATAAAAACTAAATTTTGAATATTTCACAGCAGATAATTGCTAGCGCCCAGAAAACCATAGCTATAGAACAGAAAGCTATTGCCCATCTTCAAACATTAATAGACGAAGAATTTGCACAAGCAGTGTCTGTGATTTACAAGTCTTTAGGACGCGTCATCATAACAGGTATAGGCAAAAGCGCCATTATTGCACAAAAAATTGTAGCCACATTGAATAGCACAGGAACACCCGCTATCTTTATGCATGCTGCCGATGCTATACACGGAGATTTAGGAACCATTCAACAAGATGATACGGTCATCTGTATTTCTAAAAGTGGTAATACACCAGAAATTAAAGTCTTAGTACCGCTGATAAAGAAGACAAATAATCCATTAATCGCGATTACTTCCAATAGAGATTCTTTTTTAGGGACGCAAGCCGACTATGTGTTGCATGCGTATGTAGAAGTAGAAGCCTGTCCTAATAACCTAGCGCCTACCACAAGTACAACCGCACAATTAGTGATTGGTGATGCGGTTGCAATTGCATTATTAGATTTGAGAGGTTTTTCTGAAAAAGATTTTGCAAAATATCACCCAGGAGGTGCTTTAGGGAAAAAATTATATTTACGTGTAAGTGATATTACTCAAATACATGAAAAACCAGTCGTTGCTCCAGAAGCTAGTATTAAAGAAGTCATCATAGAAATTTCTGCCAAACGCTTAGGTGTTACTGCAGTGATTGAAGACAAAAAAATAATAGGGATCATCACCGATGGTGATTTACGTAGAATGCTCTCTAAAAATGATACGCTTGAAGGACTGACGGCACGAGATATTATGAGTGCGGCTCCAAAAACAGTAGATAATAATGAGATGGCAATTACTGCAAAACGCATTTTGGAAGAGCACGGGATTAGTCAATTACTAGCAACAGATCAAGGAAATTATAGTGGTGTAGTACACATACACGATTTAATAAAAGAAGGAATCATTTAATGGCTGCAAAAAAAACCAAGACTCCACAATCTGAAATGTCTTTTCTAGACCATTTAGAAGAATTACGTTGGCATTTAATACGATCTACTATAGCTGTTCTTGTTATTGCTACCGTTGCTTTTGTATTTAGAAAATTTTTATTTGATGTTATTATTTTTGGTCCAAAAGATGCTGATTTTATATCCTATGATATTCTTTGTAGGATATCTAATTTAGTGGGAATGGAAAAAGGATGTATAGGAGAAGGAGATTTAGATTTTATTGTTCAAAGTCGTAAGGTAGCAGGGCAGTTTAATGCGGCGATATGGACGTCTATTACGGCGGGAGTCGTTGTCGGTTTTCCATATATACTCTATGAATTTTGGAAGTTTATTTCTCCTGGATTATACGACAATGAACGGAAAACATCTAGAGGATTTATATTCATTGCCTCCCTATTATTTTTTATGGGAGCCTTTTTTGGATACTATGTCATCACCCCATTATCAGTCAACTTTTTAGCTGGATTTAAGATTTCTGAAATTATACAAAATGAATTCGATATTGACTCTTTCATTAGCTTGGTTAGATCATCTGTCCTAGCGGCAGGGATCATATTTGAGCTTCCAATTATTATTTATTTCTTAACAAAAATTGGATTAGTGACACCTGAGTTTCTTAGAAAAAACCGTAAGTATGCACTTGTGATTGTACTGATTCTCTCTGCGATTATCACACCTCCAGATATTTCGACGCAAGTCATAGTAGCAGTGCCTATCTTGATTTTATATGAAGTAAGTATTATCATAAGTCGTATTGTTTTAAAACGGGAAGAAAAAAGAGCCAAGAGACAAATGGCGTAAACAAAATGCGAACCTTGAAAAAAGAAATACGAACAGTGTGCTGAAACCACGGTTAGAATAAAAATAAGATTCCTAAATTTAATTAAAATATAGATTTAATATAGTAAGGTTCTTATTGGAGTTTATGCTGATCTATACGTTGAAAAAATAAAATTACGGTCAATAAATATGATCCTCGTCTTCACGGGGATGAAAGTAAATAATCATGAGTAAGAAAATAGAAGAATTTAATGAGTATCGTACGCGTATGAACGAGATGATACTTGGTGATAATAATAAAGTGATTAAGCGTATTTACAATTTAGATACCAATTCCTATACTCCTGGAGCACTGGATGTAAAAACCAAAGAACTTTTAGGCTTAGTCGCCTCTGCAGTGTTACGCTGTGATGATTGTATCAAATACCATCTTGAAACTGCTTATAAAGAAGGCGTCACTACCGAAGAAATGATGGAAACCATGAGTATTGCTACCCTTGTGGGAGGGACAATTGTAATACCTCATCTACGTAGAGCAAGAGAGTTTTGGCACGAATTAGAAACACAAAACGCCTAGACAACTAGCGTTAATACATTCCTAAAGTAATCCGTAGCCTATTACGAATCTTTTGAAACTTGTATCTTTAGCATCTATGAAATGAGCATAAACAAATTTAATGTATTGTTTATCTTGTAAATGAAGTAGCTTTTTTCGCGAAAGCGTAGCATTGAACCCAAGAAATACATTTTTATTTGTTTCATTTCTAATGAAATAAAAATTTAAAATAGATGAAACTACGCGCAGAAAATCTTATGAAATCCTATAAAGGCCGAAAAGTGGTCAAAGGGATTTCTGTAGAAGTAAATCAAGGAGAAATTGTTGGATTGCTAGGACCTAATGGAGCTGGAAAGACAACTTCTTTTTATATGATCGTAGGGTTGGTCAAACCTAACGGAGGAAATATCTATTTAGAAAATCAAGAGATTACCAAATATCCAATGTACAAACGTGCTCAAAACGGGATTGGATATCTCGCGCAAGAAGCTTCGGTATTTAGAAAATTGAGCATTGAAGATAATATTTTAAGCGTATTACAACTGACCAAACTTTCAAAAAAAGAACAACTCCATAAGATGGAAGAACTCATAGAAGAGTTTAGCCTTGGTCATATCCGTAAAAGCAGAGGCGATTTATTATCTGGAGGAGAACGTCGTCGTACAGAGATTGCACGTGCGCTTGCCACCTCTCCTAATTTTATACTTTTGGATGAACCTTTTGCAGGGGTAGATCCTGTGGCTGTAGAAGACATCCAGCGTATTGTAGCACAACTTAAAGACAAAAACATTGGGATCCTTATTACCGATCACAACGTTCAAGAAACCCTTGCCATTACAGATCGTACCTACTTGATGTTTGAAGGAAGTATCTTAAAACACGGAGTCCCCGAAGAACTAGCTGCCGATGAAATGGTACGTAAAGTATATCTCGGACAGAATTTTGAACTTCGAAAGAAAAAAATATTAGATCAATAACATTGATAAACTTCAAAAGCCCTTTTCCACACAGAAAAGGGCTTTTGAAATTCTATGCGATAGGTACTAAGCTTCCGCTACTGTGGTTGACTTTTGAGATTTTATCGTCAATATTAGCATTGCTAATCTTCCTATTAAAAAAGTCACAAACCCAAATACAGTCGTTAATAAAGCGACTTTAAGACCACCTGCAAACATAGGTTGCGATATACTATCTACAGATTCAATTGCGTCAAAGGCTGCTATAAGTCCTATCGTAGATCCTAAAAATCCCCACATCATCGCAAAAAGACTCAAGTGACCTATCAGCTGATTGGTATGAAGTATGTTCTTCTTCCCTAATAAAGCAATGACAAATAAAACAATGATGGTAATGATAAGAATAACCAAAGGCACCATAAATACAGGTCCACCTTCCTGAATGCGATCTACTAATTGCGACATAATTTTTATTTTTAAAAGTTATTATGTCGTAAAAGTAGCTGTATACGCTTTCGCGAAAGCGTAATTACGACCAATCCCTTTTTTAAAACCCGTTATAACCAAATATAGCATCCAATGTACAAATCTATATGCAAAAATGTCATTCAAAGCGGAAAATGTGTAATCTATCTCAAAAACCTATATAGTTGAAAGATTTTGTACACCTTTGCACGATGTTAAAACCACTTTTAAAGGAATTAAAATTCACACCACTACATCTTTTATTATGGGTAGGCGTATGGTTGTTTTACAGTTATTTTTTTAGTTACGGATCTAATAATGAGGATTTTGTTTTTTGGTTTTCTACAAGTTTATTACCTGTGACGGCTGCCATTACCTATTTTATATCATATCTGCTGATTCCTAAATACCTGATCCCCAAAAAGTACGTTCAGTTTAGTCTGTATTTGTTGTATACGGTGGTTTGCTCCATATATCTCATACTCATTATTACGTTTGTCAATCTCATTTTTCTTTCTGACTTTTCTATTCGGAAAATGCCGTTGCTTACTCGCAATGTCGTCTTTGTTTTGATTCTCGTTTATCTCGTTGTTTGCATGGTTTGTTTTGTTCAATTATTGAGATATAATCACAAGACTTCCAATAGAAATAAAGAGTTGGAGAATAAATTGTTAGAAGGAAAACTCTTGCTGAAACAAAAAGAACTCCACTATTTAAAACAGCAAATACATCCACATTTCTTATTCAACACCTTGAATACTGTATATGGTTTTGCGCTTAAAGGGTCTAAAGAAACTCCAGATCTGATTCTTAAACTCTCTAACCTGTTAGATTATATTCTGAATCAAATAGAAAAGCCCTTAGTCCCATTAACCGAAGAAATTAAACATATAGATGCCTATATTGGATTGGAACAGGTACGCTTTAGAGATACATTGCGTGTGCGTTTTACAAAAGACGTTCAAAAAGAAATTCAGATCCCGCCTATGTTGTTTATAGCTTTTGTAGAAAATGCATTTAAACATGGAACACCTATCAACGGATTTTTAGATATTGAGATTCATTTAGAAACAACACCTACCCACTTGCTTTTTACCATTCAAAATACGAACAGCAAAAATAACAGTCCTTCAGAGAGTCATGGGATTGGGCTTGAGAATACCAAAAAACGATTAGAAACACTGTATCCAGGTCAATATACACTCTCACATACAGAAAACGAGCACTCCTATACCGTGCAACTAGAGATACAATTATGACCAAAACCTATACTGCCATACTTGTAGATGATGAACCTACAGCACGAGATATTCTTGCAACACATCTTAGTAAAATAGAGATGATAACTGTCGTGGCTTGTTGTAAAAATGCTTCCGAAGCTTTTTCTGTAGTAAGTAAGCAACAGATAGATCTTGTGTTCTTAGACATTAATATGCCTGAAATAACAGGACTTATGTTTGCCAAAGCAATTCAAGGGAATAGTAAAGTAATCTTTACTACTGCATACAGAGAATATGCTGTAGATGGTTTCGAGCTTCAAGCGGTAGATTATTTGTTAAAACCGATCTCTTTAGAACGTCTTATGAAAGCGGTTCATAAATTTATAGAAGAACAGTCAGTGTCTGTACAACAACAGGAAACGTATGATTTTACTTTTTTTAGATGTGATCGTAAAATGGTCAAAATCGCCTTTGATGAACTATTATATACAGAAAGTTACGGTGACTATATAAAGCTACATACATCACAAGAAACATGTATCACCAGAGAAACAACAACTACGGTTATAGATAAACTTCCTGAGCAGCAATTTATACGCACACATCGTTCGTTTATTGTAAACATTTCAAAAATTGATAGCTTTACAAATGAACAGATTACTATAGGACGTACTGCCATTCCTATAAGTAGGAGTTACAGAGATCCCGTGGCTCAACGTCTTACTTCAATAAAATAATGAGCTATAATAACTATATTAATTATCTTTGCAAGCCTGTTTACTTTGTTTCGACATAAAGCAGGATAACACTAAAATATTTCTAACGGAGTTTATATATGTATGACCTTTGGTAAGAAATGACATGCTAATGAAAACAGAAATAGAAAAAAACACAGAGCGTTACCAAGAGCAAATCGAAGCAATGGGTAATGATCACGTAGGCTCAAGTGCTATTACTCCACTAAGGGATGATGCTTTTGAACTAAGTGATATCGAAAAAATAGCGAGTATCAAAAAAGACGTTGCACACATCATGGAAACGCTAGGTCTTGATATGACTGACGATAGCCTTAAAGGAACACCTACTCGTGTAGCAAAGATGTTTGTGAATGAAATTTTTGGAGGTTTACATCCAGATCGCAAACCCAAAGCATCTACATTTGACAATAATTACAAGTATGGAGAAATGCTTGTAGAAAAAAATATTGTGGTGTACTCTACTTGTGAACATCACCTCTTACCCATCGTAGGCAGAGCACACGTAGCCTATATCTCTAATGGTTCTGTAGTAGGACTTTCTAAAATGAATCGTATTGTAGATTATTATGCAAAACGTCCTCAAGTACAAGAACGCCTTACGATGCAAATCGTACAAGAGCTTCAAGAAGTACTAGGAACTCAAGACGTCGCTTGTGTGATAGATGCAAAGCATTTGTGTGTGAATAGCCGTGGGATTCGCGATATAGAAAGTAGTACGGTCACCAGTGAGTTTGGAGGGAAATTTAAAGAAATAGAAACCCGTAGGGAATTTCTGGATTATATAAAATTAGATACTGATTTTTAGTACGCTTTCGCGAAAGCGTAATGGAAGTAGCATACTCAGCATAATAAAGATCTTAAACTCCATAGAAACTCTGGACACTAAAAATCGACCCAAGAGTCGAGGTATTAAACCATAAATCCCGCTTTTCAGCGGGATTAGTTCAACTACCCATTTTGTATGCGTCTTTTGGACTTTGAAAAACAACGTTTCACTAACAAAAAAGATCGTCTATTACTAGACGATCTTTCTGTTTATACTAGAAACAATGTATTAATAATTAAACGTCCTACTCACAGTATTTGGAGAGACACTAAACTCATGTGCCCAATGATTACTTTGACCTGAGTTCATGGTATAATAAAAAGGAGCCGCAGGGAATCCTACAGACCAATCTATAGTCCTCGAAGCTATATTACAAAAACAATCTTTGGCGCCTTGCGCATTATTGACATACGAAGGATATCCTACGCCATTTCCTGTGTAAGAAACTTCATAGTTTAAACGGTTATATCTCTGTACTGTACTCCAGTAATAACGCCATCCAAAAAACCAATACCGTTTTCTTTGTTGCACTTTAGTAGAGAAACCTATGTTACTGTAAAACCACCAGTATCCATTAAATTGTCTAGATCTCATACGGTATTGTCCTCCAGAAAAATAATCATAAGCCGCTACCCCTCTTTCATTTTCGGTAGCTTCTCTATCTAAATCTCCAGTAATATCTTCATCGTTATTATGACGATACACTAACAATTCTTCACTGATTTGCTCTGAATCGCCTTTCTCTAAACGAATCTCACCTGCATTATAATTTGCTAGGAACGTTGAAATCTGATTACTAGATCCCTCTGCATATTGATACACAAACTCTCCATCTATTCTATAAATTTGATTAGCGACTTTTACCTCTCCATTTTGGTTTAATAAAAGATGTAGCATATCATCATAGGAGTGCACCACGGCAACATCTTCCATACGAATTCCTAATTCATCTAATGTAGCTAAATCTGCATCATAGATATACAATAACGAATGATGTCCACTCTCGGCAGACATACTCATTGCCTCGTCTAATAAATCTGCATCAGACTCTTGGAGTTGACTTATAAAAGCTTCTAGTTCGTCAAAAGATCCAAATTCTAACATTTCAGCAGACGATTCAGCATCCGTATTTCTTTCTTGGGTTAGGTTTAATGAATCGGTTTCTTGTTGAAGTTCTTCAACAGCATCTTCTTTACTACATGCAAACAATAGTGCACTCATGAGTAGTAGTGTTAATAGTTTTTTCATGACTTAATGGTTACTTGTTTCCTACTCTATCTTAGGCTTTTCGGATTCCGCCTCTACTTCATAGTAACAGGTGTTTTATTTCATTACCCAAAAAAAATAAAATGTGCGGAAAAACCGTAAAATACTGCCATTCTGATACTTGAACATCACTTTTATCGTCAAAAAGAAATTCATAAATACATAGTCTTATAGTACCCTACAGAAACTTTATAGTATAAAAAGAATAGATATTCTTCAAAAAAGCGATAACTCTCTGTTATCGCTTTTGATTTTGACACAAAGCGTACTATCTTCGTTAACAATAAAAAAATATTAAACCAAAGTCCCGCCAAAAAGCGGGATTAGTTCAACTTACAATTTTGAGGTCGTCTTACAGACTTCTCAAAATCGAGTTTCACTAATAAAATTCACTATCATTTAAAAGACCAACGAATGGCATTATATAAAGAGCAATCCTTAAAAATATACAACTCTCTTACAGGAAAGAAAGAAGATTTTATTCCCCTCCTCGAAGGACATATTGGAATGTATGTTTGTGGTCCTACTGTATATAGTAATGTACACTTAGGGAATGTACGTACGTTTATGAGCTTTGATATGATTTTTAGATACCTAAAGCATTTAGGATATAAAGTACGTTATGTCCGTAATATCACCGATGCTGGTCACCTTACCGATGATGGCGATCAAGGTGAAGATAAGATTGCCAAAAAAGCACGTCTTGAAAAAATAGAACCTATGGAAGTGGTTCAACAATATACTGTTGACTTCCATAATATCTTAAATACTTTTAATTTTCTGCCGCCTAGTATTGAGCCGACAGCAACGGGACATATCATAGAGCAAATTGAGATTATTAAAAAAATTCTAGAAAACGGCTATGCTTATGAAAAAAACGGCTCTGTCTATTTTGATGTCGTTACCTTCAATAAAGATCACGAGTACGGCAAATTAAGTGGTCGTAAGCTGGAAGATATGATCGCCAATACTCGTGCGCTCAACGCACAAGATGAAAAAGAAAACCCTCAGGATTTTGCGCTTTGGAAAAAAGCAGGACCAGAACATATTATGCGCTGGCCTAGCCCTTGGGGAGATGGTTTTCCAGGTTGGCATCTAGAATGTACAGCGATGAGTACCAAATATCTAGGAGATCAATTTGATATCCACGGTGGTGGTATGGATTTAAAATTCCCACATCACGAGTGTGAGATTGCACAAAACGAAGCCGCTATAGGCACTGTTCCCGTACGCTATTGGATGCATGCCAATATGCTTACGCTTAATGGACAAAAGATGTCAAAAAGTACAGGCAATAGTATTAACCCAGGCGAAATCTTTACTGGCGATAGTCCGCATTTAAGTAAAGGGTTTGCACCGAGTGCTGCTCGTTTCTTTGTGCTACAAGCCAATTACAGAAGTATTCTTGACTTTAGTAATGATGCTTTGATCGCTAGTGAAAAAGGCTTCGGTAGATTGATGGATGCGTTGAAAGTGATGAAGTCATTACCGACTGATACAACGAGTACGATGGATGTTCCTGCTTGGAAACAATCTTGTTATGATGCAATGAATGATGACTTTAACAGTCCTATTCTAATTGCGCAACTTTTTGAAGCTGTAAAGCAAATACACCTAATTAAAGACGAGAAAGCAACCATCACAGCAGACGATCTGAAACTGCTTACACAGACGATGAATGCCTTTGTTTTTGATGTGTTGGGTCTTGAAGATGGGGACGCTTTCGCGAAAGCGGACGATTCCAAACTCTCTGGCGCTGTTGAGTTATTGATCAAATTACGTAAAGAAGCACGTGAGAATAAAGACTTTGCCACTAGCGACAAGATTCGTGATGAGTTATTAGCCTTAGGAATTCAGCTGAAAGATGGTCGTGAAGGCACCACCTTTACTGTGAACTAATGGCTTCCTTTAAAAAAATAGCTATTGCACCTTTTTTAGGTATTATTTGGTTATACCAAAAGTTGATCTCCTCTTGGACACCCTCTACCTGTAGATTTACACCTACCTGTTCGCATTATACCCAAGAGGCGTTACAAACCCACGGACTCATCAAAGGTGGTGGCTTATCTATAAAACGTATTTTTTCTTGTCATCCATGGGGCAGGCAAGGCTATGACCCTGTACCTCCAAAAGAAGATGCTAAAAAATAAGGTCAGAATACGGTTAGGAAAAACTGACTTTGTTATCTTTACTTATGTGTTATACGTAAGTAAAAATCACACCTTCTTAGAAGGTGGCTTTGGAAAGCCTCTATAAAGGCAACCTTGGCAACTTTTATTTACTGAATTAACTGTCTCAAGTATATAATCGGATTCAAAAAATTGTGCAGTACAGGCAAAGCCAAAAGAACATAACCACCTGCAAAGTAGGTTGATTTTTAAGATAAATTAAAGCAAGAACATGAGTATTTCTCCATCAACTGTTTTTCACTTTACTTCAAAAAAAGGACTTGAAGGAATATTAAGCGATAATTTTAAATTGAAATATTGTGTAGAAAAGCTTAATCATAGCACTAGGCCAGTAGAAGTTGCAATTCCTATGGTTTCATTTTGTGATATAAAAATATCTGAAATAACAGAACATATTGAAAAATACGGTCATTATGGAATAGGGCTTAGCAAAGAATGGGCAGTGGAAAAAGGATTAAACCCAGTTGTTTACTTAAATAGTTCTTCAAAATTTGCAGCTGACTTGATTGACAATATGAGGGAAGTTTCTTGGGATATGGATATTCCAAGAGAAGAGCGAGTGAATAAAACCAATATTATTAGATATTCTAAGGTTTATGAGGGCCCTTTATTTCGTAAGGGAAAGACAATAGAAAAATACCGATTTGCAGATGAAAGAGAATGGAGATATGTACCTCCTTTTAATGAAGATTTTTTTGCATGGCATAATTTAAACCAATATGATACTCCCGCAAAAAAAAGAAGTTGTAATTCAAAATTGAAAAATGAAAGATTGTATTTTAATGCAAATCAAATTCTATATATAATTGTAAAGAAAGAAAGCGAAATTGATAATATTATAGCGCATATTAGACATGTAAAAGGAAAGAATTACACAATGCATGAAATAGATAGATTAACAACTAGAATATTATCATACGAAAGAATATTAAATGACTTTTAAATAACTATGGTATAACACGGTGTGTAAAATATAGCTAATCAGTGCTAAATCGAAAGGTTCATGTTCATTTTCTATGACCGCCAAATTTTTAATTTAGCCTTAAGAATTGAAAAAAATAAATCAAAAAAATAGTTCAGTACCAAACTCTAAATGTAGTATCTTTTTATACGCTATATTTCATAAACTGAACGCTAACAACCATTATGATTGCACTTAAATTTACTTGGAATCCACTTACGGGAATAGACCTTGGTTTTATTACCATTCATTTTTACAGCCTGATGTTTGTTGTTGCTTTTTCATTAGGATATTACCTGATGAAAAAAGTGTACATCAACGAAAAGATTCCTTTAGAAAAATTAGATTCTATTTTTATATACGCCGTGGTTTCTATTCTCTTAGGAGCACGATTAGGACATGTCTTGTTCTATCAAACAGAATTATTATGGGAAGATCCGCTATCAGTATTTTTACCCTTTAAATTTGTTCCTGAATTTGAGTTTACAGGATTTAGAGGATTAGCTAGCCACGGAGCTTTTATTGTAGGAATGTATGCAATGTATCGCTACAGTAAAAAAGTAGTGAAGAAACCATTCTTTTGGGTATTAGATCGTGTCGCTATCCCCGTATCACTAGGCGCTATGTTTGTAAGAGTAGGAAACTTTTTTAATTCAGAAATGGTAGGAAAAGTAACAGATAGTGCTATAGGAGTTCAATTTATACAAGACGGAATTAGTGAAGGACGTGCGATGTCTCTTACCAATATACGTAATCCTAGAAAAGCATACCAAGCACTCACAGAAGATTCGCAATTTGCAGAAAAAATAGCAGAGATTCCGTATCGCTATCCTGGACAACTTATGGAAGCTGTTGGCTATGGGATTATCTTTTTAATTATCTTATATCTTTATTGGAAAACAAAAGCATCAGAAAAAATAGGATTGCTATTTGGTACGTTCTTACTTCTATTAATGGGTGTACGTTTGATTGTAGAAAACTTTAAGCGAGAACAAGTAGAAGGACGTGAAGATTGGATTCTAGGTTTGAATACAGGTCAAATTTTAAGTATTCCTTTTATTCTTATCGGTGCCTATCTCGTCTATGCTTCTTTGACAAAAAAAGAAGCTTAAGCCATGAAGATTGTATTAAAAATAGTACTTGCCCTCCTCATCTCTATGAGCGTGTATAGCTGTAAGGAAACAAAAGAAGAGAAAACCATTACTCCTACTGACTTTGCCTTCACCAAAGAAGGCACCCTTACATTAACCAAAGCAGATGGAACTCTTATTAAAAAAATAGCTATCGAGTTCGCTGAAGACGATTATGAGCGTGAGACAGGATTGATGCACAGATCAAGTATGGAAGTCTTACAAGGAATGTTATTTATACTAGAGGAAGAACGTGTACAGAATTTTCATATGAAAAATACCTTGATTCCGTTGGACCTTATTTTTATAGATGCTAATAAGAAAGTGGTTTCTTTTGCTGAAAATGCAAAGCCTATGGATCTTTCTTTACTACCATCACAAGTCCCTGCCAAATATGTCTTAGAAATCAACGGCGGACTCGCTGAGGAGTGGGTCATAGAAATAGGGGATGCTGTGGAGTGGAACAGGGATTGATGAGCAAATAACCTTTAATAATTCTATGCAGTAATAAGCTACTATTGAAATTGATTTTTATTCTTTATAAAATAATTTTCAATAGTTGGTTTCTGTTCAGTTTGCCTAAATTGAAATAGCTTATTTTTAGTTATTGTCATGTTAGTTCTAAATTCAGTTTCAGTTTTTAGTACAAAACTTGAGTCAGATTTTATAATTCCATTAGCTTCGTATAAATAAGCTGAATTAAAAGAATCTTTAGTTGGGTTTTGCATTTCAATTCGGTAAAACTGTATTTTAATACTATCGCTGTTAATTTTAACTAAGCCTTTATTTCCTATGTCATTTGGTTTAAAGCCACAAATTCTTTTGGTTCTCTTTTCTTCAGAGTTTTGAGTTTGAAGCATTAATTCAATTGTTTTATGTGCACTTTCATAAGTGTTTTCATAATTTTCTTTTTCAGCACAATAATAGCGTGAAAGTCCATTGATTCCCCCTATGTTAATTGCAAAACCATCTTCATAAATAAAAAACACAGAAAGATATTTTATGTTATTTATTCCTGTTTTTCTTATGTAATCGTCAATAAAAGGCGGCGAATTTTTTCCATATTCAATTTCGAATTCTGTATAATAATACCCATCTAGTTTTAAAGATTCCTTGGTTATTGAATTATTTTCAAAATCAATCAGTTCACTCTTGTGATGCGTTTTGAAAATCCCACAAGAATTGATTGACAAACTAATAAGAAGTAGTACTAAAATTCTATTACTCATAGGTTTTATTTAACTGACTTACAATAGAGATATAGATGTGGTACAACTATAAGATATAAATCTTCTTTTTTAACGTCAGAGATGATATACTTTGTTTTCAAAAAAAAACACAAAAAACCCATCTTCTTGCGAAAATGGGTTTTAATATTGTATACAAGTAAAATTTATTTCTTAGCTAAGAAGTCATTTACTTTTTCTGGTACCATAACGGCTTCAACAAAAGTGTAAGCTCCTGATTTTGGAGATTTCACCATTTTGATCGCTTTTGTCAAACGCTTAGATCCTGTCTGTAACGATGCTACTGATTTCTTTGCCATGTCTTAAACTTATTTAATTTCTTTATGAACGGTCATACGCTTTAATACAGCGTTAAATTTCTTTAACTCCATACGATCTGGCGTATTCTTTTTATTCTTTGTTGTGATGTATCTTGAAGTTCCTGGCTCTCCAGTCGCTTTGTGCTCTGTGCACTCTAAGATTACCTGTACTCTGTTCCCTCTCTTGGCCATTTCTGTTACTCTTTATGGGATTATTTAGTTAAGAATCCTTTTGAACGCGCTTCTTTAAGCACCGCTGCGATTCCATTCTTATTAATATTTTTTAAAGCAGATGTAGACACTTTTAGTGTAATCCACTTATCTTCTTCAGGAAGATAAAAACGTTTTTTTACAAGATTCACGTTAAATTTACGCTTGGTCTTATTCATGGCGTGAGAAACGTTGTTCCCTACCATTGCTTTTTTTCCTGTGAGCTCACAAATTCTTGACATCTTACTAAACTTTTCTTGTTATTTCAAAACAGGGTGCAAATTTACGTAAAATCTATAGCTACACCAAAACAAATTGCTAGTTTTTTAAAATTTCTTCGTGTAATAGCTCTAATGCCTTGTTTACGGTCTTTCCAATCACTCTTTCTCTATGATTTCCCATCATAAAAAGATGTGCTGTACTCCCTTCTGGGGTTGCAATTCCAATATATACCGTTCCTACAGCTGCATCAGAATCTCCTTTTGTAGGTCCTGCATTTCCTGTAGTTGAAATGGCATAATCCGTATTGTATATTTTTTTTACTTGTACAGCCATCGCTTCTGCAACTTCTGCACTTACCACAGAATGCTTTTTTATAAGAGATTCATCTACCCCTAAAACTTCTGTTTTTGATCGTGTAGCATACGTAACCGTACTTCCTGCCAAATACCTAGAGGCGCCTGCATTTGCGGTAAATCGTTGCACTATACTACCACCTGTACAACTCTCTGCAATAGAAAGTGTTTTATTACGATCTACAAGGGCTTGTCCGATTAACATCTCTAGCGATCCGCTTTCTTCATAGCCTACAAAAATATCTTCTACCAGCACTTCTAATTTCTGTAATTGTACAGCCATAGCCGTATCTACTTCTTGTTTGAAAGCCCCCATAGTAGATAATCGTAAGCGTACACGTCCTAACGAGGGCAAGTATGCGAGTTTGATCTCCTTAGGGAGTTCGTTTTCAAAAATTTCTATACGCTCCGCAATAGCGCTCTCTCCCATTCCGTAAGTAAGCAATGTTTTGTGGAGGATATAGGGAAGATGAAATTTTTCTTGTAGCCTTGGCAACACCGCTTCTTCCATAAGTGCTTTCATCTCATAAGGAACGCCAGGCATCGATACAAATACTTTTCCGTCCTTTTCCATCCACATACCAGGTGCTGTACCAAAACGATTTGTCAATATGGTAGCTTTAGAAGGGACCAAGGCTTGCGTTTTATTTGCTTCTAATAATGGCTGTTTTACATACTTCTTAAAAAGATAGGTGACGTGATCAAATACCTCTTGATTAAAGACAAGTTGGTCTTCAAAAAACTCACAAAAAGTACTTTTAGTAATATCATCCTTGGTAGGTCCAAGTCCTCCTGTGATAATGATAATATCTGAGTTCGCTTTCGCGAAAGCAAAACTTTCCAGAATATGCGCTTTATCATCTTGTACAGAGCTAATTTGATATACAGAAATTCCAATCGCATTCAATGCCTTAGAAATATAGGCAGAATTCGTGTCTACAATTTGGCCGATAAGAATCTCATCACCTATTGTAATAATATGTGCTTTCATAAAGGCTAGAAGTTAAAATCTTCTTTCAACTCGCCTATCACGATATTAAGTGTCGTGATAATCTGGTCAAGTTGTTCTTGTATCGCAGAGGTAGGTTTATTGGAGTCTGACCACTTCTCCATCGCAGCAATTTGCTTTAATAAATCGATTCCAAACATATCTAGATTTGGTTTCATTTTATGCGCAAATTGATACGCCATTTTGTGGTTATCGTTTGCTATAGCCGTTTGCATAGCGACCATATCTGGTGGAATTTCTTGTAAGAACGTTTCTACAATGACAGTTACAAAACTTTCATCACCGCCAGCAATTTCCAGTACTTTTTCTAGGTTATAATTCTTTGCCATAGCTATTTTACGTTGATAGAAAACATCTCGACATCTCCTATGAATCCTTTTAATTTATCATTTACTGCAACAGGACCTACACCTGCTGGCGTACCTGTAAATATAACATCTCCGATCTTAAGAGTAAAGTATTGAGAGACATAACTTATCAATTCGTCTATTTTCCATAGCATTTGTGCAGTATTCCCCTCTTGCACAAGCGTATTATTTTTTTGTAAGCTAAATGAGATATTATCTACATTTTCAAAATTACTTTTTGGGAGCCATTCCCCTATAACAGCAGCACCGTCAAAGGCTTTAGCCTTTTCCCAAGGTAATCCTTTGGCTTTAAGATCTGATTGTAAATCACGCGCTGTAAAGTCAATACCTAAACCAATTTCGTCATAGTATGTATGCGCAAATTTTTTGTCTATATACTTTCCTATTTTCTTAATTTTTACGAGAATTTCTACCTCATGGTGTACATCTTTTGAAAATTCTGGAATCACAAAAGGATGCTTTTTCAAGAGAATAGCGGAGTCTGGTTTTAAAAAGACAACGGGATGAACTGGCTTTTCGTTGGCTAGTTCTTCAATATGCTTTGCATAATTACGTCCAATACAGAGTAGCTTCATATCGATTATAATTTTGTATTGAGTTTGCGGAGTTTGATCGCCGTCAGTACTTTTTTTGTGTATAGTGGAAAATCTGCATTTTGAATCCAGCCATAATACCCAGGTTCTTGTTCTAATACAGTCTCTACTAGTTTTCCTTTATGTTTTCCAAAAGCAAAGATTTCAGAGCCATTGTCATTGTATCCAATAAATCCTGCAAAATCTGCCAGTTTCTTGCGCGTACTAAAATCGGCTAGAGATTTCATATCATTATCTAAATCGTAATAACGGTCTAGCTGTGATTTTAAAATCTCATACGTTGCCTTTGTATCGGCAGCAGCACTGTGCGCATTGGTTAAGTCTTCATCGCAATAAAACTTATAGGCAGCAACTAGTGTACGCTGTTCCATTTTGTGAAAAATGTTCTGTACATCTATTGCATTCCTATTTTTCATGTCAAAATCAATACCACATCGCAATAACTCTTCTGCTAATAAAGGAATATCAAAACGATTCGAATTAAAGCCAGCCAAGTCTGCATCTTTAATTAAATTATGGATTTCATTAGCTTTCTCAGCAAATGTAGGTGCATCTGTAATATCGGCGTCCGTAATACCATGTACGGCTGTAGTTTCTGCTGGAATAGGAACCGTTGGATTAATGCGTTGGGTATATTCTTCTTCTCTTCCGTCTGGAAATACTTTTAAAATGGAAATTTCTACAATGCGGTCTTTAGCGACGTTAATGCCGGTAGTTTCCAAGTCAAAAAAGCAAATAGGTCTACTTATATTAAGCTTCATACATTTTTATTGAGCCACAAAAATACAATTTGAAAAGCGATCTGCCCCTTTTGTAATTGCTAAAAATATAAGAATATGTATCTTGCGTACTTATTATTGAAGTGCATATCCTATGAAGTTCTCTTTACTTTTATTTTTTCTTGTATTCACTTTACATTTTGCTACACAAACACCCGCTGTCGAGCTTATAGAAGATAAGCAACCCAAACGATGGACCTTATACGCACAAAATAACACCGATGTAGAGCAAGAAGCTTTCCTGATGGTAAAGGGCGAAGGTTTTAGACGGAGTGCAGACCGCCCGATCATCAAAAAAATACCGCCACATAGCAAAGTGGTCATGATGATTTTGATACCGCTAAAAGGCGCCACCCCTAGTTATACTAAGGTTTTTACTTTTGAGGAGCAACTACAAGCGATCAAAAAACGTAAAGGTGAAGGTCAAAAGGAACACGTTAATTTACTTCCTGTAGATCCTGAACAGCTTACGCTTTTTGTAGAAGATGATTGTGAGAAATGCATTTATCTTACTGAGTACCTCAACAGCGAAAGAATTAAACACCGTGCATTAGACATCAAAAAGAATAGTGCAGTTTTTGATCTGATGTGGTCGCATTTGAAGGATTCAGTTTCTGGGTATGAACTCATTAAACTCCCTGTGATTATGCATAAAGAGACGATGTATTTTGATATTATAAGTATGGAACATTTTATACAGAATTTTGATTGGGAGAAGGTGGAATGATGATTCCTCTATACGCTTTCGCGAAAGCAATAAAAACTATTTATATACCTAAAAAATGAAAATAGCAAACCACCTCACCATCCTCTTATTCCTAAGCTTTTTTTGTATAGTGCAAACGACTTTCGCGCAAAGCGAAGAACAAAAAGCTTTAGCAAAACTCTCTTTTATGATTGGAGATTGGAGAGGTTCTGGCACTTTATATCCTGTAGCCGAAAATAAACCCTACGACGTACTTTCAAAAGTTCGTTATGATCTGGATGGCGAACTTCTTGTTTTAAAACACAGATCTATAAGAAATGGAAAGCCCGTATTGAGTCTGCATACCCTTATTTATTACCATGTAGTAGAGCAACAATATTACTACTACGCGTTTAGACGCACAGGTGTTCGACCTTTTACAGGGCAAATCGTAGATGGGAAATTCATCTGCACGCTGGGTGATGATTATCGTCTTATTTTCCAAAGGACACCTGAAGGATTATTCAATGAATATGGAGAAAAACGCATCGATGGCGTGTGGACAAAAACTTTTGATGATCTTTCTCATCCTACTTCAGAAATTACATTTTAAGTACCTTTTATATGCTCCTGCCTACTAGCAAACAGGTTCGCGGAAGCAATCTGGAAACGTAAAAAACAGATAAGTAATTCTTAGAGAATAGTCTTATCTTAGCATGACTTTTTATCAATCCTACATCTGATGCTTAAAAAACTACCACTCATTGTATTATTACTGTTGACTTTTATCTCAAAAGCACAAGACAGACCCATTAAAATTATAGACGAGCAAAAAGCGAATCGTTTGCTACTCTATGCAGTAAATGAAAACGAACAAGACCTTGACGTGATGATCACAGTGACGGGCTCTGGTTTTAGACAAAGTAAAGCAAAACCGAGACTGACTCGTATTCCGGCGACATCCAAAGTGAATATCAAAAGCTTGATTATTGAGCGCGGTAAAACACCTAATTATACGTACGAGATTGTGGTCAACGATAGTCTTTCAAAAAGAGCGCTTAAAAGACCTTTTGAGCTTGTAAAGATAGAAGCAATACGTCCTATCCTTATTTACCTCACAGATACCTGTACAAGCTGTGATAGCCTTATTGCTAGCTTGGAAGAAAGCATCTATCTTTTTAAAACACAACCACTCAGCGAGCAACCTAAAATGCAAGAATACTTAGAAAAGACATTTGCAAACTCTACGACACCACTCGTCTCACTTACCACGCCTATTGTAAATTTAGGAGGTAAGATTTTTGTAGATATAGAAACTTATGAGCAACTGATGGAAAAGCTGAAAGAGATTGAATAAGAAAGAATAACACGCCATAAAAAAAGCCTCATTTCTATATGAAATGAGGTTTTTGATATATTCTAAATTCTATCTGTTAGATCTCTCTATTCATATCCCACGCTTCCAAATACTCAGCTACGCGTTTTACAAACTGTCCGCCCAAAGCGCCATTCACCACACGGTGGTCATACGAGTGTGATAAAAACATCTTCATACGGATTCCGATAAAGTCGCCGTCAGGTGTTTCGATCACCGCAGGTACTTTACGTATCGCTCCTAAGGCAAGGATGGCGACTTGTGGTTGGTTTATGATAGGAGTTCCCATAATACTTCCAAACGTTCCTACGTTGGTTACCGTATAGGTTCCACCTTGTGTATCATCTGGTTTTAATTTTCCTTCGCGAGAACGTCCAGCCAAATCATTCACTGCTTTGGTCATGCCTACAAGATTCAACTGATCTGCATTCTTAATCACAGGAACAATTAAATTTCCATCTGGAAGTGCCGCAGCCATTCCTAGGTTAATATTTTTACGTTTAATGATACGATCTCCATCTACCGAGATATTGATCATTGGGAAATCACGTATGGCTTTTGCTACCGCCTCCATAAAAATAGGCGTAAACGTGAGCTTCTCTCCTTCTCTTTTTTCAAAAGTATCTTTTACTTTTTTACGCCAGTTCCAAATATTGGTTACATCGGCTTCTATAAAGGACTGTACGTGTGCACTTGTTTGCACAGATGCTACCATGTGATGCGCGATTAATTTACCCATTCGGGTCATTTCTATAATCTCATCACCACCATTGACACTTACAGGACTTGTCGCTACTTTTGGAGCAGGTGTTGTCGCTTTTTGTGGTGCAACAGTTGTTGGTGCTTGTTTTTGAGTATCGCGTGATTCGATATAAGCAAGCATATCATTTTTAGTGACACGACCATCTTTTCCTGTTCCAGAAATGGTATCCAATTCTTCTTGTGCAATCCCTTCTTCTTTTGCCATATTCTTCACGAGTGGAGAATAAAAACGATCTTCAGAACTGATCACTGGGGTTGCCACAGTATCTTTTGCGACAGTTACCGTTTTTTCTACAGCAGCTACAGCTTTCTCGGCAGCAGGAGTTTCTTCGACGGCTGCAGGAGCAGTATCAGAAGCCACATCGCTGTCTGTTTCTATAATGGCAATGGTTTGTCCTACTTGAATGACATCGTCTATTTCAAAAAGTTTTTCTACAAGAACACCATCTACTTCACTTGGGACTTCACTATCCACCTTATCGGTAGCGATTTCTAATACCGCTTCGTCTGCTTCTATAGTATCGCCTACTTCTTTAAGCCAAGAGGTTAATGTTGCTTCTGCAACACTCTCTCCCATCTTTGGTAGTTTAAGTTCAAATTTTGCCATTTTCTTATTTAAAAGGTGTTTTTGTTATTGTTTGTGCAAAAATACCATTTTTAACGAACTTATATTATCAAATTCATAATATTCTATCATTAAAAGTGGAGCACTTCGCCTCTTCCTTCTTTGCTATTACTTCCAATCGCAAAGGTAGTATTTTTAGGAATAATCTTAAATGTAAATTGTTTATCTCCCGATTCTGAAATCAACCGCATACAACCTATATATGACAAATGGGCTACATCAAGAAAAATTTCAGTGCCTTCTTTTAGTATTTCTATCTGTGTTACTTTTTCAACATCTGCTTGTAAAACCTCAGAAAGCTGTTGTCCAAGTGCGTCATTTTCTGTGGCAATAGCATAAGCTGTTGGGGGTGTTATTTGGTTTTCTATTGTACGCTTTCGCGAAAGCGTAGCCAGCCACAACCCTATTCTTACTCCGCAAGATTCTGCCGGATTACTTTTAAAATGCTTTTGATAAAAGATACGCATAGCGCCATAAAAGCGCTTGCGGTAGGTAGTGTCTTTGGCGGTACTTTCTCCTTTATAATGAAGTACCGTGGTCTCGCCGAAATAATAGTTTTGGTATCCCGCTTTTGTGATGGTGTAGGACAAATCGATGTCTTCTCCATACATAAAATACTGCTCATCAAAGCCGCCTACTTCTTGGTACACGCTACGTTTTAAAAACATAAAAGCGCCGACAAGAACCGTCACAGGCTCTATTGCCGTTTGGTCAATATGATGCGCATAATAGGAAGTTCCGCTTCCAAATATTTTTTGAAATGCCACTTTTGGGGTAGGCAAATTACGCTTGCTTTCTGGTAGAAACCGTCCAGTACCATCAATGAGTCGGGTACCCACGACCCCCATTTTGGAAGTCTTCTCTGCAAAGTCTAAGAGCTTTGTAAACGTCTCTTCGGTAACACAGGTATCGGGATTAAGAATACATACATAATCTCCTTGCGCAATAGCAACTCCTTGATTATTTGCGGTTGAAAAGCCGACATTGTCTTTGTTTGCGATTAAGATCACCTCTGGAAAGAGTGTCTTGACGATCTCACAACTATCATCTACAGAAGCATTATCTACCACAATAATTTCTGCATCCATCATCGTTGTAGCGACTCGTACACTTTGTAAGCAAAGCTCCAAAAAGTGACGTACGTTATAGTTTACAATGACGACTGAAAGTTGTTTCAACTACCTTAGGTATTGGTTAATTTTTTAATGAGGATTCAAACGGAATACGGTGTAAGATACTCCTTCCCAACGTCACCTCATCTGCATATTCCAATTCATCTCCTACAGAGATCCCACGAGCAATGGTAGACGTTTGTATAGTATAGGTTTCTATTTGTTTATAGATATAAAAATTGGTGGTGTCACCTTCCATCGTAGAACTTAAGGCAAAGATGACTTCTTTTACTTCACCTTCTTTCACTTTTTCTATGAGGGAATAGATATTCAGCTCTTGAGGTCCTATGCCATCCAGCGGACTGATCTTTCCGCCTAATACATGATAAAGTCCTTTATACTGACTCGTGCTTTCTATCGCCATCACGTCTCGGATATCTTCGACCACACAGACTAAGGTCGTATCTCGGTTAGGGTTTGCACAAATCTCGCATAAATCTACGTCTGAAATATTATGACATTTCTTACAAAACTTAATGGTATCCCGCATCGTGAGCAAGGCTTCTGCCAAGTGATGTGTTTGGGTTTCTGGTTGTCGTAATAAATGCAATACGAGTCGCAAGGCTGTGCGCTTTCCCACACCAGGCAATTGTGACATCTCATACACAGCACTTTCCAGCAATTTTGAAGAGAATTCCATACTACTAAGTAACGAACGTTAGGTTTATTTTTTTACGAGTTTAAGGACGTGTGTTTCGGTAGCTGACGTAATAAGCTGTAAGAAATACATTCCAGAAACTAAATTATGTGTTTTAATTGTTTTTGATCTACTGACGATTCCTGATAAAACACGCTGTCCGTTGATATTGTACACTTCATAATAAGCATCGGTGGTTATATCTACTTGAATCTGATCCTGAAAGGGATTTGGATAGGCAACGGCTGTGATCGCTGTTTCTTCTTGAAGTCCTAAACTACTACATTCAGGATTTGACCCCGATGTGGTTTGAAATACTCCATTGACAACAGACCAATTTTCCCAATCACCTCCAGTACCTGTTTCCCAATCGGCAAGATTAAACGTGTTTACTCCGTCTTCTGTCCCAGGTACTTTATATACTTTAATCGCTTGGCCGTCTCGATTCCACTCTAATGGATTCCCTTCGGTACAATTTTCAGGGACAAACGTATCTGTACAATTGGCCTGCATAAAATAGGCGAAATCATCAAAATCAGGATAACTCCCAAAGACTCGGGCATCTCCATTTTCTTCGATACAAACAGCCGTGAATTCTTCACTGGCAATTCCGAAACTTCGCATTTGAAAATCGGTAGCGATGCGTGCTAAAAACGTCGCACTTCTCCCTCGACGATCGGGGCTATCAAAATGTGTATCGGTGATGGTATGTTCTAAAAAAGGAAGGTGTAAAAAATCTTGACTTCCTATCGCCATCCTCGTATCATAAGGGTTTTGCAAGGCTTGCTGTGACGTTACCGTGCCATTTTCAGCACTAAAATAATGATCTCCTAGTATTGCCATTCCTGCGCTTGTACCTCCTATTACTCCGCCTTTTACAATCACATGATCTGTGAGTAATTGCGCTATAGGAGTATCTTTAAAATAGGATACATAATTATATTGATCGCCACCAGCAAACCAGATAGCTTCTGCATTTTCTATTTGTTCGATTACATAGGGATCTGTTGCCCCAGCTGCATTATGAATCACAATGGTTTCTACCGAATTGATCGTGACGCCAAGTTCAGAAAAGAAGTAGTCATTATATCCATCACTACCAGAAGCTCTCAATACTAAGACATCACCGCCATTTGCTTTTTCTAAAAACCAAATCATGGCATTGTCATTTTCTGTAGCGCCGCCCATCAAACAGATTCCAAAGTCTGGTGTTGGACTTACATCTGCTGGATCTCCTGTAAAAAAGCTGGTATATGACTGTGCTTGTAACATCGTACACGTCAATACCGTTAAAAGTAAACAAAGCTTTTTTTGCATTTCTTAATTTTTATCTTCCAACAAAGGTACAAATCGAAACTCGCCAAATTCTTTTTTCTCAAACTTAGTCGCTTCTACACGTACATACAGTGTCATTACTTGCGAGTCATCTCCTACTGGGATCACGAGCCTTCCTCCTATTTTAAGCTGACTCAATAAGGGTTTAGGGACATAGGGAGCTCCAGCGGTCACGATAATACTATCAAAAGGCGCATATTCTGGTAAACCTTTATAGCCATCGCCAAAGCTTAAAAATTTGGGTCTGTAGCCTAGTTTAGATAAAAAGAGTTTTGTCTTTTTATAGAGTTCTTGTTGGCGTTCTATAGAGTAGACTTTCGCGCCAAGCTCACATAAAACCGCTGTTTGATAACCACTACCTGTGCCTATTTCTAATACCTGATCTCCTCGTTTGATCTGTAGTAATTCGCTTTGAAAAGCAACGGTATACGGTTGTGAGATGGTTTGATCTGCAGCAATAGGAAAGGCTTTGTCTTGGTAAGCATGATCCACAAAACCACTATCCATAAAAAAATGTCTTGGTATTTTTCCTATAGCAGCTAGCACAGCAGTATCTGTAATTCCTTTTTTCTTGACAATCTCTACCAATTGTCTTCGTTTTCCTTGATGGCGAGTCGTATCCTTCATTGGCATAAAAATACAGCTTTCAAAAAAATCTACAACAGATTCATGAACATCTTTTTTCTGTACAACATTCTTAAAAAAATCCCCTAAATAACCTTATTTTTGTATAAAACGCAACCCTATGCTTAAAGCTGGAGTGCTAGGTGCTGGACACTTAGGAAAAATACATTTACGCCTCTTACAACAATCTGAAAATTATGAGCTTATAGGCTTTTACGATGCTTCTCCAGAAGTTCGCAAAGCTATCTCTGAGGAGTTCAGATATACCGCTTTTGATACGATGGAAGCGCTTATAGAAGCTAGTGATATGGTAGATGTGGTGACGCCAACGACCTTTCATTATGAATGTGCCAAAAAGGTAATTACGGCTGGAAAGCATCTATTTATAGAAAAACCGATTACCAATACGGTTGAGGAAGCTGAGGAGTTGTTAGCACTTGCCAAAAAACATAACGTACTAGGTCAAGTAGGTCATGTAGAGCGTTTTAATCCTGCATTTATGTCGGTACATGAGTCTATACAAAAACCGATGTTTATTGAGGCGCATCGTCTCGCTGAGTTTAATCCTAGAGGAACAGATGTTCCCGTGGTATTAGATTTGATGATCCATGATATCGATGCGATTTTGAGTGTGGTGAAAAGTCCTGTCAAAAATGTATCGGCAAGTGGTGTTTCTGTGATTAGTGAAACCCCCGATATTGCCAATGCACGTATTGAGTTTGAAAATGGCTGTGTGGCAAATCTTACCGCAAGTCGGATCTCTCTTAAGAATATGCGTAAAGCGCGTTTCTTTCAGAAAGATGCCTACATTTCTGTTGACTTCCTAGAGAAGAAAGTAGAGGTGGTCAAGATGAAAGACGCTCCCGAAACTCCTGATGATTTTGCGATGATTTTACAAAATGCAGAAGGCGTTAAAAAACAAATCTATTTTGATAACCCTGATGTTCCTTCAAATAATGCTATTCTTGATGAGTTGGACGCTTTCGCGAAAGCAATAAAAACCAACACCACTCCTATTGTATCCTTAGAAGCTGGTACCGAAGCCTTACGTGTCGCTAAAATGGTCATCGCTAATTTCTAAAACTGAAGGATGTCAAAACAGCTAATCACCATCATCTTTTTTTTAGTGACTATCACGACAGTTACTGCACAACAGAAAGCTGAAAAAGTAGAACTCATTGATATGGTGAGAGATTTAATCCTTACAAAAAAGGTAGATTCAAACATCAAACAAGTGTGGTGGTTGCCGAGTGAATATTGGAGAATCGCCTTATCTGACTCTCCCAACGTCGGAGAAGAAATTATTTTAGATATTGAAAATCAATTAAAAGGATATTCTCTATTTTCTGTAGTTAATTCGGATATAAGTCCGTTTGGTGGTTTTAAAATAAGAGATGCCACAATAACTATAGTAAACAATAATGCCATCCTTACGCCATTAACTCAGGAAGAAATCCCTGCAGACATCAAAGAACTCATTAATTTGCTTCGACCCACCCTCGCTAGTATGGCTGGGCAACTGGGAGAACAGATGATCTTTTATGTTTTTAAAAATAATCTGGAAGATGGCACCACTGCTATTTCTCCTTACAATAAAGGAAAACTGGTTGTAAAAGTAAATGATACAGATTTTATCTATCGTTTACCTATAGATGCTATGGTTGGGAAAAAAACCTGTCCAGAAGATCAAGAACAACTCAATGGAAATTGGGAGTATTGTCCTTGGCATGGAGTCGAATTGATTTATAAAAACTAACGTATAATTAAAATAAGATTTCCGCCAGAGTTTATGCCGAGTATAGCCTAAGGATTGGAGTTTATAACAAATAATAACCTGAGATTTCCGTCGAAGTCTATGCTGAGCGTAGCCGAAGTGCGGAAATGAAAAGAAGAATATGAAAAACATAGCCGTTATCGGTGCAGGAACCATGGGAAATGGGATTGCACATACATTTGCACAAAGTGGATACAAAGTACAACTTGTTGACATCTCTCAAGCGTCATTAGACAAAGGGATTGCTACGATTACCAAAAACTTAGATCGCCAAGTTGCCAAAGAACAGATTACTCAAGCTCAGAAGCAAGAGACACTTGCCAACATTACAACCTTCACAGATATGAGTGAAGGCGTTGAGTATGCTAGTCTTGTGGTAGAAGCTGCTACAGAAAATGTAGATCTGAAACTTAAAATATTTAGAGACTTAGACGCTGCTACTGGAGAGGACACCATTCTAGCAACCAATACCTCATCGATATCCATCACTCAAATTGCAGCGGTCACCAATCGTCCTGAGCTGGTCATAGGAATGCACTTTATGAATCCCGTACCGATTATGAAATTGGTAGAAATCATACGTGGATATAATACAAGTGATGCGGTTACAACTACCATCATGGCGATGTCTAAAAACTTAGGAAAAGTACCTGTAGAGGTAAATGATTATCCTGGCTTTGTAGCGAATCGTATTTTAATGCCGATGATCAATGAAGCGATTGAGACCTTATATAATGGTGTCGCAGGTGTCTATGAAATCGATACTGTGATGAAACTTGGAATGGCACATCCAATGGGGCCTTTACAATTGGCTGATTTTATAGGACTGGATGTATGCCTTTCTATTTTGGAAGTGATGCACGACGGTTTTAAAAATCCTAAATATGCGCCTTGTCCATTATTAGTCAATATGGTACGTGCTGGAAAATTAGGGATTAAGTCTGGAGAAGGTTTTTATGATTATTCAGAAAGTCGTAAAGCAGAAACGGTAGCAAAGATGTTTGCTTAAATTGAAGTTGAGGTGTTGAGGTGTTGAGGTGTTGAGGTGTTGAGGTGTTGAGGTGTTGAGGTGTTGAGGTGTTGAATAATAGTTTAAAAATTAAAGAAGTATCTCGTAAACTGAGATCGTACTGTCTATAAAAAAGAAAATGCGACAAATCACAACTCATCCCTATCGATTAGATAAAGAACGATATTTTAATTTATTGGTAAAACTATATTTTAAGAAAAAATGGTATCTCATCGTTTTGATTGCAGCTATTGTTATTTATAATATCCCTAAGTTTTCTGAAGATACCTTTGCTCGCTTTTTTGTTATTTTTGGAATGCTCTACATCCCATTAAATATCTATCGTATTTATAGGTGGGTATACGCCAAAAGTAACGCCAATTACTTTATTGAAAGTACGTTGACAGTAGATAATTCATTTTTGTATTTTAAAGACATTGCAGAAAATGAAACAAAAATAAGCGTTGCTACCTTTGTTAAAATGACACAAACAGAACACGAGTATCTTTTATATTTATCACAGAATAATTTTAGTTATATTCCAAAGTCTGCATTTAAAACAGATGAAGATCGAGCTTATTTTGAACTTGTTATAAAAGAGAATATTACTACTTAATTGCTACTAAAAAATGCCTAAAATCATTCCATTTCGTGCCGTACGTCCTACCAGAGATAAAGTAAGTCTTGTCGCAGCAAGATCGTACGAATCATACTCCAAAAAAGGACGTAAATTTAGAATGGATAGAAATCCGTATTCTTTTTTGCATATTGTAAATCCTGGCTATAAGTACCATAAAGAAATCACAGGAAAAAAAGTATTTGCTCTTGTACGTAACCGATATCAAGAATTTAAAGAAGATGAAATCTTTATACAAGAAGAACAACCTGCCTTTTATATTTATAAAATCGTAGATCGTAATGGGAAGGTGTTTTGTGGACTCATAGGAGGTGCAAGTATATTTGATTATGAGAATAACCTCATCAAAAAGCACGAAGACACCCTTGAACACAGAGAGGTGTTATTTAAAGAATATTTAGATACCGTAGGATTTAATGCAGAAGCAGTACTCCTTACCTACCCTGATAATAAAAAAATAACATCTATTATTTCTCAAGTCACAAAAGAACGTGCCGAGTATGAATTTACATCTACCACCAGAGATACACATTATTTATGGGTGTTAAGTGATGCTAAGCATATCACTGCTATTCAAGAAGAATTTGCACAAATGCCACAACTGTACATTGCAGATGGTCATCATCGCTCATCATCTTCTTATTTGTTAGCGAAAGAACATCAAAAAAATGACCCTGAATACCATCAAGAAGCTTCGTATAATTATTTTATGAGCTACTTTATTCCTGAGTCGCATGTTCAGATTTATGAATTTAATAGACTTATCAAAGATCTTAACGGTCTCTCTAAAGAGGAATTTTTGATTGCATTAGACACCTATTTTAGAATCGAAAATAGAGGGGTTGCTGCTTACAATCCTAGTAAGAAACATCACTTCTCTATGTACCTAGACGGAGAGTTTTATTCGCTCTATTTGCGTAAGAGCAATTATAATTTTGAAAACACCCTCGAAGCATTAGATACTCAGATTCTATACAAAACCATTCTTGAACCTATTTTAGGAATCTCCGATTTGCGTAACGATGCGCGTATATCCTACGCAGGCGGAAAAAAAGATATGATTTATGTAAAAAGTGCTATTGACAAAGGGGAATATACCGTAGGGTTTGGAATGTTACCCCTCACAATGGATGAACTTAAAACCATTGCAGATGACGGCTATACCATGCCACCCAAGAGTACCTATATCGAACCTAAACTACGGAGTGGCATTACCATTTATGAGTTTTAATGTCGTACAGACGCAACAACATGAGCTATGAGCATTAAAGAAAATATTATACAATTTCAAAAGGAAATTCCCGACAAGGTTACGCTTGTTGCGGTTTCTAAAACTAAACCTATTTCAGACCTACAAGAAGCGTATGATAGTGGGCAACGTATTTTTGGTGAAAACAAAGTGCAAGAGATGTCAGAAAAATGGGAACAACTTCCTAAGGACATTCAATGGCACATGATTGGTCACGTACAAACCAATAAGGTAAAGCAAATGGTTGAGTATGTAAGTCTTATTCACAGTGCTGACAGACTGAAATTATTTAAAGAAATCAACAAACAAGCTGCACAAGTTGATCGTACCATAGATGTGCTATTGCAAGTAAAGATCGCCCAAGAAGAGTCTAAATACGGAATGCCTATCCAAGAAGCAACTGCTTTATTAGACGGCAATCAACTAGACAACTATCCCAATGTACGTGTCGTAGGATTGATGGGAATGGCATCGTTTACAGATGACACGAATCAGGTCGATACTGAATTTAAGATGTTGGAAAGTTTGTTTATACGCTTTCGCGAAAGCAAAAACCTCAAAATCCTCTCCATGGGAATGAGTGGTGATTATGAACTCGCTATAGAAAACGGAAGCACGATGATACGTGTAGGAAGTGCTATTTTTGGAAGTAGAAAATAAAATGAAGTCATGGAGAATATGGTGGTCTATTTTTAGGAATAGTATCTTTTTAAAAAACTATTCCTAAAAATAGTTCCGTAAAATAAAGGCCGATTATGAACTCGCTATAGAAAACGGAAGCACGATGATACGTGTAGGAAGTGCTATTTTTGAGTACGGAATTATCGGTAGAAATAACTACCAAATAAACAAAATCTATAAAATAGTAGTATCTTATACTCTTTTATATGCAACATCTACTTACCCAATGATGTTTGAATTATTAATTTTAAAATAATGATAAATTCCCTTATTTCTGGGAATTAAGAATGTACGCGATTTTAGACATAGAGACGACAGGAGGCAAATACAACGAAGAAGGTATTACCGAGATTGCCATATACAGATTTGATGGACATAAAGTAGTAGACCAGTTTATAAGTCTTGTCAACCCTGAAAGACCCATACAAGCATTTGTTGTCAATCTTACAGGTATCAATAATCAAATGCTACATAATGCACCTAAGTTTTATGAAGTAGCAAAACGCATTATAGAAATTACGGAGGGATGTATTATTGTGGCTCATAATGCACAATTTGACTACCGCATTCTCAGCTTGGAGTTTGATAGATTAGGCTATCCTTATGAGCGAAAGACATTATGTACTGTAGCGCTTTCACAAGAATTATTGCCAGGTCATAAAAGTTATAGCTTAGGAAAACTCACCAGAGCACTTGGAATTCCTATCACAGATAGACATAGAGCTAGTGGCGATGCTATTGCTACGGTAAAGCTCTTTAAAATGTTACTCTCAAAAGACACAGAGAAAAAAATAATACAAGAATCTGTACGTGCTTTTCCTAGAAAAAACATGGACAAAAAATTGAAGGATATTATACACGAAGTTCCTTCTGTTTGTGGCGTGTATTATATGCATAATGTCAACGGCACGATCATCTACATAGGAAAGAGTAAGAACATAAAAAAACGACTCACACAACACTTTACAAGTGACAATCGTAAAAGTAAGAAAATTCAAGAAGATGTGGCAGCTGTTACCTACGAAGAGACTGGAAGCGAACTCATTGCCTTATTAAAGGAAAATGAAGAAATCAAACGCAATAAGCCTGTCTTTAATAGAGCATTGCGTAGAACAAAATATAAAATTCAACTCAGCCATTTTACAGATGACGAAGGGTACATCAATTTTAAAACAGAAAAGGCAGATGATCGTAAAAGGAGTATCACGACCTATAGTTCTATAGCTTCTGCAAAAGCACATTTAGATCGTATTACTGAGACCTATACACTTTGTCATAACAAAACAGGGCTGACAAATTCGAATGGCAACTGTTTTGGATATACGATTAAAAAATGTGAAGGTGCTTGTATTCAAGAAGAAACTCCTGAGGTATATAACAAAAGAGCACAAAACTTTATCAATACCTATAGTTATGAAAATAAAAGTATGCTGGTGGTTGACAAAGGTCGTGATGTAGACGAACGATCTGTGGTTCTTATAGAAGATGGAACCTTTCAAGGTATTGGTTTTTATAATTTAAACTTTCAATTAAACAATATAGACATCTTAAAATCCATCATTACAAAAATGGATAATAATAGAGATGCTCAGCATATTATACAAAGTTACTTACGCACTAAAAAGACACATAAGATCATTCCTTTGTCTACAATGACCAATCCCTAAGGATTTAGTACTTTTATATTTTTAAAATACACTATTGGAAACCCAAAGAAAGAAAAGCTGGAAGCGTAAAATGCACGAGATTATCTATGAGGCAGATACTCCTCACGGAAAACTCTTTGATGTGATTCTTCTCGTATTAATTCTCGCTAGTATTGTACTTGTCATGTTGGAAAGTGTCGAAAATCTAGATGCCAAATACCATGATATCTTCTATGCAGGTGAATGGATCATTACCATCTTTTTTACATTAGAATATTTTGCAAGAATCATCAGTGTAAACAAACCTAGTAAGTATATTTTTAGCTTTTATGGAATTATTGATTTTTTATCTACTATTCCTTTATATCTATCCTTCTTTATAATCGGTTCAAACGCCTTGCTTACGGTAAGAGCGCTTCGATTGTTACGTATTTTTAGAATCTTAAAAGTAACACGATATATAGGAGAGTCCAATAAATTAACCAAAGCACTTAAAGACAGTAAAACCAAAATAAGTGTTTTCTTATTTGCTGTGCTTATTATTTCTATCATTTCTGGTACGATTATGTACTTGGTAGAAGGCGAAGAAAGTGGTTTTAGAAATATCCCTGTTAGCATCTATTGGTGTATTGTTACCCTAACAACTGTAGGCTATGGAGATATTGCTCCTATTACTCCTTTTGGACAATTTCTAGCTTCTATTATCATGATTATGGGATATGGCATTATCGCGGTGCCAACAGGTATTGTAAGTGCTGAGTATACCAAAGGAGCTTTAGAAAACCCAAATAAACACATACACACCAATACGCAGTCTTGCTCAAATTGTAATCAAGATAAGCATGATGACAATGCTACATTCTGTAAGAATTGTGGATACGCTTTGCACGATGACTAAATACCTCTTTGCTATTGTAGGTCCCACAGCCATAGGGAAAACGGCTACATCTATAAAAATAGCCCAACATTTTCAAACGGAAATTATTTCTGCAGACTCACGCCAATTCTATAAAGAAATGACCATTGGTACTGCTGTTCCTGATCCAAAAGAGCTTGCAGCTGCCCCGCATCACTGTATTCAACATATCTCTATAGAAGACACCTATAGTGTAGGACATTTTGAAAGAGAAGCTATACACCTACTCGAAACGCTAAATGAAAAGCATCCTTATGTGACTATGGTAGGCGGCTCTGGCATGTATGTAGATGCTGTGGTAAACGGACTAGACCATTTTCCTGAAGTACTTCCTGGGATTAGAGAACAACTTAACACGCTCTACGCTACAGAAGGCATTGAAGCATTACAAGAACTTCTCAAAGAAAAAGATCCTGTGCATTACAAACGGGTAGATATTCAAAATCAGCAACGGGTGACGCGTGCCTTGGAAGTTTGCCTCTCATCGGGAAAACCTTTTTCTTCATTTCTGGATAAGCCTAAACCTAAACGCCCATTTGAAACTATTAAAATCGGACTTTCGGCAGATCGGCAAGTGATCTATGATCGGATTAATAAACGGGTGGATTTAATGATTGAAAATGGACTGGTGGAAGAGGTGCAGGGTTTGCTTTCGCGAAAGCGGTTAAACGCTTTACAAACGGTAGGCTATCGAGAACTTTTTGAATATTTTGAAGGAACTATTACGCTAGAACAAGCCATCGAAAATATAAAAACGAATACCCGACGTTTTGCCAAAAGACAATTAACCTGGTACCGAAAAGACCCGACTATTACGTGGTTTGATTATCAAACGCCTTTTGAAGAAATCGCTGATTTTATACATAAAAAAACGTCCCGCTGATACAGGACGTTTTTTACTTTCTTCACTAATACCGTCGTACGTTTACATGGTTTTCACAACCAATCTAAATCCTTCTCCGTGAATATTTAAAATCTCCACGGTATCGTCTTTCTTAAGATATTTACGAAGCTTTGCGATATATACATCCATGCTACGTGATGTAAAATAATTATCGTCTCTCCATATTTTTGTAAGTGCCAATTCACGAGGCATTAAATCATTCTCGTGTAAAGCTAGCATACGTAATAATTCGTTTTCTTTTGGCGAAAGCTTGATAGGCTCTTCTTGTTTGTAGGTTAAAAAACGAAGTTTTGAATTAAGGTGAAAGTTCCCGATCACAAATTCAAATTGTTTACTATCTGCTACAGAGTCAACACTCTTACGCTGGATAATTGCCTTGATTTTCATTAAGAGCACTTCACTATCAAAAGGCTTGTTGAGATAGTCGTCTGCTCCTACTTTGTATCCTTTAAGAACATCTTCTTTAAGTGCTTTTGCTGTTAAGAAAATAATAGGCACATCGGCATTTTTCTCACGGATTTCTTTTGCTAGTGTAAACCCATCTTTATAGGGCATCATGACATCTAGTATACAAAGATCAAAATCGTCTTTTTTAAATTTTTCGAAGCCTTCCATCCCATTTTTGGCATGTGTGACATTGTAATCGTTCATAGATAGATAATCCTTTAGGACTGTTCCAAAATTTGGATCATCTTCTACGAGTAAAATCTTTTTGTTTTCTGTTTCCATAATTATGATATTAGTGGTAATTTAATGATGAATGTGCTTCCTTTCCCCTTTTCACTTTCTACAAAGATTTCTCCTTGATGATCTTCTACAATCTGTCTGGCATAGGCCAAACCTAAACCGTGTCCTTTTACGTTATGAATATTTCCTGACTGCTCCCGATAGAATTTTTCAAAAACTTTACGTTGTGCGGTCTTAGACATCCCATCCCCTTGATCTTGAATCTTAACAAAAATAAAATTCTTTATATTCTCTGTATAGACATCTATTTTAGGTGGCTCTGAAGAATACTTCACAGCATTCTCTAACATATTAACGATCACATTGGTAAAATGTGATTCATTTGCCAAAATTGATGATTTTGGTGCATCGAGATGCATGGTTATAGCCCCCTTACGGTCTTCGACTATTAGTGCTACATGTTCCACTGCGTCTTCTATAATATCGTGTAACTTGTATCGCTCTTTACGAATATCAAGTTCGTTTTTTTCTAGTTTTGAGATACGCAACACATTTTCTACCTGTGCATGCATCCGTTTATTTTCTTCTCGTATCATCTTATGATAATAAGCCACCTTCTCTGGATCGCCTGATATCTTAGGATTTTTAACCGAATCTAATGCTAGGTTAATCGTAGCAATAGGGGTTTTAAACTCGTGCGTCATGTTATTAATAAAATCCGTCTTGATCTGTGAGATTTGACGTTGTTTATTTAATTGATGTAACGCACTTGAATAGGCAACCACAATAATCAATGTAAATATCACTGATAACACAATCATTCCTATGATAGAAGAAATGACTATTTTCTTCTCTCCTGGAAATTCCGCATACAGATAATAATCAGTTTTACCATTTTCATCTATAAAAATAGGTGCTTGATAAAATTGAGACGAACCTTCAAATTCAAAATTTTCTGAACGAACTTTGGTTAATAAGTCATTATCAAATATCCCAAATTCAAAATCTGTCTCTAAGTCTCTTTCTACAAGCTCTAGTGTCATTACCCGTTGTATTTCCTCTACAGAAACACGTTTATGGATTGGATTCTTTTCCAACACATCACTGATTAGATTTTTGTAACTCATCTTTCTAAAATCATCAATTTTAGAAAACTCTTGAATTTTATCTCCGCTAGATATGGTACCATCTAGTGCACCACCTCTACTTATAACCTGTCTTGAACTCAGATTGAAATAGCGTTTAAATTCTAAGCTATCTAAGTCTCTATCAAATGCAGGTGCAGATAATTTAAAATCTTGTTGTAAAATACCATTCCTGTATAGAAAAAGATCTTTTGTAATAGGATCTTCGTTTATTAAGAAATATTCATCAAAGGTAAGATCATCAGGGATTCCGATACTATCTATTAATTTATCGACAGTATGATAATATTCTTCAAACTCTCTTTCTTGTATTTTTTCGGCTACTTTAATAACCGCTCTTTTTGCACTAAAAGAAAATTGATCTCTTTTTGCACGTACACTCTCCAATATCCAATATCCCTGTACAAATATAATCCCTATCAAAGACAGGCTCATAAGGATAATTAAAGCGTAAAACAGTTTTTTATTCACTACTCAAAAGTAATATTTTAACATTTAGCTGGCTTTCCATTTAACCAAATGTTAACAGCTTTTACCAATTACGGCTAATTCTGTGAAGTAAGTGATTATGAATGCGTGCTACTTTTTCTTTTGTTTGGTCTAGAAACGTATTTTCTATAATAACATCTGACAATGCTATTTTTTTTGAATCGCTCCATTGTGCATTCATGCGCTTGTAAATTTCTTCTTCAGAACTTTGATCTCGCTTTTTTACTCTTTCAATACGTATCTTTAATGGAGCCATCACTAAAATCATAAAATCACATTGCTTATACCCTCCATTTTCAAAAAGAATGGCGGCTTCTTTTATCACATAAGGACTCTCTTGTTGCTTATACCAGTTTTTAAAATGCGCTGCTACTCTAGGATGTATAATAGCATTTAATTGTTCTAATAATAGTTGATCTTTAAATACCTTATCTGCAATATATTTCTTATTGGGAATTTCTTTGATATATGCATTTTCACCCAGTAGCTGGATAATTTCTACACGTATCTCTGGAGAAATCTCCATAAGACGTTTTGCTTCATCATCTGCTATATATACAGGAATACCCAGCTTTTTAAAAAAGCCTGCTACTGTTGTTTTTCCGCTTCCTATACCTCCCGTTAGGCCTACAATCATTTTATAACAAATTAATCTTAGTACACACTATTATCTATATGATGTACTTATGTTCTCAGTTGTTAAAATTAGTAATAAAAACTCATTTTGTTTAACTTTTATCATCTAAAATCCCTTTATACTCTTATAAACCAACTTTATGATTAAACAAATCTAGTTAATTACGATGTATTTAATTTGTTTAGTGGCGAGTCGAATACTCTTTACGTCTTCGGGAGATTTCGTAATATCCAATGCAATAAAATCATCTTGTGCGTTATGCTTATTAAAATCGCATACCACTTCAAAGTCATTTGCAGTAATAGACTCATAAAGATCTATAGGCACGGTAAAATAGACATCAACGGTTTTAGGAAATATTTTGACATCTGTATCCTTCGTGTTGATCAGTTTTACAGGGATACTAAAAGATCCTTCTGTAAATTTTACAACTTCCTGAGAATACGTAATTACATACGAAGATACCTTGACTTCTTTATGAAGTGCTAAAGAATCTATAGCTAATTGTAACGCTATGTTTTCGTAAATTTCTGTCAGGTCTTTGGGTACTGCTTTTACCGCTGTAATCGTATCAATATACGCTTTAGGACCAACAATTCGAACCATAGAGGGATCAAGTACTGGAATCCCTTTAGGGCCATATCCCGTTTTATAGTCTGTGGTAACCGTTGCCTTTACAGGCACCTCCTTGCTTGCTAAGGAGTCTATTTGTATACTCACTTGCTTTGGGCTTATAGCTGTGACTTCAGAAACACCAGAAATGGTTTTGGCAATTTCTAATGGATGCCCTTCTGGAATGTATTGATATTGTGTATTACCCGTTTTTTCCAATTGATTAAAATTGATCGCAAGCTCAAGATCTGAAAATTGATTAGAAAGTAATGCAAAGCCGGAAAGTCGTGTGGTTACTTCCAATTCTCCAGGCGCTAGGTTACTAACTACCCTATCTATAGGAACGTTAACAACGGTGACGGGAAGATTATATATTTTGGTATAGTCCTTAGACAGTTTACTAAGAATGGCTAAGATGGTCGTGAGCAAGAGAAAAAATAAAAATTCTCTTACATGGGATCGTCTTAATGTGATTTTCTTAAAAATAGACATATCTCGAAGTTACTTAAAAAATAAATGAGGAAACCGTTTTTGAGGTTTCTTTCCTAGCCATTGTATCGCTATCGTCGATTTTAAAAAACCGATTCCATAACCATAAAATTGTATGGCAGTAGCTACGATACTCATCACTCCAATAGAAATACTTTTTGTGGTTAGTGTTGCGTGTACGCCTATCAAAACAAAATACCCTATAACTAGATACATAAAAAAGTACCAGCCCAAGACAGCCATCAGCACGCTAAAAAGAACACCTATCAAAAATACACTAGGAAACCAATAGGTGATTTTTGCTGATCCCGGATGCCAATCATTAAGAATTGGACGTACCATCCCAAACTTATTGACCTGCTTATAAAATTTGGACCAAGAGATCCGACGTTTGTGATACACATACGCATCTTCAAGAAGTCGTGTTTCAAACCCTTTTTCCCATAATCGTAAGACCAAATCTGGATCTTCCCCTGGATGAATTTTTCCAAACCCCTCAGTGGCTTCAAAGCCTTTTTTTGATAAGCCCATATTAAAACTTCGCGGCTGAAAAGCGTTGACTTGTTTTTTACCACCCCGGATACCGCCTGTCGTTAAAAAAGAAGTCATGCTATAATTAATCGCTTTCTGTAAGGTAGAAAACGAAGGATGTGCCGCATCGGGTCCGCCAAAACAATCTACATATTCAACCTGTAATGCTTCATTCATCACACGTACATACTGTGGCGGCAAAATGCAATCAGAATCTAAAATGATAAAATAGTTCCCTGCGGCTCTCGCCATTCCATAATTTCGGGAAGCACCAGGTCCTGAGTTGGCTTTTGAGAGATATGTAATCTGTAACCGATCTGTATACTCGGCAATCACTGTATCACTAGGCAATGACGATCCATCTTCTATAATCACAATTTCAAACGGCAGTGTCGTATCCTGACTCACAAAACTGTCCAACAATTCCTTAATTTCGTCGGGACGATTATACACAGGAATGATAAAAGAATAGGATAATTGCATAGCGCAAAGATAAGTAATCCCTTAAAGCCCCCTAACCCCCAAAGGGGGAATTCTCTTAGATGTGTGTACGCTTTCGCGAAAGCGTAAAAAAGCTCTCTAACCCCCGAAACAGGAAATTAAATATGTTATAAAAACAAAATCAAAAAGCTCCTTCCCTCAGCGAGGGAAGGTGGATATATTGAGGCACGAGATATAGACGGAAGGGAGAGAAAGCTCCTAGCCTCAAAAAAGGAATTTATATATAGCATGTACGCTTTCGCGAAAGCGTATACACTAAATTTAGAAACCCCCTTTGGAGTTAGGGGAATAAAAATAGAGTAGTACTCTATTTTAGAACACTACTCTATTTTTGTTTTATATTCCTTATTACCCTTTTGAAGTTAAAGACTTTTCACACCTCCCTCAATCCCTCCTTCCTAGGAGGGAAGCCAAGATTATAGTTTTTATTTAAAGAATGAGTAAGCATTCCCCCTTCGGGGGTTAGGGGGCTTTTATTTTTCCTCCTGATCCCTCACAAAAGCATCCATCACCTCGTTGCTCACGCCAGTATTGCTGAAACCTCCGTCATTATACAGGTTTTGCATCGTTACACGCTTGGTCAAGTCTGAGAATAATGTCACCGTATAATTGGCACAGTCATCTGCAGTGGCATTTCCTAACGGACTCATCTTTTCGGCAAAAGCAATAAAGCCATCAAATCCTTTGACACCTTGTCCAGCCGTAGTCGGTGTAGGTGATTGAGAAATCGTATTCACACGTACATTTTTCTCTTTCCCAAAGTGGTAGCCAAAACTACGCGCAATCGATTCTAAAAAGGCTTTATTATCCGCCATATCGTTATAGTCAGGGAATACACGTTGTGCTGCCATATAGGTCAAGCCAACAATACTTCCCCATTCATTCATGGCATCTTTCTTATATAACGTCTGCATGGTTTTATGAAAAGAAACCGCACTGACATCCCATCCTTTTTCAGTCCACGCATAATTTTGATCGGTGTAGTGACGTCCTTTACGCACGTTAACAGACATCCCGATAGAGTGTAATACAAAATCTAGTTTTCCGCCTAGAATTTCCTGTGCTTTGTCTACTAAATTTTCAAGGTCTTCTATAGAAGTTGCATCGGCAGGAATGATTTCAGAACCTGTTTTTTCAGCTAGGTTGTTTAATGTTCCCATACGCATCGCGATCGGTGCATTGGTCAATACAAACGTTCCACCTTCTTCGTGGACACGCTCTGCGGTTTTCCATGCAATTGAGTTTTCGTCTAATGCGCCAAAAATGATTCCTTTTTTTCCTTTCAGTAAATTATACCCCATGTCTAAATATCGGTTAAAAGTTGATTTTCGTTTTGAAGGACAAATATCGGCGTTTATTTTTTAATATATAAGCGAGTAATTGGAGAATATGAGCCTATGACACATAATCCTAAGGAACAAGCTCAGGAGGTATTCAACAGAATATTATTTTGATTTCTCAAGCGCGCATTGATGTATTCTAATCTAAAATGAAATTCAAATCATAACTTCCAATGAAAAAGCGGGAGTAGCCTACCTGATGCAAAGGCAGGTTCAACTAGTCATTTTAAATGTGTTACATCGCAACTTTTTAAAACAGCGCTTATGCTCATAATGTAAAGATCCCGCTGAAAAAGCGGGATTAGTTCAACTTACAATCTTGAGTGCGTCTTGCAGACTTCGCAAGATTGAGTTTACGTTCATAGTGTAAAGATCCCGCTGAAAAAGCGGGATTAGTTCAACTTACAATCTTGAGTGCGTCTTGCAGACTTCTCAAGATTGAGTTTCACTAAAAAAACCTATAGTTCTTACGAGCTATAGGTTTCCCAACTTGAATATATTATCTATTTTTTTGATACTTCAAAACACCCACTGTCTGTTATATCAGGATAGCACAAGCTATATATTTTATTAAAATCCCCATTCTAACTAAATTAGCAAGCAACCAACCTCAAACCATAATTATAGTGTAAAAATACATGAGATTATCTATAAGCAACCCCAGACATATACGTAGCCAAAAAAACAGGTAGTTTTACGGGGTTTTTGAGTTATTCATCGATACTATTCAAATAGCAATAATAGAACTATTTTTAATTCAACAAATTTCGTGCGTGTTCCAATGCCGCAGTCGTCTGATTATTACCCCCTAACATAGCAGCAATTTCTACAATACGATCATCGTGAGAAAGGCTCACAATCTTGGTTTTGGTTTTTTCGGCTTCATCGGTTTTGAAGACTTTAAAATGCGAAGCGCCTTGTCCTGCGATTTGTAGTAAGTGCGTAATGCTGATCAGTTGCATGGTATTCCCCATATCTTTCAAAATCGCGCCCATCTTCACAGCCACTTCCCCGCTCACTCCGGTATCAATTTCATCAAAAATAAGCGTGGGTAGTTTTTTATGACGGCTCAAAACGGCTTTGATGGCCAACATGACTCTGGAGAGTTCTCCTCCAGAAGCGCCTTTACCGAGCGGTTTTGCGTCCATTCCTTTATTGGCGGAAAACAAAAACTCCAATCCGTCTTGTCCGTTGACCACCAATTCTTTTAAACTCGTTAAAGTAATTGGTAGTTGTGCGTTTGGCATTCCCAATTCCACCAATATTTTCTCGATAGACGCTTTCAATTTAGGAAGAGCTTTAGCACGTTTTTCGTGTAATTGGACAGCGATTTTTTGGGATTCCGCTTTCGCGAAAGCAATCTCTTTCTCCATCCTAGCAATCTGTTCATCGACGTTTTGTACTTCGTATAACTCGGCATCTAGGCGTTCTCGGATGGCAATGAGTTCTGTTACCGAATCCACTTGATGTTTTTTCATCAGGTTGTATAGTAACTGAATTCTCGTATTGGTTTTTTCTAGGGCTAATGGGTCTACGTCTACGTTACTCGCTAGGTCAGAAAGTTCCTCTGTCAAATCATCCACCTCAATAAATACGCTGTGAACTCTGTTATATAATCCCTCATACTCAGCTCCAAACCCACTAATTCGAGACAAAGCGGATCGTGCTTCTGACAACTGATCCATGATTCCCAATTCGTCTTGTGCTAACTTTTGTTGTGCAATCGTGAGGTTCTCCTGAATTTCCTCAGCGTGACTTAGGGTTTTGAGTTGTGTTTCGAGTTGCTCAAATTCGCCTTCTATCAGTTTAGCTTCGTCGAGTTCTGTAAATAAAAAGGATTGGTAGTCAAATTCTAATTGGGCGCGTTGCTTCTTCTCTTGAATCTGCTGCAATTGCACTAATTTGTCTTTCCAAAGCGTGTATTGTTCGCTGTATTTTTGTTTCAGTGGCAACGCATTGGCAAAGGTATCAAGGACTTCAAACTGATACTCATTTTCTAACACATCCAATGTTTTATGCTGACTATGAATATCGACCAATCGCTCTCCGAGCGCAGCGAGTTGTGCCAAGGTAACGGGTGTATCATTGATAAACGCCCGACTTTTCCCCGACGGTAAAATCTCCCGACGAATGATCGTCGCATCTTCATAATCTAGGTCTTGCTTCTTAAAAAACGATTGCAACTGATAGCCCGACACTTCAAAAATGCCTTCTATGATACATTTGGCCGTCATATCCCCCGCACTCGAGCTATCCGCTCGCTTGCCCGTAATGAGTCCGAGCGCACCGAGAAGAATGGATTTTCCTGCCCCGGTTTCTCCTGTAATCACGGTAAAACCTTCATTGAGATGAAGCTGGGCTTCTTCGATGAGGGCATAATTTTTTATGGATAAGGATGTAAGCACTGTCTTTGGTACGTTTTAAATGAACTGCGTAAAGATAGGAGAGTTTTTTTAGATTTCAAATGGAAATTTTGATATTATTTGGAAATATTCCAAATTTATGGAGTTGGATTGGTTTTGTGTGGGTTGTTCTTCAAAATTTATTTTGGAGGATTACGGGAAACCGTAACGATTATTGGAGGGGATGTTGGAGATTGGGGGATTATTTTAAACTAGTATTTGAGTAGTTTAACGAGTATAAAGGGGGTTTTATCTATTTAAACACCTATGAATGTATGGTTTATGAATTATTACACTATTTTAGGGGTTGTGTTTTGAATGAATTATATGCAATTTGCAAAACGATTAGAAACTAAAATTAAAATAAAATGAGAATAGTTTTCTTCAATCATAAAGGAGGGGTAAGTAAAACCACAACAACATTTCATTTAGGATGGAAACTTTCACAAAGAGGTCATAGAGTTCTATTAGTTGATGCCGACCCACAGTGTAATCTATCTGGAATAATTATGCAGGATAACTTTGAACAATATTATACTGAAGAAAATACTAGGAAAAAGAATTTAATGGATGGCGTAAATTCAGCTTTTCAAGGAAGACCTGAACCAATCAGTGCATTTGATTGTTATAATGTTCCAAATAACGAAAACTTATTCCTTTTACCGGGGCATCCAAATTTAACTGAACTTGAGCCTGCATTAAGTTTTGCACAAACCTCAAATAATGCATTTGCTACTATGCAAAACTTACCAGGGTCATTTAACGCGCTGATTGATAAATGTTTTGATCATCATGATATTGAATATGTCCTAATTGATTTGAATCCAGGATTAAGTGCGATCAACCAAAATTTCTTTTCAATCTCTGATATATTTATAGTACCCACAAACCCAGATCCTTTCTCTTTAATGGCTGTTCGAACTTTAGCTGATGTTTTGCCACGATGGTATAGTGCTGCTCAACAAATGCGTACTACGTTTGTCAATTCATCATACCCGTTTCCAAATCATAACCCAAAATTTGCAGGTGTTGTAATCCAAAGATTTAACATAAGAAGTGGAAGACCCTCAACTCCGTACAGAAATAATATGGATGAAATATTAGCTTCTGTCACTACTGATTTGGTTCCTAAATTAGGTCAACATTCAATGCTTTTTCAGGCAGACTTGTACACTCACACAGGAATACCTGCAAATTATTGTTTAGCAGAAATCCCAGACTTTCAAAGCCTTCTACCTCAATCGCATAAATTTGGTGTACCAGTATATGCTCTTTCGGATGTTCAAATTGAACGTGCTGGAACTGTTTTAGAACAGATGATTAATAAAAGAGATGAGTTCAACCAAATGTTTGTTGAGTTTGCCTTAAAGATTGAAGAAATAAAAGAAAATGCTGAGAGCTAAGCAAATATTTGATATCGGAATAAATAGAGTTCGCAATATTGATAGTTTATTTGTTCATTTAACAACTCAACTTGGTTTCAATCCTTCAGAAGTTTCGGATTTACTAAGAAGTGAAATAGTATACTCGCTTTCCAGTTTTGATAGATTAATACACGATTTGGTAAAGACAGGCATGGTTGATTCGTTTAAAGGTCACCGAACACCAACAAATGCGTATAAAAATTTTAGTATTTCTTTAAATCAATTTGATGCAATTAATAGCGCATCAGTGCCTCCTGCAGAATTTGTGTTCGAACAAACAATAACTTCAAGTCATAAACATTTATCGTTTCAGGACCCAGATAAAGTAGTTGAAGCACTGAGTTTAATATGGCATGAAAATCATAAGTGGCAGAAAATAGCAACAAAAATGGGAATGAATCAAAATGACTTAAAAACAGAACTTAAAAATATAGTTATTCGCAGAAATCAAATAGTTCATGAATCTGATTTTGAATTATTTACAGGAGATATTCAACTTATTATTCATTCCGACACACAACAATCAGTAGATTTTATTAACAACCTTGCAAACACAATTTATAATTTGGTTAAATAAATAATAGTACTCAACAACAACCTGTACGAAACGCCTTTCGGTATACTTTGCATAGCCAAACGTTAGAATCAATAGAGTAAAAAACTTATAAGTTATTTTTTTTTAGACTTATTCTTTGAATTGACTAACCAAATTAATTAACCGCTTAAAATTTATGAAATACGAATTTAATCTGAAGATAGAAACTAGTACTTATGCAAATGAGTCTGACTTAATTAATAAAACAGATATTTTACTAGTTTCAGTAAATGAAGCCGAAAGAGAGGGCGTTCTAAAATACTTACTTCCTATTCCATCTAAAGGTGCTATAATAAATTTTGTTCACGAAAAAATAAATTACAGAATTGGTCGTCTAGGTTATCATCTTATTGCACACGTTGAATCTGGTATGGGTTCTGCAAACCAAAGAGGGTCCTTGACAACAGTGTCAGATGCCATTCAAACTATAAAACCAAAACTTGTGATTATGGTAGGTGTTGCATTCGGCATTGACAAAAAGAAGCAAAGAATAGGTGATGTATTAGTAGCTAAAAGAATAATAAATTATGAAATATCTAGAGTGAATTCAGGAGAAAATTCAGATACGCCAAGAGACTCAAAACCATACAGTGGAAAGCTTTTGTATAATGTTTTTTCTTCTGTTATTGATTGGAATCATTTTATAAGTAAAAGACAAAAGGTAAAAATCATCTTTGGGGATCTACTATCCGGCGAAAAGTTAATTGACAACTATGAGTTTTGTGAAAAACTCAAGAAAATGTTTCCAAAAGCAATAGGTGGGGAAATGGAAGGCACTGGGCTCTCGTCTGCTTGCATCAACAAAGATGTTCACGAATGGATAATAATAAAGGGGATTTGTGATTGGGCAGATGGGGGAAAAAACAAAAAAGCACAACCAAGAGCAGCAAACTCTGCTATGTCACTCGTTTTTCATGTTTTGAGCGAGCGCTATGTATTTAGTGAGCAAAAAATTTTCACTTACAGTAAAGAAATCATAGAATCAGAAAATAACAAATATATCCTAAATGCAAAAAAAGGCTCTCCTTTATGGACCCTAAACAGACTAAGATCAAGTCTCATACCAATGCTTGTTAAAGATTTAAAATCTTATAAAGAAATGGGGTATGGCGATGATATATGCAATGCAGTACGAAAGGATTTAAATTCTTTACAAAATGAGATTTCAAAACTTCCAAAATCATATCACGGAGGTGTTGAACTAAATAGAATTTTTTCAGAATTTATAGATTATTATCTTAAATGGAATAATGTTAGTGGCACATCAGATATTTCTAAAAAAAATAGAATTAGAAATAGATACGAAATAAAAAAGAGAAGAGATGAATTAGCTAAATTAATTCGATTAAGTCAAAAAAATCTCAATAAAAATATAGCTGAAATTAACACAGTCGAAATGTTTCAATATCAGGAAGAGTTATTAGATAAATATCCTGATGTTTTTCCAAACTTCAAAAAAGCAGTAAAAAAAGTAAGAAAAATTCTGAACACTAAAGTAAATAGCTTTGAAATTGTTGAAAAAAAATGATTTGGAAGCTAAAACTACTAATTACAACCCACGCTGGTACGCGATTGTATCGCGTTCCAAAAAAAGAGAAATCATTAAGTCATTTACCATAAACACTAATAGAAAATAAAACCTAATTTTAAAAAACCACACGATAACATCGTGCGGTAGCCGAGGTTTCATACACAAGACCTTGGCAAACATCAAAAAAATCGAGCTTTAATGAAATTCTTTATACTAATTATACTTCTAGTTTCCTTAAATGTCTTTTCTCAAAAAAAGGAAATTTCAGATTTGGAGAAGATAAAACAGGTATTAGTTACAGAAATAAATATTTTAAATGATTCTGTAAAAAAAATTGACATCCAAATAGCAGTTTTAAAATCAAAAGAAATCAAAAAAATGGTTTCAGACTCAACTTTAGTTTCTACTGCAAGAAAAGGAGCATATATATTAAATTCATCAAACGTATTGGGCGAAGTAATCACAATGTTGACAGAAAAAAAACAAGTACTGCTATTAGATTACTTTGATGGATATTTTGGCATTTGTACTGATTCGATTTGTGGGTATATGAGCGAATTATGGATTGAAAAAAACGAAAAAATTTATGAATTTATTAAAGTCAAAAAGCAAGAGCAAAAAGAATTAAAAAGGTTAGAAAACGAAAACAAGCTTAAACTCAAAAAAGCAGAGTTTGTAAAATTGGAAAAAGATTACATTAAAAAGTATGGACAAAAGACTTATGAAAAATTAAAAGAAGGATACTACTGGACTGGAATGAGTAGAGAAATGGCGACTATTTCTTTAGGTAGTCCAAATGATATTAACAGAACTGTTGGCTCTTGGGGAGTTCATGAGCAATGGGTTTATGATGACATTTATCTTTATTTTGAAAATGGTAAATTGACTTCATACCAAAATTAAAAAAAACCGCTCGTGCGCGATTGCATCGCGTTCCAAAATAAAAGAAATTCCTTCTCCCACCACTTTCCAACTAGCACCATTCCCAATAGACACCTCCCACATCCAGAACTCCTCCTTTACAAGCTTTCGCGAAAGCAAAACAAAAAAACACTATAAACCACTCAAAAAAACCATCCTTCATTTACAAAAAAAAACAGTTTTATTTTCAATCTACCAAACAACCATCCCGCGACACCCTGAATACTTCCAAATATTTACTATTTTAGTCAATTAGGCTCCTATTTATAAATTATTGGATCGTTACGTGAATGGAAAGTACACCAAAAAAAGGGTTTCAGGGATTAATTGAAAATTGGCAAAGTGATGTCATAGCAGCGGTGAGTGTGGCACTTATTGCGTTACCGCTTTCCTTAGGGATTGCGCTAGCTGCGGGAGCACCTGCCATGGCTGGGATCTTTTCTGCCATTATTGGCGGGGTGGTGACCACCTTTTATCGAGGGGGACATATATCTGTCAACGGGCCTGCAAAGGGAGTTATTGGGGTGATCCTTTTGGGGATTGTATTAATGGATGATGGTACAGGCCAAGCGTTTAATTATGTATTGGCGGCTGTGGTGGTTTCGGGGGCACTTCAAATGCTATTAGGGATCTTAAAATTGGGTCGGTTAGCAGATATTTTCCATAGCTCAGTGATACATGGTATTTTGGCTGCCATCGGCATTATCATCTTCGCCAAACAGATCCATGTTGCTATGGGCACGCATTCTGATAGTCCAAACATCGTACAAAATCTTATTGATGCCGTTCTATACCTACCACAAGCCAATCCTTTTGTGGTGATTATTGCGTTAACAGGATTGCTTTTATTACTGTTTCAATCCAAAATTAGTAATCGGTTTTTCCATTGGTTACCGGCCCCTATGTGGGTCATCGCGCTTTCTATTCCATTTGTCTATGGGTTCAATTTCTTTGATCCGCATACGCTTTCAGTTTTTGGAAAAGCCTATGAAGTAGGGCCTGATTTATTGTTGGATATTCCCGATTCGATTGCGGATTCCATCATGCACCCCAACTTTGGTAAAATCAATACCATTGAATTCTGGACGACCGTATTTTCCATGTTGATTATCACAAGTATTGAATCCTTAGCCATTGCTAAAGCCGTGGACAAAATTGACCCTTATAAACGAAAGACAGATTTGAATAAAGATTTGACAGGGATTGGATTTAGTACCATGGTTGCTGGTTTCATAGGAGGTTTGCCCATCATTGCGGTGATTATTCGAAGTACAGTCAATATCCATAATGGTGCGAAGACTAAGTGGTCTAATATGTATCAAGGACTTTTGTTGTTACTTTTTATCGTGGTATTGAGTCCAGTAATGAGACAAGTACCGCTATGTGCTTTTGCTATATTACTGGTGTACACTGGATTTAAATTAGCATCGCCAGCGGTCTTTAAACAAATGTATAATCAAGGAACGGAACAGTTAGTGTTCTTTATTGGTACCATGATTTTAACCCTCTACACCAATCTATTAATTGGCTTACTTGGTGGGTTATTATTGGCACTGGTCGTACACATGCTATTAGCGAAGGTGTCCATCCCTGAATTTTTTAAAATGATTTATAGGTCGCGGACAAAATTGATACAGCGATCAGATGACAGTTTTGATTTAAAGATTAGAGGGATTGCGAATTTTTTAGGCATTATAAAAATCGATAAATTAGTGGCTCAAATTCCTTCTGGAGCGAATGTCAATATTGATTTATCAGAAACACGATTGGTCGGCATTACCTATATGGACTACCTGGTGGAATACTTAAAAATACAAAGGGCTACAGGTGGTAAGGTCTTTATCACAGGATTAGATTCGCATGTTTCATCATCTACCTATAATAAGGCTTTAAAAATTAGCCTCACTGGATCTGCTGGTGCTAAACTATCGCAAAGGCAGAAACGATTGCGAAATTTAGCCACCGAGAAAAACTATCAATACACAAGTCAAGTAGATTGGGATACGACGTATCTAAAGAAGTTTCACTTTTTTGAAATTAGACCTATAGAGCGCAAATACAATTGTCTAAAAGGAACATTTAAAGATTTGGATGTGTCTTGGGAAATTGCAGATATCACATTCAATGAAGGCCAGGCTTTTACAGCTGAAACGTTTAACACCACACTCATGGTCTTAACATTGAATAAAAAAATACCTGTTTTTACCATGGAAAAAGAGGCTGTATTAGAAAAAATATTTGATCGAGTGATGGCATTTACAGGCTATAAAGACATTGATTTTGAGATGTATCCCGATTTTTCTAAAAAATTCTTACTTATGGGGAATAATGAATCTGAGATTCGATCATTTTTCACAGATGAAATCATTCGTTTTTTCGAAAATCATCAGATTTATCATATAGAAAGTAATGGGGAAGCACTCATTATTTTCGATAAAATTAAATTGGCACGTACCGATGAAACCATTGCATTTATAGACTATGGCAAAGAATTGGCTACGCTCTTAGATACAAAAGTAACCTAGTTTGGATTTTAGAGGAGCAACTATGAAACGTATATAAGAAAAACCGACATCTTTTCAACAGTAAAGTCATACCTAGTATCTCTTGAACGTACGCATTTGCTATTCATTGACAATGAGACACAAGTTTATTTAACAGATACCCCTACCTTTTCAAAACAGCGTTTCACTAATGGAAAAGATTCGCTATTTTTGTAAGTAACCAGATATGTAATGGATATTCAAGCAGAAAAAATAGAATTGGCAAAACTGTTGTTAAGCACTAACAACCCTAAAATTATTCAATCAATTAAGCAAATTTTTAAAAAAGAAAAATCAACTGATTTTTGGGATGATTTGTCTTCAGAGCAACAAGCTGAGATCATTCAAGGAATAACAGAAATCCAAGAAGGAAAAGTAACGGACTACAATTCATTTATGGTTAACCATAGATAGAAATGAACAGAAAGGTTAAAATTTCTAAAACAACCGAAAAAAAACTTGAAAAGTTGTTTGATTACCTTCTCCAAAATTGGTCGCAAAAAGTAAAAACTGATTTTATAGAAAAATTAGACAGATCCGTTGATCTGATTAAAGTAACTCCCGAGATTTTTCCTGAATCTGATAAACAAGTCGGATTACATAAATGTGTCATTACTAAACAAATCACATTATATTATAGATTCGATGCTGAAGCAGTTTACTTAATTACAATTTTCGATACAAGACAGCATCCTAAAAAATTAAGGAGAGACCTAAAATAACGTGAGTTCGACGTAAATAATTAGTTGATTTCTTAGGTATTTTTTCGCTTAAAGCGAAAAACCACAAAGAAGCTTCTCCATCGCTTCGTCTCGCCCAGAACTTACATTCTGTCGTATACCAGAGAAAAAGAATGAAAATTTATATCGAACTCGTATTATTTACTAGATGCCACTATCTTTGAAAAAACCACTTCTCCATGATAAAAGTCTTTTTCTATAGTTTCCTAGGATTTGGATTGCTACTACTCCACTCCTGTAGTCCACCACATACCACCGCTGACTTGATTATTTTGAACGGAAAAGTAGTTACCGTTGATAGTACGTTTTCTATCCAAGAAGCCGTAGCGGTGAAAGACAAAAAAATAGTGTTTGTAGGCTCGCAAGAAGAAGTCCAAGCATATAGAGGAGAAAGTACACAGCTTATTGACGCTAGTGATATGCTAGTGCTTCCTGGGTTGATTGATGCCCATGCCCATCTGGTGAGTTTAGGCAATCAATTATCACAACTGTACACCAGTGACAGTAAAAGCTACGAAGACATCGTAGAGAAAGTTCGTGTAGCGGCTCAAAATACGCCAGCTGGCGAATGGATCATAGGGGGGCGATGGGATCATAATACATGGGAAGACAAGACCTTCCCTTGGCCCGGAGCCTCTAACGTCAAGTTCCCTCTCCTGACCATCGCCGCGTTGCAGTTCTCTGCCCGCGCATATCCGAGCCTCATATCCGGTACTGAAGTGGTCAAGGTCCGAACTATCGGAGACGACCCCGCCGGACAGAAGGCGCAAAGAGCCAAGCGGGTTTCTCAGCACATGAG
>NZ_CALEMI010000043.1 GCF_937910895.1 uncultured Dokdonia sp. | reverse complement strand
TAATAAAAACTAAGAAAAGCTTTTTCATCCTATTTCTAATTTTCGTTTTTAAATTCTATTTCTACTTTATTTTCTATGTACTCAATTCTTGTAATTTTTTTAATTTTTCAGCTGCTTTACCAGAAAGCAAACTTTCTTTAGCAAGGTCAAAACCTTCTTTTGGACTCAGTCCTTTTACAGTGGCGATTGCCATCCCTGCATTGGCGCAGACCACGTTGTTTTGTGGTGCGGTTCCTTTTCCAGAAATCACATCTATAAATATTTTTGCAGAGGCTTCTATACTATCTCCACCATAAATGTCTTGTTGCGTATGTGGTGCTACTCCAAAATCGGCAGGAGTAAGTATGGTTTCAGTATGATTGGTAATCGTTTTTGTAGGGCCTGTTAATGAAATCTCATCGTACCCATCTAATGCATGAAGAATTGTGAAGTTTTTCCCTCCTTTTTGATAGAGATATCCATACATTCTTGCAAGTTCTAGATTAAATACACCTACCAATTGATTTTTAGGAAATGCAGGATTCACCATAGGACCTAACATATTAAAAAAGGTTTTCACACCGAGTTCTCTTCTAATGGGAGCTACATTTTTCATAGCAGGGTGAAAGAGTGGGGCGTGTAATACACAGATGCCTACTTCATCCATAGATTGTTTTAGAAAATCTTTGTCATTACTGAATTTGATACCTAGGTATTCCATCACATTACTACTTCCGCTCACCGAAGATACTCCGTAATTACCATGTTTTGTAACGTGTACCCCCGCGCCCGCAGTGACAAAACTGGACAGCGTAGAAATGTTAAAGGTGTCTTTTCCGTCACCACCTGTACCACATAAATCGATGGCGTTGTATTCAGAAAAATCGACAGCGAGGCATAAATCTAATAAGGCATCTCTAAAACCCTCTAACTCTTCTATGGTAATGCTTCGCATCATATAGACCGTTAGGAAAGACGCAATCTGACTCATATTATATTTTCCTTCTGAAATGTTGACTAATATTTCACGTGATTCTTCTTTGGAAAGAATATCGTGTTGTATCAATCTGTTAAGTATATTTTTCATAGTTATTTTTCTTGACGACAGAAATCTTATTTTGGTCTATTAATATAAACGATCTCTAATCCTTTTGAGTCTCCAGCAATATTCTCCATCCCTTTTTTGAGTATATTTTCTTTTTTAGGAATCCCTCTGCCAAATTCGGCTCTGTCTATGTAATTATATATTCCTGTGCTGGTAGAGGCAATCCATCCTTTAGCAAAGGATGATTTATTAATGTTTAATGAGGTTGCTTTATAGTTAGAGAGTAGCTTTTTTGCAGCTCTTATCGCATCTTTTTCTGCGGTGTTATTAGGGAAGACGAGATACGTACCATTCTTAAAAACAATCCAATTTTTTCTGTCTGGATGAATCCCGAGTTGCACATTGAAAATAAGAGATTTGTAATCGTCAGGTTTTTTATTGACTACTTTTTTCTTTTTCTTTTTTACAACAGGTTTGGGTATCTCTTTAACAATAGGTGGAGCAGGAGGTTCTGGGACTGTATCTATTTGAAGAACTTCTGGCGCTTCTGGCGCTTCTTTGGTTGTTTCCACTGGCGTAGGAGGTTCAGGTGTTTTAGGGGTGTCTTTTACACATGAAACGAGTATACACGGTAGCAGTATATAGAAAAAGAGATTCCTCATGATATATGGTTTAATTAATTGTCAATCCAATTTTTAATCATAGCTTTTCCATCAGGAGTCAGGACACTTTCTGGGTGAAATTGTACCCCACGCACATCATATACTCTGTGTCTTAATGCCATAATTTGTCCTGTTTCATCTACTGCGGTTATTTCCAAACTTTCAGGAAACCCTTCTTGCGCTACGACCCAAGAATGATACCTGCCTACATCTATACGATGATCAAGACCTTGAAATAAAACCGTATCCTCTTTGATAATGCTGATTTGTGTAGCGACTCCATGAAATACTTGATCTAAATTAATAAGCGTACCACCAAAAACTTCTCCTATCGCTTGTTGCCCTAAGCATACGCCTAAAATACTTTTGGTAGCCGCATATTTTTTAATAACTTCTTTAAGCAATCCTGCTTCTTCAGGAATCCCAGGTCCAGGTGATAATAAAATCTTGGAATATTCTTCACAATCATTGATGTGAAACTGATCATTACGCTTGACAACGACAATACAATCTAATTCTTCCAAATAATGGACGAGGTTGTATACGAAGCTATCATAGTTATCTATAACGAGTACTTTTTTCATCTATTTTGTTTTTATGATATAAACTGCTAACAAACTATATCTCCTCAGCAAGTTCTAGTGCTTTTGTTAAGGCGCCTAATTTATTATATACTTCTTGTAATTCTTTTTCTGGATCGCTACCAGAAACGACTCCAGCTCCAGCTTGATAATGTAAGGTGTGATTTTTGCTTAAAAAAGAACGGATAATGATGGCGTGATTAAAATTGCCATCAAAATCCATAAAACCGATCGCCCCACCATAAAAAGTACGATTCCGATTCTCATATTTTTCTAGTAATTGCATGGCATTATGTTTAGGAGCACCGCTTAATGTCCCGGCTGGAAATGTATCTGCTACGACTTGTAATGTGCTAGAAGATTCATGTTTTTGTGCAGTTACTTTACTTACAAGGTGAATCACATGTGAGAAGAATTGTACCTCTCTATAGGTTTCAACCTGAACACCGTGACCATTTCTAGAAAGATCATTACGAGCAAGGTCAACGAGCATGACGTGTTCACTATTTTCTTTTTCGTCCACTGCGAGTTCTTTTGCAAGTTGCGCATCTTGCTCATCATTTCCTGTACGTTTAAACGTACCAGCAATGGGGTGAATCTCTGCTTTTCCTTCACTTACAATCAATTGTGCTTCTGGAGAAGATCCAAATATCTTAAAATCTCCGTAGTCAAAATAGAATAAATAAGGAGAAGGATTTACACTTCGCAGTGCTCTATATACATTAAATTCATCACCTTTAAATTGTTGAGAGAAACGTTTACTAGGAACTATTTGAAAAACATCTCCTCGTTGACAATGTTTTTTACATGTTTCTACAAGGGTTTTAAAATCCTGATCAGAAATATTGGTATCTGGTACGCCTTCTCTATTAAAATTATACTCAGCGAAGTTTTTTACTTTTAGTAGTTGCTCTATTTGCGGAATATTATTTTGATCTCCTGTGGTGTGGCAAAAGATATAAGCTTCATTATTAAAATGGTTGATCGCAATGATATTTTGATACACGGCATAATACATATCAGGAATAGCAAGATCCTGTTCTTTTTTAGTGATTTCGATATCTTCAAAGTAATGTACAGCATCATACGACATATACCCAAATAAGCCATTGTGTATAAATTTAAAGTCAGAAGATTGGGAGGAGAACGCTTTCGCGAAAGCGTCCAAAATACCAACCACATCGGTTTCAGGAGTCATTTTTTGAGACGTGGTATTGCCGTCAGGAAATTGCTGCGTAATGCTGTTACGATCTACTTTTATGGAAGCAATAGGATTACAACAAATATAACTGAAACTATTATCATTGGCATGATAATCACTACTCTCTAATAGTAAGCTATTGGGAAAACGATCTCGTAAACGTAAGTATACAGAGACAGGGGTCAGGGTATCTGCAAGTAGTTTTTTTGAGTATGTCTTTAATACGTATGGCATAGTATTTTTTTTATGAAAACGATTTTCTGTAAAAATGAAAAAGCCTGTCGTAAGACAGGCTTTTTATATATGTATATACATAGGAGCTTCCTTACGAGAACTGTTGTTTCGTATTCCACCACCAAGTATGTACTGCATTGTTTTTCATTGTGAGTGTAAATATAGGAAGGCGTTTTAAATAAAAAAAGCCCTGTTGCTAAATTTTATAAAAATAGTTTCAGGGCGTATCTTTTTAAATACTGTGATTAGAATGTTAAACTTACAGCAAGCTCAAAGTTGTCATCGATTGCTTTGTCTTTTAAGTTGTCAAAGAAGCTTCCAGAACCATAGGTGATTCCGTATTTTGTACGATCTATATCTAATTTTGTAGATGCCGTATTTCCATTAATGTTCATACGAATTTTCATAGGTTGTGTAATCCCTTTGATCGTCATATTTCCAACAACGCTATAGCCATCTCCACTTTGAGCAACATCTGTAATTGTAAATGTAGCTGTTGGAAAGTTATTTACTCCAAAAAATTCATCAGTTTTTAAATGACCTTCTAATTTTTCTTTTCCTTTTCCAGCTTCTAGGTCTGTTACTTGTAATGATGTCATGTTTACAGTAAAACTTCCACCTACAAGAGTATTGCCGTCCATGATAAGAGTTCCTTCTTGTAAATCAATAGTTCCTGTATGTGATCCAGTTACTTTTTTCCCAACCCAAGTAATGGTTGCATCTTTTACTTTTACTTCTTTTTTTACTGGGTTTGTTGCAAATGCCCCTGTTACGATAAGAGCTAAAATTGCTGTAAATAATCTAGTTTTCATTTTTTCTGTTTTAAGGTATTATTATTTATTGTCTGAGTTTGTTGAGTAGTTTATTGAGCAACTCAAGCTCACGATCGCTTAATTGTGCTGTTACTTTTTTTTCAGCATTATTTATAATAGGGTCTAATGTATTTAATAGGAGTAATCCTTTTTCGGTAATTGTAATTTCTACTTTTCTTCTATTGGAAGGACAAATAGTGCGCTCAGTATATCCTTTAGTAATTAATTTGTCTACAAGACGTGTTGTATTACTCGTTTTTGCTACCATACGCGAATTAATCGTAGAGAGATTTGCAGGCTTGTTTTTCTGACCTCTTAGAATACGTAAAACATTAAATTGTTGTAACGATATATCAAAAGGTTTTATAGCTTCTGCAATAATATCATTGACCCAATTTGCAGAATACAAAAGGTTAATGGTTAGCTTTCGCGAAAGCGGTAATGTCTTAGCTTGTATAACGTCTTCTATTGTCATTACAATTGTTGTATGTACAAATGTAATACTTTCTTTCATTCTGTTTAAAATTTTTAACATTTTTTTTAAATCAACGTATTTAAGCAGAGATTTAAAACATTTTTTTAACGTGTAAATCCCAAAGTTTGTTAATACCTCTTCTCAAATGGAAACCATACAATACTTTTACTGCAATGAAATTTTATGTACTTATAGGTTTATTTCTTTTATTAAGTTGCAAGGGTAAAAACCAAGAAACAGTTTCTGCTGTTAGTACAGGAGCAGATACGCTATTTGTTACAGTGGATTACAAAGGATTAGAATCTTACCTAAGAGAATCTAACGCTGCTGTTCACGTGGTGAATTTTTGGGCTACTTGGTGTAAACCCTGTATAGAAGAATTGCCTCATTTTGAAACGATACGAGAAAAATATAGTGCTCAAGATGTAAAAGTTATTTTAGTCAGTTTAGATTTTCCTGATCAAAGAGAACGTTTAACTCATTTTATAAAAAGGCGTAACCTTCAATCAGAAGTGGTGTTTTTAGACGATGGAGACGGCAACAGTTGGATTCCTAAAGTAGATATTAATTGGTCGGGTGCTATTCCTGCTACTATTATATATACAGATCAAAAACGTTCTTTTTATGAAAAATCTTTTACATTTAAAGAACTAGAAGAAGAACTTAAATTATTTTTATGAAAACATTAAAAATCTTAACGGCTGTAGCTTTTGTTGTGATTTTATCTGCTTTTGTCGTAAAATCAATTAACCCAAATAAGACTGGTGGAACCGAAAACGGATACGGAAATGGTTATGGAATCGGGGACATTGCAAAGGATATTCGCTTAAAGAATATCAATGGTGAGTTTGTTACTTTTTCTGACTATGCAAATGCAAAAGGATTTATTGTTGTTTTTACCTGTAACACCTGTCCTTTCTCTGTAGCTAATGAAGATCGCATCATTGCACTAGATACTAAGTATAAGAATCTGGGATATCCTGTGATAGCTATTAATCCGAACAATCCAGAAGTAAAACCAGGGGATAGTTTTGAGGCGATGAAACAAAGAGCAAAAGAAAAAGGATTTACATTTCCATACCTTATTGATGAAGGACAAAAAGTATATCCTACCTATGGAGCTACAAAAACACCTCACGTGTATGTACTCCAAAAGACTGATAAAGGGAATGAGGTAAAATATATTGGAGCAATTGATGATAATTATCAAGATGCAAAAGCGGTAAAACAGCATTATGTTGAAAATGCAGTGGATGCCCTTTTAAACGGAGAACCAATT
>NZ_CALEMI010000042.1 GCF_937910895.1 uncultured Dokdonia sp. | reverse complement strand
AATGTCGCCTTTGGCAAGATGTGTAATCAAATTAGAAGTCGGTCCCCCAGGGCAAGCCGCAAGAATCATGATTCCTATGGCTATGTCTGTATCTATCTGCATCACAGAAATCATCAAATACGCAATTAGTGGTAGGAGTATAATCTGATTGAGTAAACCAATGATAATCGCTTTAGGACGCTGAAACAAACGCGTAAAATCTTGTATGGTCAGGGATAATCCCATTCCAAACATAATAATGATTAATGCAACAGCAAGAATAATGGTTCCTATATCCATAAAGATTGGTTTTAGTCAGATGGTTGTAAGTCAGTGCTTTTTAAAAGCATTCTAAATGTAGGGAAAGATTTGGAGATTCCATTAATCGATACTATCTGTTATTCTTTTCGCTTTAAGCGAAAAAATATACTACGCTCTTTTAAAGTATCAAACGCTCATTCAATTAATGAGATACCTTCCACACTTTTTCCTCTCCATTTTCTGTATACCGAATGGAGAAGGTATGTGTTTTGAGATTTGCGTCTAGCGTTGCATATGCATCCTCATTCCTCCACGTAATATGTATACGCTCTTCCGAAGTATCATGAAACGTCACGGCTCCTTGAAATGCCAAAGACGTATTTCGTAAGCGGATCATCTCTAGTTGTTGCTTTACCACCTCTCTTTCAAGTCCAGCTTTGACAGCTTCCAAACTCAAATTCGTTCGGTTGATTTCTTTATGTCCGCCTTCGCCCGCGGCATCTGCCGCAGCATAATCATTTTTCCCAGCAAAAATATCCAAATACCACACTTGCGGAATCCCAGGCATAAACAACTGAATCGCTCTTGCCAGCAATAGTTTTTGTTCGCTCTCTCCTAAAGCACTAAAATAGGTCGCATTCACTTGATAATAGCCGATTTTCTGTCCATCAGCGCCATACAAGTTTTTCACTCGACCACCACGTTCTAAAATGAGGTTCATCATAGCCTCAATCTCAGCATCTTCCAATAGTCCTTTCTGATACACGCCATTGACTTCCTTGCCTTTTAAATCCATCACCGGAATCCCATCGTGGCATCCCAGCATATTCACGGTTTGATATCCCTTTTCAATGATTTCTTTTCCCCAAGCGAGCAGTGCTGTATGCGTTCCTTTTTCGATCGCATGAATGAGTAAACCAGGTAAGAAAAAGTCATAAATCGCATAACCTTCTTGGGCGACTTCATCGTGTAAGTGGAGGCCATATTCCGCATGAATTTCTGGCAGCAACACGAGTTGATTCTTTTGGGCGATTTCATTGATTTTCGCCAAATAGTCCCACGTCCCCGGTTTGTTGAAAAAGTTAGTTTCGCCCACTTCTTTATGCAAATAGGCAAACGCATCCAATCGTAAGATCTGACATCCATAACTACCGACTTTTGCCAGCACCTCTTCATAAAATTCCCACACCAATGGTGATTTGGCATTCACATCCATTTGTCCTAAATAGCTACGTTTGCTATTGACAATGTCTACTACCGCTGCTTTATGCCCTTTATATTCTCCGAAATCTATACTTTTTAACTCTTGCTTCTTAGCAATCGCTGTATTGACTTTATTACAAATCGTCGTTGCATCTTCAGGATCTAATCCAGCAAGGGATGTGAGATCTTCTGTGCTTATGGGGTGATAGGTTATTTTTTGATAAAACGTATTCCAATACGGCCGTTCTTTCCCGTCAGGGAACACCACATTCAAAATAGGCAAACCTGACTTACGCATAAACAGTTTGTCCAAATATTCCTTTTTCGGAATCACTAGCCCTTCGTCATTTTTAGTGCCATTCCCTTCCCAAAAGGCATTCCAGTCAATAAAAAAATCTTTGTATGTCGATGCATCCCCATGGGCAATCAAGTCTTTAAATTGCGGTGACGCCACCGAGAGATGATTCAGCACAATATCAAACTTGAGCATAATGTTGAGCGCTTCCAAGGCTTCCAAATCTTTTGTAGACACCAACTCCTCATTGATATTATAATCGATAATCGAAAACCCACGATCCAAATCGCTATTAAAAAATGTCGGTAATACATAAAATAACGAAAAAGCATTTGCAAACGCAGGCAATTGTAACATAGCCACCGTGTCTTTTAAATGTGTTCCGATACTATCTGGGTAGGCATTTAGCATCACGCCATTATTGATTTTGCTCATGCTTTTTGGGTTTTTTGTATATGTTTTTTCTCTTTATTTTAGCTGTTTTATACTTCAATCCAAATTATAAAACAGCTAAAAGCTAAAATACTAAAAGAATAACGAACTGGAAGAGGTTAGGACTAGAAGGATGTAGAATAGAGGGGTGTTTACACTTTGATTGTTTTTTTCCCTTCCACTGTAATTTCAGAGCCTTCTGCAAGCATGATGGATGTAGGTTCTAGGTCATTTAAAAATTCAAAATCGGCTCCATAAACAGCCTTGAAATCTACTTTAATTTCTGAATCGATGACGGTATACTGTCGCCATTTTGGATGGGTGACTTCGTATTCATTCGAAGTGGTATCACTCACTTTTGCATAGCCCCAATAATGTTCGGTGATGAACTCGGTTTCACTGTTTGTTGGAATTTCTGTAGAAGCGAGGTCTGCCGTTACTTTGAAGGAGTGCCATAGCCCATTCTTTTTCCATTGATAGTCCACCGATCTGTTGGTAGCATTCTCTTTCCATTCATGGCGCATCGGTAAGGTCTCATAATGCTCTTTATACAGCGTATTTGCTACAAATGTCAATGCAGGTTTTGGAACGATCTCTTTGATAAAAACAACCCCACGTTTCCACGTATTATTTTCAAACCGTTTGACGTAAAAACGTAAATTCACCTCCTCAAAATTCACGTGAAACGGCACCTTGACACCTAGTAATCTCACGTTTTTAAACATAAACCCAATTAAGCTGACATAGCATTTCCCTTCCCAGATGTCTAGTTCGGTTCCGGGCGGGACATACTTGGTTAAAATATTTGGGTCAATGACATAGTTGGCAAAGGCTAATTTCCTCCATTCGGCATTTAAAAAGCTCATGTTTATTTTTCTTATAAAAGTAGGTAATTATAACAGTATTTGGGGCGTAGTTTCCTTTTTGATTCTTTAAGTAATTGAAGTGTTTTGTTTGGTTCGCTTTCGCGAAAGCGAATAAAGAAGTCCTAGATAGTACGATGGAACTCCAAACTAATGAGAGTTTTTTGCTTTTATTCTTATTGCTGATATTTTACAGCCCCACCAACAATCGTGTAGGTGACTTTTGTGTTTAGGATCTCTTTCGGATCTATGGTCAATAGATCCTGATCTAGTATGGTAAAATCGGCATATTTTCCGACTTCAATAGATCCTAGGATACCCTCTTGAAAAGCACCATAGGCTGCCCATATCGTAAATCCTTTGATGGCTTCTTCCATCGTTATTTTTTGTTCTGGAAACCAACCATGTTCAGGTTGTCCCTGCACATCTTGTCGGGTAACGAGCGCATAGATCCCTAATAGCGGATTGGTGGATTCCACCGGAAAATCAGAACCACAGGGCATGATGAGTCCCGCATCGATAAAAGACCGCCACGCATAGGCACCTTCCGCACGTTTTTCGCCAATGCGGTCCACAACAAAATGCTTGTCTGACGTACAATGGGTGGGTTGCACGGATGGGAGAACGTTCAGTTCCTTAAATCTTTCAATATCTTCTGCTTCTACTACTTGTGCGTGCTCTATGCGAAACCTGTGATCTTCTTTCGGAAACTTGGTCAGTGCTTCTTCATAAGCATCGAGACACCATCTGTTCCCACGAATCCCAATAGCGTGCGTACACACTTGCATATCCGCTTCCAATGCTGCTTCGGCCACTTCCACAATGTAGTCGGGTGGAATGCGTAACAAGCCCGTGTTATGAAGATCATCATTGTATGGATCAAAAAAAGCAGCTCCTCTCGACCCTAAAGCTCCATCAAAATAGAGTTTTAAGCTTTTTAAGCTAAACAAATCTCCTCCCATTTCCTCAATGCGAATGGACTTGAAGTACTTGACCAAATCCTCACTGGCAAATTCTGGATTTTTTTGATCGCCTAACATCGCGTAGACCCGCATGTTTAATAACGAATCTTGTACCAATTCCTTAAAAGCATCCACCTGAAATAGAGAGATCCCTGCTTCATGCACTCCCGTTAAGCCGTCTTTATTGGCAGCGTAAATAGCTTGTTGGATCCGTTTTTTTTGTTCCTCGAGGTCCATTGCTGGGAAATGTTGTTTGACCAGATTCATAGCTCTGTTAATCAACACGCCAGTAGGCGAACCATCTGGTTTACGAATAATAGTGCCACCCTCTGGATTTT
>NZ_CALEMI010000041.1 GCF_937910895.1 uncultured Dokdonia sp. | reverse complement strand
TTTAAATCTCGATTATCGAATAAAGCACGCTCTTTAACTTTAAAATATAGTGTCTTCTTATATTCGCTTTCGCGAAAGCATTATTTTTCAAATAAAACACTTCTTACTTCTTTTCATACAACACGCATACTCCTATCATAGTCTTCTCATTTTGAGGCAAAACCTTATATAGGTTATTGTTTTTTACCCAAAACGGCAATTCCTCATGGTATTTCATCGATAAAAACGTACACATACTTACCCATAAAAGTGATTTTTAAGCATTTGATCGAAAAGTTTTTTTGTTTCTGATTTTTTAATTGATTTTCGCCACCGTAGTAAAAACATTGTAACGTAGTTACTTACCCCAAAACATAAAAACAACAACAACCATGAAAACAAATTACCTAAGAGGTTTATCTCTAGGTTTGGCATTATGTGCAACACAAATGTATGCGCAAACTCCAGATCAAATCTCACAAATTACCAAAGAAAACAATCAGGAACGTCTTGCTCAATTAGAACAACAGTTTTTGCAAGTAAGCACTCAACAACGCCAATTTGCAAAGCAACAAGCTGCTCAAAGAGGAATTCCGACACAATTAAAATTGGAAAACGGAGGAACTACAGAACTACAACGGATCCTTCCAGATGGAACTCCTATTTACTACAGCACTTTTAATGCAGATGCTGCAATCTCTACCAGAACCACTCATATTAATGCTGGAGGTTCATTAGGATTAAACTTAATGGGTCAAAATATGACAGCTTATGTATGGGATGGTGGCCACGCAAGAGCTTCTCATCAAGAATATGATGGTGCTGGAGGAACAGATCGTTATACGGTACAAGATATAGCAAGTGAAGGGTTACAACTTAATTATCACTCTGCACACGTTACTGGAACAGTGATGGCATCTGGAGTTAACGCAAATGCAAAAGGAATGGCTCCGTATGCGCAAGTAAGCGGATACCGTTGGAATGACGATGTTGCCGAAGCAACTGCTGCCGCTAGTAACGGTATGCTTATTTCTAATCACTCTTATGGGTTATTAGGAACAAATATTCCTGACCAATGGTTTGGATCGTATTCAAGCGAATCTCAAAGCTGGGATCAAATTATGTATAACGCACCATTTTATCTTATGGTGGCTGCTGCTGGTAATGAAGGAAATATAAATACATACAATGGCGCTCCCTTAGAAGGTAATGCTGCTTATGACAAACTTACTGGAAAAGCGATAACAAAAAATAACTTGGTGGTTGCAAATGCTCAAGATGCTAGTATTGCAGCAGATGGTTCTTTAATCAGTGTAAATATTAATAGTGGAAGTAGTGAAGGACCTACAGATGATTTTCGTATTAAGCCAGATATCGCTGGTAATGGAACTGCTGTTTACTCTACCTACCAAAATAGTGATACTGCCTATAACTCAATTACAGGAACGTCTATGGCAGCTCCTAATGTAATGGGTTCTTTATTATTAATACAACAACATTATAATGATGTAAATGGCGCTTTCGCGAAAGCGGCCACATTAAAAGGTCTTGCTTTACATACGGCAGATGATGCAGGAGCTATTGGTCCTGACGCAATCTTCGGTTGGGGATTATTAAATGCAAAAAGAATGGCAGAAACCGTTACTGCCAACGGAACAACTACAATCATTGATGAACGCACATTAACCGATGGAGGTTCTTATCAAATCCAAACTACAGTACCTGCTGGTAAAATCCTACAAGCATCTATCTCTTGGACTGATGCACCAGGAACTCCAGTAACAGGAACAAATGATCCTACCCCAGTACTTATTAATGACCTTGACATCCGTGTAACTCAAAATACAGACACATTCTTGCCTTGGAGATTAACAGGCGTTGATTCTAATGCAAAACAAGATAATGTAGTAGATCCTTATGAGCGTATAGATGTTGAAGATGCTGATGGAACGTATACAATTACAGTAACTCATAAAGGAAGTTTATTCTCCGGAAGTCAAAATTACACCCTTATTGTAACGACAATAGATACACCTGTCATACCAGAAAATGACTGTACAGCACAAGTAACTGCTTTTCCATATACTCAAGGATTCAACAATACTATTGGACAATGGTCACAAGAAACTAATGACGATTTTAATTGGACAGTAAGAACTGGAGGTACACCTTCTAACGGAACAGGACCTACAGGAGCAGCAGAAGGATCTCATTATATATATATGGAGACTTCAAATCCTAATAGCCCAGCAAAAGTGGCTATTTTAAACTCTCCATGTTTAGACTTTACCGGAATGACGGAAGCACAAGCTACGTTTAAATATCAAATGACTGGAAGTGCCGTAGGTACGATTCGCTTAGAAGCAAGTACTAATAGCGGTATCACTTGGACTGAAGTATGGTCTAAATCTGGAAATCAAGGAGCAAACTGGCTTGACGCTATTGTAAATCTTGATGCCTACGTAGGAGGAACTGTTACATTACGATTTAATGGAACTTCTGGAAGTTCTTGGCAAGGGGATATTGCTATAGATGATTTAAAAATATCTGAAGGAACATTTATAGACACGGTGGCGCCCTCTACACCTGTGAATGTAAGTGCTTCAAATATTGGAGAGACGTCACTAAACCTAACTTGGAACGCATCTACAGATAATGTAGGTGTTACAGAATACGAGGTATATTTAGATGGTGTTCTTTATAATACGACAACAACAAACTCAACAAATGTATCTGGATTGACCGTAGAAACAACATATGCGTTTTCTGTAAGTGCAAAAGATGCCGCTGGAAATGTTTCTGCAATTAGTACTCCTGTAAATGCGACAACATTAGCGGCTGGATCAAATCAAATTCCTCCAACGGGATACTGCTCTTCAAATGGAAATAATACAAATGATGAGTATATTCAAAGAGTACAAATAGGAAGTATTGATAATAGTACAGGTGCTTCTGCTGGTGGATATGGTGATTTTACAAACCTTTCTACAGTACTAATTGCAAATAATACGATTACGATTACACCGCTTTGGACTGGAACTGTTTACAATGAAGGATATGCTGTATTTGTAGATTGGAACCGTGATGGTGATTTTGGAGATGCTGGTGAGACAGTATATACGAGAAGTATAACAACAGCGACTCCTATTACGGGTACATTTAATGTTCCTTCGGGAGCAGCTTTAGGAGCTACACGTATGAGAGTATCTATGAAATATAACGGAATACCTACTGCTTGTGAAAGCTTCCAGTATGGAGAGGTAGAAGATTATATTGTGAATATAGATGCTTCTAGTAGTGCATTCTCAGATGGAACTAACACATCTAATGCTTTTGACATAAGTTCAAATACTACATTTGAATTTAGCGTATATCCTAATCCTGTAACAAGAGGGCAACTTTCAATTCAAGTTGTAGGAGCAGATGTAGAGAACTATACTATCTACAATATGCTAGGTCAAGTTGTAAATAAAGGAGCCTTTAGTAATACCCTAGATATATCTAGACTCAAAGCTGGAATGTATATTATAGAAATTGCGACAGGTGGTGAAACACAGGCTAAGCGATTTATTAAAAAGTAATACTACTTGAACACTTTAAACGAAGTGTTAAAAAGCCTCGATATTTTATAATATCGGGGCTTTTGTTTTTACAATATCTTTTTTTCATAAACTCTATAGAATTAGTGGGTTTTTGTTTAACCTTTTTGGTAAAAAATTAAATCTTAAAGAAATCTTAAAAAAAATTGTGCTTTTCATCGATTAAATTTCATTTATTGAAAGATTATCGCGTTTTTAGACAAAAAATTGAGTTTTTTTCAAACAAGTTCCTAATTAACTAATAAATTATTAATGATTATGAAGAAAATGTACACACTTTTCTTAGTAGCTTTTCTGCTAGGATTCACTGCAATTGCACAGAATATGGACGGGATTGTCCAGAGCTATCTGAGCAAACATGCGGAAAAGTCTGAAGTTGGCTTTTCGTCTCAGGATGCTTCTGAATGGAGAGTCACAGATGTTGTTCCATCTTTAAACCCACAAGTACAACACGTATATGTGCAACAGATGTATCAAGGAATACCTATTGAAAATGGTAGGTATAAATTAACGGTTACGAATGGTAAAGTAACTTGGGAAATCAATCAATTTATAAATGACTTAGGAGCAAAAGCTAGCATTACACAGACTTCAATGACACCAGAAAGTGCTATTATGACTGTTATTAATGCACACCGAATCTCAGCACCCTCAAACCTGAATTCAACTCAAAAGTCGAAAGGCGTATTTGTATATGAGAACTCTGGGGTGAGCATTGAACCTATTCAAGTAGAAAAAGTATATCTATATCAAGATGGAGCTTTGTCTTTAACTTGGAGAGTTTCTATTTCTCCATTAGACGGACAACATTGGTGGAATATTCATGTAGATGCTACTTCAGGAACTATTTTAAAAACAGAAGACTGGGTTGTTTCTTGTAGTTTTGGAACGCCAGATCATGCTGAGCATGGTCATGAAAGCGCTTCAACAGAAGAAACTGTTGAGATGGGACCTATAGCATATACAATGACATCTGTAGATGCAACTTTAGTAGGAGGAGGATCTTACAATGTATATCCATTAGGAATAGAAAGTCCTAATCATGGAAATCGTACTATTGTAACAGACCCTGCTAATGCAACTGCATCTCCTTTTGGATGGCATGATACAAATGGTGCTGCTGGTGCAGAATTCACAACCACCGTAGGTAACAATGTCCTAGCCCAAGAAGATACAAACGGTAACAATGGTTCAGGAACACGCCCTAATGGAGGTAGCGGATTAAATTTTGATTTTCCTTTAAATTTAAACAATGCGCCATCTACATTCTTGCCTGCTGCAACAACTAACTTATTCTACTGGAATAATATCATGCATGATGTTTGGTACCAATACGGATTCAACGAAGCTTCTGGAAACTTTCAAGAAAATAACTATGGAAACGGAGGTGCTGGAAGTGATTCTGTAAATGCAGATGCGCAAGATGGTAGTGGAACAAATAATGCTAACTTCGGTACACCTCCAGATGGTCAAAATCCGAGAATGCAAATGTTCTTATTTACAAACCCAACAAGAGATGGAGATTTAGATAATGTAATCATTGCGCACGAGTATGGTCATGGTATTTCTACACGTCTTGTAGGAGGTCCAGGAACAAATGCTTTAGGAGGATCCGAACAAATGGGAGAAGGATGGTCTGACTGGTTTGGTTTAGTCATGACAATTCGTCCAGGTGACGATAGAAATACGGCAAGAGGCGTGGGCACCTATGCTATTGGACAAGCTACCGATGGCCCTGGAATTCGTCCAACCAGATATTCTACAGATTTAGCTGTAAACGGTACAGATTACAATGATGTGTCAAGTCTGGTTGTTCCTCACGGAGTAGGATATGGATTTGCTACTATATTATGGGATATGACTTGGGATCTAATTGATCTTGAAGGATATGACAATAATCAATACACAGGAACAGGAGGAAATAACATTGCCATGGCTCTTGTTACAGAAGGACTTAAAAACACCGCTAATAATCCAGGATATGTTTCTGGACGTGATGGTATTCTTCAAGCAGATCAAGACCTTTATGGAGGACAGTATAACTGTTTAATCTGGGATGCTTTTGCAAGAAGAGGTGTAGGAGTTGATGCTGTTGAAAACACCAATGGAGGTACAAATACAAATACAGATCAAACGGCTTCTTTTGTAAGCGGATGTTCTGGTCCACCACCACCAGCAACGTGTGATTCTACGGTAGCTAGTTTCCCATACAATGAAGGTTTTGAAAACACCTTAGGTGCTTGGTCACAAGGATCAGGTGATGATTTTGATTGGACACTAAGAACTGGTGGAACACCGTCTACTGGAACAGGACCTACCGCAGCGTTTCAAGGATCATACTATGTATACGTAGAAGCTTCTGATCCTAACTTCGGAGGAAAAACAACTATCTTAAACTCTCCTTGTTTCAACTTAGCAGGAGTAAGTTCTCCAACAGCTAATTTCCATTATCAAATGACAGGTACTTCTGTAGGAACTGTAAGACTTGAAGCAAGATTAGATGGAGAAAACACTTGGACAGAAATATGGTCGCAAACAGGAGATCAAGGTGCCGCTTGGGTAAATCAGGATGTAAGTCTTGCTGCCTATAGCGGAAATACTGTGCAATTGCGCTTTAAAGCAACAACTAACACCTCTTGGGCTGGAGATATCGCTATCGATGCTTTTGGTATTTCAGGAGCACAAGCAGGAGATACGCAAGCACCTACCGTACCGACAAACTTATCGGTAACAGGTGTCACAACTAGCTCGGTAGCTCTTTCGTGGACGGCTTCTACTGATAATGTAGGCGTAACCGCTTATGATGTATTCCAAGGAGCGAATAACTTAGGAGAAGTAACCGCAACAACAGCGAATGTAACTGGACTTGCAGAAGGAACTACCTATCAATTCTCTGTTAGAGCGAAAGATGCTGCTGGTAATGTATCTGCAAATAGCAATGCAGTCTCTGCAACAACTAGTACAACACCTCCTCCTTCTGGAGGATGTACGGGAGGCGTTAACTCCTTGCCTTACGGCGAAAGCTTTGAAGCTAACTTAGGCTTATGGTCACAAGCAAGTGGAGACGATCTTAACTGGACGCGTGACTCGGCAGGAACACCTTCTAGCGGAACAGGACCTACTTCTGGATCTAACGGTTCTTTCTATCTATATGTAGAAGCATCAGGTAACGGAACTGGATTCCCTAACAAACGCGCTATTATTAACTCACCTTGTTTTGACTTAAGTGCAGAAACAGATGCTTCTTTTATCTTTGATTACCACATGTTTGGATCTACTGATGGAGGAAATATAGCGCTCGAAGTAAGTACAGACAACGCAACTTCTTGGACAAGTCTTTGGAGTCAAACAGGAAACCAAGGAAACCAATGGAATAACGTGACTATAGATCTTGCAGCTTATGTGGGAGGTGCAATTCAATTGCGTTTCAACCGTATTACTGGAGGTACTTGGCAGTCGGATGTTGCCATAGATAATACACGTCTTGTCGCAGGGGGAGGAAATGATCCTAACCCACCTTCAGGATATTGTGCGTCTAATGGACAAAATACAAACGATGAATATATCAGTCGAGTACAGATAGGAAGTATTAATAATGCTTCTGGAACAGGTGCTGGTGGATACCAAGATTTTACAAACCTGTCTACTAATTTAAGTGGAAGTGCTTCTATCACTATTACGCCTACTTGGACAAGTACCGTGTATAATGAAGCGTATGCTGTATTTATAGATTGGAATAGAGATGGTGACTTTGCAGATACAGGAGAAACCGCATTCTCAAGAGCACCCACACAAGCAACTCCTATCACAGGTACCATCACTGTGCCAGCAGGAGCAGCGCAAGGACCTACTCGTATGAGAGTATCCATGAAGTATAACGCAGCGCCTACAGCTTGTGAAAGCTTTACTTATGGAGAAGTAGAAGATTATATCGTAAATGTGAGTAGTTCAGCTAATTTTGGGCAAACTCCAGCAGGAAATGAGATTTCTGAAAACACAGTATTTGACTTCTCAATCTTCCCTAATCCAGTGACTAGAGGACAACTTAATGTACAAGTAACAGGTGCAGATGCACAAACACTCACCATATATAATATGTTAGGGCAAGTTGTACGTAAAGGAGCATTTACAGAAACTGTAGATGTGTCAAACCTTGATGCTGGCGTTTATGTTCTAGAAATAGAGGTAAATGGTAATACCATGATCAAAAGGTTCATTAAAAAATAGTCATATTCTTTGACACTAACCATTTTATTATGAATAGAAAATCCCGGTCGTTGACCGGGGTTTTTGTTTTATACATATTAGAATTGATCGCTTTTATCAAACGGAAATAACCTCGTGTGGCTCTAGTAATTCTTCATTACGTAATCTAAGCAGAATCTGAGCAACTGCTAGTGTGTCTTTTTCACAGTAAACAATAATTCTGTCGATATCTCCTTCTTCATAATATACATCTCTAACCTCACTTCCATCGATATCGTCTTTTGGTGAAGGAATGCCTAAAATATGAGTGAGTAACTTGAGTGATGTGTAATGTTTGTAATCTCCAAACTTCCATAAATCGAGCGTATCAAGATGAGGTACTTCCCACGGTTTTTTTCCAAACAAATTCAATTTGTAAGGGAGTTCAATCCCATGTATGATCATACGTCTTGCTATGTATGGAAAATCAAATTCTTTCCCGTTGTGTGCACATAATAGATGGTTGGTTCTATTAAAGTGTGTTTCTAATAGGTTTTTAAATTCTACAAGAAGCGTTTGCTCATCTCCATGGAAAGAAGTGGTTCTAAAGGATCTGTTATCTCCTGTTATTTTAAAATAACCGACAGAGATACATACTATTTTTCCAAATTCTGCCCAAATCCCTGCACGTTCATAATAGTCTTCTGGTGTAAACTCCTCTTTACGTAGATATTTAGTTTTATCTGCATAAAGCGCTTTTGTCGTATCATCTAGCGTATCAAAACTAATGGCTTGAGGCACTGTTTCGATATCTAAAAAGAGAATATTTTCAAGTTTTAACTTTGATATCATCGTTTTATTTAAAGTTCTAAAATAAGAAAGTGTTTTTATATATCACTCATAGATACGATTTTAGATTTTTTTTGCGTGAAGGATTGTAGTGAAAATCCCGCACCACACTTTTGTGTGGGAGGAATTGTAGCGGAAAGCCTGACCTAATTCCTGAACTTGTTTCAGGATAAAGGTCACGCCCAATAAATAGAGAGTGGTCGTTTACGATTTTGAAGAATTAGTAAGCATCGCATACGCCTCATCTACATAGATAAAAAAATCTTCTGTAAAGGAAGCACCTGGCACAAAGTTCCCTCTTTTATGACCTAATCTCACAATAATAAGATTGTCTTCTGGAATGGTAATTACATACTGACCTAAGATGCCTCGCATCACAAATATGTCTTTATTTCTGTGATTGCTAAGCCAGAAACCATAGCCATACATATCGTCTTCTGGAAATCTAGGTTGTATTGATTTTGAGACAAAAGCGGCGTCTAGAAGCGGTTCTCCATTCCATTTGCCTTGGTCTTTATAGAGTTTTCCAAATTTTGCAAAATCTCTAGCATTGCTTGCAATACAGCAGTATGTTTTTGCAAGTCTATTGTCTTCATCGTCTACTTGCCAAAGCGCCGATTGCTCCATGCCCAGTGGTTTCCAAAAACTTTCAGATACGTAGTTTGCTAGTTTTTTTCCTGTCGCTTTTTCTATAACCATCCCTAATAATTGTGTGTTACCGCTTAGGTATTTAAAGGATACTCCGGGAGTTTCTGTTACTTTTTGATTGAGAATGGTCTCGGCGAGATCGTCATCATAATAGGCTCTTGCGGTTACACTAAATGGGCTTGTATAGCTTTCTTCCCAATCTAACCCAGATGCCATAGAAGATAGGTCTCCTACCGTGGTAGCACTGGTGTTATATTGCTCAAAAAAATCTCCTAAAGGCTGGTCTAAGCTTTTTATATATCCATCTTGAATGGCTTTTCCTAATAAGGCGCTTGTGATGCTTTTTGCCATGGAAAATGAATTTGTTTTTGACGTGGGACCATACGTTGTTCCATCTTCTTCTGCATAGTCTTCATACCAGATACTATCATTTTTTATGATAAGAAAAGCAACAGTTCCTAGTTTATTGTGTGTTTCTTGTAGCTGAGAAGTCGCCTTGGTAGTATTGTATGCTTTGTGTAATGGCCATGGTTGGGCTGTGCCATTTGCTATTTCTTCATTTTCAAAATGAGAATAATCGTCTATGTAGGCTGTTACATGTCCTGTCATATACACCACTCGAACTCCTTTTAAAATGTACTCGTAATCTGTTAAATAAGCAATAATAACAAGGAGGAGGATAATACTAATGAATCCTTTTAAAAACTTCTTTATGTACTTCATAACAGCGAAATATTGTATTTAAATACTAGCATTGATTTTTTAATTAAAAAGAGAGCCTTGTCGTACAGGACTCTCGTGTTCTAACAACCATTTTTTACGATGTAAGCCTCCTGCATATCCCGTTAGTGAGCCATCACTTCCTATCACTCGATGACACGGAATAACAACCGCTATAGGGTTTTTACCGTTTGCACTTGCTGCTGCGCGAATCACTTTGGAATCTCCAAGCATTTTTGCCATGTCTAAATAGGAGGCTGTTTTTCCAAAAGGAACCGTTTGTAATGTACGCCAAACCTGGGTTTGAAAATTAGTTCCTTGAGGATTTAGTTTTAACTCAAAAACAGTCCTTTTTTTTGTGAAATACTCATCAAGTTGTTTTACGACTTCTTGTAAAATTTCAGGTATCGTAGCTGTTGGGGTTACTTCTTGATCTAAAAAAGTAATGGCTACTATGCCTTGATTGTCTCCTTCGATTTCCAAAGTTCCTAATGGACTCTTTATGTATACCTTGTGCATATATAAAGGTATGGATTTCGTTAAAAAGTATATGTTTTTTGAGAGGTAAATCTATTCTTGTGTATCCTATTGTTTATAAGTAATTTTGTCACAGCCCCATAATCATACATATATGAAGTGTAAATTCTATTATAGCTTCTTCTTTTGTCTTTGTGTTAGTTACTCATTTTACGCACAACAAACCCCTATTTCTAAAGATAGTATTGAGCGTTTAAGTGATCGAGCGTACGCTATTTTAGATGATTTAGAGTATACAAATGCTATTGAGATTGCTACTCAAATTATCTCTGAAGGAAAAGATCAGAATAACGCGTATTATACTTTTATGGGCTATGACTTGATGGGTTCTGTCAACACAGAAATGAAAGATACGCTCCAAGCGAGATTGAATTATGAGAAAGCGCTTTCTATTTTACAGGAAGAAAAAATGGATTCTTTACTTTCTTGGGCATATATAAATTTAGGAAACGTAGAGTCTGACGAAAAACAAAATTATCAAAAAGGTATTGATTATTATAAAAAGAGTATTGAGATCAATACGATTCAGGGATATGAGCTTGAGAACATCACGCCTCTTTTAAACATTGCTTGGACGTACATAGACGAAAATTTAGCAGATGAAGCTATTCCTTATCTTCTCCAAGTTGAAAATTTATTTAAAAGAGATACCTTATATCCTAGAGATATTGTTGGTTTAAAATTACTGTTTGGTAGATATCATACACAAAAAGGGAATTATGCGTTAGCTGAAGAAGCATTTATAGAAGTGGAAAAAGTTCTTGAAAAAGAAAAATTCCCATCTGAAGCTTTAGAATTTTATAAATACTATGGTAATCTTGTTGAAATACAAGAAGATTATGAGAAAGCTTATGGGCTATTAAAAAAAGCGAAAGTACTCGATGAAAAAAAGTTTAAGGCTGATAAATTAAGAGAGATTCAAGCCGCTAATACTCGTTTTAATATTAAAGAATATGAGCGTACTATTGATTCTGCTAGGAAGGAGCAACTTATAAATGATAAGCTTATTGAAAAATCTAAAGATTTACGTAATATTTTTATCATTGCATCTCTTATCCTACTGATTGCTCTTATAGCTATCATTTTTGCTTTTAAATCCAGAAAAAAATATATTAAACGTTTACACGAAAAAAATAATCAGTTGATGGCTGCTAAGGATAATGCTGAGCGCTTATCAAAACTTAAAACGCAATTTTTTTCTACTGTTAGTCATGAGTTGCGTACGCCATTATATGGGGTCATTGGACTTTCTTCTATACTACTAGAAGATACTACAAGCAAAAATAAGGAAGATCTTAAGTCCTTAAAATTTTCGGCAGATTATTTACTAGCGCTTATCAATGATGTTCTTCTTATCAATAAGATGGATGCCAATGGGATTACATTAGAAAAAACATCATATCGATTATCTAGTCTTGCAAAAAGTATTATACGCTCTTTTGAGTTTAGCTTAGAGCAAAATAATAATAAAATTCATTTACATATTGATGAAAATCTCCCTGATAAACAAATTGGAGATTATGTAAGGCTTTCCCAAATACTTATGAATCTTATTGGAAATGCTATAAAATTTAATGAAGATGGAAATATCTGGGTCTCGATTGATCTGATAGAGAAAACTAAAGAAGGATTATATAAAACAAGGTTTATCGTTAAGGATGATGGTATTGGTATTCCTTTAAGTAAACAAAAAACAATTTTTGAAGAATTCTCTCAAGTAGAAAACCGTAATTATAACTATCAAGGAACAGGGCTTGGACTACCTATCGTAAAAAAACTTTTAGCATTATATGATAGTGAAATAATGGTAGAGAGTGAAATGGGTAAAGGCTCAACATTTACATTTACTATAAATCTGGAAGCTAATGTAGCTGATGAGAAAAAAGAGGAAAAACAAAATTATGAAGAAGGAGACGCGATCCATATTTTTGAGAATGTCCATATCCTCGTAGTAGATGATAATCGTATTAACCAAAAGATTACTCAAAAAATTCTTGAAAAACGTCAGTTTAAATGTTCTCTTGCCGATGATGGTGAGCAAGCTATTGCTCTAGTAAAAGAAAATAATTATGATCTTATTCTTATGGATATACACATGCCTAAGGTAGATGGTGTCCAAGCTACAAAAGCCATTAGAAAATTTAATCCCGATGTCCCTATTGTAGCACTTACGGCTGTAGAGCTAGATGAAATGAGAGCCACTATTATGAATTCAGGAATGAATGACATCATATTAAAGCCTTATGATATCTCTCAGTTTTTAACTACGATATTGCGTAATTTAAACAATGCATTTACGAAGTCTAAAACCTAAATTTACTTACCAACCACTGTAGTCTGGGGGTACGATATTATTTAGATTAAGATATACGACAACTTGTCCTCTATGGTGTGTAAGATGATCCTGAAGTAAATTTAATATTTGAAGTTTAGATTTAGGTCCTGCAAAAAAGCTTACTGTTGTTTTTAACTCTTCTAAAGGGGTTTTATCTACAAGTCTATATACTTCATCAAAAGATTTTCTTAACGCATTAATGATCTCTTGTTTGCCCAATGGTATGTTTTGAGAAAGTGATTTCCTATCAAATGCCTTTGAAGAAAAATAGGTGTTTCCTAACCAAAGCATATTACCTCTCATGTGTAGGAGTTGGGCTCCAAAATTCATCTCTCTTTCTGTTGGAGCATAAAAATACTTATCTTCTGGCATTGCCTCTGCAATAGCAATTAAATAGTCTCTAGAGTTATTCCATTTTTCAAGAAAAGCATCTTTTGCATTGTCTTGTTGTCCATGCATAACGGTCATTACTAAAGAAAGTAATACAAATAGTGTTTTAGTCATCTGATAATGTATTTTCATCGAATAACCCTAGCTCTTTTGCTCTTTTTTCCCAATTTTTTCTAGCTAGTGTCTGTAAATCTGCTACACGGTCACTTTCATCCATAATCTCAAGTCCTAATAACGTTTCAATAACATCTTCCATGGTGACCAAACCTCTTGTACTTCCGTATTCATCAACCACCAATGTAATATGATTTTTTGTAGAGATAAGTTCTTCAAAAAGATCTGGAATAGGTAAATCACGATTTGTAATTATAATTGGGCGTTGTAACTCTTCTAGTGTTTTTTGATGATTATCAAGTGCCATTTCTCTATAGACTTCATTTTTTAAAACAATTCCTGTAATATCATCTATGTTTTTATCGTAAACTGGGATTCTGGAAAAGCGTAATTCTTGGTTCTCTTTAAAAAATTCACTTACTGTCATTTTAGATGAAGCTGTTTTCATGACTGTACGTGGCGTCATGACATCTTTTGTAAGCACATCTTTAAACGAAAGTAAATTCGTTAAAATCTTACTCTCTGATTCTTCAAAAACACCTTCTTCACTAGCCATTTGAGCCATAGCAGTAAAGTCTTCTCTACTTAAAATACTTGCACCATGTCCTTTACCTCCAACAAGTTTTGTCGTGCGTTGTAACAACCAAAGAATCCCTGTCCACTTAAGTGGAAAAATAAGCACCCTAAGTGCTTTTGCAGTAAAGTTTGCTAGCTGTTTCCAGTAGGTTGCTCCTATCGTTTTGGGTATGATCTCTGAGGCTACAAGTATAAGAAATGTCATGATTCCAGAAACAAATCCTACAAAATTGATGCTTAAAAATTCAAAATTAGGATACAAATCGGCAGCGACTTTCCCTACCATCATCGCGCCTACAGTATGTGCTAATGTATTTAAGGTAAGTATGGCAATAAGAGGCTTATCTACATCCTTTTTTAATTCTTCAAGTCGTGACGCATATCCTTTTCCTTCATTCTTTTTAATATTAATGAATGTAGGAGATATGCTTAATAGTACTGCTTCCAATATAGAGCACAAAAAAGAAAAGAAAATAGAAACGGTTGCCCAGAAAAAGAGTTGACTCATAGTTTAATAAGCTGTTTGTGTAAAGGTATAGAAATTGTAGCGAACTTACTCGATGAAACCTGGCTGGATTGCTTCTTTGAAACATTTGACTTTAGCGCATAAAAAAAGGCGGAAAGTTCCACCTTTTTTTGCCCCAAATCTACCATGAACTTAACCTACTTATGCTATGGCTTTGCTAATATAGCACTGATTTACAACCGAGCAACATCTTTTAGACCAACTACACGATTTTTAGACCAACTACACAAAAAATGTATGATTTGTGATTTACTTATGATCAATCTAATAGGCTCTAGCACTATTTCCTTCCATATAGTTTATAAAAGCACGGTTGACAACACGGTTTCCTCCGTTTGTTGGATAATTACCCGTAAAATACCAATCTCCTAAATTTTTAGGACATGCTTTATGGAGGTTTTCTACTGTTTGGTAAATAATTTCGACTTCTGGTTTTACTGTTTCGTCACTTAATAATTCTGAAATTTTTAAAGAGATTTCTTTATCTGTAAAGGGCTCATAAATCTCTTTTACAAAATTTTGAACATTTTTATCTTTAAAATTTATTTGTGTTTTACACTTTTCATACACTTCAGTAATAACATTCTCTTTCCCATTTTCTTTAAGAAGTGCTATCGCGGCTCTAAAAGCTATAAAATCCTCTAGTTTTGCCATATCAATACCGTAGCAATCTGGATACCGTATTTGTGGTGCAGATGAAACAACAACAATCTTTTTAGGATTAAGGCGCGCCATCATTTTTATAATACTCTTTTTAAGTGTTGTGCCGCGTACAATACTATCGTCTATAATAACAAGTTTATCTTCAGGTTGAATAACCCCATACGTAACATCATATACGTGAGCAACCAGATCGTCACGACTGCTGTCTTCTGTTATAAACGTTCTGAGTTTTGCATCTTTTATCGCTATTTTTTCTGTTCTTAGCTTTCGCGAAAGGATACGTTCTATGGATTCTTGATCTAGATTTTCTTTTGATGCTAGTATTTCTGCCCCTTTTTGTTTGTTTAGCTCATCTTGTGCTGCTTCTACAAGTCCATAAAAAGAGGTTTCAGCCGTGTTTGGTATAAAGCTGAATACTGTATTTTTGGTATCATGATCTATACTTTTAAGTACCTCTGGCATTAATAATCTTCCTAACAATTTACGTTCTCTATAAATCTCAGCATCACTACCTCTTGAAAAATAAATACGTTCAAACGAGCATGCTTTTCGCGTAAGCGGTTTTATTACTTTTTCAATGCTTAGGTGTCCATTTTTCTTTACAATAAGTGCACTACCTGGATCTAGTTCTTTTACCCTTTCAAAATCAACATTAAAGGCTGTTTGAATTACAGGGCGCTCACTAGCAACAACCGCAACCTCATCATCTTCATAATAATATACTGGGCGAATACCTGCTGGATCTCTTAATACAAAGGCATCTCCGTGACCTAAAAGACCTACCATCGCATAGCCTCCGTCCCAATCTTTGGAAGCTCTTTTTAAGATTTTTTCAACCTTAAGACGTTCAGCAATTTGAGGAGAAGCTTGTTGCTTATTATATCCTTCTTTTTTTAATTTCTTGTACAATTTTGCTACCTCATCATCTAGAAAATGTCCTATTTTTTCCATGACAGTGATCGTATCTGCCTGCTCTTTGGGGTGTTGTCCTAATGAAACAAGTTTATTAAAAAGCGTACTTACATTGGTCATATTAAAATTACCCGCAACAATAAGGTTACGGTGCATCCAGTTATTTTGTCTTAAAAAAGGATGTACACTCTCCACGCTGTTTTTACCAAAGGTTCCGTATCGTACGTGTCCTAAAAGAACTTCTCCTACATAGGGAACATTTCTTTTTTGCCACTCAACATCATCTTTTCGATCGGGGTTTTCGGTCATTACTTCATTAATTCGACCATTGATTTGTGCAAAAATATCCTGTATTGGTTGTTGAGCCGTAGAGCGCTGTCTAGAAATATAACGTTCTCCAGGTGCCATATCTAATTTAATACTTGCAAATCCAGCACCGTCTTGACCACGGTTATGCTGTTTTTCCATCATTAGATACATTTTATTTACTCCATAAAAAGCAGTGCCATACTTCTCTTTATAAAATGTAAGTGGTTTTTTTAATCGTATAAGGGCGATTCCACATTCATGCTTTATTGCGTCACTCATAGTAGGTTACTTTACTTTATCGTAAAAGCAAATACGCCCCAAATTTTGGAGCGTATTTATATTAATTAAGTTCTATTTCAAACTGCGTAAGTTGTTTAAACTCTTGCAAGCGTTTTCTTATTTCTTCGGCAGTTACGTTTTCCAGCCGTTCTGTTCCAAATTTTTCGACGGTAAATGAAGCAAGGCAAGATCCATAAATCAGTGCCTGTTTCATATTTTCAAACGTGATGTCTCTACTGCTTGCTAAAAACCCTGCAAATCCACCAGCAAAGGTATCTCCAGCTCCCGTTGGATCAAAAACTTCTTCTAGTGGTAACGCAGGTGCAAAAAAGATTTCATCATTATGAAAAAGTAATGCGCCGTGTTCTCCTTTTTTAATTACTACATACTGAGGTCCCATCTCGTGTATTTTTCTTGCTGCAGCGACTAATGAGTATTCCCCACTTAATTGACGGGCTTCTTCATCATTTATAGTAATGACATCAACTTTTTTTAGTGTGGTCATAAGTTCCTCTAGTGCAATATCCATCCAGAAATTCATCGTGTCTAGAATAACCAACTTAGGATCACTCATCTGCTCTATTACACTCAATTGTACGGTAGGCTGTAAATTACCTAACATCACAATCTCTGCATCTTGATATGCAGGAGGCACCTTTGGATTAAAATCTGCTAGTGTATTTAATTCTGTTGCAAGGGTATCGCGTGTGTTCATATCATTGTGATATTTACCACTCCAGAAAAAGGTTTTTCCTCCCTTTACTATTTCGAGTCCTTCTACATTAATATTTCTACTTGTCAACAAGTCTAAATATTCTTGAGGAAAATCCTCTCCTACTATAGATACGATAGATGAGTCTACTTTAAATTGAGAGGCAGCAAGACCTATATATGTAGCAGCACCACCTAAAATTTTATCTGTTTTACCAAAAGGAGTTTCGATAGCATCAAATGCGCACGTCCCAACAATAACTAATTTACTCATCTATTTTTTTTGCAAAGATATCGTTTTTAAAAAAAAGAAAAGACTCAAAATCGAGTCTCAATTTTGAGTCCTTTTATTTCTGAAAAAGAAATTTGTTGTGTCATTCTCATAATTGTATTTTCATCGTTGGCATTAGTAGAAAAAACCAAAAAAACTTACAGCATTAATATCCTTTAAAAAACTACTTTCTTCCAAAATCTGCAGGGATCTCTCCCCACGCCTTTGTTTCCCATTTTACAATAGGAGTTGTGTACGTATTTGTTTTAAGCCACTTTTCGGCTCGACGTATAAGATCATACACATCCTTATTTCGGGACGTTTCTTGAAGCTTTGTATTACAGGCTTTCTTTTTTACCCATCCTATTGCAATACGTGAATCAGAATAAATAATACGATCGCTTCCTATTTTCTTGAGATATGCAAGCCCGTGGACCAATGCTAAAAACTCTCCTATATTATTAGTGCCTTGCTTAAAAGGACCTTGATGAAAAAGTTGTTTTACTGTTTGGGTATCTACACCTCTATACTCCATCACTCCTGGATTTCCAGAACTTGCTGCATCTACAGCTATAGAATATAAGTTAGGTTCTCCATATTTTTCCTTTTCTTGAGTAGTAAGCACTTTCTTTTTTTTAGAAGATCCTTTTACATCTGCATAGTCTTTATTATAAGCTATTTTTGCCTCTGCAAACGTAGAGAAAGATTTATACTGCGCTCCTGCATATCCATCTATCATCGCCTTACAATCTTTCCAAGTAAGATAAATACCTGGTTTCTTGCCTTGCCAGACTACATAAAATTTTTCTTTTTTCTTACTCATGGTGCTGCCCGCGCAGGCGGTATCTTTTCATTTCCGCGAAGGCGGAAATCTCATCATAATTTAGTATCAAACAACAGTTTCTCAATCACAACGGGAAAGTACTCATATTCTAGTTTATGTACTTTCTGTGCTATCGTTTCTGGGGTATCTTCTTGCGTTACTTCTACTTTTTCTTGAAAAACATACATCCCCTTATCATATTCTGGTGTCACCTTATGTATAGTAATCCCTGTGTAGGTTTTTTGTTCTTTATGCGCTTTCGCGAAAGCGTACACTGCCTCATGTACATGCTTTCCATACATCCCTTTTCCACCAAAATCAGGTAATAATGCTGGATGAATATTTATAATTTGGTCAGGAAATAAATTAATTATTTTTTCTGGAAAGAGCCATAAAAACCCTGCCAATACAATTAAATCAGGTTGGATTACTTGCAAAAGATGTGCAATATGATCTGTATAATAGAGTGCAGTTCTATTGAAGCTAATAGCACTTATCTGACTCTTATTTGCTCGCTCTAAAACTTTGGCATCCTTGTTGTTACTGAGCACCTGCACAACTTGAGCATCCGTACTACCCTTAAAATGATCGATAATACGCTGGGCATTTGTACCGTTGCCCGAAGCAAAAATTACAATACGTTTCATATATTTATGATCCTGTTATAATGTGCAAAACAAACGATTATTATTAACAATTTGGAGGTTTTTATTAGAGAAATTATTTAATATTTGCGTAAATTACCTTCATATTTTTGTGGCAATAGTGTTCAAACCATAAAGGTTTGTTATTTTTGCCACTTAATTAAAAATTAAATTTAGAAATTATGTCAGACATTGCATCAAGAGTAAAGGCGATCATCGTAGACAAATTAGGCGTAGATGAGAACGAAGTTGTAACCGAAGCTAGCTTCACTAATGATTTGGGTGCCGATTCACTAGACACTGTTGAACTTATTATGGAGTTTGAAAAAGAATTTGATATTCAAATTCCGGACGATCAAGCAGAAAATATTGCTACGGTAGGTCAAGCAATTTCATATATAGAGGACGCAAAATAAGTCTTAAACTTATGGAGTTAAAGCGAGTAGTAGTTACTGGACTTGGTGCACTTACACCGATAGGAAATAATATTCAAGAATACTGGGATGGACTATCTTCAGGAAAAAGTGGATGTGCTCCTATTACCTATTTTGATGCCGAAAAGTTCAAGACAAAATTTGCTTGTGAACTTAAAAACTTTAACGCTCTAGACCATTTTGACCGTAAAGAAGCTAGAAAGTTAGACAGATTTGCCCAGTACGCATTGGTGGCTTCAGACGAAGCCATCAATGATGCTGGTATTGACTTAGAAAAAGTTGATAAATTCAGAGTGGGTGTCATCTGGGGTGCTGGAATAGGTGGCCTAGAGACTTTTCAAGATGAAGTTATCAATTTTGCCGAAGGAGATGGTACTCCTAGATTTAATCCTTTTTTCATTCCTAAAATGATTGCAGATATTGCTCCTGGTAATATCTCTATCAAGCATGGCTTTATGGGACCTAATTATACAACGGTCTCTGCTTGTGCTTCTTCTGCAAACGCAATGATAGATGCTATGAACTATATACGTTTAGGGCATTGTGATATTATTGTAACAGGAGGTAGTGAAGCTGCTGTTACAAAAGCAGGTGTGGGAGGATTTAATGCGATGCATGCCTTATCTACTAGAAATGAAGACCCACAAACAGCCTCAAGACCATTTGATGCAACCCGTGATGGATTTGTTTTAGGAGAAGGTGCTGGTGCATTAATACTAGAAGAGTACGAGCATGCAAAAGCTAGAGGAGCTCATATCTATGCAGAAGTTATAGGTGGAGGTATGTCTAGTGATGCATATCATATGACGGCGCCTCATCCAGATGGAATTGGTGTAGAAAGAGTCATGCATAATTGTCTTAATGACGCTGGAATGAAACCAGAAGATGTAGATCATATTAATACGCATGGAACGTCTACTCCCCTAGGAGATGTTGCTGAATTGAAAGCGATATCTAAAGTTTTTGGAGATCACGCAAAGAATATTAATATCAATTCTACAAAATCTATGACAGGGCATCTACTAGGTGCTGCTGGGGCTATAGAAGCCATTGCTTCTATTCTTGCTATGAAGTATAGCATGGTGCCTCCTACCATTAACCATAGTGTTGTAGATGAACATATTGATTCTTCATTTAATCTTACCTTAAATGAGGCACAACCTAAAGAAATCAATGTTGCCATGAGTAATACCTTCGGTTTTGGAGGTCATAATGCTTGTGTGCTATTTAAAAAAATTGACGCTTAATACTATGAGCGCCATAAAAAAAATATTTTCTTCCCGTTCAGATACGAACGGGATTTTTTTTATGCGTATGCGAAGTATTTTAGGGTTTAAACCTAAAGATATAAGTCATTACGAAAAGGCTTTTACCCATCGATCATTAGGACTTAAAAAGGAAGATGGTAACCCCTTAAATTATGAGCGCTTAGAATTTCTGGGAGATGCTATGCTGGGAGCTGTTATTGCAGCACATCTTTTTGAAGCTGTACAAGGGGGTAATGAAGGCTATCTTACAAAGATGCGCTCAAAAGTTGTAAGTAGAAAACACTTAAACGAGTTAGGTAACGAACTCAATTTATTACGTTACATAAAAGCCAACATTCCAAAAGAAAACTTTGGAGCAAACATACACGGAAACCTTTTTGAAGCACTTATTGGTGCTATTTATTTAGATCGAGGATATACCTATTGTAAAAAGTTTATTTATAAGCGAGTTATAGAACCTTATGTCGATATTGAAAAGCTTGAGGGGCGTATCATAAGTTATAAGAGTGTATTAATTGAATGGTGTCAAAAAGAAAAAAAGACTTTTAAGTTCGATACTTTTGAAGATACTGGAAAAGATACCGTAAAACATTTTGCTGTTAGACTTTTTATTGATGATAAAATTGTAGCAAAAGCAAGAGCAACGTCCAAGAAAAAAGCTGAAGAAATAGCATCTAAGCGATCTTTTTATGTATTTCAACGACAAATAGAGAGTAAATAAACATATTTGTTAAGATTTTATTTACATTTGTTACTCAACAGGTCTCTAACTCTATATGTATTTTCGTTTACCAAAAAAATATTATTCTATTTTTGTGCTCTTTGCTATTGTAAGTGGTATCCTAGTTTTTGGGGCAGATTCTTACATTACTGAAAAAGAGAAAGAAAACAGACAAATACGCTTAGAGAAGTTAAATAAAAAAACAGCTTCAGACTTTCAAAATGCGCTTAATAATTATGCAACGCTCATGTCTGGTATACGTTCTTATATTAAGATCTCTAATGAATTCCCATCGCAACAAAAACTTTATCAATTTATAAACTATCAATTATCTAGTCTCCCAATAGATGATAGTTACATTATTTCTTATGTAGATACAACACATGTTTTTAAATACTCTTTTACTAAAGATCAAATTGATCCAAGTAAGCTTATTGGTAGATCAATTATAAACCTTATAGATAAAAAATCGGTTGAGTTGATGGATAAACAGCTAAAAGCTAATGATTATGTAGCTTTTAATCCATATAATATAGTAGAAGGGCGTGTAGGATTACCTATTGGGTTTATCGCTGAGAATAATCTAAAGGAGTGTGTTGGTTATTTTTCTATTATAAAGGATTTTAAGCCTATTATAGATCGTGTGTATAGTAATATAGATACTTCTCAGTTTGTTTTTAGGTTTAAAACATCTACAGGTATCGAGTTTGACAGAGAACGCGTTTATGATGGTAAAAAAATATACAATACTCAAGAAGATTTACAATATTGGAGAAACTTCGAAGTACAAGACAACTATTTTATAAATTCCCATATTCCCTTTTTTAATAAAACGTTTATCATAGAGACAGCCTACAAAGAACCTTACAAAAGGAACCCAGCAGTATTACTTATGATGATATTATGGTATATACTGCTTTTAAGTTTTATGTTATTTATCATTATACAATTATATATCTATAAGCATAAAAACAGAATAATAGCTAAACAAAAAAAGGAATTATCCGAAGTCATTGCGACAAAGAATAAGTTCTTTACAATTATAGCTCACGACCTTAGAAGCCCACTCTCGTCTGTTATTAATTTTTTAGATCTTTTAAAAGAAGAGCAGAACCAAAATAATCAAACAATACAAATCATAGATGCCTTAGGGGATTCTAGTAAAAATAGCCTCTCTCTTTTAGATAATTTATTAAAGTGGTCAAAAATACAAACCGGTAAAATTCACTACGAACCACAAAGAATAGATATTCTTGCTCTTGTAAAAGATCAAATAAAGATTCAAAAACAACAATCTATTAAAAAAAATATAAACATTATTATAGAAGCTAGTACTAATATCAAAGTGATGGCCGATAAAAACATGATCGCTACTGTGATACGTAATCTATTATCTAATGCAATTAAATATTCTCATAATAACGGAATTATAGTTGTCGAACTAAATAAAATAAATACGTTTTTATCTTTTAGTATTGAAGACAATGGAATCGGTATCCCTGAAAAGTATGTCGATTCTCTTTTTGATGTAACTAAAGTAACGACTCAGATAGGAACTTTACGTGAAAAAGGATCTGGATTGGGTTTAATTCTATCAAAACAGTTTATCGAAATTCATAATGGAAATTTATCTATAGAAAGTATACAAAACAAAGGAACTATAGCTTCTTTTACGCTTCCCTTATAAAATTTTCTAACCAATTTCATTATTCAAACGTTTGCGTATCTTTTTATATAAGATTGTCTTATATATCCACACACAATAATGTTAGTTTTATGTATCTTTAAATTTCGTAGTCACGATATGGGTACATTCAAACTAGTATTAGAAGATGATTTTGGGTATGACTTTACGCTTATTGCTATACACGGAGCTATAGAATCTTATTACCTTGCTTATTTGCTTAATAGACATCTAAAACTTAGACTTAAAAGAAGTAGGAATGATTTAACAATAAGCCACGATGTCATATCTGCAAAATTCCCTTTGTATGAGTATCACAATGAGCAACAATATGCAACTTATCATCTTTTTAGTAATCTTACAAAAATAACAAAAGAACGTGATGACACTCTTTCTAGTCTATTTGAGTCTAAAACGTCTACAGAAATACGTTACTTTTTAGAAGATTTACCTCGTGTAGATTATTTATTAAAAATAAGTGAAGAAGGAAGTGGTTTTGTCCAAACCAAAACATTAAAAGCACTTAATCAAATACAACAAATTGTAACCGCATATACAGTTGATATAAATCAACTTAAAACAAAAGAAAACTTAATTTTTGAATAATGCCAACTAGAAAAAAAACCAAAATTGTTGCAACCCTAGGTCCAGCAACAAGTACTAAAGAGATACTCCTAAAAATGATGAAAGAAGGGGTTGATGTGTTTAGAATTAATTTTTCGCATGCAGATTATGAAGATGTAAAAGAACGCATTGAGATGATCAGGACATTAAGTGAAAAATACAAGTATAATACTTCTATTCTTGCAGATCTCCAAGGTCCAAAACTAAGAGTAGGGCGTATGAAGGAAGAGGTTGTTGTAAAACCTGGTCATAAAATTATATTTTCTACAAAAGAAGAATTTGAAGGAACCAAAGATAGAGTTTATATGAACTATAAGAGGTTTCCTAAAGATGTGAAAAAAGGAGAACGTATTTTACTAGACGATGGTAAACTTATGTTTGAGGTTCTAAAAACTGATGGCAAATATGAAGTAGAAGCCAAAGTTATTCAAGGAGGTCCACTACGCTCAAAAAAGGGGGTGAATCTTCCTAATACAAATATTTCTTTACCAGCATTAACCGAAAAAGATGTAAAAGATGCCATTTTTGCTATTAGTCAAAAAGTAGATTGGATGGCACTTTCTTTTGTACGTCATGCTGATGATTTAAAACAACTTCAGGCAATAATAGATGAACATTCGGATCATAAAATCCCAATTATAGCAAAAATTGAAAAACCTGAAGCTGTAGAAAATATAGATACAATTGTTGCTTATTGTGACGGATTGATGGTTGCTCGTGGAGATTTAGGTGTAGAGATTCCTGCTGAAGAAGTCCCTCTTATTCAGAAAAAACTTGTACTAAGAGCTAAAAAAGCACGTATTCCAGTGATTATTGCTACTCAAATGATGGAGACTATGATTTCTAGTCTTACCCCTACTCGTGCAGAAGTAAATGATGTAGCAAACTCTGTAATGGATGGTGCTGATGCTGTAATGCTTAGTGGAGAAACCTCTGTAGGACAATATCCTGTGCAAGTCATTCAAAAAATGGCATCCATTCTTAAAAATGTTGAAGATTCTGATCTTATTCAGGTACCTCAGGACCCTCCACATATTCGTACCAAAAGATATATTACAAAAGCTATCTGTTATCACGCGGCACACATGGCAAATGAGATAAACGCAAAAGCCATCTCAACCCTAACAAATAGTGGGTATACTGCCTTTCAAATATCTGCTTGGAGACCAAAATCACATATTTTAGTGTTTACATCAAATAAACGTATCTTAACACAACTCAGCCTTTTATGGGGAGTTAAAGCTATTTTTTATGACAAATATGTAAGTACCGATGAAACCGTAGAAGATGTAAATAAAATGGCGTTTGATATGGGGTTTGTAAAAAAAGGAGATATGCTTATTAATCTAGCTGCTATGCCTATTATAGATAAAGGAATGGTAAACACATTACGTGTTTCTGAAGTATAAGTCCCTATTTTATAGGTGCAAAACAAAAAAGCGTTCATTTTGAACGCTTTTTTTATACCATCAAATGAATTGACCTATTTTGAAGTTTCTACCTCATCTACAATAAATCCATTTTTGTCTTTTACAATAGTAACACTTCTCGTATAATCTCTTAATTGATAGGTGTAAACTATAGATGTAATTTCTGATGCTGTGTCTCTATTGACGGCAATTTCGTCTTTAAATGTTTTTTCTCTCTTATTACTATTAGATATAACTTCAGATTCTTTTTTTGATATAAGATCTAGTTGTAAGCTTTTAGGTAAATCAAACAGTTCTTTGGTAATTCTATACGCTTCTGTCCAGTTAGATGTAGGTAGTTCTATACGTGTTGTCATACCGTATCCCTCACCTTTAGGGTTTTTAGTCTTAGTAACTTGTACTGCATGATCTTTTGTAGAAATACGCTTTGCATATCCTTCTACAGATTCTCCATCTTGTGGAGGTGCCAGACGTGTAAGATATCCATCAAAAACAAAGCCTACAGCACCTTGGTATACTACTTCAATCATATTACCTGTAATCCCTGAGACAGTCATTGTTGTATGTGCAGGAGAACTAAGGTGTTTTACTTGTGCCCCGTAAGGGAGTGTCAATATCTTTTTCGAGCGTAAATTGGTGCCAGATCTTAATGAAAGTCCACTTGTAGCATTTACATAAAATACAGAGGCGACAGGAGCCTCAAGAGAAGTATCTAATTGTGCTAATAGTGATTCTTGAGAAGTAACTTCGTTTTTTGTTTCTAAAGGATTCGTTTCAAAGTTTGTTGTAATTTTTTTCTCCTTGTTTGTGCAACTGGTAAGTAAAATAGTAGCTGTGGCGATCGCTGTGATGATAATTTTCATAATAAATAGGTTTTAGTTAAACATTTTATTATGAAACACATTTAGCGTGCCATTATTTTAATCTTTTTAGTTAAAAAATTGATAATTATTCAAAATTTTAACTAAAGCGATATCGCTTTTAGTTAAAACTTAAAGCCAATAGCAATAAACCATTCTCCCGTTTTTATTTCAGGGCTATATGTGTACTTCAATTCGAGAGGGCCTAAAAAGGTATCCATTCCATATCCTAATGCATAGCCTGTAAAGTCTGGACTCGTAAGCCATTCTTCAGAAGAAAAGAGATCATAACCCGCATTAGCAATATTTACTCCTGCGTTCAAATGATTTTTTTTAGCAAATTCATAGTCTACAGAAAACCCTGCTTTTACATAACCATCTCCTGCTATACTTATAAAATCATATCCATAAAAAGGAACGAGATTATTAATCTTTTTATTACCATATCCACCTAGAAAAAAATCTAAAGACCGTACATCTTCTCCTCCTAACTTAAATCCACCGCTTATTTCTGTGAGAAAAGTCCATTTTTGAGTAATACTTGCTGCATAAAGAAAATAAGCATTTGCTATAGAAAACTCAGTAAAATTAGCATTGAAATTTGAAGAAAACAAAATCAAATCAAAATCACCGTCAAAATAAAATCCTGATTGAGGAAAATATCTATTGTCCAATGAGTCAAATTTTAATTGACCATAAGCTCCAAATAAGTTGCTTTTTTCAAAAACAAAACCAGGAATATCGTCACCGTCATTAACGGTTTCGGTTTCTACGTCAAGAAATTTATGTTGTACTCCCAAATCCAAAGAAAATTGCTTTACAAAAAGGGTTTGTAAATACAACTGGTTAGTCAGATCTTGATAATCTAAGGTAACACTATTAATCCCTTCTAGATCAATATTACCGACTTGTTCTACAAGCCGAGCACTTACTCCTTTTTCAAAGGTATTGTAAGTAGATCTTAGTCCAACACTCCAATAATATCCCTTATCTATATAATAATTAAAGGCATATCGTATATTATCCCCTACGATGAGATCAAACGTAGCAATGTCGTTATCAAAGAGTAGTCGTTTTCTGGTATAATTAACCAGTGCTGCACTGCGATACAAATCGTCATAATGAATTCCTAAACCTATAGATTGTTTGCTTTTAGATTCTTGAAGATCAAATTTTAATAACGTCCCTTCAGAGATTGATTGAAAATGATATCCTATACGATCAAAATTTTCTGTAGCAGAAAGGTTGTTAATCCCATTACTAAACTTTTCATAATCTAACGTAACAGGAGGGTCAATCTGTAATTTTCCTAAAATATAAGATCGGGTATAATCTTTATTTCCGTTTATAACGACAGCATCTATTCTAATACTATCTTTTTGTTTGGGTTGTATACGCTTTCGCGAAAGCGTACGTTGCCTCATAGCAATTTCTTTTAACGCATCAAACTGTTTTAATGCTTCTGCTTCTCCTCTATCAATAATGGTATTCTTTTCGTTAAAGTCAACAACCGTAAAATCTGCTACATCAGGACGTATATACACATCTGTGCTATCACGTTTTCCCTTCATTTCTTTTATAGTACGGTAATTATTAATCTGTAAGAATATTTCAGGAGCGGTCGTAAGTTGATCCCTTTTACGAAGTCCATCCTGTACATCAACTCCTATAATAATATCTACCCCTTTTGCCCTAAGTTCATCTACAGGATAATTATTCACCACACCTCCATCTATGAGAATCCGATCTCCTAAAGTGACGGGTTTAAATAAGGTGGGTAAAGCCCCGCTTGCACTCATAGCTTCTGGTAAAAATCCTGAGTCAAGTATCACTTGTTCTGCTTTTTCTATATCTGTTGCTATACAAAAAAACGGAATTGGTAGTTGCGTAAAATCTTCTGTATCACTTACGTGTTCCAACAGTATCATTAATAAATTATAGGTGTTTTGTCCTTTTGAAATGGACTGTGGAAGCGAAAGTTTAAAATTGTCAAATGGTAGAGAAATAGCATACTTTTCTGAGGCTTCTTTTTCATAAAATGTCTTTGCTTTCCGAGGCAATTCATCTTGAATAATGGTAGAAAAATCTACCACTCTAAAAAGAGAGTCTAGTTGCCTAGCGCTATAACCTGAGGCGTATAGCCCACCTACGATAGCTCCCATACTTGTTCCTGCGATGTAATCTACTCGTACACCCGCTTCTTCTAATACTTTAAGAACACCCACATGGGCAAGTCCTTTGGCTCCGCCGCCACTTAAGACAACACCTACTTTTACATCTTGCTCATCAGTGACCTGAGCGCCTAAAGAAAGTGCGAAGAAAAATAGCAAAAAAGTACATGTTAGTTTCATTCTTTTGTGTGGTAATGATTGTAAATAATCGTTGCTTTTGCATCTCCTACAACTTCTGTAAGACTCTTTTTACTTGCGGTTTTTATTTTAGATACCGATCTATAGTGTTTCAATAATGTAACAATTGTTTTTTCTCCAATACCAGAAATGGTTTCTAGCTCTGTTCCTAACGCAGCGTTGCTTCTTTTATTTCTGTGAAATGTGATTCCAAAGCGATGGGCTTCATTACGTAATTGTTGAATAATTTTAAGGCTTTCGCTCTTTTTATCAAGATATAGCGGGATACTATCTCCAGGGTAGTATATTTCTTCTAGTCGTTTTGCAATACCAACAATAGCTACTTTGCCTCGTAGTCCCAATGTCTCTAATGCTTTCAAACCACTTGAAAGTTGTCCTTTTCCTCCATCTACAATAATGAGTTGTGGTAAAGGTTCTTCTTCTTCAAGTAATCTTCTGTACCGTCTAAAAACCACCTCTTCCATGCTTGCAAAATCATCGGGACCATCTACAGTTTTTATGTTGAACTTACGGTAGTCTTTTTTACTAGGTTTTCCATTTTTAAAGACAACACAAGCAGCAACAGGATTGCTTCCTTGAATATTAGAATTATCAAAACATTCTATATGTCTAGGCTCTTCAGACAATCTTAAATCGACTTTCATCTGTGCCATAATTCGGTTGGTATGGCGATCTGGATCTACAATTTTTGTTTGTTTAAAACGCTCCATTCGGTAATACTTGGCGTTGCGTTCTGAAAGTTCTAGTATGCGTTTTTTATCGCCCAACTTAGGGACGGTTACTTTTACAGTATCCCCCAACTCAACCTCAAAAGGAACATAAATCTCCTTAGATTGAGAATCAAATCGCTGCTGAATTTCTATAATCCCTAATTCTAGCAATTCTTTATCGGTCTCGTCAAGACGTTTTTTAAGCTCTAATGTGTGGGATCTAATAATAGCTCCGTGTGATAATTGCAAGAAATTTACATAGCCATACCCTTCATCACTAATAATAGAAAACACATCTACATTGGTAATTTTTGGATTTACAACCGTACTTTTAGATTGATAATTTTCGAGTATGTCTAGTTTTTCCTTGATACGTTGCGCGTCTTCAAACTCCATCGCCGCAGCATGCTTTTGCATCTGATCTTTAAACTGATGTAAAGATGTTTTAAAATCTCCACGCACAATCTGTCGTATGTGTTCTATATGCTTATGATAGTCTTCTTCGGTTTGCTTTCCTTCACAGCCCCCTTCACAATTCCCGAGATGATATTCTAGACATACTTTATACTTTCCAGCTTCTATCTTTTCTTTAGACAGATCATAATTGCAGGTTCTGAGTTTATATAAGCTTTTAATAAGATCAAGTAAGGTCTTTACCGTTTTCATGCTCGTATAAGGACCGTAATACTCGCTTCCATCCTTGATCAAACGACGGGTGGGAAATACTCTTGGAAAACGTTCATTCTTAATACAAATCCAAGGGTAGCTTTTATCGTCTTTAAGAAGTACATTATATCGAGGTTGGTATTTCTTAATCAAATTATTTTCTAGAAGCAATGCATCGGTTTCTGTAGCAACCACGATATGACGTACTTCATGTATTTTTTTTACCATCGTACGGATTCTCCCGTTATCAATGGTTTTATTAAAATAAGACAGTACTCTTTTCTTTAAATTCTTAGCTTTTCCTACATACAGTAATTTTTTATCACTGTCATAATACTGGTATATTCCAGGACTTGTAGGGAGTGTTTTTAATTGTATATCGAGTTGAGAAAGCGCCATACTCAAAGATATAGATTCTCATGGATAGACACTAAGTGTTAGGCATAAAAAGTACGCTTTCGCGAAAGCGCATAAAGAACCTTTCTCAAAGGCTAAAACATTTGGAAAAGCATCTTAGATGCACTTCATAAAAACACTCATGAGAAATATGTAAATTGCAAAAGTGATTTTGGTAAACGTTGTATACTGAATCTACAATCACATTTTTAAAATGTCTCTTATATGAATTTAAAAATACTTTCTTGCAATGCGCATCTATATTCGACAAAACGACTTTTAGAGGCAGGATTAAAAAAAGGTCATAGTGTAGAGGTTGTAGATCCATTGCAATGTGACCTTATTATTGAAAAAGAAAATCCAACAGTGTATTATAAAGGTAGACATCTTCATACTACAGAAGCTATTATTCCTCGTATAGGAGCTTCTATCACATATTATGGGACTGCTGTTGTAAGACAATTTCAAATGATGGGTGCTTTTACAACAACCACTTCAGAATCTCTTATTATGAGCAGAGATAAGCTACGCAGTTTACAGGTGCTTTCTAGCTCTAAATTGGGGCTTCCTAAAACTATTTTTACAAATTATTCTAGAGATATAAAAGATGCGATACGTCATGTGGGGGGTGCTCCTCTTGTTGTAAAACTATTAGAAGGTACACAAGGGTTAGGCGTTGTACTTGCCGAAACTGAAAATGCTGCCGAATCTGTCATAGAAGCGTTTAACGGACTTGAAGCTAGAGTAATCGTACAGGAATATATTAGAGAAGCAAAAGGAGCCGACTTAAGAGCATTTATCGTTGATGGTAAAATTGTGGGCGCTATGAGGCGTCAAGCAAAAGAAGGAGAGTTTAGATCCAATCTACATCGGGGAGGATCTGCAAAAATTATTACTCTTTCTGAAGAAGAGCAACAGGCGGCTATTAAAGCTGTTAAAGCCATAGGGCTTGGCGTTGCAGGAGTTGATATGCTTCAAAGTGCTAGAGGGCCTCTTATTCTTGAAGTAAATTCCTCTCCTGGACTAGAAGGAATAGAAAGAGCTACAGGAACAGATATTGCGGGAGAAATTATTTCCTATATTGAGCGAAATATATAGAAAGTACATGGCATTTATAGATTCAGATAATATATTGACGCTATTAGGACAACAGGTTGTTCCTGGGGAGAGTGTTACTATTAATTTTAATCTCGCTAAGCTATACACAACCTCATCTGTTGAGATACCTGTTATTGTAGAGCGAGCCAAAGAACCAGGACCTGTCATATTAATAACATCTGGCATACATGGAGATGAAATAAATGGTGTAGAGATTGTACGTCAACTTATTTCAAAAAATATTAATAAACCTAAAAAAGGAACCATTGTTTGTATCCCTGTTCTTAATATATTTGGCTTTTTAGATATGAAACGTGTCTTTCCTGACGGGAGGGATTTAAACCGAGTATTTCCCGGAAACCCACGAGGGTCACTAGCCAGTAGGTTTGCGTATCAGTTTGTTAAGAAAATTCTTCCTATTGCAGATTACTGTTTGGATTTTCATACAGGGGGTGCCAGCCGATTTAATGCTGCACAAATACGCATAGATCCTCAAAATCAAGAAACAGCAAGATTTGCAAAAGTCTTTAATGCACCTTTTACATTACATTCTAAAATAATTCCAAAATCATATCGTGCTACTTGTGATAGATTAGGAATCCCTGTTTTATTATTTGAAGGAGGAAAATCTAAAGTGAGTGACAAAGAAATTGCTAGAAGCGGAGTAGAGGGTACCATTCGCTTTTTACATCACTTAGAAATGTTAGGGACAGATATTGTAGTACCACCAGTTCATATACCTTCTGTTCTAGTAGAATCTACACAATGGTTACGCGCAAATTATAGTGGCTTATTACACGTAAAAGTAGTTTGCGGTGAACTTATAGAAAAAGGCCAACATATTGCAACCATTACAGATCCTTATGGAAAATTTAGATATCCTGTAAGTGCAACATATAAAGGTTATGTCATCAATGTAAACGAAGCTTCTCTAGTGTATCAAGGAGATGCAATTTTTAATATTTCTACAGATAAAACAAATGGAAAAGAGGAAGCTGAGGAAGAAATATAAAGAACTTCGCAAAAATTTATCTCAAGAAGCTATAGATAAAAAAAGTATTGACATCGCTAATAAAGCTCTTGAGTTAGATATCTGGGACTATCAATACTATCATATATTTTTACCTATTGTCAAACAAAAAGAGGTAGATACTTCCTATATTTTGAATATTCTACAAGGGAAAGACAAACACGTAGTTGTTTCTAAAAGCAATTTTAAAACAAATACTATGAACCATTATTTATTAACAGACGCTACCCGATTTGTTGTCAATGAGTATGGTATTCCAGAACCTGATGACGGTATTGAAATTGACTCAAAAAAAATAGATGTTGTTTTTATACCTTTACTTGCTTACGATATAAAAGGAAATAGAATAGGATATGGAAAAGGGTTTTATGACCGATTTTTGTCTGAATGTAAAAAAGAAGTTGTAAAAGCGGGGGTTTCATTTTTTGAACCAGAAATGGAAGAAATCTATACAGACGAAACAGATATTCCCTTAGACTATTGTTTATCCACGACAAAGGGGTATATATATTAGTTTGTTTTACGTGTTTATTATTTGTTTATTTTAGTACTTACACTTTTTGTTTTTGATTACCCTTTCTACAAAAAAGCAATCAAAAATCCGATAAAAAACACATATTTATCGACAAAATCTATTTTTTACAAAAAAAGAAACTATCTTAGATTGTTAAATATCCAGAATTGTCATGGAGTTAAGATCTATTAAAAAACACTTACGTCCCTCGCAAAAACGTATTCCTGAGGAAAAGGTAAACCCTTTTGCTATAGGTAATTTCTATTATGAAGAAATATCTAACCTCACACAAGCTGGTGGTTGGAGTGTAGATTTTGTAAATAAGAAAAGCTATTTTGACAAGCAAGCTAGAAGAATATTAAAAGTTCCTGACACTTACATACCTACACTAAGTCAGTCTTATTTATTTTATGCCGAAGAGCATCTACAAAAAGCAACTGATTTATTTTTTACATGTGCACAAGGAGATTCGTTTTCTGCAGAGATCAAAATGGTGACTTATACCAAAGAAGTCTTTTGGGCAAAAGCACATGGAAAACCAGTAAAAAATGAAAAAGGAGAAATCATTGGTATACGAGGAGTCTTCCAAAGTATAGATCAAGAAAAGAAAAAAGAAATTCAAATAGAAACTTCTTTAGATATCATAGAAGGACATAATAAGCGACTTTATAATTTTGCACACATCGTATCTCATAATCTAAGGTCACACGTAAGTAATTTACAGCTCACTACGGCTCTTTTTGAAACCAAAAATTTAAACCAAGATCAAAAAGAACTTTTTGATAATTTCTCAAAAATCGCTACCAATCTTGACGTTACTCTAAAACATCTTAATGAGATCGTAACGCTTCAAACCAATGTAAATAAAGAAAAAGAAATTATCAATATAGAACAGGTCTATAAAAGAGTTATAGATTCTATTAGACAGATAAGTCTTCAAAATAAAGTTGTGTATTATACAGAATTCTCTGAAGTAGAGGAGTTTCCCTATGTCTCTGCCTACTTGGAAAGTATATTACACAACCTCATAACAAATGCTATTAAATACAAACATCCGGATAGAGATCCAGAAATTAATATATTTACATACGAAGAAGATAATAAAAGTTATCTTGTCGTAAAAGATAATGGCTTAGGTATTGACCTTGAAAAACATGGAAGTCAGCTTTTTCAGATGTATAAAACCTTCCACAATAATGAAGATGCTACTGGATTAGGATTATTCCTCACAAAAAGCCAAGTAGAATCTTTAGGAGGGAAAATTACAGTAGAAAGTCGTGTTGGAAAAGGCTCAAAATTTACAGTACAACTATAGAAAACTAAAAATTAAATTATAAATTTCATTAACCCCCTTAAAATGAAATATCCTATAGAAATCGCATGCATTATTGATGATGATGATATGTATGTAAACTTAATTACCAAGGTGCTCGATATGAAAAACCTTGTAAAAAATCTCCTCATATTTAAAAACGGAAAAGAAGCGTTAGACTATTTTGTAGGCGCACTTAAAAAGCTAGAAGAACGCAAAATACCTCAAGTCATTCTTTTAGATTTAAATATGCCCATTATGAATGGATGGCAATTTCTTAACAGTCTTAGTGAATATAATTTCCCAGAGTTAAAAAATGCTACCTTATATATTGTAAGTTCTTCTATTAATCCCTCTGATATAGAACGTTCTAAATCAATTAACTTAGTTAAAGATTTTTTGATTAAACCTGTTACTATTGATCAGTTATCAGAAATATTTATAGATACATCTGTATAGTAGAAATTCACAAATAAATACTCTTTATATCTCTGATATAGTATCCTTCTTAAGAGAGTTGCTAATACTATATGTAAGGCTTGTCAGACTATATAATTTCAGCTAGATTTATACTGTATTTTTTCATTTGTTTTGTGGCATCAAAATTGAACCCTATAAACTATAAAAAACAACTCATGAAACTAGTTATTTCACCTATTGTTATGGTTGCTATAATCATTCTTGCTAGCTGTGGAGGGCAAAAAAATTCTCTATTTGAAAAACAAGATGCCTTAACTTTCAAAAAAGCTACGTATGCAAAATGGGTCGCTGGAGTAAAAGGCGGTGGTGCTGGATATACCATCAATCTATTATTAGATCCAACTCACGATAGCGTACAACTTGATCGTATTTACTTTGAAAAATATAGTGCGTCTCTCGTAGGAAACGGTGCTGGTTTATATTCTGGTTATATTGATAATGGAAAAAATAAGGAAGTCTTAATGCCTGTTTATGGAGGAACTTCAGAAATAAAAGAGGCTCCTAAACAAGAAAATATCCAAACTCTTTTTGAATTAACAGGAAATGAAGCTGTAGTTTCTTATGTACAAGATGGTGTTACTAAGTACTATAAACTAACACTTACGTTAGATACCTCTGCTCAATTACCTAGATAATAAAACGCTATAAAAAATATATTTCTCTACGTACGATATTGAATGATACAACAGCACACATTTCCAAAAAAAGAAAAGCTTACATCTAAAAAGATAATAGATGCTCTTTTTATTGAGGGGCAATCTGTAAAAGCTTTTCCATTGCGTATCGTTTTTATAGAAACCCCACTCCCCTATCCAGAAATTACAATACAAGCAAGTGTCTCTGTGTCAAAGCGCAATCATAAGCTAGCAGTCACACGTAATCGTATCAAACGATTAATGCGAGAAGCATATCGGATTCATAAAAATATGATAGACACAAAAGGCACTACATTTGCTATACTTATCATCTATACAGGACGTGACGTCATTACTTATCAAGAAATGGAACGTACCATGGTCAAACTCTTAAAACGATTTAATGATGCGATTACTACTCCTCACCCTTAGTTTTTTTATCCTTGTTTCTTGCGAACAATCTGGTACTTCTAATTGGGAGTCAAAAAACTCTGATGGTATTCTAGGACTTATGTCCTCTATAGAAGCTGACGATGTGTATTATGAAGAAGCTGAAATTACAGAAGAAGTTGCTTTAGAAACACCACCTCCGCCTAGCCAAACGACTTCTCAAAAAATCATTAAAACAGGGAACCTTCGTTTTGAGACACAAGAACTTGAAAAAACACATCAAAAAATACTCGCTGCTGTACAAAAAGTAAATGGATATGTGCAACGTGATAATACAGGTAAAAACTACAATTCTCAATATCATAATCTCACCGTAAGAATCCCTTCAGAAAACTTTGATACTGTCATTGCAGCCATCTCTGATGGTGTTTCTTTTTTTGAAGAAAAGACGATTTCACAACGTGATGTTACTGAAGAGTTTGTAGACCTCAACGCTCGTCTTAAAGCCAAACGGACTTTAGAAAAGCGTTATTTAGAACTACTTTCTAAAGCCAAGAATGTAAAAGAAATGCTGGAGATAGAACGCGAACTATCAAAAATACGTGAGGAAATAGAAGCGCGAGAAGGAAGATTAAAATACTTACAGAGTCAGGTTTCAGAAAGTACCATCACTATTTATTATTATAAAATAAGTTCAGAAAGAGGCGTTACCGTATCTTATGGACGTAAAATGATTAATGCGTTTAAAAATGGATGGAGCAACGTCTCAGAATTTTTCCTTGGGTTGCTACACATCTGGCCTTTTATTATCTTAGTGGCTCTTAGCATTTTTATGATTCGTCGTTGGCTCAAGAAAAGAAAGAAGAAATAGTACGCTTTCGCGAAAGTGTAAACAATATAAATACCGATATTGGGTTTTACATATACGTACGTGTATGATGTACGTAATCCTTTGTCATATAGAAGATAGAATGAATCTATGAAAAAGAAAATTAGTATTTCCGTTATTGCTGTTGTGATCCTTTTTACAACCGTAAGTTTTAAAAGTGATTTCTTTGAGATTGCAAAGCAAATTGAAATCTTCACCACTCTTTTTAAGGAACTTAACATGAATTATGTAGATGAGACCAATCCTGCAGAACTTATGGATGCGGCAATAGAAGGGATGCTCAACGATCTGGATCCGTATACAAAATACTGGACAGAGCAAGAAGTAGAGGATGCAAAGATTAATAGAAGCGGGGACTATTCTGGTATTGGATCTTCCGTACGTACAAAGGATAACGTGATGACGATCATAGAGCCTCGTAAAGGATATCCTGCTGATAAAGCAGGTCTAAAAGCTGGAGATCAGATTATAAAAATTGGAGATATCTCCCTAACAGATTTTGAAGGAGATGCTGGTGATTTATTAAAAGGAGCTCCTGGAAGTGACCTTAATGTGACCTACATCCGACAAGGTAAAACAGCACAAGCGACCATAAAAAGAGCTGAGGTCGATGTAGATGCTGTCCCTTTTTATAAGTTAATTAATGGCAATACAGGATATATTGTATTGACTAAATTTAATAAAAAAGCCTCTGCTCAAGTAAAAGAAGCGCTCATCAGTCTCAAAAATGATGGCGCTGACAATATTATTCTAGATCTTAGAGGAAACGGAGGTGGTTTATTGGTAGAAGCCATTCGTATTTGTAATTTATTCTTACCTAAAGGAGAGGTAATTACAACGACAAAATCTGTGGTAAAGAAGTATAATAAAACCTATAAAACAAAAGAAGAACCTGTAGATACTGAGATTCCTTTGGCGATATTAATAAATGGGAGTAGTGCTTCAGCTAGTGAGATTGTGACTGGAGGATTACAGGATTATGATCGTGCGGTAGTGATAGGTGCTCGTAGTTTTGGAAAAGGACTCGTACAACGTCCCAAACCGTTAACGTATGGCACACAACTTAAAGTAACCATCTCTCGCTATTTCACGCCAAGTGGTCGCTGTATACAAGCATTAGATTATTGGAATAGAGATGAGAAAGGAAATGCAGTCCGTACAGCATCTCAAAATTATAACGAGTTTAAAACAAGAAATGGTCGTAAAGTATTTGATGGAGGTGGTGTTTTTCCAGATGTAGAAATAACATCTGCTAAGATGAGCCCCATTACAAAAGCGCTGAATAACGACAATGCTATTTTTGAATATGCAACAGATTATTATTATAAGCATCAGTATTCAAATCTAGAAGAGTTTCGTTTTGGTGATGCCGATTATGAGGATTTTAAAAAATTCTTAAAAAAGACGCAATTTACATTTGAAACGGAGACGGAAACCGCTTTCGCGAAAGCGTTAGAACAAGCAGAAAAAGACGGTTTAAAAAATGAAGTGGCATCTGTTTACAATCAGTTACAAAAAACCATAGAGGTAGCTAAAAATAAAGAACTAGATGATCGTCAAGAGGAGATTCAAAATTTACTCGTTGACGAAATTGTAAAACGATATTTCTATCGTGATGGATTGTATGAATATCAAATAGCAAATAATAAAGAAATAGCCGAAGCAATTACGATTTTAAATGATGCTAAGCGTTATGAAAACACCTTAAAATAAGCCTATTAAGCATTTTTATATACATATTGTCTTTTTATTGTATACGGTAATCGCTGTGGCGCAAGTAGATCGGTCACACGAAACTTTTTTTGATACAGACCAATATGATATTACACCTTCAGAAATAGCAAAACTCAACCGTTTTATTACAAGCTTACCAAAAGACAAAATAGAAGATATTTCTATTTACGGATATTGTGATGACAGGGGTAGTGATGCCTATAATAATAAGCTCTCTCAACAACGTGCAGATGCTATTAAAGCTATCTTTTCTGCACAAGGAATCTCAGATACCATCATTAAAAATTCTGATGGAAAAGGAGAATTATTACTTACTCGACTCGATGATATTACCAACGAGGTGCAACGTAAACTCAATCGTAAGGTTGAGATCATTGTTTCTATAAAAGAAGACCCTCCTCGCAATGTAACACCAGAAGAAGAAGCTTCTGAAAAAGAACGTGTTACCGCAGCTGTAGAAAAACGATATAAATCTTTTACAGATACGATTGAGAAAGGAGATCGTATTTTACTAGAAAATATTCTTTTTAAAATCAATTACAGTTATATCCGAAGTAGTTCTTACAAAAGCTTAAGGGAACTTGCAAAATTCCTTAAAGAAAATGATAATATCATTTTTAAAATACAAGGTCATGTATGCTGTGTAGGCAGAGGTCGTGATGCAATTGATCTAAGAACAGGAAAACGTAATCTTTCTGTCTCTCGCGCAAAATTTGTATATGATTATTTATCTAAAAATGGCGTAGCAAAAAAAAGGATGCGGTATGAAGGATATGGAAGTAAATATCCCTTAGGCGGTGACACAAACCTAGATAGACGTGTCGAGATTCTTGTAACCTATGTAAAGAAATCTAAGAAAAAGTAAATGGATGCTTTTCTTCATTTTTTTGAAACAATGCCTATCTGGCAAAAACTCATCTGGCTCGTTGCGGTAATCACTCTTTTTTGGATCTTAGAAGGCTATTATCCTTTTCAAAAAGCTATCTATAAAAAATGGAAGCATGCTAAAACAAACCTGATACTTCTTTCTTTTACAATGGTGATTAATACTATTTTTGGAATCGCTACAGTAGGTGTTTTTTTATGGGGACAAGAAGCACAATTTGGAATACTACATTGGTTTGAAGCGCCTTTATGGATAGAACTTGGTATTGCTTTATTACTACTAGATCTTATAGCTCAATACGGTGTTCATTATTTTTTACATAAAAATAAATGGTTGTGGCACTTACATACCATACATCATAGTGATACACATCTGGATGTCACCTCTGGTACTAGACATCATCCTATGGATTTTATCATGAGAGAACTCGCCGCACTTTTTGCCGTGGTCATCACAGGAATGCCTATTTCTTTTTATCTTTTATACCGGATTATTACGATCTTTTTTACGTATTGGACGCACACTAGTTTTCATGTTCCAAAAAGAATAGACAGGGCATTAAGTTATATCATCGTGACACCAGGAATGCATCGTTTTCATCATCATAGAGAACTACCGTGGACGGATACAAATTATGGAAATATTCTCTCTATTTGGGATCGTTTATTTGGCACCTTTTTATACGATGATCCTAGTAAAGTAAGATTTGGATTAGATATCATTGATGAGACACAAACAGATGTGCTAAAATATCAATTAAAACTCCCTTTTGATAAGAGTGTAAACTATAAAGAATAAAGAGTTCTAAGTGGTTTTTATCATCCCTATATGAGGAATCCCATCTTCTAGATACCCCTCGCCTACTTCTTTAAATCCAAGATGATTGTAAAATGATTTCAGATACGTTTGTGCCGAAATTTTAATCGTCGTTGTTTTATAGGCTTTTTCTACAGCTTCTATAGATACCTTCATTACATCATATCCGTATTTATGTTTGCGTTCTGAAGCGCGTACCACTACCCTACCAATACTCGCATATTCGAAATAGGTATTTGGCGGAAAAACACGTGTATACGCTACTAGCTCTTTATCTTTATATCCTAGTACGTGCAAAGCGATGTTGTCTTTACCGTCTATATCTTGATACACGCAGTCTTGCTCAACAACAAAAACTTCAGCACGTAATTGAAGCATATTATATAACTCGTCTGTTGTGAGTTCATTATAAGACTTTACCTCAAAATGAAGTGGTTTGGTTTTCATAATTAATCCGTGAAGCGGTTTTTAGAAAATTAACACTGTGATATTTTATCGACACGTCGTTGATGACGACCTCCTTCAAAATCAGTAGTTAAAAAAGTTTTTACCATATCTACTGCTTGATTTTTTGACGTATATCTCGCAGGAATACTAATGACGTTAGCATCATTGTGTTGTCTGGCTAATGCTGCTATTTCTTTTATCCAGCAAAGTGCTGCGCGTACATTTTTGTGTTTGTTTACACTCATCGCAATCCCATTGCCACTTCCACAAATAACAATCCCAAAATCTACAACACCATTTTCTACATCTTTGGCCACCAAATGTCCAAAATCTGGGTAGTCTACACTGTCTGTTGTATCTGTTCCGTAATTAGTCACCTCGTGTCCTTGACTTTCTAGATACGCTACAATAGCATGTTTGTAATCTGGACCTGCGTGATCGTTTCCAATAGCAATTTTCATGAGTGTCTCGTATTTGTTTCTGCAAATTTATATAAACTATAAGGTTTGTAGGGTACGCTTTCGCGAAAGCGTATACACTTTTAATAAACAATGATCTTTTACGATAGTAGTAAACCTATATCCTGTTTATAAACTGTGTATAGCTATTGTCAATAACTTTTAAAATTTAGTAATAACTCAAATAGGATACTATGCTTTTTTTTACAATACAGGGGCTATAAGAATCTCACAACTTTTTATTTGATTAGTTCTTATCAATTATATGAGTCTATTTTAAACTCAAATTTAATAACTCACAAAAATAGTTGTCTTCAAAACGTTGTCAATTAGAGTTTTTAACAATTGTGAATAGCGATTCATAAAACACTTAATTTTAAGGTATCTAACTCTTTTTTTATACCTCATAAATAGTGAACAACTCATAGTAAGTGATAAATCAAAAAAAATGATCTAAAAGTTATACCGCTATTCACACACTATTATAACCATCATTTTTTTTAAATTTATTAAAGAAAAAGAAAATGTAATTATATACTATGTTGATAACTGATTTTAATAGTGAAATGCTATTATAAAATAGTGTGAAGTAATAAATTTTAAACAGCTAGTTAAGCTAATCTAATAAAGTTCATTTAAAACTTAAAAAATGATGGTTCTTTAAATACCTCGTGGTTATGGTCGAGGATTATTTAGTGAAAAAAATACATATAAAGAATAAAAGTACGACTCGATTTTTAACTAGCAATAGTTTCTACTTGAGTAGTAGTAGTAGAGGTATGATGACCATATTCATTAAAAGAATTGTTTACATATATGCCAATAACAACAAGCCCTAATACAAATATTAGGATAAAAAGAATAGTGGTTTTATTTAGTTTTTTTATAGAAGCCATTAGAAAGTCTCTTCATAGAGACGTAATTTTTTACTTAATGTTACACTAAATTTAAGTTTTTTTTAAGAATTAATCTCTTTTTGTTTAAATTATTCATATTATAGAATTGTTAATTGGATATTTGGTTGAACAATTTTTTATTAATACTAAATATTTCCGTTCTTTACAAAAACATAATGGTAAAATGAAAATTCCATTACTTTTTATTTTAATTCCTTTTGTGACCTTTGGGCAAATCCAAATAGGTGAAGATATTGATGGAGAAGCGATAGGTGACCTTTCCGGAACTAGTATCAGTCTTTCTTCAGACGGAAACATTGTAGCTATAGGCGCTTTTGATAATGATGGTAATGGTACCAATTCTGGACACGTAAGAGTTTATGAAAACTCTAATGGTACTTGGATCCAAATAGGTCAAGATATAGATGGAGAAGCGATAGGTGATCTTTCTGGAATCAGTGTAAGTCTTTCTTGTGATGGAAGCATTGTAGCTATAGGAGCTAGTAATAATAATAATAATTTAGGTCATGTACGTGTCTATGAAAACCATGGTGGATTTTGGACTCAAGTTGGTCAAGATATTGATGGTATCCCATCACAATTCTTTTTTGGAAGAAGCGTAAGCCTCTCCTGTGATGGACGTATTGTAGCAATAGGTGCAAATCATATCAATACAAATTCTCCAGTTTCTGGTCAAGTAGATGTATATATAAATCAAGGAGGAACGTGGGATAGAATAGGTAATACTATTAACAATGCTGTTGGAGTTAATGTTTTAGGAACTACAGTCAGTCTTTCAGATAATGGTAATGTTATTGCAGTAGGAACCTCTTTTGATCTGGGTAATGGTATTTTATCTGGTCATGTTCGAATATATAAGAATCAAGGAGGATTTTGGGTTCAGACAGGTCAAGATATTAGCAGTCAAATAGATGGCGATCAGTATGGAAGGGAAATTAGTTTATCTGGTGATGGTAAAATACTTGCTGTATCCTCTATGATGATGAATTCTGAGCAAGAAGATATAGGTTTGGTGAGTATTTATAAAGAAGAAGAAGAAGAAAATTGGGTACAAATAGGAGATACTATTAGTGGAGAAATGCCAGGCGATCAGTTTGGAAGAGGACTAAGCCTCTCTTCAGATGGTACTATAATTGCCATTGGTGCAAGATTTAATAATGATAATGGACTTGCTGCAGGCAATGCTCGTATTTTTCAAAATGAAGATAACGTTTGGAAACAAATTGGAAATGATATAGATGGTCAAATGTCCGGAGATCAAGCTGGTATTAGTGTGAGTCTTTCTTCAGATGGTACTATTATAGCTGTAGGTTCTAATTTGAGTAAAGCTGGGAAAGGTGAAGTACGTATATTTGATCTTAATAACGAATTTATACTATCTGTTAAAGAATCTGCCACCTCTCGTTTTACATTTTTTCCAAATCCTGCACCTTCTACAGTAACTATAGAATTGCCAAGAGAACACACAGCAGTACTTCAAAAAATCACACTTTATAATACTTTAGGTCAACGTGTTTTTGTTACACAAAATACAACCATAGACACTTCTCAATTTACAAAAGGAATCTATATTCTTCAAGTCACTACAAGTGAAGGAATGGCTTCTAAAAAATTGATTATAGAGTAATAACATAGGCGAATTGAAGAAATTTTTATTCCATCCTTTAGGATTTTAGGCAAACAATGAAAATTATAGATTCTAAGTACGCTTTCGCGAAAGCGAATACTTTAAAAAAATCAAAAGCGTGTCTAAAAATAGGTGCGCTTTTCTCTTTCATAAAACTAAGAAAACAGTCTCTTAATCTTAAAATAATAATCTAAATACATCATTTAATATTTAAAGCGTAGCTTTGCACCAATCTTAATGAATTTAGTATCTATGAATTCATACAAGTTTTTAATAACTTCACGATATCAATGCATTCTTCTCCTCATGCATAACCATACATTCATTAAGCAAAAAATAAGTACATTTCTATTTTATATAGAAATACAATATGATTACAATTAAATGACAAAAAAAAGACGCAGACGAAACAGTTCTGCAACCATCAATAACCTCACAGAAAGGATCATGAAGATCCTTAAAGAAGACCACCATAAAACATTCAACTACAAACAAATTTGCGCAAAATTAGACGTAAATGATACGAGTAGTCGGAATATGGTGATCAAAAAATTAGCCCAATTAAAAGCCAAAGATCAGATTATAGAACCTGAACGTGGTAAATACCAACTCATCCCTAACCGCAATTACCATACTGGCATCCTAGATGTTTCTGGTAAAGGCGGTGGCTATGTAATGGTAGAAGATATGGAACAGGATATTTACGTTCCTCCACATCACTTAAACAAAGCATTAAACGGTGATGAAGTCGAAGTATATGTATACAGACAACGCCGTAATAAGAAACACGAAGGTGAAATCGTAAAAATCTTACAACGTAAAACCGATGAATTTGTCGGCGTGATTGAGATTCAGAAAAAGTTTGCCTTTGTACATACCTCAGAAGGGAACAAGATGTACACAGATGTCTTTGTACCCCTTAATAAAATTGGAAAAGCTGAAAACGGCGATAAAGTAGTAGTCAAATTAGAAGATTGGCCAGATAAAGCCGATTCTCCGTTTGGAAAAGTAACTAAGGTACTTGGAAAACCAGGCGAACATAATACCGAAATTCATTCTATTTTAGCACAATACGGACTCCCATACGAGTTTCCTCAAGAGGTTGAAGACTTTGCTAATAAGATAGATACTTCCATCAAAAAAGAGGAAATTGCTAAGCGTCGTGATATGCGTGATACGCTTACGTTTACCATAGATCCTAAAGATGCCAAAGATTTTGATGATGCCTTAAGCTTTAAAAAATTAGAAAACGGCAATTACGAAATAGGAATCCACATTGCAGATGTAAGTCACTATTTGATACCTGGAACCATTCTAGATGATGAAGCTTATGAACGTGCAACCTCGGTTTATCTCGTAGATAGAGTTGTGCCGATGCTTCCAGAAATATTAAGTAATGGCGCCTGTTCCTTACGACCACATGAAGAGAAATATACGTTTTCTGCTGTGTTTGAAATGAATCCCGCTTCCGCGAAAATACATAACCAATGGTTCGGACGTACCGTAACCTACAGCGATGCTCGTTTTGCCTATGAAGAAGCGCAGGCGATCATTGAATCTAGAACTAATGTAATTCCAGCTGAAGTATCCTTAACTGGAAAAGCGTATAAAGTAGATGATACCCTTGTTGAAGCTACTTTAGAGTTAGACAGATTAGCCAAAATCATGCGTAGACAACGTATGAAAGATGGTGCGATCTCTTTTGATAAAGTAGAAGTAAAATTTGATTTAGATAAAGATGCCAATCCAACAGGCGTATTTTTTAAAACCTCAAAAGATGCCAATAAGCTGATTGAAGAATTTATGCTACTCGCCAATCGTAAAGTATCTGAATTTATAGGAAAAAAGACACCAAAACATACCTTTGTCTATCGAATTCACGATGAACCCAATGATGAGAAATTAGCTGCTTTAGAAACTGTAGTAGGTAAGTTTGGGTATAAACTTAATCTCACAGATCGTAAGAGCATCACGAGTTCGCTGAATAGTCTTTTAGAAGACGTACAAGGCAAGAAAGAACAAAACCTAGTAGACACGCTTGCCATACGTACCATGTCAAAAGCCGTGTACTCTACAGACAATATAGGACACTACGGACTCGCCTTCGATTATTATTCACATTTCACATCTCCCATCCGTCGGTATCCCGATGTCATGGTACACCGATTATTACAACACTATTTAGATGGTGGGAAGTCGGCAAGTGAAGAAGAATATGAAGAAAAGTGCAAGCATTCAAGCTCCATGGAGCAGCTAGCAACTAGTTCTGAACGTGACAGTATCAAATATATGCAAGTCAAGTTTATGCAAGATCATAAGGATGAAGAATTTTTAGGCGTTATTTCTGGTGTGACAGAATGGGGAATCTATGTAGAGATCATTTCTAATAAATGTGAAGGCATGGTTCGCTTACGCGATATCAAAGGAGATCATTATGAATTTGATCAAGAAAGTTATTCGATTATAGGACAACGTACCAAAACGCAAATCACCTTAGGAGATGAAGTGATTGTCAAAGTAAAAGAAGCTGATCTGGTAAAAAAACATCTAGATTTCCATTTAATAGGAGTGAAGGAGTAATTTAATTCCCTCGAAGGAGGGAATCTCACAAAGCAAGGGAACCTCATATTTTTAGAACTTAATTAAGTAAAAGTATCTTTTAAGATATTTAAGACTTCTTGAAAACAAAAATTTGTCATACCTGCCAAAAAGAAATTACAGTAGCCTATCGTGTCCGAATAGCTACGTCTAAAGCTTGGGTCTTTGTTTGTGAATCCTGTTGTAATATTCACCGTACAGGTTCAGGATATACCTATGGTGGTACATGGAAAGGGAAGCGACATTAATCCTCCTAACCCCCAAAGGGGGAACACTATTTTTTATTGTTAGAAAAATGCTTTCAAGGAATATATGATAGAGAAGCTTATACTGAGCACGTGTGAGTAACAAAACATCTATATTTTACAAAGATATCATTTCATACGCATACCATGTAAAAATAGCGTAGTACTCTAAAATAGAACACTACTCTATTTTATGTTCTAAAATATTCCCCCTTGGGGGTTAGTGGGAACCTTTTTTTCTAAAAACTGTAACACTTTCGCGTCTCTCTTGTCTCTATACCAAACAAGCACACAATGAAGAAGATCATAATAATCGTAATTGCTGTAAGTATATCAGCCATTACATTTGCACAAGACCCTATCACAAAAAATGTAGATGATTTTACAGAAGTAAAAGTATATGACCGTATTGTCGTTAACCTCGTCAAATCTGAAGAAAATAAAGTAGTCGTTTCTGGAGCAGACGCTAGTCAGGTAGAAGTCATCAATAAAGATGGAAAATTAAAAATCCGTATGGAATTTGATTTGATTTTTGACGGAAATAACACGTTTGTCAACGTGTATTATAACAACCTAAAAACGATTGATGGTAATGAAGGCGCAGAAATTACTTCTAACGAACTCATAGAGCAGGACGAAATTGAAATCAAAATGCAGGAAGGCGCCCGTATCAAAGTAGGATTAAAAGTACGAAATGCTGAGATGCGTGCCGTAACAGGAGGGATTATAGAAGCCTCAGGACTTGCAACCTCACAAGATATTACAGTGAATACAGGGGGTGTCTATGAAGGCAGAGATTTTGAAACAGAATTTGCTAAAGTATTTGTACAGGCTGGGGGAGAAGTAGAAGTATATGCTTCTAAAAAAGTAGACATTACCATACGTGCCGGAGGCGATGTAGATGTATACGGCAAACCAGCAGAAGTAAAGCGAAGCAGAACCTTTGGAGGACGCATCAGAGTGATGTAAATCATACAAATTTTAAAAGAATAAAGGCATATACAATCTCGTATATGCCTTATTTTTTTATGATACTTGGTACGCTTTCGCGAAAGCGGATAAAACAACCTAAAAGTTTACACTAAGCTCCTCGAAGTACGAAAGCATATATTTGTCATTGTATAGCGTATATGACTCAACGAAAGGATAAAATAAAGAGTTCTTTGGAGGTTGAAACGCATTCCCTAACTTTGTGTAAAAGGATTTAACACTATGTTTCAAGATTTTCCTGCTGCACTTACCTCTGGTCTCATACTAGCGTTTATGATCGGTCCAGTGTTTTTTGTACTTCTTGAAACAGCAGCTACCAAAGGATTTAGAGCCGCTATCACCTTTAACTTAGGAGTCTTTACTGCCGATATTTTCTTTATCGGGATCGCTTATTTAAGTAGTTATCAATTATTAGAAAATCTTAGTAATGCACCAGGACTATACGTTTTTGGTGGTGTTATACTTATGGTGTACGGTCTGATGATGTATTTAAAAAGACCCACACGAGATATGCTAGATCCTTCCAGAGTAAAAAGTGGAAAACACGGAAACCTGCAACTCTTTATCAAAGGTTTTTTTCTCAATTTTATCAATATAGGCGTGTTAGTTATTTGGCTAGGTGTCATTATTGTTGTAGGACCCACAGTAGACAATGATCCTGTGAGACTGTTTACTTTTTTAGGAATTATGATTTCTACCTATTTTGTTGTTGATTTAGGAAAGATTGTACTTGCCAAACAATTGAAAAGATTCCTCACACCTAGACGTATCTTTAAAGTAAAAAAATTGCTAGGGCTTATTTTAATTATCTGCGGACTCATCCTTACAATAAAAGGCTTTTTACCAAAAGATAAAATGGATATCAAAAAAGGTCTTGAAAACTTTCGGGATAGTAGAGAGTAGACTATTCATAAATAAGTACTGCCGCTTCGTTTTCGCACACCACATTTACAGGTGGTACTGCAAAATCGCAGGTAGAAACAATACCATAAGTAGCATTATAGATAGCTTCTTCGGTAGTATAGTTTTCAACTAAAATTAAGAAAGCTTCTACATCAATCGTGGTAGGATATGCAATATATCCTTGAGGACCACCACACGCTTTAGATCCGTAAGCGACAAATTCCCATACTTCGGCATTTGTGCATGACGCATTTGCTATAGTCGAAAACTCTGTAAACAATTCTTGTAACATAGCAAAATCTTCTTCTTGATTAGGCAACTCTCCATCATCAGGCATTGAACATCTGCAAAAAATAAAAATAGAAGAAAACAGAATAATTATGTATTTGTTCATTATGATGTGTAGTTTACAGATAAGATGTATTTATATTAGAAAGGTTGCGTGGTAATTTTTTCTCACTTTCGTGAAATCTAGTAAACGACTTCGGAGCAAGCTGCAAGCCCACGAGGCATTTTAAGGAAAGAACCATTTGCTTTTGAGGCAGCTTCGGCATATTTAATTCTCGATTATCGAGTAAAACCAAAAAAGCAACTTCAAACGAAGTTGCTTTTTTATTGAGGTATCGAGCGGATTCGAACCGCTGTAGATGGTGTTGCAGACCACTGCCTAGCCACTCGGCCACGATACCTTTTTTAAGGTGATTACAAATGTAATATATTTTTTAAGAGTATAGAATATAGAATCAAGAATATAGAATAAAATTATAGCGCTACTTACTACATACTACCTATACCCGACTTTTACTCCGTTCTACAGTAACCATTTCTACATCACCCCCAATCGGCGGATTTAGTTTAGAAACCATCACTGTGGCATGATTAATTAAAGGCTCCTGATCTATAAATCGCTTCAAAATACGCTCACAAACCGTTTCTAAAAGGTGAGAAGACATAGACATTTCTTCTTTGACAATATGATTAAGAAGCACATAATCTACCGTATCTCCTAGCTGATCTGTTTGTGCACTTTTAGATAAATCTGCATCTACCTCAACATCTACACGATAATCAGATCCTATCTTTTTTTCTTCAGTTAAGCATCCGTGGTAGGCATATACTCTAATATTGCTGACTCTAATTTTCCCCATATTTATTTCCCGAGCAGGCGGGAATCTTTTTTTGATTCAATACAAAGTTACTTCAAAAATTAAAGAATGATTTTTGATTTTAGTAAAACGCTTTTGCGAAAGCATAATTTTATCCGCCAGCAAACAAGTCAAAGATATTACTTATAGCACTCGTTTTTGATTTGTAAAACTCTGTAAACGTGCATTTTTGACATGTAACAGAGGTGTATTTTTCTGTTTGTATATCAAATATTTTAGACAATGTACCTCCAGTAGCTCTCATTTGACCAACAGTATATTCACGATGATTGCATTTTGGACAGCTATAATTTAAATGTTTCATAGGTTGTAGTTTATTTATAAGTAACAGTTATAAGACCTTTGTTACAATTAATTCTTTCCTAAAGGCAATAGCGCTTTTAACACCATCATTTCTTTTTGACTTCAAGAGCAGGAATTTCCGTAATTTTACGTCTTCAATTTTTAGGGAGATGACAGAATCACAAAAACCACTTAATTTTTTAGAGCAAATCATAGAAGATGATCTGGCAAATGGGTATACAAAAGACCAATTGCGATTTCGATTTCCACCAGAACCTAATGGATATTTACACATTGGGCATTGCAAGGCGATTTGTATTAGTTTTGGGCTAGGGGAGAAGTACAATGCTCCCGTCAACTTACGTTTTGACGATACCAATCCTGCCAAAGAAGAACAGGAATATGTAGATGCGATCAAACAAGATGTTGCTTGGTTAGGGTATCAATGGGATAAAGTATGTTTTTCTAGTGATTACTTTCAGAAGCTATACGACTGGGCAATCCAAATGATTAAAGACGGAAAAGCCTACGTAGACAGTCAGACGAGCGAAGAAATAGCGGCTCAAAAAGGAACCCCAACACAACCAGGTGTTGCAGGTCCTTATCGCGATCGTTCTGTAGAAGAAAACCTAGATCTTTTTACCCGAATGAAAGATGGAGAGTTTGAGGCTGGAGAACATATATTGCGTGCAAAAATTGATATGGAAGATCCCAATATGTTGATGCGAGATCCTATGATGTATCGCATTATGTATAAAGAACATCATCGCACAGGAAATGATTGGTGTATCTATCCCATGTACGACTGGACGCATGGTGAGAGCGACTATATAGAACAAATCTCACACAGTTTATGTTCGCTTGAATTTAAGCCTCATAGAAAACTCTATGATTGGTTTTTGGATCAGGTGTATACAGGAGAAGACGTACGTACAAAACAACGTGAATTTGCCCGCTTAAACTTAAGCTACACAATTATGAGTAAGCGTAAGTTATTACGCCTTGTAGAAGAAAATATCGTTTCTGGATGGGATGATCCGCGTATGCCTACGATTTCTGGATTACGTAGAAGAGGATATACACCCGCTGCTATTCGTAAATTTATAGATACTGTGGGTGTTGCCAAACGAGAAAATATTATAGATGTCTCTCTATTAGAATTCAATATTCGAGAAGATCTTAATAAGACTGCAACACGTGTGATGGGGGTATTGGATCCTGTAAAATTGATCATTACCAATTATCCAAAAGGTAAAGAAGAGATGGTTGTTGCCGAAAATAATCCTGAGGATTCAAATGCTGGAGAGCATCAAGTACCTTTTAGTGGGGAGTTGTATATTGAAAGAGAAGATTTTAAAGAAGATGCTGGAAAAAATTTTTTCAGATTGACGCTTGGAAACGAAGTACGTCTCAAAAATGCCTATATCATTAAAGGGGAAAGCGTTGTAAAAGATGCTAACGGAAACATCACAGAAATTCATTGTACCTATGATCCTGAAAGTAGATCAGGAAGCAATACAGAGGCTTCTAAGCGACACGTGAAAGGAACTTTACATTGGGTATCTATCGCTCATGCGATTCCAGCAGAGATACGCTTATATGATCGTTTATTTAACCACGAATCACCAGATGGAGACAAGGACACCGATTTTATGCAATACGTCAATCCTGACTCTCTAAAAGTGATTACGGGATACCTAGAGCCTTTTCTGGCAGATGCCAAAATAGGAGACCGTTTTCAGTTTCAGCGTATGGGATATTTTAATGTTGATATAGACAGTACACCAGAAAAATTAGTATTTAACCGCACCGTAGGATTGCGTGACTCTTGGGCAAAACAAAAACCGAAGCCACAGCAAAACAATGCACAACCGCAAAAAGTGGCTCCACAGCAACAAGCTTCAGCGTTGAGTCAAATCAATAAGTTAGGTAAAAAACTAGCAAATCTTCCAGAAGAAAAACGTCTAGCGACTATGGAGAGTATCCAAAAACTAGCTCTAGATTTAACAGAAGAGGAGGTGATAGGATTCTTTAATACATCGGCAAAGAAGATAGGTACTCGTATGGCGGGGATTGAGAGTCTGTACGCTTTCGCGAAAGCGCATTCAAAATCACTTAAAGACATTCCAGGTGCCGAAGACTTTGTTGAGAAAGCCAAAGAAGATAGCAATGAGCTGTTACGTGAGGCGGCTAGTAAACTATAGATTCAGTTTCCTTTCTAAGGAAGGTGTTATAAGAATAATATAATAAAGAGGCCGTCTAAAAACAATTTAGGCGGTCTTTTGTATTTTGAAGATTTTGGTTCTTTCAGTTTTTAACTCAGTTATTGAGTTATTCGTTAAGAGCTAAAAGTATGGTTAGGGATCCTTACATCGCTAGAGTCACTTTTTTCAGGTTATGTGCCATTGCGATGAGTCCTATTTCGGTTTCTACTTTATCAATTCCTCTTAGCATAAAGCGTTTAAAGTTCATATTGTGCTTGATATTTCCAAATATAGCCTCAATATCCCAACACCTTTG
>NZ_CALEMI010000040.1 GCF_937910895.1 uncultured Dokdonia sp. | reverse complement strand
TGAGTTTTTTAAACTATCTAAAATGACTTTACTTCCTTGATGGAAAAAAAATATTTTTATATCTTTTTTTTTTATTTTTGAAAGTTTTAAAAGTTTCTCAATATTTTTTGGAATATTTGCTATTGTAAACATAAATATTTTAGCACCATTCATAAATAATTTTATTTTTTTTTTATTTATAAAGCCAGATTTGGATGCTCCATTTTCTACTATTAAATCTTTGATTTCAACATTTTAAAAATTAGAGTAATACTCTATTTTAAAAGGTGACTCTATTTTTAGAAAAGATTGCTTTTCTTTCGACTATATGATTTCTCATTGTAGGTTACTTACTACTTAAAATTAATTAATGCGGTTGTTTTTTAAACGTTCAATTCTCAATGTTCAACACCAAACACTCAATATCCAAATAAAACCTGTAGCATCCGACACCCAGTATCCATCAGTTAAAAACCTGCTGTATCGGATTTTATACTCCTATAATTATTGATGATGATACGGTTCTCCCTTTGGAGAATTTAGATAACAGAAAATTTATTTAAAAATGTACAGAAAACTACATTTTTAAATAACAGCTACCCTAAATATAGAGAAGAATGAATAGACAATATCATTAGGTTATTAGTTATTGATGATGATACGGTTCGCCCTTTAAGATGGTAAAACCTCTATATAACTGCTCAGTAATAAAAAGACGCACCATCTGGTGACTAAACGTCATTTTTGACAAAGCAATTTTACCTTGGGAGGCTTTGTAAACCGTTTCAGAAAAACCATAAGGTCCTCCTATGACAAGAACAAGCGTTTTATAACCCCCATTCATTTTTTTTTGTAAGTATCGGGAAAAGCCAACACTATTCATTTCTTTTCCGTTTTCATCCAAAATAATCAAATGATCTTGTGAACCTACCTTGGAAAGAATAAGCTGTCCTTCTTTTTCTTTTTGTTGGGATTCGCTGAGGTTTTTAGTATTCTTAATATCAGGGATCACCTCCAGAGAAAATTTGATATAATGATTCAAGCGTTTGCTATATTCTTCGATAAGCGCTAGTAAACGCTTATCATCTGTTTTTCCTATACAAAGCAATTTGATATTCATTCTGTGAAAATACTAATTCTTGTTATGAAAGTAATTAGTTTTTGGCAATCTGTTGAGGGGTTGAGGAATTTTATGAATGTGTTTTTTAGACAAAGCGATCTTTTATTCCTTTTCTTTTGTCTATAAGCAAAGCATCTATGAATTGATGAGTTAAAAGTATTTTATATTTTACTTTATTAAGAATAGTTTTTATAAGTTTCGTATTTCGTATTTCGTATTTCGTATTTCGTATTCGGTATTTGTAAGGCTTTGCTTATTTTTACATAAACTAAGGATATATGATTTCTCAAGCGCAATTTGATCAAGAGGTAAAAGGTATCATTGTCAATGCCATACGGGAAGATGTAGGTGATGGGGATCATAGTTCGTTAGCCTGTATTCCAGCAACAGCTATGGGGAAGGCAAAATTATTAGTAAAAGATAAAGGGATTCTTGCTGGGGTAGCTTTCGCGAAAGCGGTATTTGCCTATGTAGATCCTTTACTACAAATAGAAGAGCGTATCCCAGATGGAAGTCGTGTAGCTTATGGTGATATCGCATTTTATGTTTCTGGTCCTTCACAATCTATTTTGAAAGCAGAACGCCTTGTGCTTAATGCCATGCAGCGTATGAGTGCTATTGCCACAAAGACTGCTTTTTTTGTCAACTTATTAGATGGTACTAAAACACAGATCTTAGATACTCGTAAAACCACACCTGGTATACGTGCACTGGAAAAATGGGCCGTAAAAATAGGAGGTGGAGAAAATCATCGATTTGCACTGTATGATATGATTATGCTTAAAGATAATCATATTGACTTTGCAGGAGGTATTACACAAGCGATCCAGAAAACAGTTGCCTATCTCAAAAAAACCAATCGTGATTTAAAAATTATTGTAGAAGCACGTAATTTAGAAGAAATTGATGAGATTTTGCAAAGCCATACAGATGTGTATCGGATCCTTATAGATAATTTTAATTATGAAGATACCAAAGAAGCAGTACGACGTATTGGTGATTTATGTCTTACAGAATCGTCAGGAGGAATTAATGAAGAAACCATACGAGAATATGCTTTGTGTGGTGTAGATTATATTTCTAGCGGAGCACTGACGCACTCTGTATATAATCTAGATTTAAGTTTGAAAGCTGTATAATGTCAAAAAAGCTAGGAGAAAGATTAAAGCATTTTACACCTTATAAATACCTTGTAGGTATTCTTAATAGAATTGTACTGCCTGGTTTTGAAGGGATGACATTATTTCATCTTATAGAAGCGTATGTAATAGGTATTTTTAGGGGCACATTAACTTCGAGAGCAGGATCTATAGCATATAGTTTTTTTATGGCAATATTTCCAGCCTTACTGTTTTTATTAAATCTTATTCCTCTTGTTCCTATCGCTGAATTTCAGGATAAATTTATGGTATTTATTCATGATGTTATACCGAGACAATCATTGGTGTTTTTTGAACCTGTGTTTGATGATATCTCGCAAAATCCAAGAACAGGTTTATTATCTTTTGGAGCTATATTTGCCTTAATCTTAATGACCAATGGTGTTAATGCTATCTTCAGTGGTTTTGAAGGGTCTTTTAATGTACATATCAATCGAGGTTTTTTAAGACAATATTCCGTTGCATTGGGCGTTGCTATTGTTTTGGCATTGTTGTTGGTAACCATGGTAACGGTATTAATATATTTTGAATATGTACTACACATGTTAAGAGATAGAAATATGATGAGTGATCGCACTGATGTTACTTTAGTCTCTATAGGAAGTTATGTTTTTTTTGTTAGTATGATATATACAGTCGTGGCAACATTATATTATTTTGGAACAAAAGAAGGAAGGACTAGTAAATTTTTCTCTCCAGGAGCATTGATGACAACTGTGCTTTTTATGCTTACAACCTACCTATTTGGTATTTATATTGATAATTTTTCCAATTATAATGAGTTGTATGGCTCTATAGGTGCTCTTTTAATCATGATGTTATATATTTGGCTTAATTCAAACTTACTATTACTAGGATTTGAATTAAACGCAGTGTTACAAAAATTAAAAATGAATCAAAACCCTCAATAAATAAATTATGAGAAATTTTATGTTAGCCTTAGTGGCTGTTTTTAGTATTGGATTTGCAAACGCGCAAACGAAAGTAGGAGATGCAACACTTCCTAATCAAATGACTATCGAAGGTACAAACCTTATACTTAATGGTGCAGGAATGAGAGAGAAAGTAGTATTTGATCTCTATGCAGGAGGATTATATCTTCAAACTAAAAGTAGTGATGCAAAACGCATTATCAATGCAGATGAGACAATGGCTATGAAACTAGATATAGTTTCTAAACTTGTTTCTAGTAAGAAAATGAAAAGCGCTGTAGATGATGGATTTGAAGCATCTACAGATGATAATATTGCTCCATTAGCAGACCGAATAGAGAAATTTAAAAGTTTTTTTAGTGAAGAAATTGTAAAGACCAACGTGTTTGATATTGCTTATATCAAAGGACAAGGAACTGTAGTCTATAAGAATGGGACTAAAGTAGGTGTCATTGAAGGATTGGACTTTAAGAAAGCATTATTTGGAATTTGGTTAGGAGAAGACCCAGCAGACGACGATCTTAAAGAAGGCATGTTAGGAATTGATTAACTTTTGTTTTTAGATAATAAATCGGTAGGCTTAAATAAAGTCTACCGTTATTTTTTGCAAAATTTGTAATTTTTGAAACTGATGAAGATTAGACAGACTGTAGTATATATCTTATTCCTTACGCTCGCTATGCAAGGTTTTGCGCAAGAAGGAACTATTTTTGGAAAATGGAAAACAGTAGATGATGAAACCGGAGAGGCAAAATCTACGGTAGAGATTTATAAGAAAGGAGATAAAGTTTTTGGGAAGGTAGTTGCTATCACAGATCCAGATCATCAAAACGAAATCTGTGATAAATGTGAAGGAGAAGAAAAGAATACTCCTATTATTGGACTAGAGATTATCAAAAATCTAGAAGAAGATGATGGAGAATATTCTGGTGGAACTGTTTTTGACCCAGAAAAAGGAAAGAAATATACCGCCAAGATTTGGCTAGATAAAAAAGATCCATCTATTTTACATTTACGAGGGTATGTTGCGATCTTTTACAGAACTCAAGACTGGATTCGCGTAGAATAGTACTAGTAAAATAATTATTTCAGTGAAAAACCCCGTAGAAATACGTGGGTTTTTTTTGTGTATAAGTATTAGATTTGAAAATTAGTAATTTTTTTTTACTAAATTGACAATGAAAATATTTATTAACTAACACTAAAACACACACAATTATGAATCCATTTATTGGCGAAATCGTTATGTTTGGAGGTAATTTTGCACCAAGGCAATGGGCGTTCTGTGATGGGCAGTTATTGGCTATATCTTCAAATACGGCCTTGTTTTCTATCTTAGGAACTACCTATGGTGGAGATGGCAGAACTACTTTTGCATTACCCGATTTAAGAGGGAGAGTTCCTATTCACCCTGGACACGGCCCCGGACTATCTACATATAGACTAGGAGAGCAAGGAGGAAAAGAACAAGAAGTTCTTACTATTGCTACAATGCCTACGCACAATCACATTGCAGCAAGTGATACTACTGGACATGTAGGAGATAATAATAATGAGGATGAGCCTGACGGGAACTTTGTAGGTACTGGCCAAATATTTAGTTCAGCAGCAGCTGCTGGAAGCACGCTTAGTGGAGCCGCTGTAACAACTGCTAACACGATGTCAAATACGGGTAGTGGTCAAGGGTTCTCAATTGTTGAGCCTTTCGGTACCGCCAATTATATTATAGCACTATTTGGAGTATATCCATCTAGAAATTAATATACAATTCAACCAATTTACTAACAACACACAAAAAACAATATATTATGGATCCATTTTTAGGAGAAATTAAATTATTCGCAGGTAACTTCGCACCAAGATCTTGGGCGTATTGCGATGGACAATTATTAGCTATAAGTCAGTACTCAGCACTATTTTCTATATTAGGAACTACCTATGGAGGGGATGGTAGAACAACATTTGCATTACCAGATTTAAGAGGTAGAGCAGCCATTCATCCAGGGAACGGACCTGGACTAAGTACTTATCGTTTAGGACAAAGAGGAGGACAAGAACAAATTCACCTTACTATCAGCAACTTACCTTCTCATAATCATACAGCTACTTCTGCAACAACGGTAAACGTAGGGGATAATAATAATGAAGATGAGCCAGACGGAAATTTTTTAGGTACTGGACAGGTATATAGCTCAGCCGCAGCAGCTGGAAGTAAATTAAGTGATAGTGCAGTAACAACAGCAACTACGATAGGAATGAATGGAGGACAACAGCCATACAGCAACTTACAACCATTTTTAGGAGTACATTATATCATAGCACTACAAGGAGTATTCCCAAGTAGAAACTAAGAATAATAGTAATTCAATCAATAGAATTGAATATGTATAAGGGAAGCGACTTTTGGGTAGCTTCCTTTTGTTTTTAGTAACATCTTAAACTTTGTTTATAAATCTCATTCAGATTCGATGAGATCATCTGACTTACTTTGTATTTTCGTCTATATTTTAAGATTGGATGCCATACTTTATAGACGTCATACTCCCAATACCTGTAGAAAAAGCTTTTACGTATAGTATTACAGAAGCCGAAGCAGTATTTTTGCAACCAGGAATGCGGGTAGCAGTTCCTTTTGGAAAATCAAAAGTCTATGCCGCATTAGTTAAAAAAATACATGCACAACCACCTACATTATATGAAGCCAAAGAAATAGAACACATTCTTGACGAGACGCCTATCGTCACTCAAAAGCAATTTGAGTTATGGTCTTGGATGGCTTCGTATTATATGTGTACAGAAGGTGAAGTCATGAGAGCCTCTCTTCCTAGTGCCTTTTTATTGGAGAGCGAGACTATTATTAGTTTGGAGCCTAGTGTACAGCTTCAGGATGAAGATTTGCAAGATGACGAGTTCTTAATTTATGAAGCCCTTCAACATCAATCTGTTATCAAGATACAAGAAGTGATGGATATTTTAGGCAAACGTAAAGTATTGCCTACCATCAAAAAATTGTTAGATAAAGGCGCCATATCTGTTCAAGAAGAGGTGTACGAGCGATACAAACCTAAACTTGTCACATTTGTTCAATTACATGCCGAGTATAAGGAAGAAGCTGCCTTTAATGAGTTGCTCGATACCTTATCAAGAGCTCCAAAACAGCGCGAACTCTTACTTTCTTTTTTTTCGCTTAAAGCGAAAACCAATAAACCCATCACTACAATAGCATTACAAAAAGCGGCAAATGCATCGTCTTCACAGTTGAAAGCACTCATCGAAAAAGGAGTATTTGAAACCTACCAAAAACGAAAAGATCGCATAGAATTTGAAGGGGAAATTAATACCACAAAAACATTAAATATCCATCAAACTACGGCGCTCTCTCAAATAAAAGAAAGCTTTGAAATCCATAATGTATGTTTACTTCATGGGGTTACTGCCTCGGGTAAAACAGAAATATACGTATCCTTAATTGAAGAGTTATTACATACAGGGAAACAAGTTCTATACTTACTCCCAGAAATTGCATTAACCACGCAATTAATAGGACGATTACAAAATTACTTTGGAGAAAAAGTAGCTGTTTTTCATTCCAAATACTCTGTGCATGAACGTGTAGAAGTATGGAATAATGTACTACATCATGCATTAAAAGCACAAATCATTATCGGTGCTCGTAGTGCGATGTTACTTCCATTTCACGACATAGAATTAATTGTTGTAGATGAGGAACACGAGAGTAGTTTTAAACAATACGATCCAGCACCACGATACCACGCTAGAGATACTGCTATTGTATTAGGATATATGTTTCAGGCAAAAGTGATACTTGGGTCGGCCACACCTAGTATAGAAACGGTTTATAATGCCAGACAAGGAAAATATGGATCTGTGTATTTAGGACATCGGTATGGTGATATTTTGATGCCTGAAATCAATCTTGTGGATATAAAAGAAAAGCAACGCAAGAGAGAAATGACAGGACATTTTAGTGATATCTTATTAAGGGCAATCACAGATGCACTTGCTTTAGGAGAGCAAGTTATTTTGTTTCAGAATAGGAGAGGGTTTTCTCCTGTGTTGGAATGTAAAACTTGTGGACACGCTCCACAATGTCCTAATTGTGATGTAAGCCTTACCTACCATAAATATAGAAATCAATTGCGATGTCATTACTGTGGTCATCACATTGCGATGCAATTAAAATGTATGGCATGTGGAAGCGCAGAATTAACCACCAAAGGCTTTGGTACAGAGCAAATAGAGGTAGAGCTTAAAGAACTATATCCAGAGCATAAAATTGCCCGTATGGATTCTGATACAACAAGGGGAAAGTATGGGTTTGAAAAAATAATTACTGCTTTTGAACAGGAGGAGATCGATATCCTTGTAGGAACACAAATGCTGACCAAAGGGCTTGATTTTAGAAACGTCACCTTAGTGGGAATTCTGAATGCAGATAGTATGCTGAATTTTCCAGATTTTAGAGCGCATGAACGAAGTTACCAATTGATCGCACAAGTTTCAGGTAGGGCAGGTCGAACAGAAAAACAAGGAAAAGTATTAGTACAGACCTACAATCCATATCATCAAATTTTACAACAAGTTTCTGCCAATAAATTTGATGCTATGTATGAAGAGCAATTGGAGGAACGACGTAATTTTAAATACCCTCCTTTTTATAGATTGATTCGTGTTACTTTAAAACATCGCGATTATCAAAAGATAGAAGAGGCTAGTATTTGGACGGCAAAAGCCTTGCGTCAAGTATTAGGAGCAGATGCTGTTTTAGGGCCAGAAACACCTCCTGTAGCACGTATACGCAATCAATACCGCCGTAATGTGCTCATTAAAATTAATAGAAAACAAAACCTAACACAAATCAAAGGACTTATAGGTAGAGTGCAAACAAGTTTTAAAGCCATACCGCAATATCGAAGTGTGCGTCTTATTATAGATGTAGATTGTTATTAGTAAAAAACTGTTTTATAAAGTCTTAAAGCCCCATACAAAATAGTTAGTTGAACTAATCTCTCTTTTTCAGTGGAATCTATGGTTTAATACCTCTACCCTTGGCTAGATTATTAGGATTCAGGTCTTGATTTGGGTTGTAATACCTTTTATTAAGATTCGTTTTATATTGAATCCTAGATGCTGTTGTTCGCTTTCGCGAAAGCATATAAAAAAATAATTCCTCTGGAAAAGTGTTTTGGAAATATAGCGTATAAAAAAATCCACTCGATGTGAGTGGATTTTTTATGATATATTATAGAATTGATTTAAGCAGATAATGCTTCAATTAATTCAGTTTTCTTGTGACGGCTTAACGGTATTTTTTCCCCATCAATCTCTATATTTCTACTGTTGTATTTATCTACTTTATCAATGTTGATAATGTACGATTTATGAATACGCATAAAACGCTCTGGCGGTAATTGCGCTACAAAGGATTTCATAGTAGCAAGAACTACAATAGGGTCGTGGACTGTAACAAGTTTTACGTAATCACCTAATGCGGTTATGTATTTTAACTCATTAAGCATTACTTTTTTCTTCTTTAGATTACTCTTTACAAAGATGTAATCGTCATCATCTACAGCACCTTCTGTTTTTAGTTTATATAAGCTTATAGCTTTATAAACTGCATTTGTAAATCTATCTTTTGTGATAGGTTTACGTAAATAATCAATGGCATTATAATTAAATGCTTTGTAAGCATACTTTGTTTTACCAGTAACAAATATAATTTGAGGCTTGTGGATAAGGTCATCAAGCAAGTCAAATCCAGATAAAATAGGCATTTCGATATCAAGAAAAATAAGATCTACTTTTGTTTCAAGCAAACCATTTTTTGTCTCTATGGCATTATTGTATTCGGCTACGAGTCGTAAATTAGGGTGATCACTGATCATTTTTACGATCGCAAGGCGTTGTAGACTCGAGTCGTCAACAACAGCGCAATCTAGAATTACTCCTTCCACAGTCTTTAATTTAAATAGGTTAAGTGATACAATAATACTCAAAAAAAAAGGAAACACCAATTAAAAAGTGAATTTCGTCGGATTTTTATGTTTTTTATCGACTCTTTGTGTTTGCAATAACGAGGTGTATAGACGTATAATAATTTAAAATTCTGATGGTTATATCAGCTTTTATGGCGTGTTAACTAAAAATAGTTAATTAATCTTCATATTTGTTAATATATGCTTTGCTAAACCAATAACTATACTTAATTTTGCACACATTTTTAAATTAAACTCATACGTATATGAATCATTATGAAACTGTTTTCATCTTGAATCCCGTTTTATCTGATGAGCAGATAAAGGAAACAGTTAAGAAGTACGAAGATTTTCTTAAAGGCAAGGGTGCTAAGATGGTTAACAAAGAGGACTGGGGGCTTAAAAAGCTTGCTTATCCTATCCAAAACAAAAAAAGTGGTTTCTATCACTTATTTGAATTTACCGTACCAGGAGAGGCAATCTCTGAATACGAACTTACATTCCGTAGAGATGAGCGTGTAATGCGTTATCTTACTGTTAAGTTAGACAAGCACGCAGTTGCTTGGGCAGAAAAGAGAGTAGCTAGAAACAAAAAACAAGCGTAATTATGGCATCTTCTATCGAACAACAAGCAAAAGGAAAAAAAGACGGAGATATCAGATATCTCACGCCTTTAAATATTGAGACGAATAAGGCAAAAAAATACTGTCGTTTTAAAAAATCAGGTATTAAATACATTGATTATAAAGATGCAGATTGGTTATTGTCTTTTGTAAATGAGCAAGGTAAATTGTTACCACGTCGTCTTACAGGAACATCATTAAAATATCAACGTAAAGTTAGTGTCGCTGTAAAACGCGCACGCCACTTGGCTCTTATGCCTTATGTGACTGACTTATACAAATAAAAACTAGACATTCATGGAACTTATATTAAAAAGAGACGTTGAGAATCTAGGATTTGCAGACGATATCGTAAGTGTGAAAAATGGATATGGAAGAAACTTCCTTATTCCACAAGGCGCAGCAGTACTTGCTACACCATCTGCTAGAAAAGTACTCGCAGAGAACTTAAAGCAGAGAGCTTATAAAGATCAAAAAGTTATTGATGAAGCTCAAAAAGAAGCAGATAAATTGAAAGATTTAGAAATTAAGATTAGTTCTAAAACTGGAGATGGAGATAAGCTTTTTGGATCTGTAAACAATGCAGACCTAGCAAACGCTTTAGAAAAAGCTGGTGTTTCTATTGAGAGAAAATTTATAACAATTCCTGGTAATAACATCAAACGTTTAGGGAGCTATGAAGCATCTATTCGTTTTCATAGAGATGTTGTTGTACCATTTGCATTTGACGTAATTGCCGAAGCATAATTGGAAATACATAATTTTAAAACCGCTTTCAGCCAATGAAAGCGGTTTTTTTATAGACATAAGTGTCATCGTTTATTAGAATAAATTGTATGCTTTCGCGAAAGCGTACTCAGAAATAAAAAGTATAGCATGCAATACGCTCGACTTACCAAAGAACAACTAGAAGAACTTCACCAAGAGTTCATTAATTTTTTAGCAACACAGTCCATTACTGCAGATGAATGGCAAGAAATCAAAATCACTAAACCTCACGTCGCCGAAGAAGAGATTGATATCTTTTCTGATCTTGTTTGGGAAAATGTATTGACAAAGGCAAAGTATCTAGAACATATTTCTCCCAATCAAATGCATCTTTTTAACTTAAGAGAAGATAAAATGACGTTGATCGCTGTTAAGATTAATAAAGAAGATATCGATATCACAACAAAAGAAGGATATCAATGGTTGCAACAAAACTTAGCAGATGATGTAGTTGTGTTTATGAGTGCAAGTAAGGATTATAGTGATCAACCAAATGCAGATAAATTTAAATTAATCCAAGAAGGTGCTGTCATTACTAAAGGAGATTTGTATACTTGGTTTTCTCGTTTTGTAGATATTAAGGAGTAATTTTATTTATTACTCATACCTCAACGACTCAATAGGATCAAGTTTTGCTGCTTTAAGTGCAGGAAATAAACCAGATATAATCGCTATAAAAAAGGTAATTGTCGTGGCTGCAAGAATAGCACTCCACGGGATTGTAAAAACAAATCCTGATAACTTAGCAATCAAAGCGCCTATACCTACACCTAGGGCAATTCCCAATAAACCGCCATACTGTCCTACAATAATAGCTTCATATAAAAATTGAAAAGCGATGGTAGATCTTTTTGCGCCTAAAGCTTTTCTAACCCCTATTTCACGTGTACGTTCTGTTACAGATACCAACATAATATTGACGAGTGCGATACAAGAACCAAAAATAGTAATCAAACTAATTGCCCAAGCTGCAACACTTAAAAATCCAGTAATTTCCGCAATTTGATTGACAAGGTCATCACTACGTCCTATTCCAAAATTGTTGGGCTGCACAGGGGATAGCTTACGTATATTTCTAAAGGTAAGTATCGCTTCTTCTTCTGCACTATCTAGATATTCTGGATCATCTACCATGATACTTACGCTATAATTAATACTAGGTTGTGTAAACATAGTGCGTGCTACCTGTATAGGGATAAGAACTCGTAAATCTTGATTATTCCCAAACGTAGATCCTTTTTCTTCAAGGATGGCAATCACATTAAATTTGGTACCCCGTATACTAATCGTTTTTCCAATAGGATTATCATCTTTAAAAAGATTTTTATAAAAATCACTTCCCAGTACACAGACTCTAGTATTATTGCTGATATCAAATGGAGTAAAGTTGCGTCCTTTGTCTAATTTAAGACCCGAATTTTGCAAGAAATTTTCATTCACCCCAAGAACAGTAACTTCAGGATCTGTTTTATCATTTTCATATTTTACTTCTGCAGTACGGGTTCCTGTAAAGGAAACAGCTGTCTGTGCTGTAGGATATGAGAAGGATTCGGTGAACTCTTTTACATCGCGATAGCCAATCACAGGATTGATGATCTTACGTTCCCCTCTACGTTGATTTGTAAACTCATACCGTTGTATCGTCATTGTATTACTCCCTATAGATGCAAAATCGTTAGTAAGTGTGTTTTCAAAAGCTTTTAGAAAAGTGAGAATACCCACAAGTGCTGTGATACCTATGGCAATAATGAGAACCGTTAGGATAGTTCTGAGTAGTTGACTTTTAATACTATCAGATGCAATACGAAGATTTTCTCTAAAGAGTGAAAACATAATGGGTTGTTTATTTAGTCTTTTTTATAATCCAATCACTAAGTACCTTCAAAGCATCTGGAGAAAATGTTTCTTCTAGTAGTGCATACTCAGAAGGACTACCAGTAGTGGTTGTTTGAAAGAGATGGTTCAAATTAGGGAATTCTACAATAGTGACATCTGTATTTCCACCTTTTTTAACAGATTCTTCAATATTATCAAGGTTTTTCTTTGAAGGCACCTGCAAATCTAATGATCCGTTAATTGCCAACACGGGACAGGTTACCTTTTCTAAGGTAGGTCTTGGATCCGTAATGATGAGATACTGAAACCAATCAGATACAAGTGTATTTATTTCTCTCTTCATAAGATTCTCCTTGGTAGATCCTTCTGGAATCATTTCAGGATTCTGATCTAATGCGTTTTCTAAATATGCGGTAAGTGCTGTTTTGATTTTTTCAGTATCCCCATAATTTTCTTTGACGATGTTAAACATGGTCTCTTGAGCAATACGATTTTTACGTAGCATCTCGTCATCAAGCCCTTGTGCTTTACCAATTAAGTATCCTTGATCCATAAGTAACTCATCGCCTGGTTGTCCTACACCAGCGATAAGTGCAATAAACGCTACTTCTTTATTGGTTGCTGCAACCATAGGAGCGATCAATCCACCTTCACTATGGCCTGCAAATCCTATTTTTGAAGCATCTATATCGGGATGGGTTTTTAGAAAATCAAAAGCAGCTTGTGCATCTGTCGCAAAATCAGCGCTGGTCGCTCCTGTAAATTTTCCTGTAGATTTTGCAGTTCCTCTATCATCATATCGCAGTACAGCAATACCATTTCGCGTCAAATAGTCCGCAATCACAAGAAAAGGTTTATGACCTAATAATTCTTCATTACGATCCTGGGGACCAGAACCAGAAATTAAAATAACGGCAGGTAATTTCTTTTTTCCTTTAAAAACAACTTTAGGAAGCGTGATTGTTCCTGAAAAAATAGCATTGGCCGCTTTATTTTCAAAGGTAACTTCTTGTACAGTATAAGGAAAAGGAGCTTGAGGCTCTTGAGGTCTATTTGGTGCTTCTACAGCTATTGCTTCACGTGTGAGTTGTAACGGGATAGTAAGTGGACCTTGCGTAAAAGTACCTTCAACTAGAGTATCACTTTTTACAGTACCAGTGTACTTAACGCCCATATTTGTAATTTCTACCTGTAGATTTGCATCTGTGTAGGTGACGGTTGTGATTGGAATTCCAAATGCTTTTTGGTCTGGACTATCTAAAGTGCCACTATATGTGCCATCTGCTTCGGTGATATGAAACACCAGCGGAAGCACCATGCCAGGCTGTACTTCTAAATTTCCATACCAATCTCCCGTCGCATTTTGACCATAAGAAATGAGATTGATTAAGCTTACTAAAACAACAAATAATACTCTTTTCATCTATACAAATTTTGATAGTTGTTTGTGATAAGACTATCGACTTGTAAAAAAGTTACCAAACTTTCCAATTAATTATTTCATACCCTCAATTTTTAAGATATTTGCAGACGCTTACGCTTAAAGAGGCTATATTTAAATAGAATGCTATTTTGAATAGCAAAAGCGCTAACGACTAAAAGCTAACGACTAAAAGAAATGGCACAAAAACCTTCGATACCTAAAGGAACTCGTGATTTTTCACCTGTAGAGGTGGCAAAACGGGCCTATATTATGAATACCATTCGTACGCAGTTTCAGCGTTATGGATTTCAACCAATTGAGACCCCTAGTTTTGAAAATAGTAGTACCCTCATGGGAAAATATGGGGAAGAAGGAGACCGATTGATTTTTAAAATTTTAAACAGTGGAGATTATTTAGGGAAGGTGAAGGATGACGCTTTCGCGAAAGCGGACTCAACCGCACTTACTCCACAAATCTCAGAAAAAGCATTACGTTACGACCTTACCGTGCCTTTTGCCCGTTACGTAGTACAACACCAAAACGACATAGAATTTCCTTTTAAGCGCTACCAAATGCAACCCGTCTGGAGAGCAGACCGTCCGCAGAAAGGGCGTTTTAGAGAATTTTATCAGTGTGATGCCGATGTGGTGGGAAGTGATTCTTTATGGCAAGAAGTAGAATTTGTACAGTTATATGATGCCGTTTTTACTGCGTTGAAACTAGAAGGAGTCACCATCAAAATGAACAACCGCAAAATCCTTTCAGGCATTGCTGAAGTGATTGGCGCGAGTGATAAGCTCATAGATTTTACCGTTGCTTTAGACAAGTTAGATAAGATAGGCGAAGACGGCGTGACTAAAGAAATGCTTGCCAAAGGCATCACGCAAGAAGCTATTAATACCGTAGCGCCACTTTTTACACTTAATGGAAGTTTTGGCGATCAGTTAGAAACATTACAAATCTTGCTTGCAAACTCTGAAACAGGAATGCAAGGGATTGAGGAGTTAACGTTCATCAACAAAGCGATAGAAAATCTTGGACTAGAAAGTGCTAAGCTACAACTAGATGTGACACTTGCCCGCGGACTTAATTACTACACAGGCGCTATTTTTGAAGTAGCCGCTCCCGAAGGTGTGGATATGGGAAGTATTGGTGGCGGTGGTCGCTATGCGGATCTTACAGGAATTTTTGGACTCCCAAATGTGAGTGGCGTAGGAATTTCGTTCGGACTCGATCGGATTGCACTGGTCATTGAAGAACTCAATTTATTTCCAAAAGAAACCCTAGAAGGCACCAAAGTGTTGTTTATCAACTTTGGAGAAAAAGAAGCTTTGTATGCGATGAAAGCGATTAAAAGTCTTCGGGCGCAAGGAATTGTTGCAGAACTGTATCCTGATAAAGTAACTTCAGGGAAACAGATGAAAAAGCAGATGACACACGCCAATCGTCGAGAGATTCCGTTTGTAATTTTAGCAGGAGAAGAAGAAATGAAAGATAATACATTTACGGTAAAAGACATGGTAGAAGGAGAGCAGGAGACAGTGACATTGGATGTGTTGATGGAGAGATTGAAATAAAGAGAATATAGCGTATAGTTATTGAGATCGCTTTCGCGAAATGTCATGCTGAGCCTGTCGAAGTAGTGTATAAATGGAGTAGTCATTTCGACAGAGCGAGGAACGAGTGACGAGAAATCGCATGACAGTGAGCATCACAGAAGCTACTTGTGTGATCTCTCCTTTTGTCGAGATGACTGAATGATTACGATTTCTGCTTTCGCGAAAGCGTATAAATAGAGTAGTCATTTAGATAATCTGGTTAAAATATAACATAGTGAACATTCAAAATAGAGTAGTACTCTATTTTGAATAACGAATAACGAATAACGAATAACGAATAACGAATAACGAATAACGAATAACGAATTAACAGATTCAACAACCATCCCATGAGCACACTCGTTCAAATAAATGTCTTACCGCACCAAGCTGAAGATGATGATTATGTTGCTGAGAAAGCTTTCGCGAAAGCGAGATTAAGAGCAGAGGATGTACGAGAATGGGATATCCGCAAACGAAGCATTGATGCACGTAAATCACCAGTGCGTGTATCCTTACAGATTGAGTTTTGGAAGCATGACGAAGCACGGGAATCCATTCCCTCGTTTGTACCACAAAAAGTACACAATGCGCCAGTAGTAGCAATTATAGGTGCTGGACCTGCGGGATTGTATGCCGCGTTACGTGCCGTAGAAGGCGGACTGAAACCCATTATATTTGAACGAGGAAAAGATGTACGCGCACGCCGTCGGGATCTTGCCGCGATCAATAAAGAACATATCGTTAATGAAGATTCTAATTATTGTTTTGGCGAGGGCGGTGCAGGCACCTACTCGGATGGAAAGTTATATACCCGTTCTAAAAAACGAGGCAATGTCTTAAAGGCACTGGAGTGGTTTGTACATTTTGGTGCTGTCGAAGATATTTTGGTAGATGCACATCCGCATATTGGAACTAATAAGTTACCTAGTATTATTACTGCGATGCGAGAAGCAATTATAGAAGCAGGCGGTGAAGTTTGTTTTGGGAGTAAGCTTACGGACATTAAAATAATAGAAAATCAGATCAAAGAAATTCAGATTAATGATGGAGATTGGTTGCCTTTTGATAACGTGATTTTGGCAACAGGACATAGCGCGCGGGATATTTTTTATTTATTAAACAAACGGAACGTCAAAATAGAAGCAAAACCTTTTGCAATAGGTGTGCGTATTGAGCATCAACAAGCATTAATAGATGAGATTCAATACCATGGCGATAACGATAATCCCTATTTGCCACCAGCTTCTTACAGCTTAGTACAACAAGTAGACGGGATGGGTGTATATTCTTTTTGTATGTGTCCAGGCGGGATTATAGCACCATGTGCCACAGCACAAGAAGAGGTAGTGACGAATGGTTGGAGTCCTTCCAAACGTGATAATCCGTATTCAAACTCTGGGATTGTTGTAAGTGTCACGCCTGAAGATTTACCTAATTACAAAGAAGGAGATCCGTTTGTGTGTCTGGATTTTCAAAAAATGGTAGAGCATGATTGTTGGGAAGCAGCAGGAAAAACACAAGCTGTTCCTGCACAACGGATGCGTGATTTTGTAGAAGGGCGTGTCTCCAAAGATTTCCCCAAAACCTCCTATCAACCCGGTATTGTTTCTGTTGATTTGAATAAGGTATTACCTCCATTAATTGCAAAGCGTCTTAAGAAAGCGTTTGTCGCTTTTGGTAGAAAAATGAAAGGATATCTAACCAATGATGCTGTCATACATGCCCCAGAAAGTAGAACATCTTCTCCAGTCTCTATTCCTCGCGATGATATTACTTTAGAGCATGTCGAAGTGCAAGGGTTGTATCCTTGTGGTGAAGGTGCTGGATATGCTGGTGGGATTATTTCTGCTGCGATTGATGGTATTAACTGTGTAGATCGTGTGATTGATAAGTATAGCACGTTGACGCCAACATCAACTCCAGTTCCAACATCAACTATAAGTTCAACGCAAAGTGAAGAAGCTCCCAAAGAGAAAAAGAGAAGGAAGCGAATAGGGGAGTAACCACTACTTAAAAATCTAAGTAATTTGATTTCTGTTTTTTAAAATCATTAGATGAAAACAAGTATTATATTCTCCAGAAAGTAAAACTTAATTCCCTATAACCATTTCTCGTGATCCTGTTGCCTTAGAAAACGACTAAAGATAAAAAAGTAAGCAAACTGGGGAATGAATTTGTAAAAAAAAATTGTTGTATTTTTACGAGTATAAAATTATACTTCCCCTCCCTTTTTTTGAAGTTTATCTTCTAAGATATTTACTATGATTATAGTTTGTAGATGAATGAAAGGATTTTTCTCAACACTCAAAAAGAATATATAATGATAAAAAAATACACCCTATTATTTTTTTGTTTTTTTTTAACTATGACAACTAGTTATGGAAGTGATAACTTAACAAGCAATGAGACTTCTTCCAAACAGGTACTTACCTCTGATGTAACAAATCCAGATTGTACGATACAATGTCAAGATATTACAATAGCTCTAGATGACTCATGTGAAGTCCAGTTACAACCAGAACAACTACTTGGAGGGACTAATAATGGTTTTTTGTATGCTTTAACTGCAGATAATCCTGGTGGTATAGATCGCTATTATTTTGAGTCAGAAAATAATGATCTTGTTTTAGATGATACATATTTTAGTAATTTAGGGTTGAGTTATGATTCTATGTTTTCAATAGCTATTGATCCAACGACCCAAATCGCATATTTTTTAGGAGGATTAATAGATTTTAGAGGTCTTTATACTTTAGATTTGAATGATCCAGAACCAATTCTTCAACTTCTACTATACCCGACCTCTGCTACGGGAGAGAACTCTCCCATAAAAATGACATTTGACAATCAAGGAAATCTTTACTTCCTGTATTTAGATGGAGAGATTAATAAGTTTGATTTAGTTACATTAGTGATGAGCCCTTTTGTAGATGCTTCGTCTATTAATACACTTCAAGGAGGTGATCCTAGTCTTACTTTTGATAAGGATGAAAATAGATTATTAGTAGGTGTAGGAGGTTCCCCAGCTCAAATAATAGAAATTCCAATAGCGACTGCTATTCCAAATGTTATATTTGAATTTATCCCTGCAATTTCTTGTACTACTCAAGCAATGGAATATGTGGGTGATGGTAAATGTATTTTATCGTCAGGAGAATTATGTAAAAGAATCTATTTAATAGATCTAAATGGCGATGATTATGAAATTGAAGTCTTAATTTTTGAAAACCTTCAAACAAACATAAAAGATTTTCATTTTGTAGAAGAGATATCTACAAGTGACTGTACAATACCTTTAACCTACGATATAAATCCACCGATATTAACTTGTGATGATGTAGGGGAAAATACCGTAACAATAACAGTTACAGATGGTGATGGTCATGTTAGTTCGTGTAGTTCTACAGTAACTATTCTAGCACCATTGGAAATTACGTGTCAAGATATTACAGTAGAATTGAGTGAAGAGGGTTTGGCTTCTATTTCTCCAGAAGACATCCTAGTAGAAACCCCAGAAGTGGCAGCTATAGATGTCACTACTTTTACCTGTGAAGATATTGGTGAAGTAGTAGTGACAGTTTCTGTAACTCAAGGAGAACAACTTGGAAGTTGTTCGGCAATAGTGACTGTAGTAGACACTATGAATCCTCAATTGATCACTTGTGTTGATGATTTTGCAGTCGGGGTGGATGTTGGTGAGACGGTATATATATTAGAAGATTTTACAGGTGTTCCTGTTTTTAGTGATAATTGTACTACACTAACTAAAGAACAATCTCCGCCTATTGGTACCTCATATACCGCTGGAGAAACTATTGATATCGTGATTACGGCTACGGATGATTCTGGCAATGTGAGTGAGGCTTGCACATTTACAGTTACTGTAGAAGAACCTTGTGGTCCTGAGATAGCACCTGGTTTATTTACAGGAGAATATTACATACTTCAATTAATACCAGGAGCTTATAGTGATCAATATTTTAGTCCTGTTGATACGCCTATTGAACTGTCTGAGGTAATGACAGTTCCCACTCCTTATGAGCCATCAGAACCTTTGGAGATTAATCAGCGATCCTTTAATGCAGAATATGTAGGGACTTTAAATGAAGATTTTACGTATATCATGGAGTTTGATACCTGTACGGGTAATGTCACTTTTTCAGATATAGAAGTTACAGATGCAAATTGTATTGCTCCTGTACTAATAGGCCCAGAATCAGAAGGTGGGGAGTTTGATCCTACCGATGACTCTGAATTTATATTAGTTTTTGAAGATCATATAGAAAGCGGGTGTGGTAGAGTATCACGATCTGTTCAAATTTTATTTTCAAGAGAACCTATTGTACCTACATTGGAAATTACGTGTCAAGACATTACCGTAGAATTAAATGAAAATGGCACCGCATCTGTTTCTCCAGGAGATATCTTAGTAGAAACTCTAGGAGAAGCAAGTATAGATATCTCTACATTTACGTGTAATGATCTAGGAGAAGTAGTCATTACAGTTACTGTACTTGACGGAGAACTCATAGGCGAGTGTGAGGCAACAGTAACCGTAATAGATACTATTGCTCCTTTAGTAAGCAGATGTTTTGATGATTTTTCAGTACAAGTCGATTTTGAAGATGGAGTTTATATATTAGAAGATTTTAGAGCAGTTTCTTCTCCCTATTACAATAATGGTCTACTAACACCTAGATTCATAAATAATTGTGGCCCATTGATAATAGAACAGTTTCCGCCCATTGGTACATCCTATACAGTTGGAGAAACCATTGATATGGTAATTACAGCTACAGATGCTTCAGGTAATATGAGCGACGCTTGTATATTTACAATTACTGTAGAAGAATCTTGTGGTCCAGATATAGCGACTGGTTTGTTTACAGGAGAATATTATATATTACAATTAAATCCAGGTGTTTTTAGTGATCAATATTTTAGTCCCATAAACGAGCCTATAGCGCTTTCTGAGACCATGACAAGTGGTAATCCACCTGAGCCTTTAGGAGTCCGTCAGCGTTCTTTTGAAGCAGATTATTATAATTTTGGTGTTGACATAACCTATGTAATAGACTTTGACCTCTGTACGAATAATGTTACTTTTTTTGGTGAACAAGAGACAACTTCTTTATGTAGTGCAAGTAATGTTATTTTGGATTCTGTGTCAGAAGGAGGGGAGTTTGATCCTAATGACGATTCTGAATTTATATTAGTTTTTGAAGATAATGCAAGTAATGGTTGTGGTAGTTCATCACAAATTGTTCAGATTTTATTTTCAAGAGAACCCATTGTACCTACATTGGAAATTACGTGTCAAGATATTACAGTAGAATTAAACGAAGAGGGTATCGCGTCTATTTCTTCGAGTGATGTTTTAGTAGAAACTATAGGAGAGGCAAGTATCGATATTTCTACTTTTACGTGTAATGATCTAGGAGAAGTTGTTGTTACAGTAACCGTAATTGATGGGCAGCTTATAGGTGAATGTGAGGCAACAGTAACCGTAGTAGATACTACAGTTCCTTTATTGTTAAGTTGTTTTAATGATACTGTAGTAAGTGCAGATTACGAAGATGGAATATATATTCTAGAAGATTATACTTCTCAGAATCCTAATTCTTCTGGGTCTTTGCTTTTTGATGATAACTGTACAGTTACATTTGAACAGTTCCCTGCAATAGGTACGCCATACACAATTGGAGATACTATAGGTGTTGAAATCAGTGCTGTTGATGCTTCAGGTAATATGAGTGAGACTTGTATATTTACAATAACTGTAGAGGAGTCATGTGCTCCGGATATAGTGCCTAGTTTATTTACAGGACCTTATTATATACAACAATTAACCCCAGGTGCTTTTAGTGATCAATATTTTAGTCCTACAGATGAGCCTATAGAACTTTTAGATATAAATCCTTCTGACCCGTCAGAACCTTTAGATATTAACGAGCGATCTTTTGAGGCAGATTATAATGATTTTGGTGTTGATACGCCATATATCATGGCGTTTGATAAGTGTACCAATAATGTAACTTTTTCAGGAAGACAAGTGACAACATCCCAATGTAGTGTATTTGATGTTGTTTTAGACCCTATCTCTGAAGGTGGTGAATTTGATAGTTTGGATGACTCGGAATTTATATTAATTTTTGAGGATAATGCAGACAACGGATGTGGTTTACCTTCAAGTAGTGTTCAAATTTTATTTTCAAGAGAGCCATTTTTGCCACCATTGGAGATTGAATGTACCGATATTACTGTTGCGTTAGATAATTCAGGTGTGGCGTCTATTTCTGCAGAAGATTTATTAGTAGAAATGATAGGAGAAGCAAGTATAGATATCTCTACATTTACTTGTGATGATTTAGGAGAAGTAGTCGTTACAGTTACCGTAATTGATGGAGGTGAAACAGGTGTCTGTGAGGCTATAGTAACTGTCGTAGATACTATAGAACCGGTTATTATTGACTTACCTAGTGATATGATTGTCAACACAGAGATAGGAGAAACTACGTATATACTAGAAGACTTTACATCATTAGTTTCGGCTTCCGATAACTGTATTATTGATATTATTATTAATCAGAACCCTTTACCCGGAACTGTATTTACTATAGGAGACACTGCTAATGTTGTAATGAGTGTAACAGATACTTCAGGTAATATAAGTGAGGAACGTGCATTCATTGTAACTATTGAAGAACCTCTCAGTATAGAAGATAATCTACTTGCTAAAGAAATAGCTATATATCCAAACCCAACAACAAATCTGTTTACTATTGAAAATCGAGGAAATATAGAATTAAGCAGTGCTATTCTTACAGACATGAGGGGGCGTGTACTTAAAGTAATAGACCTCAAAGATTCATTTCTTGAAACATTGGTATCACTTGAAAATTATGCAAAGGGAGTATATTTTCTTCAAATAAAATCTAAAAATAGAGGTGGTGTTGTAAAACAAATTATTAAGAAATAGTACTCTAAGAAGCTACCAAATAAACATATCAAGTTGACTATAATAAAACCCTGTGAATGATCTTTCACAGGGTTTTATTATTTTATAATTATATAAAACTATAGAATCAGTAGGTTTCTGTTTTGGGAATTGTAAATTAGAATAAAAAAACTATATTGCTAATCAATGAAGTCCTCAAGCCCTCATCATTTAAGTGATAGATTCCAACTTACGAATCGAATCACTAGTAAGATTGCAACTATTTATATTTACAACAAGAATATCGCTGTTGTAGAGGTACATGAAGGTGTTAATCTTTCTTATGCTTCGGCGGCATCGCTACTCTTTAAGGGATTATTGGTTTTGAAAAATCGGCATTGGGTTTATATTTCTCATCGTGTACACTCGTACTCTGTAGTGCCTACAGATTACGAATATCTACATAAAATTAACACTTTAAAAGCGCTTTCTATTGTTGTCCCAACGGGTACAGATCCCTCTACAACCGCTATAGAGCAAATCTTTTGTAGAAAACCTTTTCAGTTATTCAATAATGGGTTAGAAGAAGCAATGATTTGGGCAGAAAAAACACTTAAGGATGAGGTAGATGGTTTAAAGAATCATCGCGACCCTCTTCTTTTCTAAATACTTTTTTTCTTGTAAGTTAGTTACCAGATCTAGCGCAAGATCAATATATTTTATGGCGTTTGGATACTCTTCTTGTGTGAGATAATAATCCGACAGTGTTGCGTAGTAAAGGTATCTACGTTGTCCTAAAGTTTCAGGGACTAATTGTTGTAGAAGTTGGTAGCTTTCGCGAAAGCGTTTATCTTGTAATTGAACAACCGCCATATTGAGAATATATATAGACATAGGTTCCAACTCATATAGGTGCTGATACCATTTTAGAATAGCTTTCCAATTTGTTTTTTCGAAAGAGGACGCTTTAAGATGTTCTGCAGCAATCGCAGCTTCATAATGATACGAAGAAAAATCAGCTCCCTCAACAGCTTTATGCATGGCAGTATTTCCTAATGCAACTAATGGAAAATACCATAAAGATCTATTTTGATGGCGTAAATCCATGAGCTCATTATCGTGATTTGTTTTGGAGTCTATACGCGCGGCGTGAAAACACATCACAGCAAATAGCGCATACACTTTTGGGGTTTGTGTGCTTTTATGTGTGAGTAATAGCTGACACAAACGCATAGCTTCGGCGCACAATTCTTTGCGTATTAGTAACTCTTTTTTGGTAGAATGGAATCCTTCATTAAAGATGAGATAGAGGACTTCCATCACACTGTTTAATCGATTGGACAGCGCTTTGCCCTGTGGAATTTTAAAAGAAACCCCTTCTCTTTGAATGACGGTTCTTGCACGACTTAATCTCTTTTTAATCGTTTCTTCTTTGGTCAACAAAGCTGCAGCAATTTCTTTATGACTAAAACCAGAGACTGTTTTTAATGCAAATGAGATCCGGTCTTTTGGATTGAGACGAGGGTGACAGGCTGTAAAGATCATACGTAACTGACTGTCTTCAATCTCAGTATCTAAAAATAGTTCTTGGATAGCAATAGTTTCTGTTCCTGTAGTCAGATTAGGAACTCTTTTGTGGGCTGCTTTTAATTTTCTAAATAGATCTAAAACTCTATTTTTAGCCGCTTGTGTGAGCCAAGCTTCAGGATGTTCTGGAGGCGTATTCTTCCAAGAGATAGTGGCTTTTATAAAGGTATCTTGTATGGCATCTTCAATGGTTTCTAAATGTGCTAATCCAAAAATACGGACCAAAACAGAGACCATCTTTCCGTAGTGGTGCCTGAAAAGATGGTCTATAAGTTTTGGTTCCATAATTATTAGTGAAACGCTGTTTTAAAGAATTGCGAAGCAATAAATTTAAAATGGCTAGTTGAACTAATCCCGCTTTTGTAGCGGGATATAAGGCTTTATACCTTGACCCTTAGGTCGATTTTAAGGTCTGAGAGTTCATCTTTTATTCGTCAAAGACCATGATTTCGCGTATTTCTACAGTACCACCCAAGTCATAATCGGGAAAGTCTTGTGCGATCTCTTGCACATGATCCATATCTTTTGCTTCGACGATATAATAACCCCCTACAATTTCTTTTACCTCAGCAGAGGTAAGATCTGTGACTGTTCTGTGTTCTCCAGAAACTCTACGTATATCAGGAGTTAATGCATTTCCTCCACGTAAAACGCCTGCTTTTTCCATTTTATCACCCCAAGAAAACCATTTTCCCATGCGGCTTTGTAATTCTTCTGGCGATAAACCAAGGTCGGCATAATCGGCTCCTACAAAAATCATCATAAATTCTTTCATACTAGTTGTTTTTAAGATTGTTCATGAGTAAGACGATACTGTTTTGATAAAGGGGGACATTTTTATTTTTTATATAATAGAGATCATTTGAATATGTAATTAATTCTTGTATGAATATAAGATAAATGATGTTTGTTTTTATATGTTGTCATAATAATTTGAGCAATAGCGACAGGAACTATCAACTTTATAATTACTTGTGGTATGTTCTTTGATTCTATATAGATAAGAGTAGACAATAAAAAAAGAACAAACGTTCGTTGTTTTTGATAGAAGACCTATTTCAAGATGAAACATAAAGTAAACATCGAAAGTCCCTGATGTCTCTAAAAAGAAACATGTTGAAATTTGTATTAGAAAGGCCTTCTTTTAAGAGGGCTTTTTTGATGCATAAGATTGTCCTGTTTTAAGAAGGCACAAGTATTTTTAGGTATAAAATGCAGTTGCATCTACAACAATCGTAGTCAGCTCTACTGTATGTCCATCAGGATCTTTGGTGTATATGGAATGAAAGTAGTGATGATCTGTAAAGATGTAGTCCAATTGTAAAGCTTCGTATTTCTTTCTTGCTTTTATAAAATTTTCTGCACTTACGTGAAAAGCAAAGTGGTCTATCTTACTATTTTTTGAAGTAGGATCTACCATAGGATCCTCTATCGTTGCAGGGAATAGGGCAACTCCTGCTTTGCCCGCTAAAAGAAAAATAGGATAGGCTCCCCATTCAGGCACTATTTTGCGTTTGAGTCCTAGAGTCTTCTCATACCAAGACGCAGATACTTCTATGTCTTTTACGCGTATTGCCACATGATCTAAATGGTCTATTATAAAGTCTTCCATCATCCTTTTTTTAATTCAAATTCACCCCAATCTCCTTCACCTGGCGATTCGCCCATTTCCCATTTCCCTATAATTTCGTCTTCTGTTTCATTAAAAAAACCTGTATATCGTATTTCTGGATGTTTTTCCTGAGGATCAATAGTAAGTTTTCCTTGTTCGTTTATGTAATAATGACAAGGATACTGTATCGTAAAACTAATTAGATTTTTTTCTATAAACCCTTTTATAAAAGCAGGTTTATCAAAAAGATGTTTAGATTCTTCATCTGTAGCAGTCCCAGTAAATGTTCCATGATGCAGATTTATAGACATTTGAAAACGTACGCGTTCCTCCTCCTCCTCAGATATATTCCCTTTTTTATCATAGATAGGATAAGTGAAATACCCTGACCAATTTTGTATGATGTCTACTATTTTCATTCTTATAAAAGTCTACATAATATTTCAGTTATACAACTAGACGTTTTGGAATGTTTTAACGTGTATTTTTGATTTGTGACGTATTTCTTTTATTTAGAATAATTAAAAATAAGTATTGTGAATACGTGTTTATATTTTTATTTTTGCGGTATATAAAAATATTATGATCCGTAAAGTTTTAAAAATTGTTGCTGTTGTAGCACTTATCGCATTGGTTATTATTCAGTTTATCAGACCAGAAAAAAATCTAGGAGATTACTCAGATATTGCTGCTTTTGAAGCAGAAACAAAACCATCTGAAGAAGTAAAAGCAATTCTTAAAAATAATTGTTACGACTGTCATAGTAATAGCACAGTATACCCTTGGTATGCAGAAGTAGCTCCACTTACCTTTTTTATTGATGAACATATAGAAGATGGTAAAAAGCACCTTGATTTTGCAAAATGGGAAAGCTATTCTTTAAAAAAGAAAGATCACAAACTAGATGAGCTTATAGAAGAGGTAGAAGAAGGCGAAATGCCATTAGAATCCTATACACTCATTCACGGAAATTTATCTCAGGAGGAAAAAGAACTGCTAGAAACTTGGGCTAGATCTGTACGAACTCAACTACAAAGTCAGATGTAACTTAATTTAAACATCTCATAACTAAAAGATAATATATCTTATTTAAATTTAATCTAAATAAACTTTGCAGAATCAATTCTCTGTATTATTTTTGTCATCGAAAACAAAAAACTATTTATATTAAGTCTAAATAAACATGAAAAAAATCCTATTTTCTACCTTATCCATTGCAATATTAGCATTTACTTCGTGTAGTAATGATGACGATGGAGCTATCATAGATCCACCAGGTTCACAAGTAACGATAGAAGTTCCTACAACCTATTCTTTTGAAAGAGAAGGGGTGTCTACAGTAAATTTTTCAGGACAAACCACTCGTATTCTGATGGGAGAAGCATTGATCTCCTCTATGAGAGATTTTGATACAGCAACTGAAGAATTGCTGTTAAATATGTATGCGAATGAGAACTCACCTTTTGAGAGTGATGCACTTAATAATTCTACAAAAAACATACGAGCGAAGGTAGCTGCTTCTCAGGATTATTTTAGTACGAATAGCGCTGCATCTGCAATAATCAAAACCTATTTCGCAGATCTTATTTCAGCTCAAATCACAGAAGTTTTTCCAGCAGAAAATACCGTAGCTTCTATTGGAGTTGCTGGACAAATAGCAGATGGCGGAAGCACTCGATATATCAACTCAAAAGGATTAGAGTACGATCAAGCCGTGAACAAAGGACTCATCGGTGCTTTAATGATAGATCAAGCACTTAATAATTACTTAGGAACCGCTGTTCTAGACGCAGGAACCAATATAGCCGATAATACTAATGATGTTGTTGTCGATGGGGAAGCATATACAGATATGGAGCATAAGTGGGATGAAGCTTATGGATATGTATATGGAACCGCTACAGATTTAGCAAATCCAAATACAACCATAGGATTAGACGATAACTTCTTAAATAAATATATAGGAAGAGTAGAAGGTGATCCTGACTTTGCAGGAATTGCAGAAGACGTTTTCAATGCCTTTAAATTAGGACGTGCTGCCATCGTCGCCAAAGATTATGATGTTAGAGATCAGCAAGCAGCTATTTTAAGAGAATTACTTTCTGAAGTAGTAGGAATACGTGCTGTGTATTATTTACAACAAGGAAAAAATGGAATCGAAACTAATAATTTAGGTACTGCTTTCCACGATCTATCAGAAGGATTCGGATTTATCTACAGCTTACAATTCACTAGAAATCCGCAAACCAATGCACCCTATTTCTCAGCAACAGAAGTACAAGGTTTTATGGATCAGTTGACAGCTGGTAACGGATTCTGGGATATCACTCCGGCAACCTTAAATGAGATGTCAAGCACCATTGCAAATCGTTTCACGTTTACAGTGACACAAGCAGGAAGCTAACTAAAAATAAAAAGAAAAATAAATGAAAAAAATAGTTGGAATTTTAACATTGGTATTATTTATATACGCTTGTTCAAGTGATGATAGCACAATAGATGATCAAGGACCTGATCCTATACCTTCTGCTTTTGATAGAACAGCCTTATTAGAAAACTGGGCAGACAATATCATTATCCCTGGGTATATTGATTTTACTTCAAAACTAAGCTCTTTAGAAAGCAGTACGATTCTTTTTACAACGCAACCTAACGAATCAAATCTTGAAACGCTTAGAGCATCTTGGTTAGATGCCTACACGACGTGGCAACGGGTGTCTATGTTTGAAACTGGACCTGCAGAAGCGGTAGGATTGAGATTGAACGTAAATATCTTCCCAGCCAACGTAACAACGATAGAAGACAATATCACCAGCGGTGCGTATGATCTCAATTTATCATCAAACAGATCAGCCAAAGGTTTTCCAGCATTAGACTATCTGCTATACGGAATTGCTTCTGATGATGCAAGCATTGTTGCTATATACACAGGAGGACAAGGAGCACAATACAGACAATATCTACAAGACCTTGTCACAGATATGCAAACACTTACCGCGACCGTACTAGCTGAATGGCAAAACGGGTTTAGAGATACGTTTGTAAGTAACAACGGCGCTTCTTCTACAGCCTCTTTAGATCGTTTAGTAAACGATTATATCTTTTATTATGAGCGACATTTAAGAGCTGGTAAAATGGGAATCCCAGGTGGTGTATTCTCGGGATCTGTAGAGTCAGGAAATATAGAAGGCTTGTACGCTGGAAATCTTTCAAAACAATTCTTTTTAGTAGGACTAGATGCTGTCCAAGATTTCTTTAATGGTCGTGCTTATAATGGAAACGCTCAAGGCGAAAGTTTAAACACCTATCTCGACGCCTTAAATGTGATAAAAGACGGTGCCGATTTAAGTGCTATTATTAACAGTCAGTTTAACACGGCGAGACAGTCCGTACAAGAACTAGGGAACTTTGAGCAAGAACTACAAAACAATCCACCTACCAATTTTTTAAATGCCTATGATGAGGTACAGCGTATCGTTCCTTTATTAAAAGTAGATATGGTCAGCGCATTAAGCATCAGCATTGATTTTGCAGATGCAGACGGAGATTAACCCCTCATGAATAGACACCTACAAACATATTTGAATAGCCACACAGAGGCCGCTCCTTTAGCGGTCTTTCGTGTGTTTTTCGGTGTGTTAATGTTTGTCAGTATCCTTCGATTTTGGAGTTATGGATGGATTGAAAAATTTTACATCGCTCCCGATTTTCACTTTTCGTTTTATGGCTTTAGTTGGGTACGTCCTTTGGGTGAGTGGACTTACTTATTATTTGGAATCTGTGCAGCAAGCGCAATTATGATCACGCTAGGATGGAAATACCGTCTCGCAATGATTACCTTCTTTTTGAGCTTTACGTATATAGAATTGATGGATAAAACGATGTATCTCAATCATTACTATTTTATATCCATACTTAGTTTTTTACTCATCTTTTTACCAGCTGGGAATTATTTTTCGCTGGATACGCTCCTGTCTGCCGGCAAAGTAGGTTCGCGAAAGCGTACTTCAAAAGCATCCAAAAGGGCTACACAATACATCCCCCGATGGACTCTAGATAGTATTAAATTATTGTTGGGAATCGTGTATGTATATGCAGGTCTTGCCAAATTAAATAGTGATTGGCTACTCAACGCCATGCCGCTTAAAATCTGGTTGCCTTCTAAGTTTGATATTCCATTGATTGGAGATTTGTTAGGTCAAGAATGGGTGCAATACGCCTTTAGTTGGATAGGCGCTGGATATGATCTATTCATTCCGTTTTTATTACTTTGGAAACCCACCCGTACCTTTGCTTTTGTGACCGTTGTGATTTTCCACATATTAACACGCGTGCTATTTCCCATTGGGATGTTTCCTTACATTATGATCGTAAGTGCGTTTATATTTTTTGATGCAAGTCTTCATAAAAAGGTGATATACGCTTTCGCGAAAGCGGTAAAATACCCCAAACAATTACTAGAAACTACCACTATTTGGCAACCCGTTTCTATCAAAAAATACAAAATTTCATTAGCTGTTATAGCGATTTTCTTTTGTATACAATTGCTATTGCCATGGCGATACGCACTCTATCCAGGCGAACTTTTTTGGACCGAAGAAGGCTATCGTTTTTCATGGCGCGTGATGCTTATGGAAAAGTCTGGCTATGCACAATTTAAGATTAAAGACGGAGTCACAGGCAAACGTTTTTATGTAAATAACGCCGATTTTCTAACACCGCTACAAGAAAAGCAAATGAGTTTTCAACCCGATTTTATATTGGAATATGCACACTATTTGCGTGATCATTTTACAGCACAAGGACATCAAAATGTTGAGGTCTACGTAGAATCGTATGTAGCGCTTAACGGGCGGCTAAGTACTACGTATATTGATCCAGCAGTAAATCTTGCCGAAATCAAAGAATCATTCACACACAAACATTGGATCAAACCCTTCAACGATGAAATTAAAGGTTTATAGTTTAGTATTTTTTGCATTTATATCACTTTGCGCACACGCACAATACACGCTTTCTGGTATCATTACAGATGAAGCCAACACGCCATTATCTGATGTAGAAATCTATTTGCAAGGCGCTGATAAAGTCACAAAAACAGATGCTCAAGGTGGGTATGTTTTTGAAAATGTAAAAGAAGGAACGTACGTACTTACGGTATTTGGATTGTCTTATGAATTAGTAGAAGAACTTATTACCATTCAAGAAAATGTTCAAAAAAACTACAGTTTACTACCTTTGGGAGAATCTTTATCTGAAGTCGTTTTAAGTACGCGTAAAGAGAAAATATTTGCTTTAAGATCCCTTAGAAAAGTAGAAGGAACTGCTATTTATGCAGGGAAGAAAAGTGAAGTTGTACTCATAGATCAAATCACAGGAAACTTGGCGGCAAATGCACCTCGGCAAATCTATAGTCAAGTGGTTGGATTGAATATTTATGAGAATGGTGATGCAGGTTTACAGCTGAATATTGGAGGAAGAGGATTAGACCCGAATCGATCAGCAAATTTTAATATTCGTCAGAATAATTATGATATCAGTGCCGATGTGTTAGGATATCCTGAAAGTTATTACACGCCACCCGCCGAAGCCTTAAGCGAGATCCAAGTGGTACGTGGCGCCGCATCGTTACAATATGGAACACAGTTTGGCGGACTGATTAATTTCAAGTTTAAAAAACCAAATCCAGATAAGCACATAGAACTGATCTCAAGACAAACCGTAGGTTCGTTTGGATTACGCACTTCCTTTAATAGTTTGAGCGGAACCGTTGGGAAATTTAGTTACTACACGTATTTTAATTATAAAGAAGGCGACGGGTTTCGATCAAATTCCCAATTCAATAGCCGAAATTATTTTGCGCATCTTGGGTATAAACTCAGTGAGAAAACCACCATTACAGGAGAACTTACCTTATTTAATTACCTAGCCAAACAAGCAGGTGGATTGACCGATGCACAATTTTTAGAAGATCCTGATTTTAGCAACAGAGATCGTAATTGGTTTGATATTGATTGGAAAGTATATTCAGTACGACTCCATCATACATTTAGTCAGAAGACCAATTTTAGTTTGAATCTTTTCGGATTGGATGCGACCAGAAGCGCTGTTGGTTTTCGTACCAACCGGGTTTCGCAACCAGACGATTTGGAAGAACCTAGAGAAGTATTGGTGGATAATTTTACAAACTGGGGTGCCGAGGCACGATTACTTACACGTTATGATATCGGAAATCAAAATGCGGTTCTTTTAGTCGGATCAAAATATTATGATGCGAATAATAATCAGCGACAAGGACCTGGCACCACAGCTGGTGATGCTGACTTTTCTTTTGCAGATGATCAATTTCCTAATTATGAACGTCAGGCACAATTTGATTTTCCAAATAGGAACTTAGCCGTTTTTGGAGAAAACATTTTTAATATTACAGATAGACTGAGTGTTACCCCTGGATTTCGTTTTGAATACATAAAAACCGAAAGTGAAGGTAGCTTTAAAAACATCGTATTAGATCTGGCTGGAAATCCTTTACTAAATGAAGATGTACCTGACAACAGAACTTTTGAAAGAGACTTCGTATTGCTCGGTACAGGCATTACCTATAGATTCCAAAGAGCCGTAGAGCTGTATGGAAACATAAGTCAGAACTACCGTTCGGTGACCTTTAATGATATCCGTGTGGTGAATCCTTCCTTTGTGATTGATGAAAATATCACCGACGAAGAAGGTTTTACAATTGATATCGGAGCCAGAGGACGTTTAGATAATAAACTCTCGTATGATATGAGTCTGTTTGGCGTACGTTATGATGCCCGATTGGGAGAAGTTTTATTTGAAGACACAGACGGGAGTCTAAAAAGACGAAGAGGAAATATAGGAGATGCATTTATCTACGGTCTTGAATTCTTCGGAGATTGGAATTTGAGAAATACTTTTTTTGAAGAAAAAGAAAATATCAAACTAAGTGTATTTGTCAATCTAGCGCTGACAGAATCAGAATATATAAGCTCAGAAGAAATAGGTGTAGAAGGTAATCAAGTAGAGTTTATTCCTGATGTCAATTTAAAAACAGGTGTGAATTTTGGGTATAAGAACTTAACAGCAAGTATTCAATATACGTATCTGACAGAGCAATTTACAGATGCAACCAACGCAGCACAAGATGTCAATGATAATCAACGAGGGATTGAAGGGAGTATTCCTTCCTATGGGATTTTAGATATTTCGGCGGCCTATACCTATAAGCGTTGGAAACTAGAAGCTGGACTTAATAATGCACTCGACGAATCCTATTTTACCAGAAGAGCCACGGGATATCCTGGTCCAGGTATTATTCCAGCAGAACCTTTAGCTTTTTATACGACCTTGCAGTTTAAGTTGTAAAAACAACAGCAATAAAAAATTGACTGAAAAAGTATTTACTCAGTCAATTGTTTTAAAATTTTCGTTATTCTTGTTTTGTCCTTTTTTTGCTTTCGCGAAAGCAACATAACATTTTAAAGATTTGTGATTCAGCATACATCCATAGATTTTAGTGCAGTGGTGAAAACTGATAAGAAAAAATTAACTGAAAATAGTATTTCCTCGGTCGATTTTTTAATTTTCGTATTTCGTATTTCGTATTTCGTATTTCGTATTTCGTATTTCGTATTTCGTATTTCGTATTTCGTATTTCGTTCCCTCATTCAAAATGACTATTCCCTCATTTAAAGTATTAGAATATGATTTGTTTTAATAGTTTTGATGCAAACAAAAATCAAAAAGAATGAAAAAAGCAGTACTTATTTTATGTGTGGCAATAGGTTGTCTTAGTTGCGGATCATCCAACAAAGTGGGATCTACCACCTACGTAAACGGAGAATTACCTATGTTTTCGAGTGAAAATATTGAACCCTTTTTAGACATTACAGAAGTCTCTGAGGACGCAACTTATGGATATTCTGAGAAAAATCCCATCATGATAGGAGGTGGATTTTCAAGTGGTGCGAGCAATCAAAGACGTTATTTTGCGTCACTAGCAGGTCCTGATGGAGAGACCGTGCGCTTTGTAAGATTAGGAAGTTGCTGCGGTTATGAGAGTGAAAATGCGCAATTAGGCGGAATAGCTTTGCTAGATAAGTATCAACTTACCTATGAAGGATTAAAAGAACCTTTCATTTTCTACATCAGTTTATATGATGAAGAAATGGTGTATGTGCCCAAAGGATTGTCACCGCGTAAGAATTAAGTTTACCGTGTAAGAAGTCTCCTTTTTATTAGTATCTTTGCACGCAATTAAATGTTAACTAGTAATGACTATTCTTAGTCTTTACGCTTTCGCGAAAGCATACACTGAATAAGTAGTTGTAGCGAAATATAAAACATAATTGCAATGACTGCACACGAGAATAAAATCTTAGGAGAAGGTCTCACGTATGATGACGTACTTCTAGTTCCAGCCTTTTCTGAAGTACTCCCAAGAGAAGTAAGTATACAATCAAAATTTACTAGAAATATTACCCTGAATGTACCTATCATATCTGCGGCGATGGATACGGTGACAGAAAGTCGTATGGCGATTGCTATTGCTCAAGAAGGCGGTATAGGCGTACTTCATAAAAACATGACGATAGAGGAACAAGCTATGAAAGTACGTAAAGTAAAACGTGCCGAAAGTGGGATGATTATAGACCCTGTGACGTTGCCTTTAAGCTCTATTGTATCAGATGCAAAAAATGCAATGCGTGAGCATAGTATTGGAGGAATTCCTATTGTAGATGATGCGGGAAAACTCTTAGGGATTGTGACCAATAGAGATCTCCGTTTTGAGAAAGATAACGAACGTCCAGTCTCAGAAGTAATGACTTCTGAAAACCTAGTCACTGCAGAAGAAGGTACTTCACTAGCACAAGCAGAAGAAATTTTACAAGATCATAAAATAGAAAAGTTACCGGTTGTCACAGATGATAATACCTTAGTAGGTTTGATCACCTTTAGAGATATTACAAAGCTTACGCTAAAACCAAACGCCAATAAAGATTCTTATGGACGTTTACGTGTCGCTGCTGCGATAGGTGTCACTGCAGATGCTGTAGAGCGTGCAGGAGCTTTAGTAAAAGCGGGTGTAGATGCTATTGTGATTGATACAGCGCACGGACATACAAAAGGGGTAGTTTCTGTCCTTAAAGCGGTAAAGGCTTTGTATCCAAACTTGGATTGTGTCGTAGGAAATATTGCCACTGCTGAAGCAGCTAAATATCTAGTAGAAGCTGGTGCCGATGCTGTAAAAGTAGGAATAGGCCCAGGATCTATCTGTACCACACGCGTAGTAGCTGGAGTTGGGTTTCCTCAGTTTTCTGCAGTATTAGAATGTGCAGCAGCCATCAAAGGATCTGGCGTACCTGTCATAGCCGATGGCGGGATACGATATACTGGAGATATTCCGAAGGCTATCGCCGCAGGAGCCGATTGTGTGATGTTAGGATCATTACTAGCAGGAACTAAAGAATCTCCAGGAGAAACCATTATCTATGAAGGGCGTAAATTTAAGTCGTACCGAGGCATGGGATCTGTAGAAGCAATGAGACAAGGATCAAAAGATCGTTATTTCCAAGACGTAGAAGATGATATCAAAAAATTAGTTCCAGAAGGAATTGTAGGTCGTGTACCTTATAAAGGGGAGCTTAATGAAAGTATCCATCAGTTTGTAGGAGGACTCAGAGCAGGTATGGGCTATTGTGGCGCAGGAACTATAGATGCTTTAAAAGAGAATGGTCGTTTTGTAAAGATTACCGCAAGTGGTATTAATGAAAGCCATCCTCACGATGTAACCATCACCAAAGAATCACCTAATTATAGTAGATAAAGAGTTCGCTTTCGCGAAAGCGTATAGAGTATAATATGAAGAAATAGCTAGTCAATCGCCGACTAGCTATTTTGTTTTGCCATATAAGCAGCTAGTGCATGCTTCGTTTTTTCTTGAAGTTTGTTCTTGAAAAAGCGAGTGCCTCCTATTAAAAAACCCTTAATTCCCATAGCTTGACTCGCCCACCTCCGAAGGCTAAAAGAGTCAATATGTTTGATGATTTTTCCATCTTCAAATTCAAAGAAAGCATTTATTTTATTATGTACTTTTCTTCCAGTGGCACTAAATTCATACTGTGCCTCCCAATGCGCAGTCCCTTTTCCTTCCGTGTACGTAATATCAGAAAACGTAACACAAAATTCTTTTTCTTTTTGAGAATTACATAGCATACGCCACATACTTCCCGCCTGTTCTCCTTTAAGAACACCAAAAGCTGGGTCTTCAAAATGGATATCTTTATGATAGCAAGCGACCATTCCTTCGGGATCTTTTGCGGCAAAAGCAGTATAGAATTTTTCTATCGTTTCTTTCATAATTAGATGTTTATTTTTTTGATATAAATAAGTACTATTTTTTATAGAATGCTGAAATCTTTTGGATAAAATAGGAGGGTAGCTTGTACGTTTATTTAAAGAAGTAGGAACATTAAGTTGACCAACCAATCGTTTAATCATTTTATACTCTAACCCAGATATTGTTGTTATCATATCCGATTGCAGCGGCGTGCTTTTGACAGCTCATTGATATAATCAATAGAAAATGATAAACACTGATTTCATTGTACGTGTAATTTCTTTCTAAGATACAATACTAAAAATAATTTGTAGTAACGTATAAGATGATACTTCTTAAATAGGTAGAATGTTTATTTTAGTGGGATGAAGAAGATTCTAATTTTATATGTTCTTTTAATTTATGGGATCATTTCTTGTAAAGAAAAGCCAGAAGAGCCTTACGTAGTTCCTGAAAATGCGGTACAATTATTAACCTCAGATTCTATAAAGTCTTGGAAAATTGCAAGACGATATAACGGTAAAACTCGAATGAATATGGGAGATTGCTTCTTGGGATACAGGCAACGCTTTCGCACTTCGGCAGAGCTCAGTGTAAACTCCGGCGGAATAGTACAAGATAACAATGGCGATCTAAGAAATTGTGGTCCTAGTTTGGAAGCCTCTTGGGAAATTACCACTTCTGAAAATGGAGATGCATATTTGAAATTAACCAGTGATCAAATTTCTGAATTGTTAGGTCAGGAATCCAATGAGAAATTTTTTAAAATCATGTACCTAAGTAATGATTCCTTGACACTCTCATATACTCACAAACAGTTTAACAAACGTCGTAAAATCACAGATTATTTGGTACGTGAAGATTTACCTGTAAAAGATCGTGATTTTCACTGGTAGCAGACTCTTAATTACACTCTAAAGCTAAAGTGTCATTCTCGTCAATTACCCAATTGGCAGGAGTATTATTAAGTTGGGATTCACTTACTTTAATACAGTCTAATGGATTGTTAAGCACTTCTAAGGTAAAGAGTTCAGGATTGTTGGATACATCTAAAGAAGACACGTTATTATCATCTAAGATTAAAAATTGAAGTTGTTGATTATTAGCTAGATTCAAAGTAGAAATATTGTTTCCACTAAGTTCCAATTTTTCTAAATTAGGCATGTTATTTACTTGAATCTCAAAAAGATTATTATTTTCTATAAAAATAAATTTAACTCTATTGTTTTGTGACAAATCTATTTCTGAAATGGAATTATCATTAAGCCATAAGTTGTACAGATTTGTAAAGCCTTCAATCCCTGTAAGATCAGAAATTCCTTTATCGTTAAGTATTAAATCCATGACATCTTCAATATTTTCTGTTACTACAGATCCATCTAATTCATTGTCTAAATTTAATTCTATGAGTGCTGCTTCAAAAGCTGGGTCAGGGATAAGGGTGCGTTGTGCTTCTGGAATAACAGGATCTATCATTTCAGTTGTAGTATCAGCATCATCAGATCCGCATGAAATAAGAAATATACTAGTAGCGCATACGCATAAAAAATGAGAAGAAAGTTTTGAAAATTTCATGATGAGGTAGTTTTATACCTCTAAAGTATGAAATAGTAATTTTGTTTAATAATTATTTAAAAAAGTTTAACAAAGTTATTATTCTGGGAATAATGTTTTATCTAGTCCAGGAACGATGCGTAAAGCATTTTTATAATATACTTTTTTGAGAACCTCATCAGGTAAGTCTAGTCCGTACATCGGCCAGAATGCATGATATTTTTTATGATATGGGAAGTACTCATCGTCACTTTCTAATACTCTAAAGTACGTAGGAAATTCTTCCGGTTTCCAGCTGTCTTTCCCAAATAAGATACGATCTTGATATTTGATAAAGAAGGATTTAGCTTGTCGTGGTTGTCTTCCTAATTCGGCGATAATGGCACCGATTCCCACATTCATATTTGGCATTTCGTCTAGTAGCTGACTTAACTTCGGAAGGTTATTTGCATACCAGCCCATGTGTGCATTGATGAACGTAGTGTTAGGATGCTTTTTAAACATACGATGCTGTTCTGCAATCAGCGTTTCCCAAGGTGCAGGATTATCAGCTGCTCTTTTTCTATTGGGGCGTGTTTTTAATTCTAGCCATCGCTCATTATCACCATTAAATTCATCCCAGAAGGATTTTGGATCTGCAGTATGAATCAATACGGGAATACCTAGTTTTCCACACAATGCCCATATAGGATCAAGTCTTGGATCATCTACAGCAAGGCGTTTTCCATTGGTATCTTTATAGCGTAATCCTAAACTTTTATATATTTTTAAACCTCTAGCGCCGTGCTGTACATCTTTTTCTAATTGTGCAACTGTTTTTTCTGTCCATCCCATACTGCCGACACCTTCAAAATCAATATTGGCAAATACGACAAAGCGATTGGGATAATGGTCGGCAATATTTTGAACTGATTTTTGTAAACTTTCACCAGAACGACCGCTTAAGTTGACCATGATTCCCATATTGAGGGTGTCCATTGCAGCAATGACAGGTGCAAGATCTTGCGTAGGCATCTGGTATTGATGACCGTGTACGTCTATAAAAGGAAATTTTGCTTTATTTACAATCGCTCCAGGAACCACTAGGGTAGAAATAGGATTGTATTCTTCAAAGGTGAGGTCTTGCGCTTGAAGCGAAATAGCTAACAGGCACATACTAAGAAGGAGTACTTTCTTATACATATTTGGTTGGTTTAAACAGAATATGTCTAAGGTACTATCTATAATTGATGAACTGGGAATTTTAAAATAGCTTTAACGTTATTGGTTGAAAATACTGGAGATATTAAATTTCTTGATATTCTAACCATTCTAGGGGAGTTTCTAAGGCTTGGTTGCAAAATTCTAAATGAATAACTCTCCGTTGTTTGTTGTTGGTCGTTCTATTTGATGCGTGTAAAATTAATGGCTTCATAAGCATGACGCCTCCTTTTTTTATAGCACACGTATATTCTTCTTGCGTATTCCAATCTTTTTGATCCGTACGAATGATTTCTTTTTGATGTGATCTAGGAATTACTTTTAAAGCGCCATTTTGAGCGTTGGTATTATCAAGATGTATTCTAACAGTAGTCGTATTTTTTAAAATAGATAAAGGCGGTTGTACCCCATATTGCCCTTTCTTGTAAGTCCAGTTTATATATTTTTCTGAATCAATTTTTTGATTAACAGAAATACTAAGGTCTTGATGATAAGGAACAAACCAATTGGATGTGCTTGGCTTATCAAAATAAATCGCTTTTGTTAAGAAATATGGAGTCGTATAAATAGTAGATAATAACGAAATGAGGTTTTCGTTGAATACGATTTTTTTGAGTTGAGGAATATTGTTTATGAGCTGTCTAATAGCAAATAAGTCTTTTGTTTTTAGAAAACCGTTACCATTTTGAGAGGCTTCTTCTATACAAGTAGTTATCTGTTGTATTTCAGGAATTGAATACAAACTATCTAAAACAGCATATCCTTCTTGTTCAAGAGTATTTTTTAAATTTCTAGTATTCAAATACGTTTTTTATTACTCTACGTGTTCATCTATAGCCTCAAAGTATTTATCGGCAACAAATTTAGCTCCTAATTGATTATAATGTACATCGTCTGCCAATAAATTGTCATTCCATCCTTCTGCCATATCAATAGAGATTACACTTGAATCTTCTGTAGAACGTTCTTCAGCAACAGTCATAATATTAGCATTGAAATTTTCAAGTAAGGCTGTATCTTCTTCTGTTACTATATCAGATTTGGCGGGTGCTATTTGTTCTATAAAGATAGATATATCAGGATTATGTTCTTGTAAAATATCGATGATTCCGTGTATGTTTACAATGGCGTCTTCGTAAGAGCTGTTTCTCACCAAATCGTTTCCTCCAATACCTAGTAAAATTACATCTGGCATTTCTACATTTTCTAGCGTGCTTTCTAGTGTATTTAATACCTGTATAGTGGTATATCCACCGACACCTGCATGGTTTGGATCAAAATCTAACCCTAAAAATTGAGGATATTCACTTGTATCTGTATTGGGTCCTAAAAGATCAATAGTCCAATTATTTTCTACAAAGTTTTTCCATAATTCAAAGCGGTAACTTTCATGATTGGGTCTGTTTCCTTGAACTCTTGAATCTCCAAGTGGCAAGATATTTACTTCATAGGCTGGGGGTGCATCTTCAATACCAGTATCTTCATCAGTCTCCTCAGAACACGAAATAAAAATAAAAACGAATAGTATTACAACTAACTTATATAATTTGGGGGATAACATATAATATTGATTTGGGGAGACAAATATAGTATTTTTTGTGTTACTTGACGATAATATGAAATTTTTTATATAAGATAATTCTTACGTTTTTAACGTAAAATAAATATGGATTTAAGCTAATATTTTTTAGTACGGTAAGAAATTTTGAAGAAAGCTTAACTCCTAACTATCTCTTTATAGGTTATATTCCTACAGACCCTACAGAATTTCTAATTTCAAGTTTATTGGCTCTTAGTGGCGTAGAAAAATTATTACTAAGCACTGATATATCTTTTGATCTCTTTATTAGTGTTTGTTGCGGTTTTGTGTACTTCTTTTTTTTCAATATGTTTATCAATACTATTCAGTAACAGCATCAATTAATTCAAAAGAAAAATACCTTTTAATAACTTCTTATCCATACCATGCGTATACTCCTAATGGTATTAGTATCTTTACAGACCAAAAATTTGTAGGATATGATATATCGTTTTAGAGTCATTCTAGATACGGAAGAAGATGTGTTTAGAGACTTAGAGATTGATCAACAAGCGACTCTTGAAGATTTGCATAATGCTGTTAATCAATCTTTTGGATTTGATGGTGGCGAGATGGCTTCTTTTTATAAGAGTGATGACCAGTGGAATCAAGGACAGGAAATTTCCCTTTTTGATATGAGTGAAGGTGATACAGATGTGCGCCTCATGAGTGAGACTTTGGTGGAAGATGTGATCAGTGAGGCAGAAACTCGTTTGCTATATGTATATGACTTTTTAAGTATGTGGCGCTTTATGCTAGAGCTTGGAGAGATTGCAGAACGTGAAGATGGGATTACCTATCCTAATCTTATGTATGTACACGGACAAATTCCAGATCAAGCACCAGAGATTACTTTTGAAGCTGAGGAGAGTGATGATGACATTGAATTTGAAGATGGTCTGGATATAGACGATCTGGATGATCTTAACTTTGATCAAAACTGGAATTAGTCGAATTTACTATGTAACAAGACAGTATTTTATTTCTCTTGAGGTGATTAACTGATTTTATAGAAAATTCTATTAAAATCACCTACCTGAAACAATCAACAACAAACCACACATGATTAATTTATACAATGCGCAAATAGAGTCACTTTCTATTCATAGAGTAGGGAATAAAAGTAAAGCAGAAGGTCTCTTTGTATCTAATGATCCATATCCTCTAAGTGATGAAATCACACCTTTGGTAAAGGAGTTCTTTTTTAAATCTTTTAGAGAAAAGGAAGAAAATTATTATCGTTTTGATCATGAAACTGATTTGGAATTTCACACCTTATTTGGAATCGCACAAAAGGTTTTTGAAAATCCAAGTGCCACGCATCTCCTGTCTGAAGAAATTGCAAAACATCTGTATGATCAAAGTGAACACCCACATATCAAAGCTGGGGAATTATACATCGCACATTTAGAAAATGTGATGATTGATAATATTAAGACAGATGCTATCGGTATCTTCAAAAGCGAATTAAAGCAAGACTTTTTACAATTTCGCGAAAGCGGGTCTAACCTAGAAATGTTTTTAGAACAAGGGATCAATCTTAATAAATTAGATAAAGGTTGCTTGATTATAAATCACAAAGCAGAAGAAGGATATAAAATCCTTTCGGTAGATTCTAATCGATATGACACTAAATACTGGATTGAAAATTTTTTGGGTGTTGAGATTTTTGAGGATGATAATTTCTATACCAAAAAGTACTTAAAGTTTTGTCAGGATTTTGCAAAAGATGTTGTTCTTCCCGCCGAGGATAAGAAGGAAGAAGTGCTCTTTATGAACCGAGCAGTGAATCACTTTGCAAAAAACGATTCTTTTAATGAAACTGCTTTTATGAATGAGGTGATGGAAAATCCAGAATTGATTCCTGAGTTTAAGCATTACAAAACAGAACAAGCACCAAAATATAAAATAGAAGACTTAACCGATTTTCATATTAGTAATAAAGCAGTAAGTACACAACGTAAAAAGATTAAAAACTTAATACAGTTAGATACAAACATTCAAATCAAACTTGATTTTATAAATCCTGAGAGTGCAGAAAAATATGTCGAAAAAGGTTGGGATGAAGAGAAGCAAATGTATTATTATCTCGTATATTTTAATAAAGAAAATTAAAACGATTGTTGCATTAATCTTTTAAGACTTACATCTTCGTAATTTCGGCTTACAAATTCTAACGCATTTTTTACAATTTGACCCATAGATCGAGAGCGTTTAAACTTGATGTCTTTGGTGTATTCGTATAACTCAGTTCGTAACTGTTGTAAGTTTTCTTGTGTAGATATTTTATCAGTTGTCATGCACGTCATGAGCTGTTTAAGTCGTGTACGAGAGGTAATGATACGTTTTGCAAGTACTGCGCGTTCTTCTTTTTGGTACAATTCTATAACACCTGTACTTAACATATTAGAAACCAAATCTACCATTTTGAAATTTTCTTTAAAAATATGTGGTTTGTACACCTTGAGCTTGCCTTCATAACATTGTTGATCAAAGTCTATCGCACGTATTTTATATTTGATATGATCAAAATCATGCGTAGGGATCACTACATAGTTATAAGAGCGCATATCTCCAAGTAATAATATGGTGCATCGCTCATTAAACTTCACAAACTCTTTAGCAATTTGTGCTTTTCCTACATCATCACATTTTTCAAGATAGTTTTCTATAAACTCATCACCTGGAATTCCTGCAATATGCTCTTCTATAAGTGTGTCGGAATATACTAAGAAATTAATCCTATTAGGAGATAATATATGTTCTAGTTCTAAGCCGTAAATTCTACTAGCATCAGCTCTTTTTACATAGAAATATGTATAGTTGTCATTATAGATATTTTTGATCTTTATCCGGAAGGGTTTTGAATTTCCAAATGTGCAATAATCTATAGAGGCAACTTCTAGAAACGGGAGAATTTGCTCATTCCCATCAGAATGAAGTACAGCATACACACGTTTAAGGCTATCCATGATTTCTTCTCTTTCATGCTCCTCATAATACACACTAATCCATAAGGTATCTTTATCTTGTTGGTCATAAAGATTAACCCCATCGGCAAAGCGTAAAAGATCATCATAAGAGACAGAAATTTTAATATCTCTGTTGTATCTACTTAGATAATCTTGAAGCTTTTGGCTTACGGGATAAGCTGGCTTTTTTTTTGACATTAACTTTTCTTCCATAGCGTAGGTTTAAAACCCAATATAAGAAAGTGATGTAACAATTGCTAGGCTTTAACGTCTTGTTTACATAACACAATCAAAAAAACAACATCTTTTTGGAAACAATACTCACTTTAAACAAGCTTACCAAGCACTATGGTGCAGTACGCGCAGTAAATGATCTTTCATTTACTATAGAAAAAGGCAATGTATACGGAATTTTAGGACCTAACGGAAGTGGAAAATCAACCACTTTAGGGATGGTGCTCAATGTCGTAAATGCTACACGAGGAGACTATCATTGGTTTGATGGATCTGACTCTACACACAATGCACTTAAAAAAGTAGGAGCCATTATTGAGCGTCCTAACTTTTATCCCTATATGACAGCAAGCCAGAATCTTGGATTGGTCTGTAAGATAAAAGGCGTTTCTAATGATAAAATAGACCAAAAGCTAGAAATAGTAGGTTTATTAGATCGTAAGGATAGTAAATTTAGCACCTATTCATTAGGGATGAAACAACGTCTAGCCATTGCATCCGCCTTATTAAACGATCCTGAAATCTTAATACTAGATGAGCCTACCAATGGTTTGGATCCTCAAGGAATACACCAAATACGAGAGATCATAAAAAAAATTGCCGCTGCAGGAACAACTATTTTATTAGCCTCTCACTTGCTAGATGAGGTAGAAAAAGTATGTTCACACGTGGTGATTTTACGCAAAGGGATCAAGCTATATTCTGGACGTGTAGATGCAATGAATGCAAGTCACGGTTTCTTTGAGTTGAAATGTGATGATACTAAAAAACTCATAACATATCTAAAAAGCAATCCGATGTTTGGAGAAGTCAAAACAGAAGGCGATTTGGTGACTGGTTTTTTAAATACGCCGCTTAGCGCGAAAGAATTAAATAACCAACTTCATGCGCAAGGCATTGTTCTTAGCCATCTTGTACAACGTAAAGAAAGCTTAGAAGAGCAGTTCTTACAATTGACTAACAACTTAAACTAAACCGCCATGCTACGACTTTTAACGATAGAATATTATAAACTTAAACATAATAAGACCTCAAGGGTATTAATCTTAGGGTACTTTATATTACTCTCAGCCATTGCACTTTTGGCTTCCATAAAGTTCAATCTTTTTGGTGCTGAGTTCCGACTAGCAGATCAAGGGATTTTTAACTTCCCATATATATGGCATTTTAATACCTATATCGCTGCGATTCTCAAATTTTTCTTAGCGGTTGTGATCGTATCAATGACAGCCAATGAATATAGCAACAGAACTTTAAAACAAAACCTGATAGATGGATTAAGTAAAAAGGAATTCATTCTTTCCAAATTTATTACTGTGATTGTTTTTTCAGCAATTTCTACACTTTTTATTTTTGTGGTGAGTTTGATATTAGGATTAGTATTTTCAGACTTTAATGAGTTGAGTATTATCACACAGGATTTAGAATACTTATTTGCATTTTTTCTAAAATTAGTGGGCTTTTTCTCTTTCTGTTTATTCCTAGGAATTTTAATCAAGCGATCAGCTTTTGCGATAGGCTTTTTGCTCTTCTGGTATTTTATAGAAGGAATTATACAGTTAATCATGCTCTTCTTTGAAAATAAATATGACGTGGAAGGACTACGCTCTTCTGTGGTACAATTTTTACCATTAGAATCTATGAGTAACCTTATAGAGCAACCCTTTACGAGACTAAATGTGATCCAGTCTGCAGCCAACCAATTACAAACCGATATCGGTTTTGATTATGCTGTATACTGGTATGAAATTGCCATTGTGTCTGCGTGGATTTTCCTATTCATTTATGGATCTTTCGCATTACTTAAAAGGCGGGATTTATAGTTTTTTGCTTACGCGAAAGCAAAAAAAGAATCAAAGCATAAAAGAATCAAGAGTCAAGACTTCATATTGTAGTCTTGGCTTTTTTTATATGCTTTCGCGAAAATTGATAAAGCAAGATGTAAATAAATACCGTTTTTAAAGATGGGAGTACACAAAATAGTCCTGATCCCTGTAGCAAAGCGATCTTGATTCCTGACTCTTTTTCGCGAAAGCGTAAAAAGACTGATACATCTTGAAAAGATTCTGATATAGCGCATAAAAAAAAGAAATGGTACATTTATAGGATACGAGGCAGTTATGCAAAAAAACTACGAAACACTCCTATTCTTATTTCTTTTTATAAGTCCTTTTATAAAGGCACAAGAGATCACGCAGTTTACCGTTTTTGCTGGACGTTTTGATTATACAGCGATAGGAAACACCCTGAATACAGGAGAAAATGGTGTAAACGCGCCTTGTGAAATTCTCACCGAAAGTACCGCCACCTTAACGCTTGCAACAGATCAGACTGTAGAAGCTGCTTACCTATACTGGGCAGGTTCAGGCACTGGAGATTTTGATATTACCCTGAATGATATCCCCCTTACCGCAGAGCGTACGTTTGCAGATCAAATAGATGCAGATCGTGTATTTTTTGCTGGATTTATAGATGTGACCACCATTGTTCAAGAAACAGGTTCTGGCGAATATACCTTTGGTGATTTGGACTTAACCGATGTGATTCCACCTTTCTGTCCTACAGGTACCAACTTTGCTGGGTGGGCAATCACAGTGATTTTTGAAGACCCAGATCTACCCCTCAATCTGGTCAATGTATTTGATGGACTAGAAAATGTATCTCAGTTTAATAACGAACTCACTATAGAATTAGAAAACCTCAACGTTTTAGATAATGAAAATGCACGAATCGGGTTCGTCGCTTGGGAAGGCGATGCAGGCATTGCTGTTAATGAAACCTTATCGATTAACGGAAATATCCTGAGTAATCTACCATTAAATCCAGCCGACAATCAGTTTAATGGAACCAATAGTTTCACAGGTCAAGATGATCTGTATAATATGGATATTGATTTTTATAATATTGAAAACAACATCAATGTAGGAGATACATCTGCCACGATTATGCTTACATCAGGGCAAGATTTTGTGATGATTAATAATATTATTACTGTATTAAATAGTCAGCTTCCCGATGGCGTGATTGCTATAAATACGGTAGATGTGACTTGTGGTAGTAGAGATATAGAACTTAGCTACACTGTATCAAATCTTGGAACAGATCCGTTACCTGTAGGAACCCCTATAGCGTTTTATGCTGATGGAATACTGCTGGGGACAACCACAACCACAATAGCGATACTTCCTAATGAATCGCTATTAGCAACTAGTACAATCACGATTCCTAACGGGATTCCGGACGTTTTTAACTTAATCACCGTAGTAGATGATGAAGGCACAGGAAATGGTATCGTCACTGAAACCAACGAGGTAAATAATGAATCAGTAGGCGTGACTGTAAATCTCAATGTAATTGATATTGTAACTCCTTTGCCAGACCTAACTATGTGTGATGATGAGAGTAATGATGGGTTTGTCATTTTTGACCTTACCGTTAATGGTAATTTGGCATTAGATGGACAAACAGGAATTATGGTCACCTATCACGAAAGTGAAGCAGATGCCTTAACTGGAGACAATCCCATTTCCAATCCAGATACATATTCCAATACCACAAACCCACAAGAAATTTTCATACGATTTAGTTTGGAGGCAGATCCATTATGTGTCGTTATTGAATCTTTTATGATCATAGTAGAAGCACAACCTGTCATTCCTACTTTAGACGATAGTAAAGTTTGTGATGATGTGAGTAATGACGGAGTGGCGACATTCGATCTCACTTTTCAGAATGCACTTATCATAGGAACACAAACCAATGTAGCTCTTCAGTTTTATACTAGTCTTACTGATGCACAGCAAGCAACCAATCCTATCACAACACCCACAGCTTTTCAAAATACCTCAAATGCACAAACCATTTTTGTAAGGCTTACCAATACACTTGCAACAGCTTGTTTTGATATTGCTTCCTTTCAACTCATCGTAGAGGACGTTCCTGTCATTGCAAATCCATTAGAAGACTTTTTGGTATGCGATGATCAAGGAAATGACGGAGTATTTACGTTTGACTTCACCATCAATGAAACACTTGCCATAGGAAATCAAACAGATGTCACGGTGACCTTCCACCTTACAGAAGAAGATGCAAACGAGGGAACAAACCCTATTCCTAATCCAGATACTTTTGATAATACGGTATCTCCACAAACCATCTATATACGCATTGTACAAGATGACGATACGCTTTGTGTTACCATAGACTCTTTTTTTATAGAAGTGTTTGAGCAACCCATCCTCCCTTCTCTGGATGATCTGTCTTCTTGTGATGATAGTAGCAATGATGGTATTTTAATATTTGACTTAACCCAACAAGAAGCTACCATACTCGTTGACCAAGAAGACTTTATAATAAGCTATCACACGACCATAGAAGATGCAGAAAATAACATAGGGACGATACAGAATCCAGAGAGCTATCAAAATGTAACCAATCCTGAAACCATCTACGTACGATTAGAAAATCCAGCAAATCCTGACTGCTTTGATTTAGGGATTTTTTCTTTAGAAGTACAAACCATAGCTTCTCCACAAATACTACCAGATATTATATCTTGTAATGAAGGACTAGAGATGGCTGTTTTTGATTTAGTCACAGCTGCAGAAACTATTGTTTTATTGAATACTGAAACCATAACAGGCTATTATGTAACCGTAATCGATGCCTTTAATGAAGAAAATCAGATTACAGATCCATTTGCATATACTAATACCATCAATCCCCAAACCATTTTTATTCGTACCGATAGTGCTGATAGTGATACCTGCTACAACCTGGCACTCCTACGTTTAAATATAGAAAATTGTCCTCCTTTTGTGCCAGAAGGATTTTCTCCTAACGGAGATACTATCAATGATACTTTTGAAATCAGTGGTCTTAGAGATATATTTGATTACGAACTTACCATTTATTCCAGATTGGGCAATCTTATTTACAAAGGAGATAATTCCATTCCATTTTGGGATGGAATTCCAAATGAAGGTATTGGAGGTAGTGAAGCCCCAACGGGTGTGTACTTTTGGGTATTGAAATTAAGTGATGACGGTTTTGATGATATGACGGGTTGGGTCTACTTGAATCGTTAATACAAATCCCGCTTTTTCAGTGGGTTTCTTGTTTAATACCTTTTATAATTAGATATGAGTTAAAAAGAGGTGTAGTTTTACAATAAATTTTAATACGTAAATCGTTCATGCGAATTTCTTACAAAAATTTGTTAAAATTCACTAGCTTTGCTCGATCCTTCTAATCTTATGACTTTTAGAGAACTTAATCTTAATAATTCTTTGTGGAACGCCTTGGAAGACCTAGGTTTTTCTGAGCCTACCTCCATACAAGAACTCGCTTTTTCCCCTGTAATGTCTGGTAGAGATGTGGTGGGTATTGCCCAAACAGGTACGGGAAAAACGTACGCATACATGCTTCCAATCTTACGAATTCTTACACATTCTCGTCAAGAGACGCCTAGAGTTTTAATATTAGTCCCTACGCGAGAACTCGTTGTTCAGGTAGTTGACGAAATAGAAAAGCTATCTGCCTACCTTAATATACGTATTGCAGGAGTTTATGGAGGCGCAAATATCAACACACAAAAAAAGCTAATTGCAGATGGTCAGGATATTATTGTTGCCACACCTGGACGATTGTATGACCTTGCTGTGAGTAGGGTATTACAACTCAAATCCATTCAGAAATTAGTGATTGATGAGGTAGATGTGATGCTGGATTTAGGATTTAGACCTCAGTTGATGAACATCTTTGATATCTTACCTCCACGTAGACAAAACATTATGTTTTCTGCAACGATGACAGATGATGTGGATGCCTTAATCACTGATTTTTTCCAGAATCCTGAACGTATTTCTGTCGCTCGTAGTGGTACTCCTTTAGAGAATATTACGCAAATAGGTTATAAAATACCTAACTTTTATACCAAAGTAAACTTTCTTTTAAAAGAACTCGCTTCCGCGAAAGCGTACCCAAAAGCATTACTCTTTACAAGAGATAAACGGATGGCTGATCGTCTTTTTAAGAAGCTAGACGAGGCTTTTCCCTCACAATGTGAAGTCATACATTCTAATAAAACGCAAAACTATCGTCTTAATAGTATTAAGGATTTTGAAGAAGGCGTCGTCCGCATCCTCGTAGCAACCGATGTAATGGCAAGAGGATTAGATATAGATGATATCTCTCATGTCATTAATGTAGATACTCCTAGTTATCCCGAAAATTACTTGCACCGAATAGGTAGAACAGGGCGTGCGCAAAAACAAGGAACAGCCATTGTGTTTACGACCCCAAAGGAAGAGAAGTTTTTAGAAGATATAGAGGAGTTAATGCAATTTAAAGTTCCTCAGACAGCGCTGCCAGAGACTATTGAAATCTCAGAAGAACTCGCTCCAGAAGAGCGACCAGAAGCCAAAGAAATTTATAATCCTATTCATAGAAAAAATAAGGAAGATGAAGACGCACCTGGACCTGCATTTCATGAGAAAAAAGAAAAAAACCGAAAAGTTAATTTAGGTGGATCTTATAGTCGGACTATAAAAGAAAAATATAAAAAGCCTAAAACGAGAGGTGATAAGAACTATAATAAAAGAAATAAACGTAAATGATAGAAAAATTTCTCTTTAGGCTTGCTATCTTTTGTCTTTTCACGTTGTTTTTATCTTCCTGTATGGGAGGAGATAATAAATTTGATCCAGACATCTACGTAAGACCTTTAGAGATCGTTAAGCTATCGGAAAATAAATACCAACATATTTCTTATTTAAAGCTAAAACAATCTGATTTTTATCCGTGTAATGGATATGTTTACATTTCTAATGGAGAAGCCATAATTTTTGATTCTCCAGTAGATGAAGTGAGTGCCTCTCAACTTATTAAGTTTCTACAAAAAGAGTTGAATGTTAAGATTGTAGGTGTTGTGGTAAATCATTCCCATACCGATGCAGCCGGCGGATTGAAAGCTTTCGCGAAAGCGAACATTCCTTCTTATGCATCTAGCAAAACAGCTCAAATTCTAGCCAAAGATTCCAAAGTAATTACATATCCTTTTGAAACCAAGCAAGAAATTAAAGTTGGAAATACCACTGTCGAAAACACTTATTTTGGCCCAGCACACACACAAGATAACATTGTGTCTTATATCCAAGAGGAACATATTTTATACGGGGGCTGTATGATAAAATCTTTACATGCAAGTCAAGGAAATATTAAAGATGCAGATACTCAGGTGTGGTCAAAAACGGTAAAGAAAGTAAAAGAAGCCTATCCAGAAGTACAAACTATCATTCCTGGACACGGAGGCAAAGGGGATATATCATTACTCGATTACACCATTGAGTTATTTACCACCAACGATACTCTTGGAAGTAATTTAGAATAATTCCAAAAGTCTTTATGTATATCTTAGATGTATAATACTAACTTAAAAAATGCGATTTCTGTTTACACGGAAATATAATTGATATGGAAGACAATAAAAAAAGAGGAGGAGACGCTCCTATTGCATGTGAAGTAGCTGAAGGGAAAAAATATTCTTGGTGTACCTGTGGGCATAGTGAAAATCAGCCTTTTTGTGACGGATCTCATAAAGCGGCCGAAAGCACTCCTAGCTTACGTTTTGAAGCTACAGAAACAACTACAGTCTATTTATGTACCTGTAAATTAACTAAGAATCCACCGTATTGCGATGGATCACATAAATAAAAAAGCAAAATACGTTATATAAAAAATGCTGATTGTAATTATACAATCAGCATTTTTTATTTTTAATCTTTTTATCTCAAATCATATAATACGTTTATGGATTCTTTTGTGATTTGAGATTTCCTTTTTTGAGATTTTATTTTAACTGAAGCCCAATCTCTTTTCCCTTCTCTATCATAAAAGCATGAGCAGCGTCATATTCATTAGGAATGACGCCTTCAAGAATCGCTTCTTTAATCGCTTCTTTAATAATACCGATCTCTCTTCCTGGTTGAAGTCCAAAAGTTTTCATGATTTCTTCTCCAGAAACAGGTGGTTGGAAATTACGGATGTGATCCCGCTCTTCTACCTCTTTGATTTTACTGCGTACGACTTTGAAGTTATTGTGATACTTCTTAAAACGTCTAGGATTTTTGGTGGTGATATCAGCTTCACATAAGGTCATGAGATCTTCGATGTTGTCTCCTGCGTCAAATACCAATCTTCGTACAGCACTGTCCGTTACGTGATCTTCAGAAATGACAATAGGTCGCGAACTCATTAACACCATTTTTTGAACAAACTTCATTTTGTCATTTAAGGGCATTTTGAGACGTTTGAACAGTTTATACACCATTTTTGAACCCACAAATTCATGTCCGTGAAAGGTCCATCCCACTTTTTTGCTAAACTTCTTGGTGGGGGCTTTTCCTATATCGTGAAGGAGTGCTGCCCATCGTAACCATACGTCGTTTGTATATTGAGAAATATTATCGACAACTTCTAACGTGTGATAAAAATTGTCTTTATGTTTTTGCCCTTCGACTTCATCAATTCCTTTAAGAGCAACTAACTCAGGAAGAATATATGGTAACAATCCTGTTTTTTCTAATAATAAAAATCCTTTAGAAGGAATAGGGCTGAGTAAGATTTTATGAAGTTCGACAACGATACGTTCTTTGGTTATGATCTTGATGCGATCTGCATTGCGTTTGATCGAAGCAAGTGATTCTTTTTCAATCGTAAAATTCAGTTGTGTGGCAAATCGAATTCCACGCATCATACGCAACGGGTCGTCACTGTAGGTGATATCTGGATCAAGTGGCGTTCTTATGATTCCTTTTTCTAAATCTTCAATTCCACCAAACGGATCTATAAGGTCACCATATTGAGCATCATTCAGTCGGATGGCAAGGGCATTAATCGTAAAATCACGCCGATTTTGATCGTCCTGCAAACTACCGTCTTCTACAATGGGATTACGGCTGTCTTTAGTATAGGATTCTTTCCGTGCGCCTACAAACTCTACTTCGGTTTGACCACTTTTTAACATGGCGGTTCCGTAGGTTTTGAAAACTTGAACTTTAGGTGTATTTGGAAGTAGCTGTGATACTTTTCGCGCAAGCGTAATACCGCTTCCCACAGCGACAACATCTATATCTTTTGAGGTATCTCGTTTTAAAATATAATCGCGTACAAAGCCACCTATCACATACGTTTCTACGCCTAGAGCATCGGCTGCTTGAGAGATGGTTTTAAAAATAGGTTGTGATAAAGCATTTTGGTAATTAGGCATTCGTACTGTATTTAATCCTGTCTGTTATTCTCTAATGATCGTGACTTTTCCATCTTTAGTGAGTTTGATAATGGCAGATGGAGCAAGGCTTTTTTTATTTCGATCCAAATTTACAATATAGTCTACGCCTTCCAAAATAATGGGGTCAATCTCGCTAAATTTACGAGGGGTTGGCGCACCACTTATATTGGCACTCGTGGACACAATCGGTTTTCTAAATTTCTTCAGTAAGAAATTACAAAATTTATTCCGACATACGCGAAATCCTAAGGTGTTGTCTGGTGCGATTAGATTTTCAGAAATACGGATGGGATCGTCATAAATAATTGTCGTAGGTTTTACAGCATATTTTAAAATATCATACGCCACTTCAGGAATCTCCTCGACATATTGTTGCAACATTTTAAAGTCACTGACAAGACAAATTAATGCTTTGCTTTCGGCACGTTTTTTAAGTTGATACACTTTTTCTATGGCATCAGCATTTGTCGCATCACATCCTATACCCCAAACCGTATCGGTAGGGTATAAGATGAGTCCGCCTCTTTTAAGCGTTGCAATGGCGTTGTCGTGTTCTTCTTTCATAAGTATAATATCAAGATGTAAGACTTCTATAGACGTCTATATATTGTTGTGCTGCCTTCGCCCAACTAAATTGTTGTGCGTGCGTTATATATGTTTTTGAGAGCGTATTTTCATTTTTAAAATACTCGGCTAGTCCTTCTTTTAATACGGTTGCCATATATTCAGGATCATAGTGATCCCAATAAAAAGCATGTGTGCCACCTACTTCTGGTAAGGATGTATTGTTGGATATAAATACAGGTTTGCCAAATCGCATCGCTTCTATAGGCGGGATTCCAAATCCTTCTCGTAAGGATGGAAACACAAAAGCGGTGCAATGTTTTAGGTAATACTGTTTGTCAAATTCAGAGATTTTCCCAGTGATAATGATTCTGTCTTGAAGTTGGTGTTTATCAATGGCTTCTTGTAAGGCTATTTTTGCGTAGGTAGTGTTACTATTTCCAGAGAGTACAAGCTTGTATTCAGGTACGAGTGCGAGCATTTCAACAAGCGAATGAAAGTTTTTGCGTTCGCTAAATTCCCCAATACTAAACAAAAATGGACCTTCAATAGGAATCTTTGATATATGATCTTCGGGTAGGGTAATGGTCTCTAAGGTGTTCCCATTATAAATGATATACTCAGGTACATTGGGTACATTAAAGTACTTGTGCGTAGACGCTTGTGAATATTTAGAAATATAGGTAATCGCATGGCTTCGGTCTAACTTCGCTTGAAACCGTTGATTGCTCTCATGGTGCATATCTGTAGAGACTTCATCTATAAAATTTACATCGTGTACGGTCAGTATGTATGGGATATCGTGATGTGGTTCTACTTTTAGATTTTGATTGAGTGAATGCCACACATCATACTTTTTACGGATTCTAAAAGGAGCTCGCCTGTGGAGGGTGTAGTATTTTTTATAGTCAAAGTAATTGCCAAATTCTTCTTGCAATGGTGTAGGGTTCTTTGCGTATAAGGTACAACGCAGGTCAGAAATTTTAGCTTCATAGATCCCTTTAATAAGATGATAATTAAACTGTCCAAAACCCGAAAATGGGTTTTTGATATTATGACTTTCTAAAAAAATACTAGGAATTCTGGACATGCCGACAAAGATAAATGAAAACTCCTGATTGTTCATTGTTTTATAAACGGTAGTTTCTGTAGTTTTGCACCGTGAAGTATCATATAGCACCTGCATATCAAGATCAGGCAGATCATATTTTGGATATCGTGACTCATTTTGAGTCGCGAGGTAAAAACTTTGATGAGCGTAACCGCAATTCCCTTAAGTTATTTGACCTTAACGGCGAGACGATCAATGTAAAATCCTTTAAAGTTCCTAACCTTATCAATAAGATTGCGTATCGATATTTCAGAACCTCAAAGGCAAGACGCTCTTTTGAGTATGCCCATCGTTTATTAGAAAATAAGGTGCTCACTCCGCAGCCTATCGGTTATTTTGAAGAACGGGGATTGTTTTTTGGGAGGAGTTATTACGTGAGTAAGCATCAGTCGTATGACTTGACGTATCGCGAACTCATACGTGACTCAGAATATGTAGGGGATGTGGATATGTTGTCCGCTTTCGCGAAATTTACTCATAGTCTACACAAAAAAAATATTCATTTTCTAGACCACTCTCCCGGAAATACCCTGATTACGATCAAAGATAATGGGTACGATTTTTACTTGGTGGATCTCAATCGAATGGAATTTGGACCTATGGACTTTAACACTCGGATGTCAAATTTTAGACGTCTCTCATCTATTGAATCGCAGGTACAAGTCATGGCAGATGCTTATGCTAGTGCCAGCGGCGAAGATCCTACAACGGTTTTTAGAGCAATGTGGCAAGGCATCCAAGATTTCCAAAAAGGATTTCACAAAAAAAAGAGACTTAAGAAAAAACTCAAATTCTGGAAGCGTTCATAGCAATGTATTTGTAACTAATTGATTTCTAAGTATGTATTATGTGCTTTCGCGAAAGCGTATACAGAAACAGTAAAATATAGTATCCCTTAAAATATACGTACCTTTGCACCTTACACGAAATGACACCACTAACTAAAAGTCATTTCTTAAGACTTATTTATGTCATTTCAATCATTGGGCTTATCTGATGCCCTACTCAAAGCAGTGAGTAAAAAAGGATATACAACTCCTTCTCCTATTCAAGAAAAAGCCATTCCTCCTATATTAGAGGGAAAAGATGTGCTTGCTTCTGCACAAACGGGAACAGGAAAAACAGCAGGGTTTACCTTGCCGATGTTGCAATTATTAGCAAAAACACCACCACAACGCAGACGCCCTATCCGAGCATTAGTACTTACACCTACCCGCGAACTCGCAGCTCAGGTGTTTGATAATGTAAAAGAATACAGCGTGTTTTTAGATATGAAATCTACCGTGATTTTTGGAGGTGTCAATCAGAATCCGCAAGTACGTACGTTACGGCAAGGGGTAGATATTCTTATTGCGACTCCTGGGAGATTATTAGACTTACTCAACCAAGGAGAGTTATCACTTTCTAAAGTGGAGTTTCTGGTTCTAGACGAAGCAGATCGTATGCTAGACATGGGATTTGTGAGAGATATTAAGAAAGTAATTTCTTTAGTACCTAAAAAACGACAAACCTTATTATTTAGCGCCACCTTTTCTAAAGATATTAAGGCGCTAGCTAGTAGTATGTTGAATAACCCTATATTGGTGGAAGCTACTCCAGAAAACACGACTGCTGAAAAAGTAGATCAAACGACCTATCGTGTTGATAAATCAAAGAAAACAGAATTGATTACCAAGTTTATCGAAGAAGGGAATTGGAATCAGGTGCTTGTTTTTACAAGAACTAAACATGGAGCTAATAGACTAAGTCAGAAGCTAGATAAGGCTGGGATTACATCGGCAGCGATTCATGGAAATAAGACACAAAACGCACGTACAAAAGCATTAGCAGGTTTTAAAAAAGGTTCCATCAGAGTACTCGTGGCAACAGATATTGCGGCACGTGGTCTTGATATTCCGTTATTACCTCATGTGATTAATTACGAACTTCCTAACGTGCCAGAAGACTATGTACATCGTATTGGTCGTACTGGGAGAGCAGGAGCAAGCGGAGAAGCTATCTCACTAGTAGGTGTAGATGAAATGGAATATGTACGCGGAATTGAGAAATTACTAGGAGAGCGTTTACCAAGTAGCGTAGTACCTGGTTTTGAACCTACCGATACCATCGAAGAGTTAAAAGCACAAGCTGCCGAAAATAAAGCAAATCATAGAAGGCAACCTCGTAGTTCTCGACAAGGGCAAGGTGCATCAAAAGGTGCTAGTAGTAGTCGCTCTAAAAATAATCAAAGTCGCCACCGAAGAAAGTCTTAGAAATAAACGCGTACATTATTTGTAAGCTATTTCTATAAATAAGAATTTAAAAAAAGCGCCACCCAATACTGAGTGGCGCTTTGTCAATTAAGACTATAAAGTGTTTATATTCTTCTTGACTCTCCATTAAATAATGGAACAGTCATTGAGAAATTCTCTCCAAACGTTAGTTTTTGTTCTTCAAGAATACCAAGTGCAATTTCCTCACCCATTAATATAGACTCATAATAATCTGTAAAGTAATGGACACCAGCCCAATCACGTCCTATAGAAATGTTAGAACATAACTTGTTAAGTTCTCCTTCTACCGTAAGCTTTGCAATTTCATTATTACTATCTAGTACAGGTACTACACTTAATGATTGACCATTATCTACAGATACATAGGCAAGATTTGATGAGTGAACCTTAGCTCTAGTAATTCCTGGTTTTACTTTTTTAAGGACTTCAAAATCTTCTCTTGATAATTCATCTTTAGGCACTACTTCAAGAAGACGACTATGATCAAAGAATGCTTTAAGGATGGTTACACAAGCGCCAGCGACTGTTGCGTGACCCGCTCCATAGGCAGGATGCATCGGAGATCCTTCACAAAAAGGCATAGGTAATAAGTAATTTCCTGCTTGTCCATTTCTGTCTGCTACAGCATCTAAAATTTTACAATCTTTTAAGTTATCAAATAGCTCTCTTAAATCTGGAGCCATGTGTTGTAAGGTATCAATTTTAAACAATCTAGCAGCTAATGCTTCTGGGCGTAAACGTCTGTGTACATTATACTTTTGGAAACGTACAGCTTTTAATGCACGTGTAGCTACCTCAGTGACCAATGATAAGATATGTGGTCCTCCAAAATGAGCAAATCCTTGTTGGTGATCAATTTTATCATTTCCTTGGAAAGGGATTCCTGGATCAAATGGTATACCGTTACCAAGAAGAATTAAACAAGCATTTAAATACGCTTCATATAAAGCATCATAATGCACGTATGTAGCAAGATCACGAGGGGTATAGATAAATCGACGCCCTGCAGGTGTATTTCCTGGAAGATATTCCTCAAGAGCTCCAACAGCGGCTGCATTTTGCACATCTAACCATTCCTCCCAAGTTTGCATATAATCCTGTCCAGGCGTTGCGGTACGCACACGCTGATTTACAGAAATACCTCCGTACGTGATCAATCCATCTCTGGTTTTACGTTCTGCATCGTTTCCATTAATTCCTGTGTTTCCTACCAAGAGAAATTGAGAAATATAAGGACCTATATCATCTCCAGGCGTGATACCTCTATACCCAGTTGCAGGTGTAGGACAAAAACGATCACATCTACGGATTTCTTCTTGTTCGTTTAATTTTAATTCTTTTTTCTCATTAAACCAATCAAGTTTTTGTAATCTACTTGTTAATTCATTCACTTTCTTTACATCGGCAAGCGCTGTGTTAAAAGCATTCAAAACAGTATTAGGGGAGATGTCTTTTTTAGGGTTTAATCCAGGTCCACATCCCATCACTCCATTAGAAAATGCGTTAAAAGGGACGTCTCTCAATAAGGCTTGCGTATACACTTCTGCCATTTCTCCTTCTAATTCTTCACTTCCAAGATTAGGAGCAGGTGGCATTGTTACTGCTTGCGCATCGGGTCCTTCAAGATCAAAGGCAAGCCCTGCACTTTGGCTTTCCCAAGCTCTTAAACCAACAGGTCCTCCGTTATTACCTGTTTTGGCTTTCTCTGATAACCAATCAGGAAGCTTACATACATATCCTACATTTTCTTCACGACCTAATGGTGTGTCTCTAAAATCTCTTTCATTACCACTATCTATCGCGTTAATAAATTTTTGCACATTAAGCGGTGTGTTTACCAATCCTGTTTTCTCATTGTGCGGCATTCCTTTGGTAAAAGTCATTAAGTAAGAAGACTCTCCCTTTGAAATACCGTGGCTATCGGCAGTATTTTGGTCGTGTCTAAAACTTTGCTCATCACCATTACTTATGTGTGGTAGATGTGGCCTGTCATAGGCGAGCTGTGCTGCTTTTCGTCTTCTTTCTAAAGCTTCTTCTCTTCTGTAATTATTCATTTTTTTTCAAGTTAAAATTAGTGATTCCCTCATGTTGTTTTAACAACTTTACAAATTTATAGTGTTGTTTATTAATTAGATAGGGGTGTTTGCCCCTTTAACGGAAAGTCGTTCAACTAATTATATCCATAGGTAAACAAAGCAAGAAGGGTGAGTGAGAATGTATATTTTAGTTAACAGAATAGTAGTGTAAGCGTATTTGACAGTCGTGATAAAGTATGTCCAGAAGAAAATTAAAAAAGCTATATAAAAAAAGCGCCACTCAAAGATGAGTGACGCTTTATCAATTAAGACAATACGAATACTTATATTCTTCTTGACTCTCCGTTAAACAATGGAACGGTCATTGAGAAGTTCTCTCCAAACGTTAATTTTTGCTCTTCAAGAATACCAAGGGCAATTTCTTCACCCATTAATATAGACTCATAGTAATCTGTAAAGTAATGTACACCAGCCCAATCACGTCCTATAGAAATGTTAGAACATAATTTGTTAAGCTCTCCTTCTATGGTAAGATTTGCAATCTTGTTATTACTATCTAATACAGGTATAGGATCTAATTTTTGCCCTTTTTCTATAGATACATACGCAAGATTTGATGAATGAATCTTATCTTCTGTAATGTTTGGATCTATAGTTTTGAACACCTCAAAAATATCATCTTGAAGTTCACTTTTAGGCACTACTTCCAGTTTATGACTATGATCAAAGAATGCTTTAAGTATAGTAACACAAGCACCAGCGACTGTTGCGTGACCCGCTCCATACGCAGGGTGCATTGGTGATCCTTCACAGAAAGGCATTGGTAATAAATAATTACCTGCTTGTCCATTTCTATCTTCAACAGCTTTTAGAATGTCACATGCATCTAAATTGTCAAACATTTCTCTTAAATCTGGAGCCATGTGTTGTAATTGATCAATTTGAAACAATCTTGCAGCCAATGCTTCTGGTCGTAAACGTCTATGTACATTATACTTTTGGAAACGTACGGCTTTTAACGCACGTGTTGCTACCTCTGTTACTAATGACAAGATGTGTGGTCCTCCAAAATGAGCAAATCCTTGTTGGTGATCTACTTTATCATTTGCTTGGAAAGGAATTCCTGGATCAAATGGTGTACCGTTACCAAGAAGAATTAAACAAGCATTTAAATACGCTTCATATAAAGCATCATAATGCACGTATGTAGCAAGATCACGCGGTGTATAGATAAAACGACGACCTGCTGCAGTATTTCCAGGAAGGTATGTTTCCAAAGCGCCTACAGCAGCTCCGTTTTGAACATCTAACCACTCTTCCCAAGTTTGCATATAATCCTGTCCTGGCGTTGCAGTACGCACACGTTGATTTACAGAAATACCTCCGTAAGTGATCAATCCATCGCTGGATAAACGCTCTGCATCATTTCCATTAATTCCTGTATTTCCTACTAAAAGAAATTGAGAAATATAAGGACCTATGTCATCACCAGGGGTGATTCCTCTGTATCCAGTTGCAGGAGTCGGACAAAAACGATCACATCTACGAATTTCTTCTTGATCATTTAATTTTAATGATACTTCTTCATTAAACCAATCTAATTTTTGTAAATTCTTAGTGAATTGATTTACAAAATTGACATTACTAGTGTTGGTGTTAAAAGCCTTCAAAAATCCACTAGGCGAAATATCCTTTTTAGGATCTTGACCAGCGCCTAATCCCATAACGCCATTACTAAATGCATGGAAAGGAGTGTCTCTTAACAAAGCCTGTGTGTATACCTCCGCCATTTCACCTTCTAGTTCTTCACTTGCAAGGTTTGGTGCAGGTGGCATAGTTACTGCTTGTGCATCAGGCCCTTCAAGATCAAATGCAAGTCCTGCACTCTGGCTTTCCCAAGCGCGTAAGCCAACAGGTCCTCCATTATTTCCAGTTTTTGCTTTTACTGATAACCAATCAGGTACCACACAGTTATCCCCTACATTTTCTTCACTACCTAATGGTGTATCTCTAAAATCTCGTACATCACCACTATCTATAGCTCTAATAAATTTTTGCACATTGTCTGGAGTATTTACTAACCCCGTTTTCTCATTGTGCGGCATTCCTTTGGTAAATGTCATTAAGTAAGAAGACTCTCCTTTTGCAATACCGTGTCTTTCAGCAGTCTCTTGCTTGTGTCTAAAACTTTGTTCGTCGCCATTACTTATATGTGGTAAGTGCTCGCGATCGAATGCAAGTTGCGCGGCTTCTTTTCGTTTTGCCAACGCTTCTTTTCTTCTGTAATTGTTCATTTTTTTTGATTTAAATTAATTAATCGTTACTCGTGCTTTACTAGTATTCACACTCATAATTATGATGTCTTTCATCATAATCACAGGATAAAAGTACTTTGGAAAGGGATAAATTATACTACTTTTTCAGGATTGGATCAGTAGTTTCAGTCGTTTGTGAAATTTAAATATAAAAACCTACAGCACTTGTAGTGAAGCTATTACAGTTTTGTGTTCTTGCTTATAAATCCCTTTCCTTAAAAAGACATGTTGCTTGAAATACAAAGATGCATTCCTGATTATTCAAAGGAAAAGAGTGCTTGTTATTTTGAGATATGTGGAATTGATTTTTTACACGCTTTCGCGAAAGCGTATAAAGCATTTTTAGAAATTGTATTTGAAATAACGGGAAGATCGTGTAGCTATTTTTCAAATATCCTAAACGCAAAAATCAGTATGTACAACTACTGAAAATGAGGTAGCTTTATATACTGATTTTTAAATCTATTGAAAAAATAGGATTCTTATGTTTTGGAAGAATTTTTATAAGGTCTTACAATAAGACGTAAGCCATTATTATATCTAAAATAATTCCACATCCAGTTGATAAAAACAATGAGTCGATTTCTAAAGCCAACGAGTAGCATAAGATGTACAAACATCCAGACCAACCATGCAAAAATTCCTTGAAATCTAAAGCTTTTGACTTCGACAACGGCTTTATTACGTCCTATGGTTGCCATCGATCCTTTGTCGATATATACAAAAGGTGTTGCTTCTTTATTTCGCGCCAAGCGGTTAAATATTTTTGCAAGATAGATGCCTTGTTGCATTGCTACAGCGGCTAGCATAGGTAAGCCTTCCGGATACTGTTCAGATTTTATAAGTCCCGCATCACCGAGAATGTATATGTTTTCTACACCTTTTACTTTACAAAAATCATCAGTGATGATACGATGTCCTTTTCCGATATCTGTGGTAATCCCTTCTGGGAAATCTCCTTTAACACCCGCCGCCCAGATGAGGGTATCGGTTCTAAACGATTGATCGCCGTTGGTCGTGACGAGATTATCTTTATAATTGGTAACGGAGGTGTTCATCCAAAGATGAACACCTAATTTTTTTAGATCTGCAAATGCTCTTTCTGAAGATTCTTTATGCATAGCTGCGAGCACTCGGTCTGCACCTTCTATCAAATGTATTTTCATAAGACTCAAGTCCAAGTCCGGAAAATCCTTAGGTAGAATTTTGTTTTTAAGTTCAGCAAGCGCACCTGCGAGTTCGACACCTGTTGGTCCCGCACCTACGATCACAAAATTCATGAGTTCTTTACGTTTTTCTAAATCGGTGGTGTTTAAGGCTTTTTCAAAATTACCTAAGATTTTAGAGCGTAAGTTCAATGCATCTGTCAGCGACTTCATAGGCAGTGAATCCTTAGCAATCGCATCATTTCCGAAGAAATTATTTGTCGCACCTGTCGCAATCACCAGCTTGTTGTATGTAAGATCTCCAATGTCAGTTTTGATACTTGAGTTTTGGGTATCTATACATTCTACGTTGGTAAGTCTGTAGAATGCATTCTGTTTTTTTTGTAAGATTTTCCGAATAGGATAGGCGATGGAGTCTGGCTCTAATCCCGCAGAAGATACTTGGTATAATAAAGGTTGAAAGGTGTGGTAATTGTTTTTGTCAATGATGACCAATTGATACTTTCTTGTATCGATCTTTTTAGCAACTTGAAGCCCTGCAAATCCTGCTCCGATAACAACAACTCTGGGTAAGTCGATAGTGGGAATATTCATTAAAAATGTTTGATCTAAAGATACGAAATCGTACAAAGATGTACGACTGTGTCGTCAACATTTTGTTTTAAATATTTTCTACAGTAACAGCCTCTGTATTCAAAAGTTCTTGCACAAAACCTAGCACTTCTATGAGATCCCATAAAGGTTCCATTTGATCTCTTATAGACGCCATAGTGATCACGTCTCCTTGATTTAATTGCTTAATAAGTTGTGAGAGCATAGGATGTTTTGCTTTCATGATGCGATGACCTCTTGCAAAAATAAAGGTCTTTTTTGAATCTTCTTCATCCAGATAGATAGGAAATGCTTTTTTGCCTTTGATCGAAAAATTTTCTATCGGTGGGATGGCGACTCTTGCGTTATTTGATTTTCTTCTGATCCCTCCATTGCTCTTCAAACGTAGTATTTTTCTAGCAAATGAAATTTCTATTTTCTTCTGAATTGACTGAAAATCGATTGTAGTATTCAGTTGATTTAAAGGTGTGTCTAATGATATGGGTTTCTCGTATTCAGTTTGAGTTGATAGTGCTTCTTCTGCCGTCTCTTGTAGTAGTTCATTTTCAAATCGATCTTTAGGCGGATTGATATAATCCAATACAAAACTTAAAGAAAACTCAGGTGTATTGGCAACATGGTAGACATAATGTGGAATAAACATGGCATCTCCTGATGATAATCTATACGATTGTCCATCTTCAAGCATTTCTGAAATGTTATGAAAGACTTCAGAATTATGTTCTATAGCGTTGTATTTGGGATCGTCCCAGGTATAGAATTGTTTATCTCCAGGACCTAAATGAAACAGAATGCCATCTTCTCCAGTAGATTCCTTGTGAATACCAAAAGGCGTAAACCCATAATTCCCCATAAAAAAGAGGAAAGACAATCCATGAAGGGGTAATCCTGCCCTCTCTAGCAAAGGCTGAACAATGGTAGCCGCTTTTTCGGAAAAGGCATTACTGTATTGTTCCAAACCTACGAGAACTATACCAAATTTTTGATTCCCAAAAATGTGTTGTGACCATTCCTCCAGATCCCCATCTACTGTAGGCGGATTCATCGCCATCTCATCAATCATATCGTTACGAAGGGTATGATCGATATATACTTTTAACCCTACATGAAGGTCTTCTTTATTCAAAAAACCTTTTAAAACGTCAATAATCAATAGCTTTATTTCGACGATATCTGTCTTTGAAATTAATTGGGTTGCTCGTGCAGGTTTGGTCAATTGCTGCGTATCGTTTAAAAAAGTGTTCCAAGAATTTGAATGCATGCGTAGTTATAATTTGTTTTGATGTGTAATATATTGTTTTAACAATCGTCAATCCTCCAATCGATACACCACCGCTTGCCAACCACTGAGCATAAACTCTCTGTAGGTTTTATCATCCAAGATGAGTGTATTAGAAATGACTTTTTCTTTTCGATTGTAAGTAATATGATGAGGTAGGGTATAGGTCACCGTATCTTCAGAAAAATTAAGCAGAATTAAAAACCGATTTTCGCCTAACGTTCGCGTGTAGGCGTAGATTTGCTCGTGATCAGGATCTAAACATTTATACACTCCATACACTAAAGCAACATTTGATTTACGGACAGCCGTCATCTTTCTAAAATAGGAAAGTACTGAATGATCCTCTTCCTCTTGATGAGCAACGGAAATACCATCACTATAATTTGGATTCAATCGAATCCACGGTGTAGCTTTTGTAAAACCCGCATTAGGTGTCGCATCCCAATGCATTGGTGTACGTGCATTTTCGCGGGCGGCGTGCTGCTCACTTTGCATAAAAGCTTCCAGATCACCTCCGTTATTTTTTATATTTTCATACCGATTAATGGTATTGATATCCCGATAATCTTCGATTTCTGTAAAGCGAACATTGGTCATGCCGATTTCGTCGCCTTGATAAAAATACGGTGTACCACGCATGGTCAATAAAAAGGTATGGAGTAGGGTAGCGCTGTTTTTCCAATGTTTTGGGCTGTCATTTCCCCAGCGACTCACGGATCTCGGAAAATCGTGGTTAGCTAAAAATAAGCTGCCCCATCCCGCTTTCGCGAAAGCGGAATCCCAATCACTAAATACTTTTTTAAACTCCGATAACTTCCATTTGTCTTCTCTCATGGTAAACACCTCGCCCGGTTTACGATCCAGTGACATCAAGTCAAAATGGAAAAACATATCCATTTCTTTACGGTCTTCATGCACAAAATCCAGCGCCTGATCGATGTGAATGCCAGGACCTTCGCCAACGGTAAACGCATCGTATTTAGAGATCACTTCGCGATTAAGTTCGTTAAGGTATTCGTGTACTTTGGGACCGTTAGCATAATAGGCAATAAACTCATGCGGCGCCGTTGCGGCTATCTCAGGATAGGTCGTGTCCTTGCTTATAAACGGAATCACATCCATACGGAAACCATCCACGCCTTTTTGAAACCAGAAGTGCATCATCTCATAAATCTCCTGACGCACCTGCGGATTCTCCCACTTGAGGTCGGGTTGCTTTACAGCGAAATAATGTAAATAATACGCATCCGTTTGGGCATCGTATTGCCACGCATTTTCGTTAACATCAAAGTAGCTCCAGCGTTTGGGAGGTGTTCCTTTTTCAGCAGGCCACCAATGGAAATAATCCCGATACGGATTCTCACGCGAGGATCGGGATTGTTGAAACCATTCGTGTTCATCACTACAATGGTTGACGACCAGATCCATGACCAGGCGTAAGTTGCGAGCTTTCATACCTGAAAGTAGTTGGTCAAAATCAGCCATGGTGCCAAACTCGGCCATGATGGTACGATAATCCCGGATATCATAGCCATTATCATCATTGGGAGAGTCATACACAGGATTGAGCCAGATAATATCAACACCCAGACTTGCGATATAATCAAGTTTTTCAATGATGCCTTGTAAATCGCCTATACCATTTCCAGTCGTATCCTTAAAACTCCTTGGATATATTTGATAGACAATGCCTTCTTTCCACCACGTTTGATTCATGTGCTTATTTTTAAACGAATTTAGGAAAAAGGAAGGGTATTTGAAAGACGAAAGATCGCTACGCTGAAAGATCTAGGATGTGAGATTTTTTTGAGATTCTTAAAAAAGATATTAGACCGCTACACTTCTAGAAACTATATTTTTTAAAAAGAACACCTAAGACTGCTTCGCTTTAAGACGTAAGACTTTTTTGTTGTAGTCATTTCGACAGAACGAGGCACGAGTGACGAGCCTGCCTGCCGTAGGTAGGAAATCGCATCATATTTGGTATTTAGTTGTGGGGTCTTCGCTATTTGTGTGATCCCTCCTGCGGTCGAGATGACTCAGGGATCCAATATTTTCTGATTTGAGATTTTCCTACAGAATTCTAGGTGTTTATGATTCTTTTGAATCTTCATCAACACTCGTCTCAGAAGCAGCTTTAGGAAGAGCGCTTGGACCTTGTATGTTTTCTTTGGCTAGCAACTTATCTGAAATTTTAAAGGTAGCAGTGTACTGTAGATCGGCTTGGCGTTTTTTAAGACCTGAATAAGCTCCTTTATACCATTTTGGATCTGTGGCTTTCTTTCTAGAATCTTCATTGGTTTTAACATCATACGATTTTCCGTTCAAAAAACCTTCAATCGTATAGATACCTATTCCAAAATGCTCAATGCGCTCAAGAATAGTCCCAAAATCTAATTCTGAAAATGAATAGATATCATCTGCCTCAACGTTGGTATTTAGGTTTTGAAGATCTGTAAAAATATGCTTTTCTAAAAATTCAGTTTTTTCCATAGTGATGTTAGCCGTTTTGTAGATGGCTAGTTTTGGCAAAGGTAGGGGTATTTCTAGTGATGTGAGTTTCTTTTTTAAAAAGACTCGAAGTCGCTTCGCTATCCCTTTTCTTTTGGAACGCGATACAATTGCTTAGCAGCGAGGGGTTGTTCAAAACGGTTATGCATAGATTGTCCTATTAGGAGTAGTTGTTTAGGCAAGAGGGCACAGGAGAAGAAATTTACGGTCACGTATTACCGAGAGGAGTATGAACGCAACATAGCTAGAGTAAACAGTCCAGAGGGGCGTTATATGAAATCAAAACGGCAGAGTACGGTAGAACCCGTATTTGGTACATTAACTCAATTTATGGGGCTGAGGAAGATCAATACGATAGGGATTGTGCAGGCAAATAAGGTGATGCACTTATCTGCCATAGCGTATAATCTTAAGAAATACCTCAAATTCACTCAAAAACGGGTAAAAAGTGGGGTAGGGATGGAGTTTTTGTTAGGATTTTGTAAATCATCCTCCCATCGCTTTTTTTCTTCGATATAAACGTCTCTAAAATTCCATCTCAATAGTAGGTGTCATAAAAAAAGTCTCTAGAGAGAGGCTTATAATGCGCCATTTTCATCAGAATTATGGACTTGTGCAACGGTTACCGGTGTTGCCCACAGTTTTTATTCCTCAATTGATGTTTCCCAGCCATCATACTCTCCATTCAAATCAGATGCTTTTTGCCACAATTCCAATGTATATTCATCTATTTCGTCATAACCAACTTTGTCAATTCGTGATATTTGAATAACAAATTTATATTCATTTGGTTGTTCTGTTTTTCCTTTATTTTTTGTCTTAAAATCTAATTCATTTGTAAATTTCTCAAATTGGTCAAGTTCATTTTGAGTTTTGAAATATATCCAATGAAAAACTTCTCTTTCTTTCGTTAGTTTGTCTCCACCTTTTTCTAATTGTTCAAGTACTCGTCTGTTTTGGATAATTTGCATTTGTCTTGGCAAAGGATATAAAAAGTCAAAATATCCGCTCCATTCTTTATCTGCTTTATGTCCAAAATCAAATTTAAAATTCGGAAATGCTGTCATTGCAGATGAGACTTCTTTTTCCATTAAAATGGTGTTTTCTGCAAAAAAGTACAAATCTCGAAATCCGTTAGAAGTCAAACGACCAGCAAAAGTGTAATTCAGATTGTTTTTGTCAAATCCGCTTATTATTACGTCTTCAATTTTCCATAATTCATCCGCATCTTCGTTACTCGACAATCCATTGTCTTTCGGATTAGGCATTTTGATTGAGACATAAACTACATTTTCTTGTCCTTTTATAGGTGCAACATTTATTAAATTCAAATCGGTTGCAATTGAACTTAATTTGTCATTTACGTTCGAAAAGTAAAATGTCCAATCAGGTTGATATTCATTTTTCGGTTCAGATTGTCCGAAGATTTTACTTAAAAATCCCATAAATAAAATAAAGGTTAATATGTTTCGATGATGTTTTTTCAAATTGTGGGCAACTAGTTTATATCGCACATGTACGATATTCCTATTATATAGTTACTCACAAATCTACACTAAATTTTAAAATAAGGTTTTGTAATTATTTGTTTGTGAGTAGTTTTCGTGGTAATACTAGGAAATATAAACGTTTATAACCGTTATAAACAGCTATCTTGAGTTGTGAATATATATAACATACGCGATATTTATTTACGGTTTCCCACAATTGGAGTAAAAAAAGAATATAGAAAAGAGAGTATAGAATATAGAGAAGGGAGTGATGAGAGTAGGGATGGTAATTTTGAAATTAGAGAATACGACATAGGACGTAGTACTATTTTTGTTATAATCATTTTAAACGAGCGAAGATACGGGCAACGAGAAATCGCATCACAGTGAGTTAGATATGTGATCTCTCCTGCCGTCGAGATGACTCAGGATCGCTATACTCCAAGACTCAGGACTCACAACTCATGACTATTTTGAGTTTTCATCTTGACTCATGATTCTTTTGCGTCCTGTTTCCTTTTCGCGAAAGCGAGAAAAAAACTCAGAATTGCTTATTTCAAAGATTTTTTATAGTTTTTTCGACTACCGACTACCGACTACCGACTACCGACTACCGACTACCGACTACCGACTACCGACTACCGACTACCGACTACTGAATCCTTTGATTCTTGGTTCATTTTCGCGCACCTGCCTGTCGGGAGATAGGAGCGAAGACACAACTCTAGTAGAGCCTTTCATTACTTTCCAATAGTCTCTTTTAGATACGCGAAAGCACCTTCTACCGTAGTGAAAATATGATCTTCGCTAACGAGATCAGGAATAATATCAATAGATCGTAATATATCTAAAGGTTGCTCTTGTAGGTTTACCAGTAATACCTGTACGCCTCGCTGTTCCAAATCAAAGACAATATCTTCCAACGCGTACAATCCTGATTGATCGATGAGCGGGACTTCATCCATTCGGATAATTAATGCTTTAATGTTTTTATCTATGGCTGCTATCTGGTTTTTAAGATGGGCAGTAAATCCAAAAAATAGTGGACCTTTTAAGTGCTTTATTAGAATCTTATCTTTGTATAGATCGTAAAAGGGTAATTCATCTTGCCAAGGTTTTTCGTCTTCTAAATTTTCTACCAACTCCATCGTAATCCCTTTTTCGCCAAGGTCGCTTGCCTTTTTCATAAATAAGATACACGCCAATGCGACGCCTATTCCAACAGCTTGAATCAAGCTGCCAAAAGTGGTAATCAGTAGAACTAAAATTAAAACAACGGCATCTGCTTTTGGTACGCGAAGTAGGTGTTTTAATCCTTTGGTGTCAATGATTTTAAAACCAATAGGGATCAGTAATCCTGCCAAAACGGATAAAGGAATATAAGCTGCGAGTGATCCTAACCCTAAAAGAACGGCTAGCAAAAACAGTCCATGAACGGCTCCAGAAATACGGGTTTTACCACCCGCATTAATATTGACAACGGTTCCTTTTGTGGCTCCTGCACCAGGAATTCCGCCAAAAATAGCAGCGAGCATATTACCAACTCCTTGTCCGATCAATTCTCGATTACTATTATGACGTGTTTTTGTCATATTATCTGCAATAACCGATGTTAATAAAGAATCAATACTACCCAATACAGCAAGCACGACGGCATATTCTACGATTAACATATACGCTTCTGGTGGGATATTACTAAACATGGTGCCGACTTGTATACTTGGGATTCCTGATGGGATATCTCCAATAATAGGCACATCCCATCCTAGAAAATAGCCTGCAAGCGCAGCGACGACTAAGGCTACCAAAGCACTTGGAATTGCTTTGGTAATCAGCGGAAATAGATAGTAGATCAAAACAGTTAAAGCACCTAATGCGAGTGCATAGATATTAAATTCGGTAAAAAATCTTGGTAAATCTTGTAATATAGCAAAGGTGGATTTTCCAGATTTGAGTCCTGCAAAGGGGAATACTTGGAGAATGATAATAATCAATCCAACACCGCTCATAAATCCAGAGACCACTGGATACGGAAAATACTTAACATATCCTGCAATATTGATGAGTCCAAAAACAATTTGTAACACACCTCCTAATAAAAAACTTAAAAGAATGATGCCCATAGCAGTCTCTAGGCTTCCTGTTAGTTGTATGGCTGCGGCAACTAAGGCAGCAGAAACCACCGTCATCGGCCCTGTAGGTCCACTGGCTTGTGTGGGTGTTCCGCCAAAAATAGCAGCAAATATCCCAACCATAATAGCTCCATAAAGCCCTGCTGTAGCACCCATTCCTGATTGTACCCCAAAGGCAAGTGCCAAAGGTAAAGCGACGATTCCGGCAACCAGACCACCTGTTAAATCACCTTTTAAATTACTGAAATCTAATAGTTTTGATGCCATACGTACCCTATGTTTTTATGTTTAAAAGTAAGATAGTTCTTCTAATATTTCAAACTTATTAATTATTTAGTAAGGGTGCAAAGAAAATAAAAGATTAGGAGGATAACGGTTAAAAGTTAAAGGATATAGGTTAAAATGAGTATAGAAGTTTATATTAGGAATAAAAGACTCAGGATCGCTGGGGTTGATGACTCACGACTCACGACGTTGTTTTTAGTCATGTTAGTGAGGTACGAGATAAGAAATACGAGGTACGAACGACGAGGTACGAGTGAAAGAAATTGTATGAGAGTAAGCCAGATACGTGATCTCTTTTGCGGTCAAGATAACTCAAAACTCACGACTCATAGGCTCGTAGCCCCCTTTTTTGTCTTGAATCCTAATTGTTTTAAATTATGTACGCTTTCGCGAAAGCGGGAAGAAGACTAAATGAGAAAAGTGAAATGAGACTGGTGTAATCAGTAAAACTAAAGTTCAAATCTAAATTGAAAATTTACGATTATTTAGAAGTTTTATTTTTGCAGGATGCTGGAGGTAGGAAGGTGGAAGCGGGAAGTTTTTGTAGTTTGAGATTTGAATCAAAAAGCTAGACGATTGAGTATTTTTTTTCGCCAATAGGCTATCAAAAAATTGTATCGAAATCCCGATTTTAAAATCGAAGTTAAAATTATAATCGAATTTGAGATTTGATTTTTTGGAATTTGTGATTTAGTAAACAACCAAAAGCAAAGCGATCTATATTCTCTCACCTCTATTTCTAGACGATCTCAAATAATCTCCGCAACTTCTCTCTTTATATACGTAATTCCTGTTTCGCTAGGGGCTTGCTGATCCATCAGATCTTGTAAAATGGTCTTACGAAGTTTGTCACTATTATCTATTTTACCACTCATATTGGTTTTACGAATGATAGAAATCGTGGCATTTTTTGCCGTCCTAACGACATTCCAACATTCTTCTGTCACATAAATTTGTTGAGCTAAGTTATGCTCAAACTCTTGTTCTATGCTCCGTAACAGTAGTGATTCATATTCGTTTTTGTCATCACTATATGGTTTTACACGTATCAGCAGGTTGCCAGGTGATATACGCTCTAAGAACAGTGTTAATCGTTCATAGGCTTGTAATTTTTGTGGTAGGGCAGCGGCTTGATTGGCTTTATGTAATAAGAAACGTCTTCTACCTTCTTCACTCTTGGTGTATTGGCTAAAGAAAAAATAGGAAATACCCGCTACGATAAGTGCTGGTAATAGGTTAAAGGCGAGGTTGACTAAATTTATTTCCATAGATCTACAAATTTGGGATGACTAATGTACTTGTTTTTGAACAGTTTTACAACGTGTAAGCTATAGGAATGTTGTATGTACACTATCGTGTCTGCTTTAATTTATTAGCGTGTTTTAAAAAAAATGAATTTAAGGGGTAACAAAATTATATCCTTTTGGATATAGGGGTGTAACAACAAAACATATACTCATGAAAACACTTAGAATTTTAACCACCGTACTTATAGCATGTATGCTAACGCTTACTTCTTGTGAGCGAGATGATGATTTTACACAAGACAATCCAGATATTCCTGATGATACGGTTATTGTAGATGATCCGAATGATACAGGGAATCTAGATCAGTTTTTTGGAGCAGCCGCCACAAGAAGTTTTTTTGGTCAAGTCGTCGATGAAAACAATAATGGAATCTCCGGAGCGCTTGTCGCCGTAGGAGCACAAACGGTATTTACAGACAGTAACGGAATTTTTTCTGTGCAAGATGCTTCGGTAAATGAGCAGTTTGCGTACCTACGAGTTACAGCATCTGGGTATGTCACAAGTGGTAGAGCCTTACGACCTACAGACAGTACAAATCGTATTAAATTGATGTTATTGAGCGCAGATGTGACTGCCACCGTAACTAGTGGTGTACCAGAAACCGTGCAATTAGGAAATGGAGCGAGCGTTGCTTTACCAGGAGATTATATTGATGGAAATGGAAATCCTTATGCAGGAACTGTAGATGTTATTTTGGACTTTCTCGATCCAGCATCCCAAGACTTAGATGCTGTCATGCCAGGGATGTTGTATGCAGAAGATGTTGCGGGAGATGAGGTATATCTTGAAACGTTTGGGATGATCTCTGTAGAGTTGCGCGATGCCAGCGGAAATGAACTCAATATAGATCCTAACAGTCCCGCCGAATTACGTTTTCCACTAGATCCAGCTTTACAGGGTATTGCACCAGCGACGATTCCGTTATGGAGTTTTGATGATACCTTAGGCTATTGGATAGAAGACGGAGAGGCGACTTTACAAGGTAACGAATATGTAGGACAGGTTTCTCACTTCTCTTTTTGGAATTGTGATGCACCATTTCCAGTCGTCGATTTTTGTACAACGGTATTAGATGACAACGGAAATCCTTTAGCAAATACGACGGTACACATTACGAGTCCTAACACTCCGTATCCAAGGTCTGGAATTACAGATCAGAACGGACAGGTATGTGGAAAAGTACCCTCTGGATTGACCATGACCATAGAGGTTGTTGATTTATGTGGAAACGCTGTTTTTTCAGATGTGATTGGACCCTTTGCAGCAGCAGTCACTTACGGACCTATTTCAGTAATCCCTGGTTCATCAACGTCACAGCAAGTAGTAGGTAACTTTGATGATTGTTCTAATGTTGCCATTACAGATGGGTATGTTGTCTTAGAGTATGCAGGAAATACATTTTATGAGCCAGTAACAGCAGGAACTTTTGATATCAATTTGATTAGCTGTCCAGCGAGTAATGTCTTTACACTTGAGGCAATCGATATTATAAATCAACAGTCTAGTGGCGTTATTAATTATACATTTACACCTCCAACGACAGACTTAGGAACCATTACTTCTTGTAATGCAGTGACAGAATATATAGAGTGGGAGATAGAAGGTGTACAGCATTTCTTAACCTCTCCAATAAATACATTTGATAACGGAGATGCGTTCAGTATTAATGCTAGTAATGGAAACGACTTTTTCTATATGAGTAGTTCAGATAATACGGTAGGAACGTATGTATGGGGTAATGGTATTCAAGCACCTCCAGGTTCTTTTGAAATGGAAATGTTTGAACTATTATCGCAATCAGATGTAGATTATAATGCACCTATCAATATTACTTTTCAACTCAATGCTTTTGGTGCCGTAGGTGATTATATCGATATTACCTTTACAGGTACGTATACAGATAACTCAGCGGCAGTGCAACCTGTAAGTGGGTCATTACACGTACTTAGAGATTAATATTTTTCACCTTATTATTAATAGAAAACCCGCTCGTTTTGAGTGGGTTTTTTTGCTTTCGCGAGCCTGCCTGCCTGCTGGTAGGAGCAAACATAGAAACTATCTATTATCCATGCGCTTTTTCCATCTCCATTTTGTTTTGACCTCCTAAATACTGGCAGTAATATAAATCTTGTTTACCTTCAAATTTTATAAACACTTGTGTTTTCTAACTAGACAAAAAGCAACTTTTGTATCTATAGTATTTTTATTAATTTAGTGGAAAACAATATATTAGTGTATTTTATGAATAAATTTTTAATTGATTTTGCAGTAGGGCAATTGTTAACAGAAGCTTTTAAAGCAATAAAAAGAATTTCAAAGCAAAGTGATTATGAATTAGTGATAACAAAAAAATATACAGAAGAATCAATTAACAGGCATATCAATTATATTTTAAATACAATAAATTTTGCATCATATAGAAAAGGAAATAAACTTTTAAAAGATATATATATTGGAATAAACATTCGAATCGAGGGTTATGACAGTACAATATACAATGGTAATTCTACAATAGAAGATTTAATACAAAATAGATCTAACGATGTAAATTCACATATTATTTTATTAGGAGGTCCTGGTGCTGGAAAGACAACAACAGTCAGAAATCTCTGTAAAAAACTAATTGAAGGAGATACAAGTAGTATTTACAGTATACCTATCTTAATAAATTTAAAAGACCTTTTAGAGGATGAAACAATTTATTCAAGAATAACAGGCAACTTAGGGATATTATTTCATGTAAAAGACAATAAAACTAACGAGACATCTATTGTTTCGAATATAACAATTAGAGAAAAAATTATTAATGCATTTTTAAATGAGATCAATGCAGTAATAATTTTAGATGGTTTAGATGAAGTAGAACCAAAGCGTTTATCTTTTTTTTACAGGGAAATTGAAGATTTGATGAGAAGTCTAGATAATTCATTAGTTATTCTTACTTCTAGATCAGCATCATTAGATTATAATTTTGATTATGCTAAGAAATATGAACTATGTGACTTAAAAGACAATCAAGTTGCTGAGTTCGTTAAGAAATGGTTTAATGATGAAAATTTATCTCTGTCTTTTATGGATTCTCTAAATAACTCAAAGTTTTATGATTTATCATTACGCCCATTAACATTAGCACATTTATGTGCTATTTATGAATCTACAGGTAAATTGTATGATAGACCTAAACTCATTTATAAGAAGTTAATACAACTCTTAAATGAAGAATGGGATTTGCAAAGAGGTATACTTAATAGAAAAGGTGTTTTAGACAAAGGGTCTAAATATTCAAAATTTGACAATGATGACAAGTATGACTTTTTAAGTCAATTTGCTTATGATTTATGTGTAAATGTTAAATCAAGAGCCTACAGTGAAGATGATTTTTTTAATTCTTATAGTAGAATTCATGACAATCATGATTTACCTAAAAATCAACTCAAAAAAGTAATTAAAGAAATACAAGCTCAAAATGGAATTGTAATTAACACAGGTTTTGATAAGTATCAATTTTCTCATAAATCTATGCAGGAATATTTAGCTGCTGATTTCATGATAAAAATGCATGAATTGCCTTACAAATATATTGGAAATGATGGTGTTAGTATTTCAAATGAGTTTGCTATTGCAATTTGTTTATCAGCTGATAATTCAATAGCATTTAATAAGTTAGTTTTTGAATACTTAAGTAAGAACTATTTTAGTATAAAGTTTATTGTTGAATTTTTAGATAGGTTAGAGTTTGAAAAACCAATTTTTAAAAAATCTATCTTTATTCCATTAAGTTTTATTGTGTTGTACAATTCCTTGATAAACAATAATGATAAAGTTTTTGACAATCAAAAATTAATTGAATTTGAACAAAATTTTTCGAATTTAATAAGAAAATTTAAAAATAATCATCAAGTATTTGACTCTTTTGAAATTTTCAAAAAGTTTTTTACAATAGAATGGGCATACAGGAATGATAATTTATATAAGTTGATAGTATCTGATGAAATATACAAATACTCCTTAACAGAAGAGGAAGAAGAATATATTTTACTTTGCGAAAATCTTTTCATACCAAAAAAACTATATAAAAATAATTTTGATATTAATATTTAGTATATCTAATATTTGCTTTTTCCATCTCCATTTTGTTTTGACCTCCTAAATACTGGCAATCATAGAGTTCTTGCATTCCATTGAAGGGAACGGGTGTTTTTTTGTAAGCAAAAGTATTATCTAACTCCGTAGAAATATGATGATCGCCTAAGTTGATTTCGATATCACTCATTTGAAACTCGCATGGATGTTCATAGCCAGCCGCGTGAGTAATCTCGATAAACTCTTTTCTAAAAGTTCTAAAGTATTGTGCCAGTCGATCTGATTTAAGTGGTACATCAATTCCGTTTTGAAGCCATTTGCTTTGTGTCGCTATTCCAGAAGGACAACGGTTGGTGTGGCAGACTTTCGCTTGGATACAACCAATACTCATCATTGCTTCACGAGCCACATTTATACAATCAACACCCATCGCGAATGCCATCGCAGCTTTGGCGGGAAATCCTAATTTTCCGCTTCCTATAAAGACCAAATGTTCTGAGAGTCCTTTTTCTTTAAATAGGCGATAGAGATCGCTAAATCCATATACCCAAGGCAAGGAGACATGATCTGCAAAACTCGGAGGCGCTGCGCCTGTACCACCTTCACCACCATCTACGGTAATAAAATCAGGGCCTTTTCCTGTTTTTACCATAATATCAGCGAGTTCTTCCCATTGTCCTAGTTTCCCGATAGCCGCTTTGATGCCGACAGGTAATCCTGTAGCTGCTGCGATTTCTTCTATAAAATCAACCATTTCTGGAACGTTAGAAAAGGCTTTATGATTCGGTGGTGAAAGGACGTCTTTACCTACTTCGACGCCACGTATTTTTGCAATTTCGGGTGTGATTTTTGCACCTGGTAATACGCCTCCTTTTCCTGGCTTTGCACCTTGTGATAGCTTTACCTCAATAGCGCGGATAAAAGGATTGTCTTCTACAAGTTTAATCATTTTTTCCATAGAGAAACCACCATCTTCGGCACGTACGCCAAAGTAGCCTGTTCCAAAATGAAAAACAACATCACCTCCATGACTGTGGTACGGAGAAAGACCACCTTCTCCTGTATTGTGATAGGCGCCTGCAATTTTCACTCCTTTGTTGAGGGATTCGACAGCTTTGGCACTCAACGAACCAAAACTCATGGCGCTGATATTAATAACAGATGCGGGACGGAATGGTTTTTTACGGTTGTGATAGACGCCAATGACTTTAGCGCAAGGTAAAAAGGTTTTGTCTTTTGCGTTGGGATGGTTATCCTCGATTTTATAAGGCATCATCGCATTATTGATAAATATATGCTGATGGGCATAGATATCTCGATCGGTTCCGAAGCCTTCGTAGTTGTTTTCTTTTTTCGCGGAAGCGTAAATCCATCCACGTTCAATACGATTGAAAGGCAACTCTTCTCGGTTATTTGCCACAAAATACTGACGCATTTCTGGACCAATACTTTCTAACAGATAGCGTAAGTGTCCGACGATAGGGTAGTTATGACTGATGGTGTGTCTACGTTGTAAAATATCTCGCAAGGCAATAATAGCGATGACAATGAGGATCCAACCCCACCAAGGGATATTTCCTAGAACGTTTAAAATAGTATCCATAGATATGTGTTATTTTTTTTAAGTACAATGGTCTTAGCCGAATGGTCAAAAATAGGTGAGATTCCTTTTAAAGGTATTTTTGACGCTACCATTATTTCTGTTTGATCATTTTTAACGAAAACCCTCCAAGGATGATGATCAGCAGTCCCATGATTGCCCAAAGCCAGATTTTATTTTCAAATAATGGGGATGTAGTCTTTGCTTTGGTTTTTTGGATCATCGTTTCGTCACCTAGTTCTAAGGTGGTCAGTGTTGTGGGAATATTTTCTTTGAATTTCTGAATATCATAGGTAGGAAGCCGTGCTTCTGCATTTCCGTAGGTTAAAAAATAGGTCGCAGGTTCTGTAAAACGTGCAATGAGTTCGTGCGCATATCCTTTGATTTGAATATCATCATATTCCAGCGGTTGATTGTCTTGATTATGGATGACTATTTTGAGTTTTTTGATGACTCTACTCCTTGCTTTGAATTCGTTTTTACCTAAAGAATTCAGTACGCCAGACGTGAGGGTACGGTAGTTATAAATCCATCCTTTTTCTGTTTTTATACTATCTGTAAGGTATTTGATAGTGACAGGCCTATAGTAATCATAGGAAGCTTTTGGATTCATTTTTAGGTGACTCACAGGAACGGCGTATTGTAAGTCGATGCTGATTTCGGTTTGCCGGGCTTGCTTGTTTTCTTCTGTTTGAATTGATTTTATCTTGTAGTCGTTGAAGTTACCTTCTATGATATGTTGCTGTGAGATACTCACTTTTTTTAGTTCAGGCTCCGATTCGGCGTTGATGCGCAGTTTGAAATAGCGGTATTTTGCATCAGGAAAAGTGAGTGTACTGAATTGAAAATTAGTTGAAGTATTTTTTATAGAGACGATTCGGTAATCATCTGTGATGGTAAACCATTCTTGTTGGTCTTGGCTTCCTTCTAGTCTGACTTTCCAATCAAAGTTTTGTTGTCCAAAATCCAAATCTATTTGATTGATAGGAGCCGTTGACGGAATTTCAAAGGTGTAAAAATAGCCTTCGTTATTACGAGAAGTATTTAAGGTATTGAATGTAATTTCTTTAGTAGTTACCTGATCTTTGGTTTTTTGAAGAATATAAGGCGCTTCAATGGTATCATTCTCTTTTGTAATGCCGTAGAGTCTAATGTCGGTTAGCTTTCGCGAAAGCGTACCAAACATCGTTTCCGGTATAACGACTTTGTGCCACGAGTCGCTGATTCCTTTTAACTCACGTGCATAGGTATAGTCTTGCATCTGCCCATAAGAATAGAAAGAAGCTAGTAATCCTATTCCTATACTTAAGTTAGTCTGTAGTTTCATTAGCGATACTGCTTTTATATTTGTTATATAAAAATGAAATGATAAGTAATAAAACGCCTAAGGAAACAAAGACGATGGTTTTTGAAATGGTGTTGAGGTGTGAGATATCATACACAAACAGTTTGATGAGTGTAATCCCAAATAATACAATGGCACCTATACGTAGGTATTGTTTCTTTTTCCAAATGCCTAACCCGATGAGTAAAAGTGCATACACCCCCCAAAGAATGCTAAGTCCTAATTTATAGGATTGCTCTGATGCGCCCATATCCATCCAATGAATGAGTTCGCTACTTAGTGTCCAAAGTATGGTAATATGAAGCAGTATTTCAAATAGGATATGAAGTTTTTTATTTATAAACTCTTGTCGTGTAAGTTGATAACACAAGAAAATAGCGAGTGCTGCAAATACAAATGAAATATAGCGTATGCCGATGTAAAAGAAACCTCTATTATAATATTCTGATAATGATTGATCTAAATACGTTTCGCGGAGTTCACTTAATTCATAGAGTCCACGGACTAAAAAGCCAAAAATCATCAGTGTTAGTAACACAAGGCTGACGTAGGTCAAGTAGTTATTTTTAATCTTTTTAAGATTCATAAAAGCCAGTAGTGAGAAAAATAACAAGGAATAATTGACCAACCAGACTGCTTTAAAATTTTGTAGGCTATAGTTATAATCGCTATTTATATAGGTAGAAACATCTGCATTTTTAGAAATACTAGAATTATTATACAGCTGATCCCAGTAGGCTGAGATTTCTAAACGAATTGCAAAATAACTAATAAAGATAAGTGCCGCAGGAATTAAGAATGAGATGATTTTAGTAAGCCCACTTTGTTCGCCAAATGCAGAGATGTACTTTTTAGTATTGTTGATAAACTGTATCGCACCAAAGGCAGTGATCACTAATAAAGATGTTAGAAAATGAATGTTGAATACTGTAGTCAATTGCACTTGGTCATAACCATAATAATACAAGTTATAGGCATCTGTCCAATCCTGTAACAAGCTAAAAAATGCGATAATCATCACTATATAGGATAGCTTTTCATAGACCGTAATCTTTTTTGTTCTTCCAATCCAAAAGAGGAGTACGGCTTCTGCTGCCCATAATAAGGTCACCCAATTACCATCTAGTTGTACAGGAATGGTTATCGTGATAAATACGAGTACCAAACCAGCTACCAAGTAGAATAGGTTTTTATCGGCTAATTTTTTACGGTAAATGATAACACTTACCACAAAATGCACAATGGCATTGCAAAGTGTAAAAAGTCCTACGAGGTCTTTGCCTGTTTCGTGTTCACTTAAAATTGCATATCCTAATCCGTAGAATATAAAAGAATTGATAAGAAGTAACACAATATTTTCAATCCCAAACTTTTCATTTTTAATGAGTTTGTAGGCTAAAAAGGTGAGATAAAAAATGACAAAGAAGATCGTAAGAAACGTAAATGCTAGACTAAAATGTAAGTCGGTTTGGAATTCGGCAACATACCAAACTAAGAAAATGATCCACGTTAATCCAAAAGATGAATAGTAGAGTGGTTTCCAATATTTTTTGAAAGAAATAATTAAAATTCCCACATTGATAATCGCCATATAACTCAACAATACCACTACCTTCCCAGAGCCATCACTCAATAAAAACGGAATTGCATACGCGCCGACTAAACCTATATGCGCAATAATTTGCTTGTCATAGTTGATGGCAGCGATGACACTAAAGATGGTAAACACCACCATAAGCGCAAACGCCATGGTCTGCGGAATGAGTTCATAAAAGTTATATGCCGAAAATGTGATGAAATATAGAATAGCAATCGCACCACTTACGAGTACCGCACTATAGTTTTCGTATTTTTTCTTGAGTTTGATGCCAAATCCTAAGAGACCTATTCCAGCAAGGTATCCTAAAATAATTCTTGTGAGCGGACTCACTAATTCGTTCTCGATAGAGTATTTTGTACCTAAGGCAACACCAATCACGGTAATGGCAATTCCTATTTTGTTGATTAAGTTTTCACCTATAAACTTTTCGAGTTCATTCTTGGTTTTTGGTTTTTTTCTAGTAGGAGGTGTGGCAGTTGGTTTTGGGGTATGTTCTATTTTTTGTTCTTCAAATGAGTCTTTCGCTACAGGAGTAGGGGAAACTACTTCTGCTTCTTTTACAGTTTCAAAAATTGGCGGTGTTGTCGCCTCTTCTTTTGAAGAGTTTTCTTTTACAGCATCGACTTTTGGTTCAGCATCTTGTACTTTTTGTATTTCATTGCGTAACAAGGTAATATCGTTAGCGATAGACTCTTGTTTCTTTAATAACCTTTCTACGGCACTAAAAAGCTGATTGATCTTATGCTGATTTTCTGTCATGGTGTAGGTGTAATGAAGTGCTCATAGATTGAATTGTGTTTTCAAAAAGGGACACGTTTTTAGATGAGTTCATTCATTTAGTTTACTAATCGATTACTATACAAAGATTAAATATAACTCAAATTATTGTAGTTGTTTATTTAAGAACAATATGATGTATACATCGAAAGATTTCCCGTTAAAAATACACCACAAAATAATAACGTGTGATTTTGTGATGTATTTAAATTATAGTTGATTGCCAACTTCGCAGCAAGTCGAGTGTATCGAAATCACGTCATCATTTATACAAAGAAATAGAAATGGAAAACTTTAATTATTTTATTTTCCAACACTATGAATTGATAATCATTGTCCGTTCGAGCGCAGTCGAGAACTGTTTTTTCTTCTTTAAAAACCTTTCACCACATTTAGTTACCTAGATAATCCGTCGTCATTTGCATTCACAAGGATATAAACGGAAAGTTATTCCTTTTTTATGCTCCGCATTTTACAAAAAAGCAATAACAACCACCCTTTCACCAGATACTAACTTCCAAGATAATCCGTCGTCATTTGCACAAACTAAATAGAAACGGAAAGTTTAATAAATTACGTAAAGAAAAATTACGCAATTTATTAAACAACCACCCTTTCACCACTTTTAACTTCCAAGATAATCCGTCGTCATTTGCACAAACGTCTTCACACCTAATAACAATCCGCTTTCGTCAATGTAGAAATCAGGAGTATGGTGCGGTGCTGCGTTGGTATCTCCGGGTGTTTTACCACCTAAGAAGAAATATACTCCAGGCACTTCTTTCTGAAAGAATGAGAAATCCTCAGCGCCCGTAATGGCTTTGATGAGTTTTACATTCTCTTTTCCAGCGGCTTTTTCCATCGACGGAAGCATTTGTGCTGTGAGATCCAAATGGTTATAGGTAATAGGATAGCCTTTTGAAATATCAACGGTCGCCTCGGCGCGATATGCCGCTGCAATCGCAGGGACCATTTCTTGCATACGTTTGTTGATCATGGCTTGCATATCATAATCTAGCGTACGGAGCGTTCCTATAATTTGTGCGCTTTCAGGAATGATATTACTACGCACACCCGCATTGATTTTTCCTATCGAAAGTACCGCTGCTTCTTGCGTCAGTGGGGATTCTCGTGAAATAATTGTTTGGAGTCCGTCTATGATTTTGACAGATGCCATAATGGGATCGATACTCGTCCACGGGGTCGAACCGTGACTTTGTTTTCCTTTGACGTTGATTTCAAAACTTTGAGAAGCCGCCATAATTCCGCCAGCTTTATACGCAATTGTACCAATGTCTTGTCCTGCACCGATGTGTAATCCAAAAATAGCGTCGACATCAGGGTTTTTCAGCACCCCTTCTTTCACCATGAGTTCGGCGCCACCTTCTTCTCCCGGAGGTGCTCCCTCTTCGGCAGGTTGGAAGATAAACTTGACCGTTCCTGCAAAGTCGTTGTTTTTTGCGAGTACTTCGGCAACGCCCATTAAAATAGCAATATGTGTGTCGTGACCGCAGGCATGCATCACAGGCACTTCATTCCCGCGATACGTTCCTTTAGCGGTTGATTTAAAGGGTAAGTCCACACGTTCTTCGACAGGTAATGCGTCAATATCGGCACGCAAAGCGACTACTTTTCCGTCACGTTTTCCTTTTAAGATTCCTACGACGCCTGTTTTGGCAACACCTGTTTGCACCTCAATCCCTAAGGATTTTAAGTGCGCTGCGATTTTTTCGGCGGTTTTGAATTCGCGATTTCCTAGTTCTGGATTTTGGTGAAAATCCCTACGCCACTCAATGACTTTAGATTCTACTGCCTTAATTTCTTTTTCTAATGATTGCGCTTTCGCGAAAGCGGACACAAGAATCATCCCACTTAAAAGGAGTGCTTTTGTATATTTCATAGGTATGGTTTGAAGTAAATAACAAATTGATTTGACTGAAAAATACGAATTAATTGAGGGAATTTATGGAAGTAAGGAACTGTTTTGTTGATATAGTCAGTTAATCAGCCATTTGATAGGCTTCTTTTAACCACCCGATAAGTTGATCATCTATCTCATCACTATGAGATACCTTGACACGATGCGTACACATCGTACCAAAAGGTCCTGAATTTTCAAGACGCTCTGTGGTTGGAGTGTCTTTTAATTTTAAGCCCAAATCAATACGAGTTTTGGTTGCTGGTTTGATTAAAGCAAATTGCTTTTTTCTAATGATACTCACCGTGGTTTTTTTAGGAGTAATAATTACATCATTTCCAAAACCTTTAACGACCGTAAGTAATTGTTTGTAGATAGGAAGTAGGTTTTCTTTTCCTTTGTATTGAGCTTCCACAAGATCAGCAGGGGAGTTGTCTTCTTCTTTTGATAAAGCGACAATGGTATTTGCAAAGCCATGCGTGACTCGATGTTCTTTCTTTAGAAAGTTGACAGCTTCAGAGTGTTTACTGAACGAAGTTGTTTTGAGAAGCGCTTTCCATTGCGCTAATGATTTACCTGTCTTTTCAGGCATATTATCAATCATGCTTTGTAGGGCTTTGTCGATCTTGTCCATAGGGAGTTCGTTTTCTATTTCAAGGTACATAAATATTTTAAAATAGTATTTTCATTCTAATAATCAATACGCATCTGGTAGCAGAAGTGGTACGGAAAGTTTTATAAATTACGCAATTTATAAAACAACCACCCGCTCCAAAAGGAACAACTTACTTCCCATTCAAGTAGTCTATTGACATTTGGCGACAAGAGTGGCACGGAAAGTTTTCTATTTTTTATGCTACGCAAATTATAAAAAATAGAAAACAACCACCCGCTCCATTAAGAAGCTATTTATTTCCCATTCAAATAATCAATACTCATCTGACTTAACGCTTTGACACCTAATTGGAAGCCAGATTCGTCGATAAAGAAATCGGGGGTGTGATGCGGAAATACTTCTGTATTTCCTGGTGTCATTCCCCCTAAGAAGAAATAGAAACCAGGCACTTTTTCTTGAAAAAAGGAGAAATCTTCTCCGCCTGTTACGGCTTTCTGTAATTGAATATTTTCAGTACCGCCTACCTTTTGAAGGGTTGGAAGCATTTGTGCAGTCAGATCAAGATCATTGAAAGTTACCACTGTCATATTTTGCCATTCGATGGTGGCTTCGCCTCCGTACGCTTTGGCGATGTCTCGTGCCATTTCGTTCATACGTCTGATGATTTTAGTTCGCATATCAGGATCTAATGTGCGCACGGTACCAATCAGCTCTGCGCTTTCAGGAATGATGTTAAAACGTAGCCCAGATGTGATTTTTCCAATGGTAATTACCGCAGCTTCGTCGGTTAATTTACTTTCTCTCGAAATAATACTCTGAAACCCATCAATGATTTTCGCCGAAATATAAATCGGATCCACCCCAGACCACGGCTGACTCCCATGGGTTTGTTTTCCTTTAACATTCACCACAAAACGCTCTGTGGCTGCCATCGTTCCGCCAGGTTTGTAACGGATCGTATTGACGGGTGTACCACTATTAATATGCAATCCGAAGATGGCATCTACTTTAGGGTTTTCCAGTACCCCTTCTTTCACCATCAACTTAGCACCACCTTCTTCTCCCGGTGGTGGACCTTCTTCAGAGGGTTGGAAAATGAATTTTACCGTTCCGTTGATTTTATCTTTGTTCTTGGCAAGAACTTCTGCAACGCCCATTAAAATAGCCGTATGTGTATCATGCCCACAAGCGTGCATCACACCTGTTTCTGCACCTAGAAATGTGGTTTTTACTTCTGATTTGAAAGATAAGTCATTACGTTCCGTCACCGGAAGCGCATCAATATCGGCACGAAGGGCGATGACTTTTCCAGGTTTGTTTCCTTTTAGAATGCCGACAACCCCTGTTTTGGCAACCCCTGTTTGGACTTCGATGCCTAAAGAACGAAGATGATTAGCAATTTTCTCTGCGGTTTTGAATTCGCGATTTCCCAATTCAGGATTTTCGTGAAAATCACGACGCCATTCAATGACTTTATCTTTGACAGCTTCAATGTCTGCGTCAAAACTGGTTTGTGCAAATGTAGTTCCTACCATTAGTAGGAGTAGTGGGAATATGTGTTTTTTCATAATTCTAATTTTCATTCCCGCTCTTCAATTATCGCACTTCGACAAGCTCAGTGTGACACTCTGAATAAACTCTGGCGGGAGTCTCATTAAATGTTATCGAGAATAGTATCGAGTATTATCATGTATTTTAAAAGTACTAAAAAGCAATCAGTCGAAACCCTTCCCCTTGCGACTGAATCAAAATCGTCATCGCCGAAAGTGCGGTTTGGGTCAGTGGTAAACGACGATCTTCGGTAATATTTCGAGCGCCCGCCGTTTGACCACATAAAATAATATCGACACCTGCTTTATCAATCGCTTCGAGTAATTTAATGTTCGGGTTATCAACGCCAAATTTTTCTTTATACGCTTCATTGGTCAGTAATCCATAGGATGCCTGTCCGTGCATTGCCATACGTACGTGCAGATTTTTTACAGGAACGCCAGCGCTTTCGTGCATATTCAGAAAACGTGCAATGGTTTCGATATACGGATTTCGCACACTGGGATCTTCGGGTGCTTTGGAGACATCAAAAACGGCTTTAAACACCAAATCGGTATCTGTTTTAAAATCAGGATTGGGGGTTTTATAGGTTTTTCCAAACTCAGGAATTACATTTCCAGATTGGGCTACAGGTTGTTGTGGGTACGCTTTCGCGAAAGCGAATAAACAAAAAATAAATACTAGTGGTTTCATACGTTTTTTCTTCTCTGTGAAGATACTTTATAATTTGTTGAAATCGAAATTGAAATTTGTAGGATGCTGGATGTTTTGTCTGGTGTGGGAAGCATTTTTGAGAGAAGAGAAAAAAGATGAAAGAAAAGAGACTGGGTGTGGGAAGTTTTTTTGAGATTTGTTTTTTTGGAATTTGGAAGTTGCTGAATGCTGGATGTTTTGTTTGAAGAGTTGCGTCCTTTCGACAGAGCGAGGTTTGAGTGACGAGAAATCACATAACAGTATGCAAACGTAGCATGGAGCTTCTTGTGTGATCTCTCGACTACGCTCGAGATGACTGATTAATTTGATTTCGCGAAAGCGGAAACTATAATAATATATTTCACAAATAGAATGGTCTTCTTTTTTTCATTAGAGTGAATCAGAAAACATCAAGTTAACAAACAAGACTTTTGAGGTTTGTTTTTTGTTATTTGAGATTTCTCCTTTTTAATTAGTCTATATTCTATGCTCCATATTCTTTTTTTAATCCTGTTGAAAAATCAGTATAAAAACGCTAAGGATTGGTTTTAAAATTGGGCTTCATATCGTACTTTGCGGATAGCTATGGATTCTAAACTAGAAGTATATATTGAGGGCTTAAATGAAGCTCAACGAGCGCCTACTTTACATAAAGATGGGGCACTTATTGTGATTGCGGGAGCGGGATCTGGAAAGACACGTGTGCTTACCATGCGGATTGCGTATTTGATGAGTCAAGGGGTTGATGCCTTTAATATTTTGTCTCTGACGTTTACCAATAAGGCAGCGCGTGAGATGAAAAAACGAATTTCAAGTATTGTAGGAAGTAGCGAAGCCAAAAACTTGTGGATGGGAACCTTCCATTCCATTTTTGCTAAAATCCTCCGCTTTGAAGCTGATAAGCTTGGATTCCCCTCTAATTTCACGATTTATGATACGCAAGATTCGCAACGCTTAATCAGTTCAATTATTAAAGAATTGCAACTTGATAAAGATATTTATAAGTACAAACAGGTACAAAACCGAATTTCTTCTTTTAAGAATAGTTTGATTACGGTTCGTGCCTATTTTAATGATCCCGATTTGGTGGAAGCAGATGCGATGGCAAAACGGCCGCGGATGGGTGAGATTTACAAAGAGTACGTAGACCGCTGTTTTAAAGCAGGCGCGATGGATTTTGATGATCTGTTGTTACGTACTAACGAACTTTTAAATCGGTTTCCAGAGGTATTGGCAAAATATCAAAATCGTTTTCAGTATATCTTGGTGGATGAGTACCAAGATACCAACCACAGTCAGTATTTGATTGTTAAAGCGCTTTCTGATCGGTTTCAGAATATTTGTGTGGTAGGAGATGACTCTCAGAGTATTTATGCTTTTAGAGGAGCAAATATTAATAATATTCTCAACTTCCAAAAGGATTATGACAATGTAGCGATGTATCGTTTGGAGCAGAATTATCGGTCTACGAAGAATATTGTAGAGGCGGCAAATTCTGTGATCGAAAAAAATAAAACCCGACTGGATAAAACGGTTTGGACGTCTAATGATGATGGCGGCCAGATTGTAGTCCACAGATCTCCTACTGATGGGGAAGAGGGGCGTTATGTAGCGTCAAGTATTTTTGAAAATAGAATGAATCACCAATTAATGAATGGTGATTTTGCAATTTTGTATCGTACCAACGCACAATCGCGTGCGATGGAAGACGCGTTGCGTAAACGCGATATCCCGTATCGGATTTATGGCGGACTATCTTTTTATCAACGTAAAGAGATTAAGGATGTACTTTCGTATTTGCGTTTGATAATTAATCCCAAGGATGAAGAAGCGTTGAAGCGTGTGGTCAATTATCCTGCACGTGGGATTGGCGGTACGACCATCGATAAACTCATCGTCGCTGCCAAGCATTATGGGCGTTCTATTTTTGAGGTGATGGAAAAGATAGAACAGTTAGGTGGCTCCATGAATATCAACCGTGGGACGCAAACCAAGTTGGCAAATTTTGTTACCATGATCAAAAGCTTTCAAATCTTTAATGAAGGAAGTGATGCTTTTGAGGTAGCTGAATTGGTTGCTAAAAAGACAGGCTTACTACAAGAACTCAAAAAAGACGGAACTCCAGAAGGAGTGGCACGTATAGAAAATATAGAAGAGCTTTTGAATGGAATGCGTGATTTTGTGGAAGAGCAAAAACAACTTGCCGATACCACAGGATCATTAGCCGAGTTTATGGAAGATGTAGCGCTCGCTACTGATATGGATAATGATAAAGGCGATGAAGATCGCGTTGCGTTAATGACCATTCATTTAGCCAAAGGATTGGAATTTCCATTTGTGTATATCGTCGGGATGGAGGAAGATTTGTTTCCAAGTGCGATGAGTATGAATACACGTAGCGAACTCGAAGAAGAACGGCGTCTTTTTTACGTGGCATTGACCCGAGCTGAAAAGCAAGCCTATCTTACCTATGCAGAGTCTCGGTATCGATGGGGAAAACTAGTAGAAGCAGAGCCTAGTCGGTTTATAGAAGAGATTGATGATGCGTATTTAGATTATCAAACGCCTATGCAAACGTATCGCTATAAGCCTTTAATGGATACCGATATTTTTGGCGATGTAGATAAGAGTAAATTACGTTTAAAAAAACCTGTCAGCGGCGCTCCGCCAAGCGTAGGAACGCCTACAGGAGATCAGTTGCGTAAATTGCGTAAGATCAAACCTACGGATGCTTCTGATGTGTCAGGATCTAGCGTAGTGGGTGCTTTAGAAAAAGGTGCTATTGTAGAGCACATTCGGTTTGGACGTGGTATTGTAGAAGGTCTAGAAGGAAAAGGAATGGATCAAAAAGCCGAAATCAACTTTGAAAACGGTGGCTTAAAAAAACTACTATTACGTTTTGCCAAACTTAAGATTATTGAATAATAGGGATCGGGAGATAAGTTTCGATATATTGACTTGATTTTAGTGCTAGATCTAAGTTGCTTTCCTCACTCCAGTCATTTCCATGTCCGCCTTGATATACGGTAAATAGGTGAGGTACATTGACTGTATTTAATCGACTGTCTAATCGTGTTCCGTTGGTAAGGGGTACTAGCGGGTCTTGATTCCCGTAAAAGAGTAGGGTAGGACTACTGTTATCAGTTGCTACCAATGCAGGACTATTTACAAATGCATAATCGGTACCTGATGGATACTGATTTTCATCTACAAAAAAGTCTAAGGCTAGCGCAAAGTCAGGATCATCTGCATAAAAAGGATCTGTAAAATCACTAGGACCTACAATATTAATCACAAATTTTACTTGGTCATTCATATCGTATACATAATCATACATCATTGCCAGATGCGCTCCAGCACTCACGCCGATCATTCCAAATTCGGGTAGTATTTGTAATTCTTCGCTTTGTGCTGTAACCTGATTAATGATGGAACGTATATCAAAATATTGATTTGGAAACGCAGGTGTATTTGGGAATGATGCTAATACATAATTGACATTCACAATCGCGTGATCTGGATGAAACGTTTGTATAAAAGCAACCGATGCTGCCATATCACTTTTGTCTCCAGAAGTCCAGCCACCGCCGTGTATCAGTACAATTACTTTTGTGGTCTCAGTTGTTCTTCCTTCAGGCAAATAGAGATCATACACTTGTTGCGAATTATCACCATAAGAAACATTTGTCAAGACTGCTGCTTCTAAGGAAGCATCAATAATGACGGTAGTATCATCTGTTAGGATCTGATCATCTGAAGATGAACAGCTAGAAAAGAGTATAGAAAAACTAATTGTAATTAAAAGGATTTGCAAATATTTCATAGCTAGTTTTTTAGTATAACGTTGGGATGGATGCTTTACGTATGTTTCGTAGAGACGATTTCTATCCTTCATCAATTAGTGTACCTCTTTTTAGTGAGAAAATATAAAATATATTTTTTAAGATGTTTTATACGCTTTCGCGAAAGTAATTATCTGTGAATTTTTCAGTTTTCCTTTAGGTTTGAGATGAAAATTGAAAATTTCAACTATTTTCTACAGTATCTGTTTCATAATGAAGAACACGTATTATGTATTTTTTATGATACTTTATACGCTTTCGCGAAAGCGTACCACTTTTTTCATAACTTTACTTGATGGTTATATGTCATTTGAAAATCGAACATAATTGAGCAATCCAAAAATTAAAATAAGATCACTCAAAGTATCCGATACATCACAATTAGCGAAACTTGCTAATAATAGAAAAGTGTGGAATAATTTAAGAGATTATATACCTAATCCTTACGATAAAACTGATGCAGAATTTTTTATAACCCTAACCAATAACGAAAATCCTAAACAAAGTTTTGGAATTGAATACCAAGGAGAAATTTGCGGAGTCATTGGATTAGTGCTACAAGAAGATGTTTATAAAAAATCAGCAGAAATTGGATATTGGTTAGGAGAACCTTATTGGGGAAAAGGAATTGCAACAGAAGCGGTAGCATTAATAACTACGTATGGATTTGAAGAACTTAACCTCGTTAGAATTTATTCGGGTGTATTTGAATTCAATGTGGCTTCTATGAAAGTACTTGAGAAAAATGGATATGAAAAAGAAGGTGTATTCAAAAAAGCAATTTTTAAGAATGATCAAATTTGTGACGAACATAGATATTTCAAATTAAAAAAATAAAATAGAATAGTACTGTAAGTCATTGCTTATCCAAGCAACTGACTTATAGTAAATAACGTTACCTAGCTATATGGCAGAATTCATTAAAATATATGAAGAGAATCCTAATCCGAAGGATATAGAGCGTATTGTTTCTATTGTACGAGATGGAGGTTTAATTATCTATCCTAGTGATACGGTGTATGCTTTAGGGTGTGATATCACAAATAACCGAGCTTTAGAACGCGTGGCAAAAATTAAAGGCGTCAAACTTGCGAAGGCAAACTTTTCTTTTGTGTGCAAAGATTTAAGCAATCTTTCTGATTATGTAAAACAAATAGATACCGCTACGTTTAAGCTTCTAAAAAGAGCGTTGCCAGGCCCGTACACATTTATACTACCCGGAAATAACAATTTACCTACCGTTTTTAAAAAGAAAAAAGAAGTGGGCATCCGAGTTCCTGATAACTTAATTACTAGTACCATTATTGACGTTTTAGGAAATCCGATTGTATCTACCTCTATTTATGATGAAGATGAGGTGATAGAATATATGACCGACCCTGAACTTATTTATGAGAAATGGGGACATCTTGTGGATGTGGTTGTAGATGGTGGTTATGGTGACAATGTACCGTCTACAGTGATTGATCTTACAGGAGCAGAGCCTATCTTGATACGAGAAGGAAAAGGGAGTTTAGAAATATAAATCCTTCATTTTTAAACATAGAAAAAGCCTCTAAAAAGAGGCTCTTAACTAAATCTAATAAAGATTTGGGGTAAATACACTAGCTTACGACTAGTATATGACTGTAATTTATTTATCGCTGATAGCAACTACTGCTACCGAATTGAATTTGTTGTTTTGGTATGCAAGTTCTTGAAGTTCCAACGTATTAATTACTTCTGGAAATTCTCCAGAAAAATTATTGTCAAAAATACTTAGCCTTTTAAGCGAATTTAAAGAAGCAATACCTACAGGTAACTCTCCTTCAAATTGGTTGCTACTAATTTGTATATCTAGTAATTTTTCAAGATTCTCAATAGATGATGGAAGCTGACCTCCAAAGTTGTTGCTATATAAACTTAATCTTTTAAGATTTGTTAAATTACCTAAGTCTTGTGGTAACGTTCCCGTTAAATTATTAAAGAATAAATCCAAATACTCTAAACTAGCAAGGTTTGTTAGCCTAGAAGGAAGTGAACCTTCTAATTTATTAAAAGAGATGTTTAACACTTTTAATCCTGTAATAGCGGTTATAGATTCAGGAATCGTTCCTTCTATATTATTTTTATGAAGATTTAAAACCTTAAGGTTGGTTAGGTTTCCAATACTTTCGGGTAGTGTACCTGTTAAGTTATTATCAGTAAGTGTTAATGCAATGACTTTATCATTAACAACAACAACACCTTTCCAGGATTTTGGAGATTGTTGTAAATCCCAAGAATTTGTCCAAGAGTCACCATTTGTTTGTGAGTAAAGGTCAACTAAAGCTTGTTTTTCAGCGTTAGAAATTTGAGCAAAAGAACTGAAAGAAATAAATAGCGCTAAGGCTAGAGGAGTAAAAATTTTCATATTGGTTGCTTGATTTGGGTGGTACTAATTTAATTAGAATCTTAAAGCCAACGATGAAGGGATTGATTTTTTCGATCAAATACTCGATATTTTAACATTTACAACAGAATTTTGTGTAGTTCATCGATTCGTCGATAATTTTAATTATCTTTTTTATCGATGAACTACACAATTGTGTAGGCAAGGAGCGCAAATTTGCTTCTTTTTTATAAATTTTGAAATTGCGTATTGGAACTATTGGCATCAAAAAAAAGAGCTACCTTAAAAAGGCAGCTCTCTATGTTATATAATAGATGTATTTTTAATTAAAATCGATATCCAAAAGAAATGCCTCCTCTAAAGAATCCTTCGGGTGAGAAGCGATCATCACCTCCTAGGTAACGACCCCCTCCTAAAGATAATTCTATAACAAAACCATTTCGACTCACCCATTTCTGACCTATAGCAACTCCTACTCCAAACTTATTCCAAGTGCCTCTTTCTGATTCATCAAGTCCATCTTCTCCAAATAGAAAATCTCCATTTTCTCCAGTTGCATATTGTAATAGACCTTCGGCAAAAAAGCCTCTAGCTCCATAGTCTTTTTTATTAAAGAAATATTGTCTGTAGTAAGGTGTAAATGCAAATTCTTGTCTAAAATCAGAATCTTCATCCTGAAAATTAATATTGATACTCGCTCCGACTCCTGAATATTTACTCAGAACGTATTCATAACTAATATCTAAAGCGGGTAAAGCAAGACTTTCTAGAACATCTATACGAAACTCATGTTTTTTGTTATTGATCTCATTAAGATTTACAGGTTGATCATCTGCATCTTCTTGTGCAAAAGCAATAGTAGTAATAGCTAAGAATAAAAATGTGATCTTGTTTTTCATAAGGATTGTTGTTAGTGATAGTATTCTAAAAATGTACTTTTTTAAACACATCTACTATCTTTTAGTATTGTAGTTTTAATTAATATATTCTATAGAGTCAAAGATTGTAAAAAGGTTGCTTCTTATAGCTATAGCTTAACCTAAGATTAACATGATTTTATAAAGTAAGCGCTGTTTTAAACAGTATTCCTTTATAACTAATATATTGACTTAATAGTATAATTTAACAAAGCAGTCTTTTAAGACTGCTTTGTTAAATTATATAGAATAGGGATATTATTGTTCTCTCTGAGCCGTAATCTCAGCAATCTTTACAATCACTTCTACAGCCCGCATCATACTTTCTACAGGCACATACTCATAGCGTCCATGAAAATTATGACCGCCAGCAAAGATATTGGGACAAGGTAATCCCATAAAAGAAAGTTGAGATCCATCAGTACCTCCGCGAATAGGTTTTATAAGCGGTCGGATACCAAGCGCCTTCATGGCTTCTTCAGCAATATCTACAATATGCATGACAGGTTCTACTTTTTCTCGCATATTGAAATATTGATCTTTCATCGTTACAGTGACTAGTTCCTTTTCTAGTTGTTCATTAAGTTCGTTAGCCAATTGTACCATCATTGCCTTACGTGCTTCAAAATGGTTTTTATCGTGATCTCTTATAATGTATTCTAGTTTTGTGCTATCTACACCACCTTCGATACTATACAAATGAAAGAACCCTTCACGACCTTCTGTATGTTCGGGGGTTTCAAATCTGGGTAATGAGTTGATATAATCTGTTGCGATATACATACTATTGACCATCTTTCCCTTAGCATAGCCTGGGTGTACAATTTTACCTTCTATGGTCACGACGGCACCTGCCGCATTAAAGTTCTCATATTCTAGCTCACCTATCTGACTTCCGTCCATGGTGTATGCCCAGTCAGCGCCAAATTTTTCTACATCAAATTTATGCGCCCCACGACCAATCTCTTCATCAGGAGTAAAGCCAACGCGTATAGTTCCGTGTTTAATTTCTGGATGCGCCAATAGGTATTGCATCGCTTCCATAATTTCTGTAATCCCCGCTTTATCATCGGCGCCTAATAAAGTAGTTCCGTCTGTTGTGATAATAGTTTGTCCTTTGTATTGGAGAAGATCATCAAAATAATCTGGAGATAATATGATATTTTGCTCCTTATTAAGAACAATATTACCACCGTCATAATTTTCTATAATTTGAGGTTTTACATCTTTTCCTGTAAAATCAGGCGTCGTATCAAAGTGTGATACAAAACCAATCGTTGGCACTTTGTGAGCCACATTAGAAGGAAGTGTAGCCATGATATAGGCATTCTCATCTATAGTAACATCTGTCATCCCCATAGCTTCTAATTCACCCGCCAACTTACGCGCCAGATCCCATTGCTTTTCAGAACTAGGCGTGGTATCACTATTCGGATCACTTTCCGTATCTATCGTTACATAACTTACAAAACGATCTATCAATGCTTGTTTATCAATCATACTATTTTCATTTCCGCGAAGGCGGAAATCTCATCCCGCTTTCTTATTTATATTATTTTTCTAAAACAAGTTCCAAATCTCAAATCACAAAAAGAACTTTCCACTTCCCTCATCTAGCATCCAGTCTCTTTTCCTTCATCTCTTCTCTCTTTTCAAAAAAAAATCCAACTCCCAACTATGTTCTCTCTTTTCCACGCTTTCGCGAAAGCGATCTCATTCTTTTCCATCTTCTTCCTCTACCGTATAAAAATTAACAAAAGCCTCATATACTGCTTTATGCAAAATATTGGAATGATCTTGTCCATTAAAATAGGTAAAACTTGATGTAATCTGCCGATCTTCTTTCAAAGCACCTATCAAGCTAAATGCAGCACTTTCCATGTATGGACCTTCTTTTCCCACCGCCACATATACTTTTGTAGGCGATGTGATTGGTGCGCGTTCTTTAGGCAGTAATGAGTTGTCATCCCACCATAAACTTGGGCTCACGATAATATAATTAGAGAAAAGCGTGGGTTGTTTCCAAAGAATTTCGGTAGCGAGTAATCCACCTAAGGATTGTCCAATTAAAGTACGTTCTTCTGTCACGCGATACGTATTTGCGACGTAGGATTGTAACTCTTTTTCCAAAAACGAAATAAAGGCTGCCGAACCTCCTGTGGTAGGAAAATCTTCCTTGTCTTTTGTATTGGTAGTTGGGTAGGTAAAATCTCGTTTTCGATCTACGTTGCTGATTCCTATTACAATAGACTCGGGAAGCATATCAATCCATGGGAAATTTCCAAATTGTACGATTCCCGCGATATGTATAAAATCCTCGTCTTTGCTACCATCCAATAAATAGATCACTGGATAGGAAGCTTCCTTTTTTTTATCATAAGAAAGTGGTAGGTATACGTTTATGGTTCTGTTTTCTTCAAGTTCGCTGGAATAAAAAGTACGGGTTTCGCCTATCGTAAAAGGTACTGTTTTTAGGGTGGCGATGGTTTCGTTTTGTTGTGCTATACTGAACGTATATAGAGAGAGGAATAGGAATAAGAAACCGTATATTTTTTTCATAAATGTCATTGATTTTTTTTCCGCTTTCGCGAAAGCATAAAATTACCTATTTTCAATTACTTTTGCACTCAAGATCTCAAACGATTATGTACAAACTTCTTGTCCGACCTATTCTTTTTTTATTTGACCCCGAAAAAGTGCACCATTTCACCTTTTCTCTGATTCGGAATATGGTCAAATTGGGCTTTGGCGGACTCTTTCGAAGCTTGTGGCAGGTCAAAGATAAAAGACTAGAACGTGAGATATTTGGGTTGAAATTCAAGAATCCTGTTGGACTTGCGGCAGGTTTTGATAAAGACGCCAAGTTGTATAAAGAACTGGATGATGTAGGTTTTGGTTTTATAGAAATTGGTACTGTGACTCCCAAAGCACAAGTTGGAAATCCTAAAAAAAGATTGTTCCGATTAAAAAGCGATCAAGGAATTATTAACCGAATGGGCTTTAATAATGGTGGTGTTGATGCCGCAGTAGAACGTCTTAAGTCGAATAGAAATGTATTGATAGGCGGGAATATTGGTAAAAACACAGACACCAAACCAGAAGATTATACAGCGGATTACCTAACATGTTTTCACGCACTGCATCCGTATGTAGATTATTTTGTACTGAATGTGAGTTGTCCAAATGTGTCGAGTCACGCAAAACTGAACGATAAGGATTATCTCATAGAGTTGATCCAAGCGGTACAAAAAGCAAACAAAACATACAAAGTACAACGCCCAATCGTGTTAAAAATCGCACCCGATTTAAACGATCAGCAATTAGATGAGATTGTAGATTTAGTAAAAGAAACCAACTTAGATGGTGTGATTGCTAGTAATACGTCTGTGTCTAGAGACGGATTAAAAGCGTCTAAAGAACGCTTAGATGAAATAGGAAACGGCGGCCTCAGTGGCAAACCGATCACTGGCAAGTCTACACGTGTGATTCGGTATTTATCAGAAAAGAGTAACAAGTCCTTCCCAATTATTGGTGTGGGTGGTATTCACTCTGTACAAGATGCATTGGACAAACTAGATGCAGGTGCGAGTCTTATTCAGTTATATACAGGGTTTATTTATGAAGGTCCAAGCTTGATTACCGATATTAATAAAGCGCTTTTAAAACGTGAGGTTCATTCTTCTTAAGCATCTAGATCACTATGCGTAATTCTCATAAAGTTCTTTTAGCTTCCGTGATGGTATTGCTTTTTTCTTTAAAACCAGACCTAGCTACTTTTATCCCACAAATTGTAAAAGTTGGTATTGCGGGTGTCTTATTGCTCTTAGGGCTTTATTTGGTGTGGAAAGAGCGTCAGTGGTAATTAGCGTTCCTAGTATTTTATAATAACCATATTTTTAATTCTAGTATTTGAGTTACCTTTTTTCTGCGTAGCTAAATTTTTCAAATCTTTTTGGTAATTCGTTGGTTACGGTTAATTTGTTTGAGGTAAGATTCGGTTTGATTTTGATGACTTTAGTGTTCCCATCAATAAGCACATCATGCGAACTTCTCATATTGACAAGATCTAGATGTAACACGTCAAATAAATATTTTCCATCATTAAGGTTAATAATTACATATTCACTCGGTCGAATCTGACCTAATGGTTTATTGTCTATCCAAATGTTTAATCTGGCTGTATTATCCATTTTATGCAAAATATCGGCTCCATTATAGATTAATACGGTCCCATTTCCTAAGTTCTCAAGTTCCACTTTTTCTAAATCCGTTTTTATAAAAGTAAATTCAGAAGTGATAGGCTTTAAAGCACAAGAAGTGAGTAATAGTGTTACTGCAAATAGAAGGATGTATTTATAGTTCATTGAATAAAGTGGATTTTGTAGTGTTTGGTTTTATATTTTTAGCTTATGCTTACTCCTGCTTTTGTAAAAATATCTTGTAATTCTTTTTTAATCGGAAATGGTTTTAATGGCGGAACATTTGCCCCTCCAGAATTTCCAACAGGAATTTTTCCAACAAAAGATTTTACTCCCCCAAAAATCAGTCGTGGAATTTGTCCGATGATTTCTTTTCTGTTTTTAGTTTTACATCCGAATTGTAACATTTTCCAATGTACATAGGTGTGAGCGTAGGGATACTTTTGACCTATAATGTGTGCTCTTTCTAAATGATTCCACGCATTTCTTAAATTCCCATGCGAGTATTCAATTCGGTATTTTTCCAATTCTGATGTGTAATAGGGCTTTAATCCTTTTGGAATCGAAGTGTAAAATTTCATATTAATGAGTTAGACTTTAAATTTAATGCTATTTCTGTAATATAGATACTGAATGCTATTTTATCAATATCGATTCATATAGTCCTATCGGAGTAAAAAATCTAAGTACCATTAATTTTAATACATCACACATTAAAAATAACCATACTAAAGTGTCATATTTATACACCTCCTGTAACTAACATAGTAGAGACAAGAATTCATTATGAGAAAAGAACGTGAAACTATATTTCTTACTGCCTTAGAAGAAAATCAGGAAAAACTATTCCGAATTTGCTCGATCTATTCAAAAGATCATGAAGACGCCAAAGATCTTTTTCAAGAGGTTTTGGTTCATGTGTGGCGATCGATAGCGACATTTAAAGGTAAAAAGTGGGGTAAGAATGGGATTTTTGTCAGGATTTCATAAAATCACTTTTTATAAGCTCATATACGTGTATCTAAACGTTTTTAAAAGTACACATCCATACGAGATGCCATAAAAAAAGCCTCGAAAGAGAGGCTTTGCATGAGTCGTTTTTATCAGAATTATGGGGTTGTGCAACGGTTACCGGTGTTGGCAACTAGCTATTTATAATTCAGTATTTCTATTGTCTTATCAATCCATTCATAGGGTTTAATAGTTTTATCAAAATAATAATCAGGTTGTATTCCTTTTTCGTCAATTATCATTTCAGGGATTCTGTAACTTTTTGACAAACCATACCATAATTCAAATTCTTTTGATGGTGAACTAACATAGTACATATTTGAAATATCTAATACACCTGCTGTAGTGGTTCCAACAAGTTTTACTTTTTTACTTTGTTTTGCTTCTAATAGAAATTGTTCTGTAGTACTCCCACAATTTCCATTTATCAAAATTGCTACTTTCTTTGGATTTGGATAGACATTTTTAAGCGTATCAATACTTACAATACTTTCATCTAAGTTCACAAATTCTCCAATATGCTTGTTCAGTTTATTTAAACTTTCTTTTGCCCATTTTTTATCATCATCTGACCAGTCTGGATCATTCATAAAATCAACCATTCGTTTATTGTTTAATTCTGTTGATAAATATGCTACACCAATTCCTCTTATTGGGTTTGTGTATAAATAAGGCTTTATTTCTTCATAACTATAATCTGATCCACCACCATTATATCTTACATCGATAATTAAATTCTCTGTACTCTTTATTAAATTATCATTGCTGTTTAGTAGACTATCAATATATTTTTTATTTGAATAGTTAAATGATGGAATTCTCAATAACACGGTATTATCAGATACTTTTTCAATAAAAGGTTTGTTGGAATATATTGAGTTCAAGTATCGTTCAACTTTTTCATTCGTTATTATTTTTGGTAAAATTCTTCTCAAAGAAATATTACTTGGGTTAGCATATAGGTCATTACCAGATCCAGCAAGCACATAATTTTTTCCGTAAAATTCAAACCTTTCAAAATCAATTGGTGAGTGGTCACCCATGTAATACCTTATAGAAAGTTTCCCATCTTTTGCTTTGAAAATCTCTAGTTTAACTTGATTTTTCAACCAATAAGGATTTTCAGAGTCAACTATGAATCCAACGTATTCTCTGTTAGGATTTAAGTTGTCCTTGATTATTCCAATTTTATAAGGTCCCGAAGCCCAAAGACCTTCAAAACCTGAGTTGTTTCCAAGCTTATCTACGTAGTTGTCAAACTCTTGTTTCTCTATTTCAAATTGTTCAGAATTTTTATATTTCTCTATGATTTCTTTGTCCGATGGTCCAGTTTGCTCAATTGCATTCTGACTTTGTGCTATTAACTGAACATTCAGATGACCTTCTCTAAAAAACTCCGTCCAATCATTTAATAATGTATGGCACTCATTTAAGTCCGATATTTTTGAGGCTTTTTTAGTATAAAGTGTATTATGTGTTGCATAAGAATTTTCTCCTTTTATGTCAATAACATATTGAAATCCTGCATCATTTTTTTCAAATGTTTCAGTGAGCCATTTTAGGTTTGAAGAGCAGTCACAAGTTTGTGAAAATCCATAATACGATAGTTGAATTAAAACTATAAGGATAATTATTTTTTTCATTTTTAGATGGTTTTTGGTTTTTTACCTAATTCAATGAGTAATGATCTAGAAAACTACTTGCCCTTCAATATATCTCGTATAATCTTAAGGTGATGTTCAGTATGAATAGTAAGAAACATAATGGTCTCGTCTCTATTCATAGTCCCAAGAATAGGATGATTAAAGTGCTTCTTTTCTGCAAGCATAGGCAACTTTTCGACTTTAGCAAGCGCTTCATCATAATGCATTCGTAACGTATTGATAGTTAAGTTTTCTGCTGGTCTTACGGACTCTGGCGCAGTAACTTTTCCTCTAGGTAGCGTATTAGAAGTAAAGACATAATCACGTGTCTTATTGGATTCCGCTTTATAGTTACTTTCATCAGAATACTCGAGCGCTTTATATAACTGATTTACCATTAAATAAATGTGATCCATATGCCACGCAACAGCAGCTTCTGAAACTTCAAGGTTTTTTGTATCCCGTACAGGAATATAGGATGCCACCTCATTAAGTTTTACTTTGAGATTAGAATTTCTTTTTTCTGATTCCATACTTGCAGCGCTGCTTAATAATAAGATTCCTGCCATTAAGATTAAGATGCTGTGAATACGATTTTTCATAAGTCTATATTTTAAAAATTATTTAGCCCAAAAATAGTCTTGAAATCAGTACGTTATAAAAAAATGGGATGGGTGTGCCACTTTTGTGATGAACGGGAAGGCTATTAAAAGTCAGCCTTTGAAAATGATCTAGAAACAGGAATAAGTGTAGCAACCTTATCTAGTTGTATTGTGAGTGACCTTGCATTGCCGTCAATAGCCATTATATGTTTTGTGTTAATAAGGTAAGAGCGATGACATCGTTTTATTTGAGAATGATTTTCTAACTGTATTTCGAGCTGTTTTAAAGAAAGTCTAATTAGCTTTCGCGAAAGCGTACTATCCTCCAAATAAAATATCGTTACATAATTCCCTTCTGATTGTGCATATACAAAATCTGATAATTGCATTACAATAGGCGATGCTTTTACATTTTCTTCTTGTATTTGTACTGTAATCGTTTCCTCTACCGCTGCGATCGGTAATCGATTAGAAAGCAATTGTGCTCTTTCGATATTGCGTTTTGAAAGGGTGCGCTCTTTAAAAAAGATTAAACCTATGATAGGGAAAATTCCTATCGAAGTAGTGATTTTAAGAAAAATAATAAAGTTTTGATATAAATCAATATCGCGCCACCAATTATAATTGTGCAGGGAATTAAAAGCGCTTATGATCAAGATGCAACAAAATTGTAATAGAATTTCCTTTGCTATGGTCCATTTTTCTGGGCGAAAAAAATCTCTAAATAGTTTAGGAAGAATAAAATAAGTAGCAGCCACACCAAGAAAAACGGAAACCCCAAAACCCGCCAAGAATACATATTTGTAAGCTATTGACTGTGCTGCGCCGAAAGGTTGAAAAACAATCAAAAACACAAAAACAAAAAGACCTGATAATAAGGCAAATAACCACTTGTATTTAGCTTTTTGTAATAATGGATATGGTGAGTTGAGCCACTGCATAAGGAATTACTATATTTTAGTCTGATTTCAATTTGTATTTTATTTGAGATTGTTTTTTTGGCTTGTTGCTAACAACAATATAATAGCAATTGCTATTATATACTATGTATGCACTACAAATCTAACGGATTTTTAATTGATTAAAAATTAAAGCAATCATAAGTTCTACTAAACTAGAAGCTTACTTTGTAAATTGTAAAATTATATTCCTTTCAATAGCTCATAAATTATCTAGACAATTATTTACTTATTTTTACTGAAATATACCTTATGAAACTTTGTAGCCCATGCTAGAATCCATGCTTGCCTTTTTGGGAGCGACAGCCATACTAGCGTTTTCTCCTGGACCTGATAATATCTATGTGCTGACGCAAAGTGTGGTAAACGGTTGTGCTTCTGGGTTGTCGACTACGGCTGGGCTGATCTCAGGTTGCATTGTTCATACCACGCTGGTTGCTTTTGGTGTTTCGGCGATTATTGCCACGTCACCTACTATATTTTTTATTATCAAAGTATTCGGTGCTGCCTACCTTTTGTTTCTTGCCTATAAAGTATTTAAGAGTGACGCTAAGGTTTCTCTCACAGACGGTGCTCCAAAAAAGAGTCATTGGAGTTTATTCAAACAAGGTGTCCTGATGAATATTCTTAATCCAAAAGTCACCATCTTTTTTCTTGCGTTCTTTCCCGGGTTTTTATGGGAACCAGAAGGCAATACCGTGTTTCAGTTTTATGTTTTAGGGATTTTATTTATGATAGAATCGTTTATTATTTTCGGCGGAATCGCCGTTTTGGCGGGAAGTATCTCGGGATATCTTAAAAAAAGCAATCAAATTGGTAATATTCTTAAATGGTTACAGATTATTGTTTTTATTGGGATCGCGGTTTTCATTTTAATTTAGCTTTCGTACTTCAACGTTGTTCAGCATAAACTTCTTCGTCACGTTGTTCCTTAAAAGCGTAATTAGCCCTATTTTTACATAGTGAATACAAAGGTAAAAATCATAGAATGTCCTCGTGACGCAATGCAAGGAATTAAAGATTGGATTCCGACCGAAGCTAAAGTTCAGTATATTCAGTCCTTATTGCGTTGTGGTTTTGATACCATAGATGTAGGGAGTTTTGTGTCCCCAAAAGCGATCCCGCAAATGGTAGACTCCGCTGAAGTATTGCACAGCTTAGACCTTTCAAAAACGGAGAGTAAACTACTGACCATTGTTGCCAACGTACGTGGCGCAAGCGATGCGGTGACCCACAAGATGGTCGATTATCTGGGCTATCCATTTTCGATATCTGAAAATTTCCAGATGCGTAATACCCACAAAACCATTGCAGAATCTGTCGAGGTACTGAAAGAAATTTTAGACCTGGCACATAGCAATGACAAACAAGTGGTGGTGTATATTTCTATGGGATTTGGAAATCCGTACGGAGATCCGTGGAACGTGGATATAGTCGGGGAGTGGACCGAAAAGTTAAGTGCTTTGGGGGTAAAGATTATTTCCTTATCTGATACGGTGGGAACGTCTAATCCTGAAAATATTAACTATCTGTTTTCGAATCTTATTCCCAAATATCCAACCATAGAATTTGGTGCTCATTTACACACCACACCAACAACCTGGCATGAAAAAGTAGATGCCGCTTACAAAGCAGGATGTCGTCGTTTTGATGGCGCTATTCAAGGTTTTGGTGGCTGTCCGATGGCAAAAGATGAGCTCACAGGAAATATGCCGACAGAAAAATTAATCTCTTATTTTTCTTCTGTAAAAGCAAATGATAATGTCAATGCCATGTCTTTTGAAAGTAGCTATAACGAAGCCTTAAAAGTGTTTGAGAAGTATCATTAATAAAATTATTTACGTATAAAATGCGCTTTTGTGATAACCACTTCATTGACTTCATAAATCGCAATAAACTCCAACACATCAACTCCTTTACGACCTGTAATTTCTTCGTGATCGATGACTTTATTACCTAAGACAATTCGATGAATAAGCTTTGAAAATAGGGTAGGAGAGTTTTCAAATATTTCGCTGTAAGTCGCTCTTAGTTGCGCTTGTCCTTTTACAAAAGGTACTGTTTCAGAGAAAATATATAACTCGGCGTCAGGTGCGTGCATAGCGACAAAGGAATCTATATCTCTATTGTTGTAAGCATCTAGTTGTTTTTGGACAATGTGTTCTGGTGACATATATTATTTGTGATGAGGAATGCGTACTTTTTTACAAGATACCTGTTTTATTAAAAATAATATTTTATGAGATCAATCTCTATTTTATTAAGACCGCAACTCCTTCAATCGTTTTATGGCATTTTGATTGTCAGGATTTAATGAAAGTGATTTTTCAAAATACTGAATGGCATTTTTATAATCTCCCATAGATAGATAGCCTTCAGCCAAACTATCATAGAGATTTGCAGCGTTAGGATATAAGATCGTTGCAAACTCAAAAACCGCAATTCCTTCTTCAGACATGGAAGGATTAAAAATGAGTTGCAATCCAAGGGTATTTAAATTTCCTTCTGGAATCACTAAAGCAGGATGTTCTCTTTTTAGGTTTGTATAAAGCGGTAATAGATTTTTATATCCTTGTTGTTTTGCCTCGCTAAAAAAATGATAAAAATCAAGTGGGACTTTACTCGCTTTTTTAGAAGCTATAGAAATGAGTTGCTCTGAAATTTTGTTTTCCAGTGGCGTATTGTTTATAAACTCTAAAGAGGTTGGGTCATTTTTAAGATAAGCGTTCATAAAATGTAAACTATATGTCGCCGCTAGTCGATACGAAGCCATGATTTTTTGATCGCTTTTATCTTGTTTTGGATCTCGCTCTTCAAAAAGGACTCCCAACGTGCTAAAGTAGGAATGCGACAGATCATGCAAACGTATTTTATACGCATCACTCTCTATCAGTTCATCATAAAAAGTAAAATCTGTATTTAAGGATGACGGTATGTTCTCTTC
>NZ_CALEMI010000039.1 GCF_937910895.1 uncultured Dokdonia sp. | reverse complement strand
GATATCACAATATTCTTTTATAACATCTATAGAATCTCCTACAAGTTTGACCACGGTAACAGCAAAAAAGCGGGCAGCAATAATGGAAAAAATACCAAGAATAAGTCTCCATTTATAACGTAAAAAGTATTGATTTAGAGTTTTAAGTGCTTTCATTTATAATTAGGGTGCGGCTCTTTTATTAACAAATTCGCATTTTTACTGCAATTTTATATTGACAAATTGAACTATTTGTTATTTTTGAGCATTGTTTTTAATAAAAAAGCAAAACACTTACTTTATACAAATAGATATGACTGCAGATATACTTACTCCGCAAGAACTAAAAAAAGCAGCTCCAGTTTTTGGACAACTTTCGTTTAGTGATCACGAACAAATTGTTTTTTGCAATGACAAAGATACAGGATTAAAAGCAATCATTGGGATACACAATACAGTTCTAGGACCTGCACTTGGAGGTACACGTATGTGGAATTATGTAACGGAATGGGATGCCTTAAATGATGTACTTCGTCTTTCTAGAGGGATGTCTTTTAAAAGCGCGATCACGGGTCTTAATCTAGGAGGTGGTAAAGCTGTTATTATAGGAGATGCAAAAACGCAGAAGACCCCTGAATTAATGAAGCGTTTTGGAGAATTTGTTCATTCGCTTGGTGGAAAATACATCACAGCAGAAGATGTAGGGATGGAAACTGCAGATATGGATTTGGTACGGGAAGTAACTCCATACGTAACAGGAATTTCAAAAAGTAAAGGAGGCGCAGGAAACCCTTCACCTGTAACAGCCTATGGTGTGTTTATGGGAATGAAGGCAGCTTCAAAATACACTTTCGGGTCTGAGCATTTAGAAGGGCGTACAGTTCTTGTACAAGGTATTGGTCATGTAGGAGAAGTCCTTGTGGAGTATATTACCAATGAAGGTGGTAAGGTCATCATAAGTGATATCAATGAAGCACGCCTAGAAGAAGTCAGTAAAAAATATGGAGCAGAAATTTATAGAGGTGATGATGTCTATAGCATTCCTATGGATATTTATGCTCCCTGTGCACTCGGAGCGACGATTAATGATCATACGGCACATAAATTACAAGCAAGAATTATCGCAGGAGCAGCAAACAATCAACTTGCAGACGAAAAAATTCACGGAGCTATTTTACAACAAAGAGGGATCGTATACGCTCCAGATTTTTTAATCAATGCAGGAGGTATTATTAATGTATATGCAGAACTAGAAAATTACGGGAGAGAAGAAATTATATGTAAGACTGAAAATATTTATGATACAACGCTAGAAATCTTAGAGAAAGCACATACCACTAGTGTAACAACACACGAAGCAGCACTTAAAATAGCATTAGAGCGTATTGAGGTACGTAAAAATGAAAATAAGTAGGAATACTACTATCAAAAACATGTATTTTTGCAGGGATTTTATAAAAAAATATAAAATCCCTTTTTTAATTCATTAAAAAGAAAAAGTTCTTTGTAGCTATGCTTAATAGAAGACACATTCGAGTGAAGGTGATGCAAACCATATATGCTATGGGATGCAAGGAGAATAATAATCTCCAAGTAGAGGGTAAATTTGTAAACGAAAGTATAGCCCAGGTATATAATCTGTATCTCTTGATGCTAGATATGATGGTGGAGGTACACGCTTTCGCGAAAGCGCACTCAGAAAAACACTCCAAAAAAATACTTGCCACAGAAGAAGAAAAAAATCCAAACGAAAAGTTTCTCAGCAATGAGGTGCTTGAAAAATTGAGCAACAATTCGCTACTACAGGATGAGCTTGACAAACGTAAATTGAAAAATTGGCGTATGGATGATGAGTATGTAGCAATTATTTTTAATGAACTCATTGCCAGTGAGCTTTATGAGGAGTACATGAATGATTCTGACACGGGCTTTAAAAATGCGAAAAAATTTGTGGTACGTTGGTATACAGAACTTATTGCTCCTAATGATAAGCTATACGATTATATAGAAGATAGTAGATTAACGTGGATAGACGATCTTCCTATTGTGAATATGTCTGTATTAAAAAGATTAGAAAAAGTCAAGCCTAATTCACCTGAAAGTCTTTTTCTCCCAAGCTTATTTAAAAATGATGATGATAGGACATTTAGTATAGAATTACTAGAAAGAACGGTAAGTAATAATGAGTATTTAAGTGGCGAAATAGAAAAAAACACCCCCAATTGGGATAAAGAACGTATTGCTGATGTTGATTTTGTATTGATTAAAATGGCATTGTGTGAATTTTTAAAATTTCCATCTATTCCTGTAAAGGCGACCATTAACGAATACTTAGAAATTGCTAAAGAATATTCTACACCTAAGAGCAGTATTTTTATTAATGGAATACTAGATAAACTGGTAAAAGAATATCAAAAAAATAATAAATTTACCAAAGAAGGTAGAGGGCTTGATTAGAATTTTAAAATACGTCTGATTAAATTAATTGATAACTAAGAATTTAGGTGTTTTTATCTTATAGAAAAGCAATTCTAACAGAAACCTTCTTTCTTAACTTTTGGTTATAAGTATTTTTAGTATTTTTGTTGAAGAATTATATTAATTAAAATTATAAAAAATGAAAAAAGGTATTCTAGTATTAGGTGTACTAACTGCTATGATCTTTACATCTTGTAAAGAAGATGCAACAAGTAAAGTAAATGAAGATAATGTAGAAGTAGCTGCAGCACGTGATGCTCAAGCAACTGAATTTCCTGTGATGACTTTTGATGAGTCTGAGTATGATTTTGGTACTATTGAAAAAGGAAACCCAGTAGAGCATAAATTTACATTTACAAACACAGGAAAAGCTCCTTTAGTGATTGTTGATGCAAAAAGTTCTTGTGGATGTACAGTTCCTGAATATTCTAAAAACCCAGTTGCACCAGGAGAAAAAGGTGAGTTACTTGTAAAGTATAACGCTAGTGGAGCAAATGCAATCACAAAAACAATCACCATCAAAGCTAATACAGAAAAAGGAACAGAAACTTTACGTATTAAAGCTTTTGTAAATGCACCAGCTGCAGGAGTTAGCAAATAATATATGACTGAATTAATAGGACCACTCTTGCTTTTTACGGTGTTTATAGTATTTTTTATAGTACTACCACAGCGTAAAAAATTAAAGCAAGAAAAGAACTTTGATAAAGCTTTAAAAAAAGGTGACAAAGTGATCACCAAAAGCGGTCTACACGGAAAAGTGTTAGAGTTACACGATACTACTTGTGTATTAGAAACGGGTGCTGGAAAAATGAAATTTGAAAGATCTGCGATTTCTATAGAGATGAGTAGTAAACTTAATACTCCTGTAATCGAAAAAAAATAGAGTACACATTACTCCCAATGTAAAAGAGCTATCTAAAATTTAGATAGCTCTTTTTTTATGAATACATGATACAAAACTCTTGTCATTTTTGAGATAGCTTACCATCATAACATCATTTCAATAGATTACATTTCACCTTTATTTATAGATGTTATTTACGCATTGCGTTTGTTAAAATAGTATAATTTATACTCATTGATTTTAATAAATTTGCGTGACTTGTCGGTTTTATGTGTATTTTGCCGATTATGAAAGAAAAAATATGTATTTTTAGTGTTGCTATTATTTTTCGTAGAAATAATTAATTTTTATAATATAGATAAAAATTCATCATTTTACTTTTTGCTAAAAGAGTTAGTTGATCAACGAAGGTCAATTTCGTGATCCAAAATAATTATATAATCAAGTCCCTAAAATTATAAACTAAGTAACCATGAACAAAAAAATACTATTTATTTCTATTGCCTTACTAGGAATTTGCTGTTTTCTATTCTTTAATACTATAGAAATAGAAGATGCAGAACCGCAGGTGTTAACTTCTTTAAAAACGGAGAAGAAAGAAAAAACATCAATAGAAGAAAAACAACGTACGGTTGAGCAACGGGCTCAATTTGAATTTGACATGCAAAAAGATCCTGCCACAGGATTGATTCCTAGAGAAGAAAAAGCGATAGAGCTAGAAATAGCTAGACGCGAAAAAATCAATAGTTTAACTGCAAACTCAGATTCAAGAGTTTTTACAACACCTTATGAATCTAGAGGTCCTTCCAACTTAGGAGGACGTACCAGAGCACTTGCTGTAGATGTAAGTGATGCTACAGGGAATACAATACTTGCTGGAGGGGTAAGTAGTGGTATGTTTAGAACCACCGATGGTGGGACTTCTTGGACAAAGGTATCTCCAAATGATGAGATACATAATGTAACAGCTGTTGCACAAGACCCAAGGGTAGGATTTCAAAATATTTGGTACTATGCGACTGGGGAAGTATTAGGAAATAGTGCTTCATTAGGTACTGCTAGCTATTTTGGTCAAGGGGTTTGGAGATCTGTAGATAGTGGACAAACATGGACACAAATACCACAAACAGATTCTACATTTGAATCTTTTGATTCAGCATTTGATTTTATAAATTCATTGGCGGTGAGCCCACTAACAGGTGACCTTTACATTGCTACTTTTGATGGGATCTTTAGATACAATGGAACCAATTTAAATACAGAGTTATCTACATTTAATGCAGGAAATACAGATGTAAAAATAACAGCTACAGGACGTGTGTTTGTTGCTATTAATGGCGCAAGTGGATCAAATGGAGTGTATACATCTCCTACAGGTATAGGAAGCTATACACGTATTGCACAAAATGGAGCCCCTACAGGATGGGCAGCTGCAGGAAGAATCGTGTTAGGTATTGCACCTTCAGATACAGATGTGGTATATGCGCTTTATGCTAATGGTAACAGTGGAGCTATAGAAGCCGATTTATGGCGTTATGATGTAGGAACAGGTGTTTGGACAGATTTTTCTGGAAAACTTCCTGATGAACCAGGAGGGGATTTAGGAGGAAATGATCCTTTTGCCATACAAGGTGGATATGATCTTGAAGTGTCTGTAAAGCCAGATGATGTCAATTTTGTTGTTATAGGAGGTACCAATGTATATCGAATAGCAAATATTGTAACAGATGCTACATTTGGTCGTATAGGTGGTTATATTAGTAATACAAGCTTTGCTTCTTATGGTTCTGGTGATGCTACTGCCAATGATGGCGATACCCATCATCCAGATATTCACGATTTAGTATTCAGCCCATTTAATGCAAATACATTACTTTCAGGTACAGATGGAGGTGTACATACTACAACAGTTACAGACGCGACTGTACGTTGGACAACACTCAATAATGAGTATCAAACCTATCAATATTATCATGTAGGAATGGATCCTCAGGCAGATACAGACTTTGTCATAGGTGGTGCGCAAGATAATGGAACAACTCTTGGAGGAGCTGCTGACTTAACAGGCGTAGCTAATAGTACAGAAATGCTTGACTTTTTTGGAGGAGATGGTGCAGCTGTAGCTATAGGAAGAACAGGAACAGCTACAGGTCCTTCATCTTTATCGGACCTTCAATTGTATTTTACAGTACAAAATGGAGGCTTTTTTGCTTTTAGAAGCGGTATTTCAGATATTCAACCAGCTGGTACTAGCAATAGTATTTTTGTAACGTATTTTTATCTAGATCCAGATACCAATACCATGTATTACGCAGATGGAAATGATGTGTATAGAACCCTTAATGGAGCTACTGTTACTAACGGAACTTGGACAAATATAGGAAGCTTATCTACAGCTCAGAATATACGTAGTATAGCTTCTACAAGAGGTACCTATACTACAAGTAGTTTTACCTTAATAGGAGGACAAAACGGAGGTGTTTTTAGACATGATAATCCACGTAATACAAACCTTAGTACAGCAGATAATATTACACCTGCAGGAGCATCTACAGCGCCAAATTCAGTAGTAAGTGGTGTAGCAATACACCCTACAAATCCTGATATTGGAATGGTAGTCTATTCTAACTATGGGATTAATAATATATATGTTACTTCAAACCTTACAGACGCTAGTCCAACATGGACACTAGCTGAACGTAACTTAGCATCACACTCTATACGATCTGCAGCGATTACTGTAGTAGACGGAACCATTACATATTTTGTAGGTACTGCAAGAGGATTGTATTCTAGTACAGATCCTATAAATGTTGATTGGACTTTAGAATCTCCTGATCAAGTGGGATTGGCTATTGTAAGTAGTTTGGTATATCGTCCTTCGGATAATATCTTATTAGTGGGAACACACGGTAATGGAATGTACCAAGCAAATTTAGATTCTTGTCCTACAACCACAACCTACACAATTGCAGGTGGATGGGATAACGGAGCTCCAACAGCTTCTGTGAGAGCTATTATTACTGAAAGTTATGACACATCTGATATGGGCTTAGGAAATATCACTGCTTGTGAACTTACGATTAATACAGGTGCTACACTTACGGTAGCCGACGGTACTTTTGTAAGTGTTCAAAATGATATTACTGTAAATGGAACATTAGATATATCTAATACAGGGAGTGTTGTACAAGTATTTGAAGCTGCAGAGACATTTAATAATGGAAATATCAGTGTAGAAAAAATCACGCCTACAATCGATGATCGTAATTATGTGGCGATGAGTAGTCCAATGGATGCAGAAACACGAGACGGTGTTTATGGAAACTCTAGAGCTGTGTTTGGTATTATTCCAGCTAACTTTGTGCCTTTCTCTATTGATTTGATGACCTTTCCAGAATTTGCTGGAGCAGAAAACTTCCTTGATGATGACAATGATTATTTATTACCCGTCACAGGAAGTACGGCTTTACCAGCCGCTGGAATAGGACAATTAGTGTTCCCTCAGCCAGCACCTAATGTTGGTGATGGATCTTATACACTTACCTATACACAAGGAACGTTGAACTCAGGTACCATCACAGTGCCTCTTAATTACAATGGTCCTGCGACTATAAATAACTATAATATTTTAGGAAATCCGTATGCATCTGCAATAGATGTGACTGCATTCATAAATGCAAATAATGCTGTAAATGAAGTCTATTATTGGGATCATCTTACAAATCCTGTATCAACATTACCAGGCGCAGGAACGAGTAATTTCTCTATGAATGATATCTCTGTACGTAATGCTATGATGGGGACTGCTGCCGTAAATGGTGGGACAGCGCCTACCCAATTTATGTCGTCTGCACAAGGATTTGGGATTAAAGCACAACAAGATCAAGCTTTAAACAATACTCCAGTGGTCTTTACCAACTCAATGCGAGTGACGGGTAACAATGATGGCTTTAGAAGTAATGAAAATGTTTCTAATACTATAGACAAGCTCTGGTTAAATTTAACAACTTCGGCTTATGATGAAGCTGTTTCACAAGCAGGTATCGGATTTACAGATCTTGCTACTCCTGAATTTGATAATGGGTATGACACAAAAAGATTAGGAACCTTTTTATCATTATTTACAAACCTAGAAGGAGAGTATCTTTCTATTCAAGGACGTGAAGCATTCAATACACAAATAGAGCTTGCTCTAGGATTCTCTACCACGGTAGAAACCCAAGAAACCTATACAATTAGTATAGATCGTTTTGAAGGAACAGGACTTGAAGAGGCACCTATATATATTATTGATAATCTCCTTAATACAATTACCAATCTAAAAGAAACATCTTATGAGTTTACTTCAATTAGAGGAATTCAGCCAGATCGTTTTACTGTAGTTTTTGAAGAGAGAGACCTATTGAGTACAGAAGAAGAAGCAATAGCTACAAATGATATTACTGTGTATCCTAATCCAGCAATAAACGAAATTACACTTGGGTATTCTGGAAACAAGCAATTACAAGAACTTGTTATTGTAAATATAAGCGGACAACGCGTGCAACAAATAGATTTGAGTACCTTTAATCAATCTCAACAAATTGATATACGCACACTTTCTACTGGAATATACTTCATACAAATAGTAAGCGAAGATCAAACAATTGTCAAAAAATTGATTGTAAAATAATAGATATTTCAGTTTTCCTCAAATAGGAGAATATAATTCAGAAGATTAAAAAATCCAGAGAAGTTAGCTTTTCTGGATTTTTTTATGAATGAAGTACATAGAGTAACGTATGCATCTTTGATTGCTGAGTTTTTTTTCGCTTAAAGCGAAATACTTTAAAACATGACTCCCGGTGCTAGACCTCTTTTATAGTTCATATTTTAATAGCCGCAACGCATTCAAGACGACTATCAGCGTAGAGCCTTCGTGTCCTACCACGGCGGGTCCAATGGCTATCGTTCCCATAATTGTCAAAGGAACTAAAAGTGCTACCATACTCAAACTGATAATTAAATTTTGCTTAATGATGCGTTTTGCTTTTCGGCTCAGACCAATAGCAAATGGAAGATTATCCAGTTTATCAGCCATCAATGCAATATCTGCAGTTTCCAAAGCAACGTCAGAACCAGCTGCGCCCATGGCAATACCAACGGTGCTTTTTGCCATTGCAGGAGCATCATTTACACCATCTCCCACCATAGCGACACGACCTTCCTGTTGTTTGAGTTGTTCAATAGCTTTTACTTTATCTTCAGGAAGCAAACTCCCCATAGGGTCGGTGATGCCTATATTTTTTGCGATCGCATCTGCTACTTTCTGATTGTCACCCGTGAGCATGACCATTCGTTTAATCCCCATTTTTTTCAAAGCGGTAAGCGTTGATATTGCTTCAGGACGAGCAATATCCATGACAGAAATAATACCCAAATATTCATTATCTTGATGAATAATCATCGTGGTATGTCCACCTGATTCAAGTGCTGACATTTTTTCACCAATTTCTTCAGGAACTAAGGCGCCTGTCAATTCTTCAAAAAGTCTTCGATTACCAATATGAACAATACTATCTTTCCAATTGGCTTGAATACCTCTTGCTGTTAATGCCTTTAAATTTTCTGCCTCAGGAATATCAATATATCCTAATTCTTTCTTTCCTCCCTCAACAATAGCTGTTGCTAAAGGATGGTCACTCAATGCCTCTACCGCAACAGCAATTTTTAATAGATGAGTTTTAGTAATCGTTCCAAATGGAATAGCATGCGTCAAGGTTGGTCTACCTTCGATAAGAGTTCCTGTTTTGTCAAAAGCAATAGCTCGTATTCCTCCTAATTCTTCAAGTGGAAGCCCCCCTTTAATTAACACGCCTTGACGCGCAGCTCTCGCAATTCCTGCCAATACAGCACTTGGTGTCGAGATAGCTAATGCACAAGGCGATGCAGCAATAAGCACAGACATCGCTCTATAAAAACTTTCTTTAAAGGTTTCATCAATCACAAGAAAAGCAAATAACAAGACTATCACTAAAACTAACACGGCGGGAACATAATATTTTTCAAATCTATCCGTGAGATGTTGCGTTGGGGATTTTTGTGTTTCTGCTTCCTTTACTAAAGTAATTAAGCGAGAGAGCGTACTGTCTTTTGCTTGCTTTAAAACTTTAATTTCCAGTGCACCACTGCCATTTATTGTACCTGCAAAAACACGGTGTTCTGGCAGCAATTTTTTAATCTCATTTTCACTTTGCCAGTTGGGACTAGGATATTTATCTACAGGAACGCTTTCACCTGTAATAGCTGACTGATTGACAGGGCTTGTTCCTTTTGTAACCACGCCGTCTGCAGCTATTTTTGAATTAGGTTTGACGACAATAATATCTCCTAATTTAAGTTGTTCAATATGCACTTCGATTAATTCACCATTGCGTTTGACCAATGCCATTGGAGGTGCTAAGTCAGAAAGTGCGGCAATAGATTTCCTTGCACGCCTCATCGCATAATGCTCTAAGGCATGTCCTAAACTAAATAAAAAAAGCAATAAAGCACTTTCTTCCCACTTTCCTAAAGCTGCGGCCCCTATAGCTGCAAATAGCATCAAAAAATCTATTTCAAACTTTCCTATAAGGACATCTTTAGTTGCGGTAATGAACGTAAAAATCCCTCCAAAAATAGTTCCGATAATAAAAAGAATGGTAGCTATATATTCTGGAGCATCAGTAATAAAAGAAAAAATAATACCTGAAATCCAACAAACACCGCTAATTATGGCGAAATAAAGTTCAGTATTATCTCCTAAAATATGGAGATTAGAGTGTGTGTGATCACTATCCTCTTTATGTGAATGCTGTTCATCATCCATTTTTACTTGGATAACTGACACCCCTAATTTTTTGACAGATTCAAGAATGCTTGCGACACTCGTCTGAGTAGCATCCCATTCAACGTGTATGACTCCTGAAGTTGAAACAGACACCAGATGGATTCCTTTTGTTTTGCTTAAAGTATGCTCAATTCTGCGAGCCATCCGAGTATGCCGAATTTCGCCTATTTCGACTTGAAGTTTGTTCATAAGAAATGTACGTGTGCTATAAATACTATTTGAATCCTTTTTTTGATGATGAAGAAGGTGTTATTGTATGGTTTCCTGTCGCTGACTAGCAACTAAATTAACAAAAGAAAATGAACCAGAGAGAAATCTGTAGGATTTTAAGAATGTGTATATGCTTGGTAAGTATTTTTCAAAGCATCAGTATGTATGTTTATCAAACGTTTTCCAAGTATGTTTGTATTTCCTAAAATAAATAGAGCCTATTCCACCAACGACTGCTGTTGAAACTCCTACCATAGCATAGAATAGCACCGCAACGTTCTTATCTAATACTAACCAAATCGGAATACGCGTAAAAATTTCTGCACAAAATGCACAGTAAAGCCCAATGACACTCCAATACATAAAGCTGAAATGATAAGCCATATAATTCTTTGGTTTTTTGAGAAGCATCGGTAACATTCCACCGAGTAACGATAGGCTACTAACGACAGAAAACCAATGCAAAATCCCAAACCTTCCATGCAATCGATAGATCATAAATGACGTGCTTACAACCACTAACATTGATACTGCATAGATATACCCCACCTTCTTATGGATTTTTGTGCCTTTCATTCCACAAAGAACAATGGTGCCAGAAATTAACGCGATAACGGATGCAACAAAATGAATACTACCTACTACACTAGAAAACATACTATATTTTTTTTCAAAAGTATAGTGATATGATTTTAAGATGAATTTAAACAGACTCAATTGTAAGTTTTACCTACTGAATTGTATACTAATCTATTCATAAGATTAATTTTAATACACTTTAAAAGAGAAGGGAAGATGTCAAAATAAATTATGGTTTATTCAAAGTATTCCTTTTAGTTTTTGATGATAGGAGTTGCTTGAAAACTCATTACTGCTGAATTTTCAATAAATCATAAAAGAATTCAATTCCATAATAAAATGCATCTGGATGAACAGAAAACTCATTAGAATGCGCGCCAGAAAATCCCAGTTTCCCTTTGGCTACACCTAGTCCAAAATATAAACATACAAGTCAATATCAATTTTTGGTACTTTTTTTCATTTGGTGGTACTTGGTTAATGCCTATATAATTTTTTTCGCTTAAAGCGAAAAACCATACAAAGTGAATCACACAGTTACTTCTAGTCCAGAGTCTATTATATGTGATTTTAGCGTATCGCTGAGAGTTTAGTTCTTAGTTATCCACGAGGTCTCGCGTGTAAATGATCATACATCAATCCGTATTGAAAATCATTTAACCGCTTTGCTTTGTGTTCTTTTTCTATGATTTGAGAAATCTCTTCAAAGTATTTGTTTTGAGAATGCCTAAAAATTAACCAAACATTTAAGTCAGGGCAATCAATTCTTTCATCAGATATCCACCCGTATTCTTTTGTCAACTCAATGAGTTTTTCCGTATTATAATTATCTATTTTTCTCTGTAGGAACTTCATAGAATCAACTTCTTTTTCAGAATATTCACTTTCGTGTAGAGAAAAGCGGTCTGGAGTTTTCAATCGATATAATCTATCGTTTTGTATCATTTCGGTAAGCATGGTACACATATCAACTTTATTCGGGATTGGTTTTTGAGCCCAAGTTCCTAATGAATAGCATAGTAGTATATAGAAAGGTATATTTTTTATCATGCCTATAATGGTTTGTGTATGAAGTGTCGCTTATAAACTTGTAAAAAAGATACTACATTTCAAGGTTAGTAATCTATTAAATTTTCATTTTCTATTTTGAAAGCTAAAAATTATGTGTTCGCTTTCGCGAAAGCGTACTTAAAAAATATATTTTCAGAAATATGATGATATAAAAAAAGGTGCTTATCATAAACACCTTTTTTAGAAATAATTAGAACGTTTTATCCCTTTAAAAATTTCGCTCTATAGTTTTGTCCTTGATATGCTACTTGAATAACATACATTCCCTTTGAAAGCGAAGCAATGTTAAGTGGGGTAGACGTTTCAAGTTGTTTCGTCATAAGAAGTTTACCATCCATCCCAAATACTTTTACAGACACGTTTGATGCATTATTTATGTTGATATTGATAAATCCTGTAGACGGGTTCGGGTAGAGTTGTAACAAGCTATCACTTGTTACTTCAAGATCTTCAACAGAAAGCGTTTCTTCTTGAATTCTGTACAGTGCCGCTGTCGAGTAGAATAAAGGAGCATTCCAGTTAATTGTTACTTCATTTGAGGAGTAGGAACACCACGTGTCTACATACGATCGTGCAGGATCAGTACTAGGGTATCCAGGGCAGCCGTCTTGTTGACCTGAGTGAGGACCACCAGCCACCATGCCTGGTACAGCATCTGCAACAGCATCTGCTTCAGAAATTCTGTGATGTGGATTGTTCATAGATAGATCACCAAAACCACTTACAAAACAATATCCAGTGGCATTACGACCTAGTAAATAGTCTGAAGCTGTAAATGCGGCATCCAGAAAGGTTTCATCTCCATCAATTTGATAGGCTATTAATAATAACATCATTTGATTACCCGCTTGACCGTTACTTCCCCAGTTATAATCACCAGCGCCCATCGCAACGCGCATCGCACTATTATTTACTTTTTCTTTTAATTGATTAGATGTTTCTAAAAGCTTTGCCGTTGCACTTGCAACATCTACATCACCAGAAAGCTGGTCTGCATTTGTAACTATCGAGATCAGGGCTAGAGGTGCTGTATATCCCCAAAATGGGATTCCGTTGCCGATAGCTTCGACATCAATATCATTATTATATGTCTCTTCTCCAGTGGTAATAAAAAGCTCTACTGCTGCCCACTGAAATTCATCGGTTACATTGGTATCTCCATATTCTCCTGTAAACACATCGTCAGGTTGATCGTAATATATGGTTGGATTTGCTTGTGCCCACATATAGGCACTTTCTGATGCGGCTAATAATTGAGCACTATAGCCCGGAATTTCATCTTCATAATCTGCATAGATACGGGATGCCATGGCGGTGACTGCTGCAAAATTGAGCGCTGCGGCAGTTGATTTTTGAACCACATAACGGTCTGCAGTATAGTCTGCAGGCATAATGATTCCTTGGAAGTTTAATCCTGTTAGTTTGTGATATACACCCCCATCATTGGGATCTTGCATCGTTAACATCCAATCTAAATTCCATTTTATTTCGTCTAGAATATCTGGAATCTCATTGGTTGTTTCAGGAATATCATAGGACTTTGTTTCAAAATAGGCTGGGTAATGCTCAAACGCAGCGAGTAGGGTATAGGTGCTAATTCCACTATTTACAATATATTTATTATAATCTCCAGCGTCATACCATCCTTTTGGTGCAGAGATGACTGTACCTTCGGGACGCGCATCTGATGCTGCTGAAGAATGTACTAGAACTTCAGTATCAGGTAAGCCTAGCGGTCTTGCGTAGTCACCTCCGTATTGCGCAGTGATTTCTGTAGAAGCTCTGTTGTAATAATAATATTTAAATGCAGCTTCGCTAAGAGACTCATATACATTTTCGCTTACGCTAAATGCTGCTTCTTCATCATCCACTGTGATGACATACGTTCCTTCTATACTAATTTCTGAAACATCTATTGTCGCAACATATTCCTGAGATTCATTCCAGAGTTGTGTTGTTGAAGTCATTCCAGAAGCCACTGTATTTCCACCAGCATCAAACACTGTGTAGGGTAGCGGATCAAAATCAGTTTCTGAAGTGAGGTTGATCAACTTTTCTCTATTTAGGTGATACCCTACTTGATTATAGCGTATGTTTTTACCAGCAGGTAACGCATCTTCTAGCGGTTGACCTATAGAAATCCAATCAATATCAATAACACCTTCATAGCCTCCCGTAGCGTCGTTTACGTAAAAAAGGAGATTAGCAATTGTCATTGCATCTACAGGACAAGGTGCATCTGCCGAGTCACAAGGAGTTCCGCCATAGCCTCCATCTAGAAAGTCTCCTTCAAAATCTAAGGTGTAGATGACATACTCCTCTGTAAAGGTAGCCGAGCTTGCTTGTAGGTTGGTCACATAGCCTTCTGTGTCTTTCATATCTATACGAAAAGAGGGCGTATTAGTTCCTTTTGCTTTGATATAGAGTTTTGGAAACGAAGAAACATCAAATGCCATTTCTGTCCCCATGTCGTGTAAGTTGTATTGAAACGCATTAAAAGCGCCTGCAGTACCATTGGCAACAATATTCAAATTCCCTTCTACAAGAGATACACTATAGGCATCATTAGAATCTGTTGTTAAAAAGTCCTCAAACTGATCGCTGTATAAAAGTACAGGTTCCTCCTCCGCTTCAAGCGGCTCTCCTACAGAGATCCAATCGATTTCAATTGTTCCATCATATCCACCTGTCGCATCATTTACAAAAAATACCAGATTAGCAATCGTAGATGGATCTACTGGACAAGGCGCATCAGCAGCATCACATGGACTTCCTCCATACCCACCATCTAAAAAATCACCCATAAAATCCAACGTGTAAATACCAAAGGTATCATCTAAGCTAACAGCATTGGCTTGTAGATTGGTTACATAGCCCGCTGCATCTCTCATATCGATACGAAAAGAAGGGGTATTGGTTCCTTTTGCTTTGATGTATAGTTTTGGATTTGAAGAGACGTCAAAAGACATCAATGTACCCATATCGTGTAAATCATATTCAAAAGCATTGTACGCTCCTGCCGTACCATTTCCTACAATCGTTAGATTGCCATCTACTAGTAAAGACGTGTATGCATCATTTGATTCTGTTGTAAGAAAGTCATCAAATTGATCACTGTATAAAATATTGGATTCTTGCTCTTCCAAAGGTTCGCCTACAGAAATCCAATCTATTTCAATAGTCCCGTTATAGCCACCTGTAGCATCATCTACAAAAAACACAAGATTTGTAATGGTCGCTGGATTAACTGGACAAGGTGCATCGGTCGTATCACAAGGACTCCCTCCAAACCCACCATCATTAAAATCACCTGTAAAATCAAGGGTGTACACCCCAAAATCTTCTGTAAGTGACGCATAGTTTGCAGAGAGATTCGTCACATATCCCTCAGCATCTTTCACATCTACTCGTAATACGCCAGGTCCATTAGCTCTTGCTTTTATGAAAATCTGTGGAGTAGATATCATATCAAAAGTAATTGGAGTTCCAGCATCGTGTATATTATACTGAAAAGCGTTATAGGCGCCTGCGGTACCATTACCGACAATGGTAAGATTTCCATTTTCAAGACTCACGTCGTAAGCACTGTTTGACTCTGTCGTAAGAACATCATCAAATTGATCACTGTAGATTACCTGAGCATTGGTTACTAAACTAAGTAGTCCTGCTACAATGAGGGTGTAGTAATACTTTTTCATAGTGTTTGATTTTTTGTAGTTTTTAATTTTACCATACTGTTCTGGTGTGGTATGGTTGTAAATTTATAAAATCAATTTGAAAAATCCTTTTTATTTTAGAACTTTAACTAGTAAAACTTTGTTTTGCAGTATTGTAAAGCAACAAGTTATATACGGGTAGTTGTATTCTACGGGTAGTTGTATTCATTGCGCTATTTACTAAACTTGTTTTAGTATTATATAGATATAATATCTTCAAGCTTACTTTGAAAATTTAATTCCGAAATACTGATTTTCCTGTAGCTATAACATTTCTCAACCAAGTCACTTTGAAATTCGGAAGGATTCTTCCAAACATCTTTTTCTAATTGCTCGATTGATTTAGTTTCCATTTGTGATTTTTTTAATCGCTGTTTATTGTTTTTTTAGTTTAGTAATCCAAATCAGATTAGTTATTCCAATTCCAATAATTGCAAAAGTTGCTATGAATTGAACTGGCGATTCCTTTCCAATAGCGAGTAATATCATAATCAGAATGGGAATGAGTCCAATTCCGATTTTCAAAATCAGATTTTGAGTTTTTAATTTAGTATACCAAAGTAAATAGCCGTTAAGTATTGCTAAAATCAGAGCTGGAAGTGGGTATAAAATTAGCAGAAAGAAAATCTCTCCATATTGCATGTTTTCATAAAATAATGGCGTGACGAAAATTCCGATTAAACAGAATAGAAATCCAATTATTATTATCGTTCGACGTTCCATTTGAGTGAGGTCAGCTTGTTGCCAACTACTTTATAAAACATATAGGTCATTTTTACTATGTATGTTTCTTCACAAATTTACTATCTTTTTTTAAGATATAATTTGGTAATTATTTGTTTATGAGCAGCTTTTTTAACTTTTTAAATCTTAGTTTTTTAGTTTATCACTTACAAACGACTATAAACTTTTTTAATCATCATTAAAGATACTAATTCAAATATTGACCTTTATATGGTTTTCCACAATCGAGTTAAAAAGATGCAGAGATATTTTTCGCGAAAGCGGAAAAGGTATGAGAAATTAGGAAGCGTGACTCACGATCGCTACGCTCCAAGACTCAGGAGTTAGGGACGTTTTTGTCTTGATTCGTGTTTCCCTTGACTCGTGAGTCCTTTTCGCGAAAGCGAGATTTTTAAAAAGAATATAGAGCATAGAAAATAGACTACACTTACTAAGTATAGAGCATATATGCTATATTTTAGAAATACCCTATCGTCGTTGTTCTACCATTCTTGCAATCAACCATATAAATGCCTCAACTTGTCCTTTGAGGATACAGGTTCCTTTGCAGATGCTATTGAGCAATCCTTGTACATCTGAGGTTTGTAATGCAGTAACAGCTTCCGTACCCGTAGGGAACAACGAACAGGATGGTAAATCAATATCTGGATACGAACTCAATGTGACGTCTCCGTCTTTGATTATTATTGTGATAGGTTCTGATAGTTCAGATACACGTACCGATATCCTGAGATTGGGTGTTGTTACATTCACTTCTCCTATTGATTTTTTTAGATAGGAAACGAATGTGTTTGCCCAAGTTTCAAGATCTACGTGTGTTGTATTTTCATCTCTTATTTCCTTACGTGTTGTGAGAAGTTGTGCATCTACTTCACGTTCTGCTTCGATAAGGGCTTGTAGTGTTTTGTCTACGTCTTCACGGGTATGCGCCGCCGAACAGATGAGTCGTAAGCGACCTCGTCCGCTCTCTACAATGGGGTAGGTAACTGCCGATGTTTGAACACCTCGTTTATAGAGGCTTTGTACGATGGCATACAGTTTATCCTTGTCACCAAAATGAGGGGTAACAATAGGACCGTCTCCAGTGCCTAAATCATAGCCTGCTTCTTCAAATTGCTGACGCATATAACGGGTCGTACTCCACAGTCGCTCGCGCAATGCGTCATCAGAACGAAGGCGTCGTAGTGCTGTGAGTGCTGCTGCCATATCTGCTGGGCTTACGGAAGCCTGAAAGATATAGGCTCTGGAAGACGACTTCATCAGGTCAACATGTTCTTGACTAGCCGCAACAACGCCGCCAAGACTTCCTAAGGCTTTGCTAAGGGTGGTCATAATGAAATCTACTTCTTCGGTAACGCCTTGCGCAGCGCATATCCCAGCGCCACCTTCGCCATAAAAACCAAAAGAATGTGCTTCATCTACGAGAACGAGGGCATTGTGTTTTTTTGCCATACGTACGATTTCAGCGACGGGTGCAGCACCTTCGCCCATACTATATACGCCTTCTAAAACAACGAGTACCGTACGATAAGGTGATACTTCTGAAGTAAGCACTGCCTCTAGGTCGGCTGCATTATTGTGTTGAAAGGTTCTAATGGTCGCACCGCATAGACGCGCACCATCTACAATAGAGGCGTGACAAAGCTGATCGATAATAACAACATCGTTTTTGCCTAAAATGCCAGCAATGGCTCCGACATTGGCGGTGTATCCTGTGGGGAACAGGCAAGCACTGGGCTTTCCTACTAAATCAGCAAATTCTGTTTCGAATTCCAAGTGCTGATTCGTCATTCCCGACGCTGCTGCTGAGGTTCCCATTCCAGTTCCAAAACGTTCTAAGGCAATGGAGGCTTGTTCAATGACTTTTTGATCACGGTTCAATCCAAGATATAGATTAGTGGTCCATATAATCGCTTCTTGCTCTTCATCATTGTAGGCATCGCCTACAAGACCTCTTGTACCGCTTCCTGTTCTCAATACCTTACTATATGGGTTTCTGCGATTGTCGTTGACCATACGCAGTACTTCCTGAACTAACTTGCTCTTATCATTTACAGACCAAGTCGGCACTTTCGCAGCCTGAAACGTAGGATGACTAGACTGTATGTGTTTTTGAAAACTAGCCAATGTATCTGTAGCAGTACTAGGCATTTTATCTGTTGAAGGAGTATCGGTTCCACTTCCACTCATATTGAGAATGTAATTTACGAGTGCATTAGAAGTGGAGTACTTAAAGACCGCCTGATCTGGCACCTCTTGCCCCACTACTTTACTGAGTCGGCTACTGAATTCTAAAGTACTTAAAGAGTCTAGTCCAAGGTTTTCGAACGAATCATCTGGTAATATCTGTGTCGGATCACTTAAATTAAGAATGTGTGCTAGTTCGTTCTGAATGACGGATAAAATGGTTGTTTGTTGTTCATGGTTTGAACCTGTTAGAGGCTGTTTGTGAATACCATTGCCAATGGCTGCATTTGAGCTTTGACAGGATGTAACAATCTCTTCCTCAGATCGTACACCTTCTTCCATACGGATGAGTTTTTTACGATCGAGTTTATCGTTGGGTAAAAGAGGCAATTCCTTTAAGAATTTGACTACTTGTGGAACCATATATTTTGGCAGTCGTTCAGACATATAAGATTTGACACTTTCTTGTGTTACTTCTTTATACTGACTCACCACATAAACGACTAGCATTTTCTGACCAATACCTCCATCTACAGCTGCTGCCGCTGCGGCATCAACCCCTTCCATCAACTCAAGGGTCGACTCAATTTCTTCCAATTCAATCCGAAAGCCTCTTATTTTTACTTGTTGGTCGATTCTGCCAAGAAATTCAATATTGCCATTTTCTGTCCAACGACACGAATCGCCTGTTTTGTATAATCGATTTTCTGGAATCAGATCACTTGGTTCTAACTCGATAAAACGTTTTTTAGTCAGCTCTTCATCATAT
>NZ_CALEMI010000038.1 GCF_937910895.1 uncultured Dokdonia sp. | reverse complement strand
GTTTGTAAAAGTAGATTCTCTTGCAAAACCAGCAATTGAAGCTGTAGAAAATGGTCAAATAGAGCTTGTGCCAAAGCAATATGAAAACATGTATTTTGCATGGATGAGAAATATACAAGATTGGTGTATTTCTAGACAATTATGGTGGGGGCACAGAATTCCAGTTTATTATGATATTGATGGTAACCATACTGCTGCTAAGAGTGAAGAAGAAGCAAGAGCTAAACTCAATCTATCGCCAGAAGCAATTCTAAAGCAAGATGAAGATGTATTAGATACATGGTTTTCTTCTTGGTTATGGCCAATGAGTGTTTTTGACGGCATACGTCATCCTGACAATGAAGAATTTAACTACTACTACCCTACCAATGATTTGGTAACGGGACCTGATATTTTGTTTTTCTGGGTAGCGCGTATGATCATTGCTGGCTATGAGTACACTGGCAAACGTCCTTTTGAAAATGTGTACTTAACAGGATTAGTACGCGATAAGCAGGGTCGTAAGATGTCTAAATCATTAGGAAACTCCCCAGATGCTCTCAAACTTATAGATGACTATGGAGCTGATGGCGTGCGTGTAGGACTGCTATTAAGTAGTGCCGCAGGAAATGACTTGATGTTTGATGAAGAGCTTTGTGATCAAGGAAAGAAATTTATCAATAAAAACTGGAATGCTTTTCGATTGATTCAGGGATGGGAAATTAGCGATGATATTCCACAACCTGAAGCTAGTAAAATTGGCATCGAATGGTATACTTCAAAATTCAATAAGACACTCTTAGAAATAGAAGATCATTTTTCTAAATATCGTATCAGTAATGCTTTAATGGCAACGTATAAACTGGTATGGGACGATTTCTGTGGATGGTTACTAGAAATCATAAAACCAGCCTATCAACAACCTATAGATCGCAAGACCTATAATGCTGTGATTAATGCCTTGGAAAATAATTTACGCATCTTGCATCCATTTATTCCTTTTGCGAGTGAAGAGATATGGCAAACTATTACAGATCGTACACCAGAAGAAGCATTAATTATCAACCATTGGCCAAAACAAGAATCTGTGAATGAGCAACTAATTTCAGATTTTGAATATACTTCTCAAGTAATTTCTGGGATCAGAACGATACGTAAGAGTAAAAATATCGCTTTTAAAGATGCAATTGAGTTGCATGTAGTAAATCATGAAGCTATTTCTTCAGATTTTGATACGGTTATCGCTAAACTTGGAAATGTGGATAAAATCGCTTTCGCGAAAGCGCCCTTAGATGGAGCCCTCTCTTTTAGAGTAAAGTCTAATGAATACTTTATCCCTCTTGCTGGAGCTATTGATGTAGAAGCTGAAACAGCCAAAATAGAAGAAGAATTAAAGTACACAAAAGGCTTTTTACAATCTGTTGCTAAGAAACTCAGTAATGAGCGTTTTGTCAACAATGCTCCAGAAAAAGTAGTCGCTATCGAAAAACAAAAAATGGCAGACGCTGAAGCAACCATTGAGACACTAGAAAAAAGACTAAAGAGTTTGTCATAACTTTTTTGAGTCTTATATATAAAAAATGCGCTTATCGAATTGATAAGCGCATTTTTTATTTTTAGGAAAATAGGTTTATTTTATATATTTATTGGTTAGCTCTATATATTCTCTTTTTGCTTCATCGCTCGTTAAGCTTTTTACTTGGAGTAAGGCGTTCATTTTAAAAGCGCTGACAAGTTCATGCTCTCCAGATTGATAGCTAAATGTGTTTTCTTGTGTTGCTTGTTTATAAAGTGCATAAAACTGCAATAAAACATCTGGGGGGAACTCTTGTGTAGCTTCTCTCACTCTTTTAAAAGCGTCCCAAAATTCGGTATGGATCGCTTCTTTTCCCATTATAGTGTCGCTATTATTGATGATGCGCCTTTTACTTTTTGGTTTAAGTCTACGGCGATATTGGTTCCTAAAGGGAGATAAATATCAACACGCGATCCAAATTTAATAAAACCACTTTCACCTCCTTGAGTTACTTCACCACCTTCTTCTGCATAGTTTACAATTCGTTTAGCAAGTGCTCCAGCAATTTGTCTATACATCACTTCACCAAACTTTTCAGTGTTAACCACTACGGTTGTACGCTCATTTTCTTCACTTGCCTTGGGATGCCAAGCGACCAGATATTTACCAGGATGGTATTTGCTGTAAGTGACTTTACCTCCTCCAGGATATCTTGTGACGTGCACATTCAATGGTGACATAAAGACAGAAACTTGTAAACGTTTGTCTTTGAAATATTCTTTTTCAAACACCTCTTCTATCACAACGACTTTCCCGTCTACTGGAGAAACAATAACTCCATTATCATTAGGAGCTATGCGACTTGGATTTCTAAAAAACTGAAGGACAAGTATTAGAAGTACTATTAATGTAGCTACTATTACGTAAAACAACCAGCCTTTTTCTAAAAATCGATTTGCAGTTAATAATCCAACTGTAAAAAGACCCAGTGCAATAATAATAATTTTACTTCCTTCTTTATGAAACATGCTCTAATACTATTAAAAATAAATAAATAAATGGACTCGCAAAAATGATACTGTCTAATCTATCATAGATACCACCATGACCAGGCATCAACTGCCCACTATCCTTAACCCCTGCCTGTCTTTTTAATTGCGATTGTATTAAATCTCCTAACGTCCCAAATACTGAAGTTACTACAGCGACAGTGATCCATAGTTGAATACTTAAAAGTTCTGTAAATTTATAAATAAAAATACTAGCAATACATGAAAAAACAAGACCTCCTAAAAAACCTTCTACTGTCTTTTTGGGAGAAATACGTTCTAAGAGTTTATGCTTTCCTATACTCTTCCCAACGATAAAGGCAAACGTATCATTTATCCATATCAGAGCAAAGACACTTGCTACTAAGTAAGATGTATACTCCCCTTGATATGATGGTAATAATATGGTAAAAATAAAACCTCCTATGATATAAAAAAATAAGTAGATATATTTCTGAGCTATTGTAATATATTTTTCTGAAGGTCGTATTAAATTTTTAATGAGATACAAATTTGTCATAATAGTAATTGACAAAAAGACAAGGGTTATTTGTTTAAATAACTTGAAATAACAAAAGACTAAAGTGGCTGCTATCAATAGAAGATAAGGAAGTATTGATTTTATTTTTACCAATCGTAAAAACTCATACAAGCACAAAACACCAAAAAGCAATATTAATATCTGATATATATTTTCTAAGGAGAATATTGCAAGAAGCAAAAATGCTACATACAATACTCCAGAAAGTCCCCTAATAAAAACCTCGCGCATATTACAAATCTTCTAACAGTAGCAAATATAAATTTTTTGTACTGCTTCCATAAGACATAAAGTCTTTTTCGTCTTCACTAGCTTCAAAATGCTTAATCGTTGTAATATTACTTGGGATATTCCCTTTATTTTTATTTTTAATAAGTCGTAATCCTTCACCTATGTTATTTACAATTTGACTTGTTGTTGCAAATACAACCATAGATTTTGGGAATTCTTGAAGCTTTAACTCTTTTAATTGATGTGAACTTACGAGGATAGAGCCATTATCAGCAATAAGACTTTCACAGGTTGTTAAAAAAAAGGAAGCGTCCCTATTTTGACTAAATTCAAGATTGTATCCTTTAAATATATCTTCTAGGTGTTTATCAAAGCAAAATGATTTTGTTTCGTACCAATCATTTTCTAGCAAAATGTCATCAAAATTTTCTTTGAGTTCCTCCAGATTAACAGCATACAAAAATTTACCACCGTTAAGAATGAAGTTTTTTGTGAAACGCTCATCTGCGGGTGTGTGAACATCAGGCATATACTTACTGCGCTCGTCTTGATTTCTATCAGAACGAGGGCTGTCTGATTTAGATTCTTTTTTAAATAATTTTCTAAATAGACTCATATTGAGATTTAGATTGGAGCGTACAAGTTCTTCAAATATAAAAAAACTTGATTTAACGATAAGTTAAATCAAGTTTTAATTCTATTATTAAAGAAAAGTTTATGTTATTGCTTCAGTTTCTTCCTTTTTTCCAAAAGGACGATCTCCAAAAATTTCTAATAAATTATCTTTAAAGATAACTTCTTTTTCTAAAAGTAAATCTGCTAATTGGCTTAACTTATCTTTGTTAGCTTTTAATAATTCAATAGCTCTTTGATATTGCTCTTCCACGATAGCAGAGATCTCTTTATCAATCAATTCTGCCGTTTTCTCGCTGTAAGGCTTACTGAAATTATATTCAGATTGACCTGACGAATCATAATACGTAAGGTTTCCTATTTTATCATTAAGTCCATATACCGTCACCATCATACGGGCTTGCTTAGTCACTTTTTCTAAATCACTAAGAGCTCCTGTAGATATTTCATCAAAAATCACTTTTTCTGCAGCTCTTCCTCCTAATGCGGCACACATTTCATCTAGCATCTGCTTAGGGCGCACAATAAGACGTTCTTCTGGAAGATACCAAGCCGCTCCTAGAGATTGCCCTCTAGGGACAATAGTTACTTTTACAAGAGGTGCTGCATGCTCTAGCATCCAACTTACCGTCGCATGACCAGCTTCGTGATATGCAATTGCTTTCTTTTCGTCTGGAGTAATAATCTTATTTTTCTTTTCAAGACCACCTACGATTCTATCGACAGCATCTAAGAAGTCTTGTTTCCCTACAGCTTTATTTCCTTTACGTGCTGCAATTAAAGCTGCTTCATTACAAACATTGGCTATATCGGCTCCAGAAAACCCTGGAGTTTGCTTCGCCAAAAAGTCTATATCTAATCCCTCATTTTTCTTTAAAGGACGTAAATGAACTTCAAAAATTTCTTTACGCTCTCTTACGTCTGGAAGATCTACATAAATTTGTCTATCAAACCTACCAGCCCTCATCAATGCTTTATCTAAAACATCTGCACGGTTGGTCGCTGCCAGTACAATAACATTTGTATTTGTTCCAAAACCATCCATTTCAGTTAATAACTGATTAAGTGTGTTTTCCCTTTCATCGTTAGACCCCGAAAAATTATTTTTCCCACGAGCTCTTCCTATAGCATCAATCTCATCTATAAAAATAATTGCAGGCGACTTTTCCTTCGCTTGTTTAAATAAATCTCTTACACGAGAAGCTCCTACTCCTACAAACATTTCTACAAAATCAGATCCTGATAGCGAGAAAAAAGGCACTTTTGCCTCTCCAGCAACAGCTTTAGCAAGGAGTGTCTTACCCGTACCTGGTTGCCCAACTAATAAGGCTCCTTTAGGTATTTTTCCACCAAGGCTTGTATATTTTTCTGGGTTTTTAAGAAAATCTACAATTTCTTGTACTTCTTCTTTTGCTCCTTCTAATCCAGCGACGTCTTTGAAAGATGTTTTAACATCTACCTTTTCATCAAAAAGTTTTGCTTTTGACTTCCCAATATTAAATATCTGACCACCTGGACCTCCTCCAGAACCTGCCGACATACGTCTCATAATAAATATCCATATCCCAACAATTAATATAATAGGTAATATGGGAGCAATCATATCAAAAAAGCTATGCTCTTCATCAGCGTCTCTAGTCGCAGATAACTCATATTTCTCAACAGTCTCATCAAATGATTTTACAAAATCACCGCCATCTACATAACTAATGACATAATCTGCGACACCTTGAGATTTGGGCATCAATTGACCGCTTTTCTTGTTTTTATGAACTTCTTTTTGCTTCGCGTCTGGAGTCAAGAAAATTTTAGCCTCTTTTCTATTTGTGATGATGAAAACTAACTCAACATCTCCATCTTTAAGATATTTTGTGTACTCAGAATAACTAATCTTTTTAGGTTCTCCAAAACCTCCGTTACCGCTAAACATGCTAATAGCAATAAAGATGACTACTATTAATCCATAAATCCAATAATTACTAAATTTAGGTTTATTAGCTGGGGGTGTATTTTTTGTTTCTTTAGACATTCACTATTTTTTTTTAATAACTGGTTGCTATAGAGGTAATCTTTGCATCACCCCATAGGCTTTCTATATCGTAAAATTCTCTTATGTGTTTTTGGAAAACATGTACTACCACATTAACGTAGTCCATGAGTACCCATTCTGAATTATCCAAACCTTCTACGTGCCAAGGTTTTTCCTTTAATTCTTTACTAGCAACTTTTTGAATAGAATTTACTATTGCTGCTACTTGGGTGTTTGAAGTACCATCACAAATAATAAAATAATCGCAAACCGTGTTTTCAATATCCCTTAAATCCAGAATATCAATGTTTTGCCCTTTAACTTCTTCTATTCCTTCTATAATTTTTGCAATTAATTGATCTGCGCTTGTTTCCTTTTTTACCATTAAATCCTTTTATTTACACAAAGTTATTACAAATTTACGTTTATCAACCTTCTTAACATAAGTTTAAATAATATAATAACCTGTATGCGTATAGTCAAACTTCATACCACCGATTCAACTAACGACTATCTAAAGTCATTAGCCAAAGAAGAAAAACTCGAAGAGGACACTGTCGTGTGGGCTTTAAACCAGACTCATGGCCGCGGTCAAATGGGTACTATTTGGGCTACAGATTCAGGTAAAAACCTAACTTTCAGCGTCTTTAGAAAAATTCAACAAATCACGATAGATCAACAGTTTTATGCTTTAATGGCAGCATCTCTCGCGGTGAAGGATGTTTTAGAGAAATTACTTATAAAAAATGTTCGCGTAAAATGGCCTAACGACATCTTGTCAGGCAAGCAAAAAATATGTGGTATCCTTATCGAAAATGTCATAAAAAAAGGAGAATTAAATGCGATGGTTATTGGCGTAGGACTTAATGTCAACCAAACCGTCTGGGAAAACGTCCCAAGAGCTACTTCCATAAAGATGCAAACAGGGATTCACTTTGATCTTCAAGAGATTTTAAATCTGCTCCTTGAACAATTTCATCACTACGTAAAAATGCTTCTTGATGGAAATTTTAAAACTATTAAAAAAGAGTACGAAACCTATCTATTCAGAAAAGATAAACCTTCCACTTTTTTAAATTCAAACCAAGAGCAGTTTGTAGGGATTATCCAAGGTGTTACAGATCAAGGCAAGCTTATTTTATTGGAAGAGGACAACATCGTTAATGAATACGATTTAAAAGAGATCCAATTGCTTTTTTAAGATGAGATTACTCTCTCACAACTGCTATCAAAAATCCTTTTATTCGTATCTTTGTTACTCTTTATATAAGCTATGCAAGAAGAAACAATAGTATCACCAGTTAGACAACCTAAGCCTAAATGGTTACGCGTTAAATTACCTACAGGAAAAAAATACACAGAACTCAGAGGGCTCGTAGACAAATATGACTTACATACAATATGTACCTCAGGTAGTTGCCCTAATATGGGAGAGTGCTGGAGTGAAGGTACTGCTACCTTTATGATTTTGGGTAACATTTGTACGCGTTCATGCGGGTTTTGTGGTGTAAAGACTGGAAGACCTGAAACTGTAGACTGGGAAGAACCAGAAAAAGTAGCGCGATCAATAAAGATCATGGCTATAAAGCACGCAGTAATAACATCTGTAGACAGAGATGACTTAAAAGATATGGGAACTATTATATGGGGCGAAACAGTAAAAGCAATACGCCGCATGAATCCTGAGACCACACTAGAGACATTAATTCCTGATTTTCAAGGAAGAGAAGATCTACTTGATAGAATTATAGACGTACATCCAGAAGTAGTTTCTCATAATATGGAAACCGTAAAACGACTTACTCGCGAAGTTCGTATACAAGCGAAATATGAACGTAGTCTTGGCGTTTTAAAATACCTTAAGGATCATGGCATCGCTAGAACAAAATCTGGTATTATGCTTGGATTGGGAGAAACTGAAGCAGAAGTCATACAAACACTAGAAGACTTGCGATCTGTTAATCTAGATATTGTAACGATAGGTCAATACCTACAACCATCAAAAAAACATCTTCCCGTAAAACAGTTTATTACGCCAGATCAATTTAAAAAATATGAAGAAATAGGACTAAAAATGGGCTTTAGGCATGTAGAAAGTGGAGCTCTAGTTCGGTCTTCATACAAAGCTCAAAAGCATCTTACATAATCTTATGAGCACTATCAAAGTTGCCATAAATGGTTTTGGACGCATAGGTCGAAATCTTTTCAAACTTCTTCATAATCATAAAGATATAGAAGTCGTTGCTATAAATGACATAGCAGACGCTCATACCTTAAGTCATCTATTAAAATTTGACAGTATTCACGGTATCTTTAATGCAGATGTTCGCTTTCGCGAAAGCGAACAAAACCACTCTACAATTATTGTAAATGACAAAGAAATTCTATTATTTAATAGTCCAGATATCAAATATATCCCTTGGAAAACAGTACAGCCAGACATTGTCATTGAATCTACAGGAAAATACAAGACCAAAGCAGAGTTAAAATACCACATTGCTAATGGAGCAAAAAAAGTAATTCTAACAGTTCCTCCTCAAGATGATCAAATCAAAATCATCGTTCTTGGCGTGAACGATCATATTCTTGAGGACACAGATACGATTATATCGAATGCATCTTGTACTACCAACAACGCCGCTCCTATGATCAAAGTGATAGATCAACTATGTGGTATTGAACAAGCGTATATCACTACTATTCATTCTTACACTACAGATCAAAGTCTCCATGACCAGCCTCATAGGGACCTACGTAGAGCAAGAGCTGCAGGTCAAAGCATTGTTCCCACTACCACTGGAGCAGCAAAAGCGCTTACAAAGATTTTTCCACATCTTGCAAATGTGATTGGAGGTTGTGGTATTAGAGTCCCTATTGCTAATGGTTCTCTTACAGATATTACATTTAATGTAAAAAGGGACACTACGATTGAAGCCATAAACAATGCTTTAAAAAAAGCTTCACAAACAGATTTGAAAGGAATCATAGAATACACTAACTTACCACTAGTCTCTGTTGACATCATAGGCAATACACATTCCTGTATTTTTGACTCTCAGATGACTTCTGTTATTGGCAAAATGGTAAAAATCATAGGTTGGTACGATAATGAAATTGGGTATTCTAGTCGAATTATCGATTTAATTTCATCCATTAGCAGGAAATAATATATATTCGTATTTGTCAAATATAACTTAATATATGAGCAAGTTTTTAATCCGTCTTCTGCTCTTGATGCTGTTTACTGTTTCCACGTCTATTGTGGCTCAAGAAGTAGACCTCGCTACTCAAAAGGTTACGAATCAAAAAATTGACTCTTTACTAACAGTAGCAGCTACTGCTATTGAAAATAATGACTACAATACTTCTGCTCAGATTATGACAAGAGCTAGAATATTGGCAGAACAAACCAACAATAAAGGAAGGATAGGTCTTGCATCAAGTGCACTATCGCGATTATATCTTCTCACAGGGAATATTCAAAAAGCAAGAGAAGAAAATGAACTTGCTATCAAGATGCAACTTGACCAAAATAGCAATGAAGAAAGTTTAGGGCAGAGTTACATTACTGCTGCACAAATAGAGCTACAAGAAAGAAACTACCCAAAAGCTTCCGAATACCTAGAAAAAGCAGAAAAAATTCTTAAAAATAGAAGACGCCCTGTATTACTATCTAAAGTATATATCACGCAAGGTACTATCGCCTTAACCAAAAACAACACTCAAAACGCTGAGGAGTTATTTAATTTAGCTATTACGCAAGCTAATGATGCTGGAAATAAATTTCTAATAGCCAAAAGCAATATCCAAAAGGCAGAAGTTTTATTGCTTCAGAAAAAAATAGAAGAAGCTAGCATGGCTATTAATATTGCGCAGGAAATAAGCGCTATAGAAAATTATCCTAATCTCTTATCAGAATCTTACAGAATAAGTAGCCGTATTGCAAAAGAACAAAATGACACTTCTAAAGCTTATGAGCATATCACTCTTTATAATAATTACATAGAGAATACTAGAAAAAATAAAGAAACTGAACTAGTTATAAATCCTCTTAGCGAAAATAAAGAGCTTACTGATCAATTACAAAAAGATATAGAATTAGAAAGAACTAGATCAATAAAAGCAAATACGCTTACTACAGTATTGAGTATTGCTATGATTACTATTTTATCATTATTAATTTTATCATTATATAAAAACAATAACCTTAGAACCAAAGCAAACGAGTTACTACAAGCAAAAAATACCGAGTTAATAGTCGCAAAAGATAATGCAGAAAAAGCGTCTATGGTAAAAGCACAATTCTTATCTACCATAACTCACGAATTACGTACTCCAATGTACGCAGTAACAGGACTCACGCATTTATTACTAAGTGAAAACCCTACAGAAGAACAAAAGAAACATCTTGATTCTCTAAAATTTTCTGGAGAATACTTATTATCTCTAATTAATAATATACTAGATCTTAATAAGTTAGAAGCAAATAAAGTAGAGGTAGAGCAAACGGCATTTAATCTTAAAAAACGTATTGAAGATGTGCTATTTGCTTTAGGAAAATCTGCTAAAGACAAAGGAAATAGTCTAAATTTTGAATTTGACCAAGACATCCCAGAAGAGGTTTTAGGGGATCCACTTATGATTTCTCAGATATTAATTAATCTTGTAGGTAATGCTGTTAAATTTACTCGTGATGGGACTGTTGATATTCGTGTCCAAAAAATAAAACAAACAGAATCAGAAACCTATCTCCATTTTGAAATTGAAGATACAGGAGAAGGTATTTCTAAAAAGAAACAAAAAAATATTTTCCAAAACTTCACTCAAGGATCTGTTGCTATTAATAGAAAATTTGGAGGAACTGGATTAGGTTTGTCTATTGTAAAGAATCTATTAGACCTACTAGACAGTAAAGTAGAATTAGAAAGCACGCTTGGAAAAGGATCTAAATTTTCTTTTAATATTAAATACAATCTCACAAAACAAGCAGGACAGGAGTCAAATCCTCATCACATCATTTACGATATAGATTATGTCGCTTTAGAAAATCGAAAAATACTAGTGGTCGAAGACAACAAGATCAATCAAATGATTACACGTAAAATCTTAGAAAAAAATAAGATGATATGTGATGTTGCTGACAACGGAGAGATTGCTGTAGAAAAAGCAAGAAGCCAAGATTTTGATCTTATACTTATGGATATTCACATGCCTGGCATAAGTGGTATTGAAGCAACAGAGCAAATACGTCTTTTTGATAAAGAGATCCCAATCCTTGCTTTAACAGCCGTTACTATAGATGAGAATATAGACGAATTTCACGAAGCTGGCTTTAATGATATTATCCCAAAACCTTATAAGGTCGAAGAATTCTTTCAAAAAATACATAATGGCTTAAAACAAGCTAAAGTATTTAATTAAAATCCTTTACAAAATCCAATATCTGTTTGTCAAAAGAAGCTTCATTAGACACAAATGAAACTTTAATGGGAAGATAATACAACTGCTTATTTTTAAGTAAGGGTGATAAACGTACATAATCTTTTTCTGTGGTAACGATACATTCACAAGTCTCTAATGTTTTTATTTCGCTTAAAGCGAAATTATGGTGATCCTTATACGATTTATGCTCAAAATGTAACCCAAGATCCTGAAGATGGCTTACCAAAGGCGTAGGATTTGCAATTCCAGTGACCAAAGTAATTTTTTTATTTTTTAATTCAGAGACAGGTAATTTAGTATCATCTGACATAAAAAACTCATCATAGCTAATCGTAGTAAAGTATACTTTTTGATGTGATGCTGGCTTTAGCTTTCTAATGACAGTCTCTCTTTCTCTTTTAGAAATTCCCTCTGGACATTTCGTCACGATTATTACGTCTGCTCTATCAACACCACTTCTCGGCTCTCTGAGATTACCAACTGGCAACAAATAATCATTAACATATAAATCCTGATATGCAGTGAGCACCACTTGAAAACCTGCTTTTACTTTTCGGTGTTGGTAAGCATCATCAAGAATAATCATTTCAGGAGAAGGAGTTCTTTGTAGAAGCTGAGAAATACCCAACCGCCTATCTTCGCAAACAGCAACAATAACATCTTTAAATTTTCTAGCAAACTGCAAAGGTTCATCTCCTACGTTTTTTGCTAGGCTGTCTGCAAAAACCTGAAGATATCCTTTCGTTTTCCTTCCATACCCACGACTTAAAGTAGCTATATGATACTCATCTTTTAAAAGTTGAATAAAATATTCTGTCATAGGGCTTTTGCCAGTCCCTCCTGTGTTCAAATTACCTATACAAATAATAGGTAGCGGATATTCTTTGTAAGACAAATAGCCTAGGTCATACGCTTTATTACGCAATAAAGTGATGATATAATAGAGTCCCGAAAAAGGAAACAAGATTTTACGTAGCAGTTTCATAAAGGACGAAGGTATAATTTTTATCTTTACTTTTTTAAGATATGATTTATGACTATACGTGATGTTACCAATATACTTGAGGAATGGGCTCCATTACCCTATGCAGAAGATTTTGACAATGTAGGACTGCTAGTAGGTGATGCTTCTTCCAAGCTTACTAACATTCTAGTGACTCATGACGCACTAGAAAGTGTAGTTCAAGAAGCTATTGACAAAAACTGTAATCTTATTATTTGTTTTCATCCTATTTTATTTTCTGGATTAAAAAGAATTGTAGGTTCAAATTATGTAGAGAAATCAATCTTAAAGGCAATTAAAAATGATATTGCTATTTACGCACTACATACTGCGCTCGATAATGTGTCCTACGGGGTAAATTATGGAATGGCAAAAGCACTTAACCTTTTAGACACACACATTCTTATTCCTAAAAAAGAGCATATCCGTAAACTAGTAACCTACGTGCCACATACATCTTTAGAAAAAGTCAAAGAGGCTATTTTTAATGCAGGAGCTGGACAAATAGGAAACTATGATCAATGTAGTTTTGGAGTATCTGGCGAAGGCACTTTTCGCGCAAGCAAAAATGCAAACCCAACCATAGGCAGTATAGGAATCCAACACAAAGAACCAGAAACGCAATTACACATTACATACGAAAAGCATTTTGAATCAAAAATATTGAAATCATTATTTGTGAGTCATCCGTATGAAGAAGTAGCTTATGAAATAACAGATCTCCACAACAACCTTCAAAATGTGGGCTTAGGAATGGTAGGCAGTCTTAAGGAAGCCATTTCAGAAATTGATTTTTTGAAGTTTGTTAAAAAAACATTCAAAACAGGTGGTATAAGACATTCTGAATTACTTAACAAACCTATTAAAAAAGTGGCTGTTTTGGGAGGTAGTGGAGCTTTTGGTATAGCTCAAGCCATCAAAAGCAACGCAGATATCTATATAACCGCAGATCTTAAGTATCACGACTACTATAAAGCAGAAAACCGGATTTTATTAGCCGATATTGGTCACTTTGAAAGTGAACGCTTTACAAAAAACATAATAGCTGACTATCTTACAGAAAAAATTCGTAATTTTGCAGTCGTTTTATCTGAACAAAATACCAATCCCATCAACTATTTATAAAGTATGGCAAAGAAAAAAGAATCAACAGTCGAAGAGAAGCTAAGAGCTTTGTATGATTTACAACTTATAGATTCTAGAATAGACCAAATACGAAATGTACGAGGAGAATTACCTCTAGAAGTCGAAGATCTTGAAGATGAGGTTGCTGGTCTTAACAAACGTATTGAAAAATTGGATAATGAGTTATCTCTCATAGAAGATCAAATAAAAGCAAAGAAAATTCAGATTGAAGATTCTAAAGCTTCTATTAAAAAATACTCTGAGCAACAAAAAAATGTACGTAATAATCGTGAATTTAATGCACTTAGTAAGGAAGTCGAGTTTCAAGAGTTAGAAATACAGCTTGCAGAGAAAAACATTCGTGAATTTAAAGCTCAAATTGAGCAAAAAAACGAAGTTATCTCTACCACTAAAGAGCGTCTAGGAGAACGTGATAACCATCTTAAACACAAAAAAAGTGAATTAGATGCCATTCTATCCGAAACTGAAAAAGAAGAAAAAGCACTTATTAAAAAGAGTGAAGATTTTGAAAAAGAAATTGAAGAACGTTTAGTTAAAGCCTACAAGCGCATACGATCTAACGTTCGTAATGGCCTTGCTGTTGTTGCTATAGAACGTGGAGCTTCTGGAGGATCATTTTTCACCATCCCACCTCAAGTACAAGTAGAAATAGCGAGTCGCAAAAAGATCATAACCGATGAGCACAGTGGTCGTATTCTTGTAGACAGCGTACTTGCTACAGAAGAACAAGAAAGAATGGAATCTATGTTTAAATCTATTAAATAGATTTAACACTCATAATATCTTTAAATGGTCTAGATTTTATTAAAATCTAGACCATTTTCTTTTTAAGGTATAATTGAGTATAGCCATTATAAATTCTTAATACTATAAATAGAATACTTCACTTCCCAAAATAAGTTAATGGTATGAAGCGAATTTTATTTTGCTCTAATAAAAATAAGACAGAAAACTATTTATAAATATCAAGACACTATGAGGTCATAAGAAGCCAACATAGAATCTTATTTTTAAGACACGCTTTCGCGAAAAAATCCTCAGATCCGATCTTTTTGGGTCAAAATAAAGAGTACCAACTTCGTATATAGTTTTTC
>NZ_CALEMI010000037.1 GCF_937910895.1 uncultured Dokdonia sp. | reverse complement strand
AGAAAAACCCGATGAAGATTTCAACAAATCTCACATGTTTAACCATAGTAAAGAAGTAGAAAGTACATCAGATCTTTTTAAGGAACTCCGTGAGAATGAAAAACTACAGCTTGACGAACGTAGCTATATACGCGCTCGTATTTTTGATATGCTGGTAGGAGATTGGGACCGTCATGAAGATCAATGGCGATGGGCACAGGACAAAGTAGATGAGAAAAAAGGCATTACCAACTATATCGCAGTCCCTCGGGATCGGGATCAGGCTTTTGCAAATTTTGATGGGAATATTTTAGAAACCACACAAAAGTTCATGAGCGGTGCTAGACAATTTGGAAAATACGGACCTGACATTCCGCATATAAAACAATTTAGTCAAAGTGCGATTAACTTAGATAGAGCCTTAGTTCAACGATCTGACAAGTCCGTTTGGTTGGAAGAAGTAGCGTATATTCAAGAAAACATCACACCAGAAGTTGTTGCCAGCGCATTCCGTGAAGCGCCTATAGAAATTCAAGATGACGTATGGATGGGCATACAGAAGGATTTGCTTTCGCGAAAGCGTAACCTGACAGATATCGTATCGCGTTATTATGATGATTTCGCTACGTTTCAATCCTTGAAAGGAACCGATAAAAAAGACCATTTTAGCATCGTAAATACCGCCGAAGGAGATGTACACGTAACAGCGTATCGTATGAAAGATGGCGTTAAAGAAACACTCCTTTTTGATCGAACCTTCTACACAACAGAAACTGAACACCTCTGGATTTATGGCTTAGATAACGAGGATATATTTGACGTAAAAGCAACGTATGCTAGTTCCATTAATGTCGTTATTTCTGGAGGTTTAGACACTGACACGTATATGATTGAAGGTGGTAAAAATATCTCCGTATTTGATCAGAAATCGTATAAAAATACGATTGTACAAAAAGGAAAAGCGAGTTTTCATATAGACGACATTTATGAAAATCATATTTATGATAGCGAACACAGACCTGACTCAAAAGCAGCGTTCGGTCTAGAAACCACCTACAATCCTGACGACGGAATCACTCCAAGAATCCAATATAGTTCTATGAAAATGGGATTTGAACGAAATCCGTTTACCTCAAAAATCGAACTAGATGCCCGTTACTTTTCATTAACGCAAGCGGCAGATGTAAACCTATCTTGGCATCGCTCGCATCTTTTTCACGATTGGAATTTTAAAGCCTTTGGACGTGCGACAACAGCCAATTTTACCCAAAACTTTTTTGGGGTAGGAAATAATACTACAAACCTAGCTTCTACTTTTGATGCAAATAGGATTTCATTACAATACCTAACCGCAGGAATCGGCACCTATTACAATGGTGAGTATGGAACTTCTGCCGAAGTGGATGTGCTTTATGAAAACATAGATTTAGCTAATGCAGATACAGACGCTCCGCTTTTCAGCGATGCATCCTATTTTACAGTAGCAGGAACGTATGAGTATAAAAGTGTAGATGACGAGCGGTTTGCTACCAGAGGAATGCATTTTAAATTAACAACAGCATTCTCTGATGAACTTACGAGTACCAACACCGTAGGTACATTTGATCCTGCGATTACCTTTTGGAATGCTATTGACAGACCTAGAAATTTAGTATTCAAAACAAAAATTGCGGGACAACTGCGATTTGGAGATGAGATTCCTTTCTATAAATTAGCCACTTTAGGGGCAGATACTAATTTACGTTCCTACAGACAAGGACGTTTTAGAGGGCAACAAGCACTTACAGGTTCTATAGATGTCGCTTATAAATTTAAACCTATAAAAACGTCTTTTTTTCCCATCCGACTACAAGGATATGTAGGGTATGATACAGGAAGGGTATGGATTACCCAAGAACAAAGCAAAACACTTCATTATAGTTATGGAGGAGGTTTACGATTTTCAACTGCTGCTGTTTTTAAAGCCAATCTAAGTTATTTTAACGGTCCCGAAGGCGGAAGACTTGGTTTTGGATTCACCATAGGAATGTAATTTATATTAAAAATAACTTCTTTGTAAAAATCAGCGGTGTAGTACTATTTTCAAAAAATGCAATAAAACCTACATTCATTTACAGTTCCAATAAAATAAAAGGCTATTATTCTTAATTCCGTAAAAATGAACCGGATTGCTTGCTCACTAACTTAAAAAGAGTATTTTTAATTTTCATAAAGTATATGATAACAGCAGCATACATATTTATAAATACGTCGACCATTTCTACCATTGGTACGATTACCCCTTTGGGGTCATAAGCTATTCATATCATCTATTTCCATATCCGTTTATCGGTATCACAAGTATATACGTACAACTACTATATAATATCAAACCATCATTGATACTAAAATCACCCATTTTATGGGCATTATTATGAGAATACTCAAATTTGGAGGTACTTCCGTTGGAAGTCCTGAAAGCATACAAAAAGTCATTGCCGTTGTAAAAGAACGTGCGCAACAAGAAAAAGTAGCCGTTGTCGTTTCGGCATTAGGGGGTATCACCAATAAGTTACTCCTCGCAGGACAGCTAGCTTCACAAAAAGACACGGCATATACCGCTATTTTTGAAGAGATTAAAGACACACATCTTACCTACACAAAAGCATTGACAAAAAGTGAAGAAACCTTCACAGAGATTCAACGCTTAATGAATGATCTAGAAGCTTTATTACAAGGAATTTTCTTGATTAATGAGCTATCGCTCAAAACGATTGACAAGCTTACTTCATTTGGAGAACGCACCTCTTCGATTATGATTACGGGGGCATTCCTAGCGCAAGACATTTTAGCACAACATAAAGATACCCGTGATTTGATTATCACCGATGCATCGCACACCAAAGCTATGGTCTACATGGAGCAAACCTATACCGCTATTCAAGACTATTTTAAAGATAGAAAAGCGACCATTACGATCTTGCCTGGTTTTATTGCACGATCAGAAGCTGGAGAAACCAGTACTTTGGGACGTGGAGGCTCTGACTATACCGCAGCGATTCTCGCGGCGGCACTCCAAGTAGATGCGCTAGAAATATGGACCGATGTCAGCGGAATGTACAGTGCCAATCCTACACTGGTAAAACAAGCACAGCCTATCTCGCAGATATCATATCACGAAGCGATGGAATTATCACATTTTGGTGCCAAAGTACTCTATCCGCCTACCATCGCCCCTGTGATGCAAGAGAACATTCCTCTGTATATTAAAAATACTTTTGATCCAGAAGCAGCAGGTACCTGTATTTCAAATCAAGTGAATGGAAAAAACAATCCTATCAAAGGAATTAGTCATATCAATGATATTGCGCTACTTACCCTTGAAGGTGCTGGAATGATTGGTATTTCAGGAACGTCAAAACGCCTTTTTGAAACCTTGTCTGTACGAGCTATTAATGTGATCTTAATTACACAAGCATCTAGTGAACATAGTATATGTTTGGGAATTTCTCAAGAAGATGCACAACAAGCAAAAGAGGCGATCGAAAACACCTTTGCCTATGAGATTTCGAAACACCAAATTGATCCTGTTCTTATCGAAAAAGACCTTGCGATCATTGCGCTCGTAGGCGAAAAAATGAAAAGCCATCAAGGCATTTCTGGCAAAATGTTTAGTACCCTCGGGAAAAACAATGTCAACATCAGAGCCATTGCTCAGGGCGCCAGTGAAAAAAACATCTCAGCAGTCATTGCTTCAAAAGATGTTGGAAAAGCACTCAACAGCTTACACGAGCGCTTCTTTGAAGATCAAAGTCAGCAACTCAACCTCTTTATTATGGGCGTTGGTAACGTTGGTGGTCGACTCTTAGCGCAGATTAAACAACAACAAGACTACCTTTTAGAACACCTGAAACTCAACTTACGTGTCATCGGAATTTCCAATAGTAGAACCATGCTTTTTCAGGAAGAAGGTATTGACCTCGCTACGTGGCAATCACAACTCGCTGCTGGAGAGAAGGCAGATATGGTACGCTTTCGCGAAAGCGTACAAAACCTTAACATACGTAACTCCGTATTTGTAGATATTACCGCAAATGAAGACGTAGCTATGACCTACGCCCATTATTTACGCAACAGTATTGCCGTGGTGGCGTGTAATAAAATTGCGTGTGCGAGTGCGATGGGAAATTATAGCTTACTGAAGCGTCTCAGTAAAAAATACAATGCCCCCTTTCTATTTGAAACCAATGTAGGCGCGGGGCTTCCTATTATTGACACCCTTAAAAACTTGATGGCATCGGGAGATCGTATTACCAAAATACAAGCCGTGCTTTCTGGAAGTCTCAACTTTGTATTTAATAATTTTGAGTCGGGAGATAGTTTTCACGATGTGGTGCAACAAGCCAAAACAGAAGGCTACACAGAACCCGATCCGCGTATTGATTTGAGTGGTGTCGATGTCGCCCGCAAAATACTTATTCTTGCACGTGAAGCAGGATTAGAACTCGAACTCAAGGATATTGTCAATACTCCTTTCTTAACCAAGAAAAATCTAGAAAGTACAGACGTCCCTCACTTCTTTGAAACCCTTAAAGAAGATGCTAGTCATTTTGAAGCCTTAGTGAGTGAAGCCTCAGCGCAAGGACGTCGTTTAAAATACGTAGCACAATTAGAAAACAACTTAGCGAGTGTTGGCTTACAATCTGTAGGCTCAGAAAGTCCGTTCTATAATTTGGAAGGTAAAGATAATATTGTACTTTTCTATACAGAACGCTATCCCGATCAGCCATTGATTATTAAGGGTGCTGGTGCCGGAGGAGATGTCACTGCCAGCGGATTGTTCTCAGATATTATTAGATTAAGACAGGCCCCCTAATCCCCAAAGGGGGAACAATAACTTCCCTCCTAGAAAGGAGGGATTGAGGGAGTTGTGAAAAGCACCCTAATCCCTAAAGGGGAAACAAAAATAGAGTACTACTCTAAAATAGAACAATACGCTATTTTAGAAATAATTATGTTAATGAAAATGAGATTCCCGCCGGAGTCTATCCTGAGCGATAGTCGAAGGGCGGGAATGTAAAGAAACTCGCTTACGCAGGCATAGATATGAAAAATGAAGTTAAAATATATTGCCCAGCCACTGTTGCAAATGTTAGTTGCGGGTTTGATACGTTGGGGTTTGCGCTAGAAGGTATTGGTGATGAGATGGTGGTTCGTAAAGTAACCAAACCTGGCGTCACGATTACGGCTATTACAGGAGAAGATCTCCCGATGGAAGCGCATAAAAATGTAGCGGGTGTTGCTGGTCATGCAATGCTAGAAGGCATTCAAGCCGACTTTGGAATTGAGATTGAGATTCATAAAAAAATTCGTTCAGGAAGTGGGATTGGAAGTAGTGCTGCTAGTGCGGCGGGTGTGGTGTATGGAATTAATCAGTTACTAGAAACACCGAGATCCAACTTAGAATTGACAACATACGCGATGAAAGGAGAAGCGCTTGCCAGTGGAAATGAGCATGCCGATAATGTCGCGCCTTGCATCTATGGAGGGATCACGCTCATTACAGGATATAACCCTTTACGCATTATTCCGCTCCCCCCGATGGAGACGGTATATGTTGGGATTTTGCATCCGCATATTAAGATTGCGACCAAAGATGCCAGAGCCATTCTCCCAAAAGAAGTACCTTTAAAAGACGCTATTATCCAAGCACAACGCCTTGCTGGCTTTGTGGCAAGCCTGTATGAATGGGATAAACAGTTATTTGTAGAGAGTATTCAGGACGTCTTGGTAGAGCCATATCGCAAGCAATTGATTCCGCATTTTGATGCTATTAAAGTGTTATCAGAGCAACATGGATGTATTGCCTTTGGTATTTCGGGAAGTGGTCCTAGTATGTTTGCATTCGCTTTCGCGAAAGCGCATATAGAAACCTATCTCACAGCGAGTAAAGCCTATTACAAACAACAAAATCTAGCCGTAGATACCTACGCTAGCCGAATACGTGGGATGGGGTGTATGCAAATCGACTAACTCCCCCTAACCCTCGAAAGGGGAACTAAAAATAATAACTTTCCTCCTAAAAAGGAGGGATTGAGGGAGGTGTGAAAAGCCCCCTAACCCAAAAAAGGGGAACTAAAATGCCTCTTGAATACAATTCTCTCCCTTCGGGAGAGATGTCCAAAGGACAGAGAGGGAATTGAGGGAGGTGTGAAAACCTCCAAGTAATATTATAAACAGATACCCACCGGAGTTTATCCTGAGCGATACGTCGAAGGACGGGCATGAAAACCGCTCACGCAGACACATATATGAAGTATTATAGTCTAAATAAAAAAGCACCTATTGTAACTTTTGACGAAGCTGTCATCAGAGGGATTGCGCCAGATAAGGGATTGTACTTTCCAGAGGAGATTCCGCAGTTACCTGCTTCTTTTTGGGATACCATAGAAAATCTATCCAAAGAAGAAATCGCCTGTATCGCTATGAAACCTTTTGTAGGAGATACCATCGATGATGCTTCTCTGCGTGCTATCGTTACCGATGTCTTGTCTTTTGATTTCCCTATCGTAGAGATCGAAGAGCAGGTGGCTACTTTAGAGCTTTTTCATGGTCCCACCATGGCATTTAAAGACGTAGGCGCTCGTTTTATGGCTCGTTGCCTTGGTCATTTTTTACAACAACGCAATCAAACCGTAGAGGTTACCGTACTTGTCGCAACCAGCGGGGATACAGGCGGCGCCGTAGCGCGAGGATTTTATAAAGTGCCTGGCATTAAAGTAGTGATCCTCTATCCTTCTGGGAAGGTGAGCGACATTCAGGAAAAGCAATTGACAACGCTTGGTGAAAACATCACCGCCTTTGAAGTTGACGGTACCTTTGATGACTGCCAAGCCATGGTCAAACGTGCATTTTTGGATGAGGACATTACAGACAGACGCCAACTCACCTCAGCCAATAGCATTAATGTTGCCAGGTGGTTACCGCAAATGTTATATTATTTATTTGCCTATAAAGCACTTAAAAAGAAAGGGAAGCCATTGGTTTTTTCAGTACCGAGTGGGAATTTTGGAAATATTTGTGCAGGGATGATGGCATACCGTATGGGAATGCCCGTACAGCAATTTATCGCTTCGGTAAACAGCAATACGACGATTCCACGGTTTATGCAATCGGGTGTGTATGCGCCTACAAAGACAGTGCCTACGATCAGTAATGCGATGGATGTGAGTGATCCTAGCAACTTCGTACGTGTATTGCGGTTGTTTGAAAACGATCTGGGTACGCTTTCGCGAAAGCTTACCTCACGTTCCTACTGCGATAATGCAACCCGTGCTACCATCCGTGAACTGTATAAAAAATACGAGTACATTGTTGATCCTCACGGAGCCGTTGGTTATTTAGGATTAAAGGATTATTTAAAAGACCATCCTGATGCGTATGGAGTCTTTCTGGAAACAGCACATCCTGTGAAGTTTTTACCAGCTGTAACGCCAATTGTAGGAACATATACAGAGCTTCCAGAGCAAGTTAAAGACTTGATGAGCAAGGAGAAAGTAGCCATACAGATTCGTGATTATAATGCATTAAAAAAATATTTAATAGATACATAAGTAGTAATTAGCTTATTTTTGATACGTATCAAGTATACATTATTATAAACAACCATCTATGAAAACAATGACTTGCAAACAATTAGGGGGTGCTTGCGAGACCACATTTCAAGCACATACTTTTGAAGAAATCGTAGGAATGAGTAAACAACATGGGGCAGAAATGTTTCAAGCAAAGGACAAAGCACATCTAGAAGCCATGGATAATATGAAGGCACTTATGAGTTCACCAGAAGCCATGCAGGCGTGGTTTGAGAGTAAACGTACAGTCTTTGAAGCCTTGCCAGAGGATTAAATTACACTTATAAAAATACTAGCTTAAATACAGATAGTATTTCTTTTTATCTTCATATTGTAAAAAATAGAAATTACAATCCCATGAGTCCCAAAAAGGCTACTGAAAAATACACGGAGAAAAAATACAATGACTTAGGATTAGGTGTAAAAGAAACGTCTGGGGTATATCGTACTCTCAATAAAGACGGTACCTTCAATGTTCGGAAAATAAATGTATCTTTTTTAGAACGAGTTAATTTTTTCCATACGTTGGTTTCTATGCCTTGGCCTCGATTTTTAGGGGGTATTCTTCTAGGTTATTTTGCAGTTAATATTGTATTTGCTTCTATCTATATGTTAATCGGTGTAGAGAACCTAACGGGAATGAAACAGATAGGAGGCACTTTTGAGCAATTTATGGAAGCTTTTTTCTTTAGCGCACAAACCATCACCACTTTAGGATACGGGCGTGTAGCACCTTTAGGACTTATGGCGAATATTGTTGCTGCTACAGAATCTATGTTAGGCTTACTTTCATTTGCACTGGCAACGGGGATGCTTTATGGTCGTTTTTCAAAACCCAAAGCGACGGTTAAATACAGTGCGCATGCCGTAATAGCTCCTTATCAAGATATTAATGGCTTTATGTTTAGAGTCGTGAATGTGCAGGAGAATCAACTATTGGAAGTAGAAGTAACCGTATCACTTTCATTACGAAGAGAACAATCCGAACTACGGGACTTCTTTAGTTTAGAGTTGGAACGATCTAAAGTAGTGTTCTTACCCTCTGTGTGGACAGTAGTGCACCCCATCAGTGATACAAGTCCGCTGCACGCATGTACCGCAGAGGATCTAGAAGAGAAAGATGCCGAGTTTATTGTAACGATCAAAGCCTTTGATGAATCTTTTTCTCAAACTGTCTATTCTCGCTCTTCCTATAAACCAGCAGAAATCAAATGGGGACAAAAGTTTGCGTATCTCGTGACATACGAAAAAGATAAAATTGCCATTGATATAGAGCGATTAGATGAAACCTACGATGCGCCATTAAATTCATAAGCTACCTTATACTATGAAAATGTATATTCTCATTAAAGACGATGTCTCTGAAGGATTTGCCATATTAGCCGCAGCACATGCCTCACTTGCTACCTACTTAAAATTTAAAGAAGATGCTGATATGCAAACGTGGGTGTCTAGTACTTTTTATAAAGTAGTGTGTAAAGTAAATGACAAAGAGTTTCAAAAAGCAAAAACTTTTGAAGATCATGTGGTGCTGACAGAATCTGCATTAGATGATCAAGAAGTAGCCATTGCATTTAAACCAAGAGAAGAGTGGCCAAAGCCTTTTTCCTATTATAAACTATATAAATAAACACCCACTTCAAATTCCCATAGAATATTCCTATCTTTCTATCCCTATTTACTATTCAGTATTCCCTATGAAAAAAAATATCAATATCAGCTTTCTTTTAATTCTCTTGGTAAGTTTTACCATGGCTTGCAAACAAGAAACAGGTCCTAAAACAACGCCTATATTTGAAAATGGCGAAGCACAGATAGTACCTGCTTTTGAAGATCCAGAGAGCTGGATACGTCACGACTTATGGGTAGAAACCGACTTTAATACCGACGGCGATGACAAAATGGATCGGATGCACGTAGCTGTCACACGCCCACAACAAACCGAAACCGAAGGCTTAAAGCTTCCTGTCGTGTATGTGAGTAGTCCTTATTTTGCAGGAGTTGCCGCAGATACTCCAAATTGGAATGTGGAGCATGAACTTGGCGAAACTGCAGAAGAACGTCTACACCCAGAAGTAAAACGTACCGGAGAGCGTCCTATCATTTCAAACTCACATACTAAAACTTGGATTCCCAGAGGCTATATTGTAGTACACTCATCATCGCCTGGCACAGGACTTTCGCAAGGAGCCCCTACCGTAGGTGGCCCCAATGAATCCCTAGCGCCAAAAGCTGTCATCGAATGGCTTACAGGAAAAAGAAAAGGATATACCACACCAGATGGTGATGAAACTGTAGATGCTTTCTGGTCGACAGGAAAAGTAGGAATGACTGGAACTTCTTATAATGGAACATTACCACTCGCAGCAGCAACTACAGGCGTAGAAGGATTAGAAGCCATCATTCCCATTGCACCTAATACTTCCTATTATCATTATTACCGTTCTAATGGATTGGTGCGTTCTCCAGGTGGGTATCTCGGAGAAGATATTGATGTGTTGTATGATTTTATACATAGTGGGGATGAGTCAAAACGTCCTTATAATAATCAGACCGTACGTGATACCGAGATGAAAAATGGAATGGATCGTATTACAGGAGATTACAACGACTTCTGGGCTGGAAGAGATTACCTGAATCAGATGAAGCCCATGAAAGCTGCATTATTGATGTCTCATGGATTTAATGATTGGAATGTGATGCCAGAGCATAGTTATCGTATTTATGCGCAAGCCAAAGTACAGGGAATTCCCGCTCAAATTTTTTATCATCAAAAAGGACATGGAGGTCCGCCTCCTATGAAAATGCGTAATCGTTGGTTTACAAGATACTTACACGGAGTTGAAAATGGCGTAGAAAATGATGCACGGGCTTGGATTGTACGTGAAGATGACAAAATAGACGATCCTACAGCCTATCCAGAATATCCAAATCCTGATGCCTCAAATGTCACTTTATATCCAGCAACTGGAGGAACAAAAAAAGGACTTTTAAGTACTTCTCAAAATGAAAAAGCAACACCAGAATTCTTTACAGATGACTACACTATAAAAGGAGCAGATCATGCTAAAGCAGCAACGTCTAAAAACCGTTTGTTGTATGCTACGCCTGTACTTTCAGAAGATGTACATATTTCTGGAATTCCAAAAGTAACCGTAAGTATTGCCAGCAATAAACCTGCGGCAAACCTTTCTGTTTGGCTCGTATCCTTACCTTGGGAAGATGGGGGTAAAATCACTGATAATATTATTACTCGTGGATGGGCAGATCCTCAAAATCATAGCTCGATACGCAATGGAGAACCACTCATTGCTAAGACATTTTACGATGTTACCTTTGACTTAATGCCCGATGATCAGGTCATTCCGAAAGGACAGCAGATCGGCTTGATGATTTTTTCGAGTGACAACGAGTTTACCCTACATCCAAAACCAGGTACGCAATTGACTGTAGATCTTAAAAAAACGACCCTTTCACTTCCTGTTGTGGGTGGTGAGGACGCTTTCGCGAAAGCAATAAAATAAAAATCCCGATATACATACTAGAAAAGGCACTCCAAAAGAGTGTCTTTTTTGTATACATACCATCCCAACTGTAACATTCTGATACAAATGGCATCTTTAATAGTGTACACAACCAATCCACTATGAAATCAGCACTACCCATTGTATTGTTTTTTATCCTGTTACAAACAACCTATAGCCAAACTTCCTTACAAGATTTACAGCTAAAAAACGGAAACTATACCGTTGGTTTTACGCATTATACGGCTACAGATAGCACACGTACCTATATTTCAAAACCTGATATCAATGCAACCCCTACCTTCCGCCCTATTCCTGTGAGTATCTGGTATCCTTCAACGGTCGCTACTGAAAATAGGCAACCCTTGTCCGTTTTGAATTATATGGAAGTATTGAAAGAAGAGGAAGAATGGGAACACGTACCTAACTATTCTTTATTAGATTGGTTTTACTATAAAAACACGCCAGAGAATCAGCAGCATCTTACGGAAACGACCACTGCTTTTAGAGACATTCCTACTGCCAAGGGACATTTTCCTGTGATTATATACGCGCCAGGTTTTGAATATGCTTCTATAGAAAATTTTGCGTTATGTGAATTATTAGCAAGCCATGGATATATCGTGATTGCGAGTCCTAGTCAGGGAACGTATTCCAAACGTTTTCAAAAACCAGAACGCGCTATAGAAACCCAAGCCAGAGACCTTGAATTTCTTATCAAAGAGATCGCTACATTTCCATCGGCTGACATGAATAGTGTTGGGACGATGGGATTTAGTTTTGGAGGCATTTCCAATGTACTCTTACAAATGCGCAATCCCATTATAAAAGCTAACTTAAGTCTTGATGGGACGATACGCTATAATCCTGATCTTTTAAAGTCAACGGCTTTTTATGTTATGAAGAAAGCGACCATTCCTTTTATGCACTTGGCGCAAAAAGAAATTCCAGTG
>NZ_CALEMI010000036.1 GCF_937910895.1 uncultured Dokdonia sp. | reverse complement strand
AGGAGACGTAGAGGATCCTAAAGGCGGTGTTAGAGGAGTAATACCTTCTAAACAAAAATACAAAAAAATAAATTCAACTGATGCATAATGCGACCAAATACCATTATAATTAGAGATTAATTCGATATACGCACATTAAAATGATATCTGAACAAATAAAAAGTTTTATTTCTTTTATACCTGGAATAATTTTAGCTCTTGTACTTTACCTATTATCTGATGGCATAAACAATGTAATTGGAACTGAATTGTTAGGTTATGAAAAAAGTCCAATTTCTACAGTTATGATAGCCATTGTGCTTGGTATTATTATGGGTAACGCTTTTATTCCAAGACCAGGATTTAAAATTGGATTACAATTTACCCAAAGTTATATTCTAAAATTAAAGGCTCATCAGCATCATCCATATCTTTAAAAGAATGATCAATCATTTCTAGTGACTCAAAATTCTCTTCCATTTTTTCAGATTGTTGATCCTCATTTAAATTTCGATATCTAGCTCTTTGTCCTTTAGCATAATGTCCTGTAAATCTATTTTTTGAATTTCCTGTAATAACTAAATCTTCATTTACTTCAAGGTTCATGAGACTTGTGTGGGTAGCTGGGTTAGAGGGGAGCAAGTCTACCAATAATGAACTTCCATCTGCTCTTACCATTCTTCCTTTCCAGTTTAGGAGATTGGTTTTTAACACACTAGGAGAACCCGTTTTATCAACACCATCAAGAAGAAACAATCTATTGTCTAAGACAGCACCAGCAATCACATAATTAAATCCTGTTCTGGTTGGGAAGAATGGGATACCATTAGCTTTAGTACTTAGTAAGATAGGATTGGTTTCTACACCTGCATAATTAAGCATTGCTACTAGCATTAAGTTGATATCTGCAACATTTCCTAACCCATCTGCATACGCCTTTTTAACACCTTTATCTGTATACACACCGTAGTATTCATTCCAAGTCATTTTTGATTTGACAAAATCAAAAACTTTTATCATTCTTTCTTTGGAGGTTGCAACCCCAGACAACAAGGCATCTATATCTTCCTTAAAATATTTTGTGATTTCTAATTCTTTCCCAAAGTTATCTGACTTATAAATTTTTGTTGCTACATCTTCCCAAGATGTGGCATAGTAGCGTACTTCTGAATTCGGAAACTTTGTATATGAAAGTTCAAACTGTAAAGCTGATATATAATTATTTAGGTTTCCAGCAAATGGTTCCTCTTTAAGAGCGGGTAAATTTTCGAGATTTACAATATATCCGTTTTCTGTAAGATCAAGCTCCCTTGTTCCTCTCTCTACCTCTGTAGCTCTTGCTAATGCCTGTCTTTCATACCTATATCTAATTGTACGGGCTTTTTGCTCCGTTTTTAACCCTAAAGGGATTCCTCCTTTTCCATGAGTTCTGTACATGAGATATTCTGGGGCAAAAAATCGCATTTCTACTTTATCTACAGGAATACTTTCTTGAAAGCGAAATTCATTTATCGTAGTATAGAAGGGAGAGGTAAAAGTATATTTAAATTCAATGATAGAACCATCTTGTATGTCTGGCATTGTAAACTTTTTAATTGTCCAATTTTTACTTTTCTCTTCTTCAAATATGCCTTTGTTTTGAAGCTTACTTTCTTCAATTTTTCCATCTATCAGATTATAGGTTACGGCTTTTAATGAAGTAACTGTTTCTTCTTCACTTGTACCTTGATACATTCTTACTTCTTGATTAGCAAAATCATATCCATCTTTATTATATATTTTAATACGCTCTTGATGCTCCGTTATCACAACAAAACCACCATCTTGAGTATAATTGAATTTAGTGTCTGTATTTCTGTATAGTATTGCAGCATTAGCTTCTGGATCTGATTTATGAGAAGTTGCTGCGAGTTCTTCTTCAGAGACTTTTCCGAATTTATAATTTTGAGCAACAATAGATTGTTGGAATACAACAAAACTTACAAGGAGTAGTACGTATTTTTTTATCATAGTATATTAAATTTTGGTAAGAACAATTTTTTGATCATCATAACGGACAATTTTTCTTATAAATGATCTAAAACTTTTATATTTTTCTTTTGAAAAAGTTCCGTCGTACATAGAAAATTTTCTGGTATATTTTACATGGGTATCATCTAAGCGTTCAAAAGTTAAGTCATACATCCCAAATTCGCTTTCTAGATGAATATTTTCAAATGAATCTTGTAATGTATAGATATCTGGAACAGTAACACTGACTTCATCTTCATCCACAAAACCTCTATCTATATATAGTTCAAGATCTCTTTCTTTATACCTTTTTGGGATATTAGTATATCTATTAACTGCATTGAGAGAGATAAGCATTTCTTCACCTGCAAAAGAGGCATAATTATCGGCTGAGAAAGTAATCTTTTCATTCATTACAACATCTCTCCTATTATTTTCTAGAGCGATACTATCTATTTTCATATTATTAATATGTCGCCAAAAATTATAGTAATGCTTTTTTTGATCACTATCTATTTGGTTTTCTAAAAAATAACGATCATTGTATTGTATTCCTTTAGACTGGATAGTTACCGTTGCTTCCAAAGTTCCTTCTGGAGTAATTTTGCAAATTCCTTTTAAATATTGTGTGTTTTTTGAATAATCATAAATATCCGTATGTACTATTTTACCTCCTTCTGGTGTAATAATGACCACATCTCTATCATCTGTAAAATCACCAATAAATCCAAAAGGAATATCCTGACTTGTACATTCCAACCATACATAATCTTCTCCATCAGGAATACTTAAAATAGCATGATTTCCTTGCATAGAAACAAAATCTGGTTGAATATCCATCTTATCATCTCCAGCGTATAATATAGTGTAATAGGAAGGAATCTCAGCTACCTCTAATAATGATTTGGTATAGTTTGTGAGCGCCTTACAGTCTCCGTATCCTAGTGCATCTACTTCTGATGCCAGCATGGGCTTCCAGCCTCCTATCCCAATTTGCACACTAATGTATCGCGTTTTTTCTTGCACATATTCGTATATCTTACGAGCTTTTTCAATTTTACTAGTCTCTCCTGCGACTAAGTTTCGAATCTCATTTTTTGTTTCTGGAGATAAGTCTCTCGTCCCTTTTAAAAGATATTCATCTATCCATTTGCCATAACTAGCCCAATCTTCTGCAGTCCCGTCAACTCCTGAAAGGTGAAATTTATTTAATGCAAAAATCACTTTAGGTACTATTTTTTTAAAACCAGGACTATACGCTTCAGGAACATAGGCTTTATAATTCTTTACTGAGACTTCAATTTTACCAGGAGATTTGTTAATAACAATCTGTTCATTAGGATTTAGTATTTTGTGTTTTAATACGAAATCTGGAGCATACGTCAAGGTATATGTGCTCTTTGCCGTACTACTTTGATAGGTGTCATTAGGATACCAAAAAGGAATAAATGCTGTGTCATTACTAACCCAAGAAGAAGTAAACACAACTGTAAACGGATACGATACTGGTGTATATTCTAAAAATTTAACTCTAGAATCAGAAAAAAGGGTTCCCCCACTTACAGCACTAACATCTTTAAAATCATTTTTCTTAAACTTTTTTATTTCGCTACCGCTTTTATCATAAATGACTGCTTCGAGTTTTTTAATACGTGAATTTTTATCATAACCAGCATAAGCATCGATATCAGACACCCCCCTTTTATTCATCACTGTAACTACTCTATATATCTCATATTCAAGGGTTCGCTGATCAGGAATATGCACTGTTATTTGTTCATCACGTATAATACTATCTGCATTTTCCGTTAGATGACTAGGCAGTATAATCGATTGTAATTCTAACGGATTTTGAGCAAATAATAGCGTAGATTGCAACAAGATGCAACACAAAAGAAGTAAGCGCATTTTTTTTGAGCAAGATAAAACTAGTTAAAGAGATAGCAAAAATTTATTCTCTGTTTTTTGAGTCAATGGTAATAGTCACAGGGCCATCATTTAGTAAGCGTACTTTCATATCGGCACCAAACTCTCCAGTGTACACTTCTTTGGTACGCTTTCGCGAAAGCGTACTTACAAAATTTTCATACAGGGGAATGGCAACTTCTGGCCGAGCGGCTTCTAAAAATGAGGGGCGATTTCCTTTTTTTGTGCTGGCATGTAGTGTGAACTGACTTATCACTAGGAGGTCTCCATCTATGTCTTTTATCGATAAATTCATTGCGCCATTTGCATCGCTAAAAATACGCAAACCTATAATTTTATTAGTCAGCCACTCGATATCTTCCTGTGTATCTTCATGAGTGATTCCTAGTAAAACCAGAAAGCCTTGTGCTATACTTGACTTTACAAGATCATTAATAGTGACAGATGCTTCAGAAACGCGTTGTATAATGACTCGCATAGCTTAGTGAGATGGATAGTGATCTTTACGGTACTGCTCTTCGTCACCCTCCATGATTTGAACATAACTTTTATAACGAGACCAATGCAACTCATCATTATCTAATGCCTCTTTGACAGCACATTTAGGCTCTTCTAGATGGAGGCAGTTATTAAATTTACACTCACTTTTTAAGGCAAAAAATTCAGGGAAGTAATTTCCTATTTCTTCTCGTTCCATATCAACGATTCCAAATCCTTTAATTCCTGGAGTATCAATGATTTTTGCATTAAAGCTTAAATCATACATTTCTGCAAATGTAGTGGTATGTTGTCCTTGCATGTGCTGTTCACTAATCTCTTTTGTTTTAAGATTCAGGTTAGGTTCTATTGCGTTTACAAGTGTAGATTTTCCAACACCACTGTGCCCGGTAAAGATATTTACTTTTCCTATCATTTGTTTCTTCAACACATCTAAATTGGTGTTTTTTAGCGCTGAAATCCCTAGACATTCATACCCAACGTCTCTATACATGGCTGCAAGAAATTTGATTTCAAGCAACTCATCTTCGGTGTAGGTATCTATCTTATTAAAGAGTAAAATGGCTTTAATTCTATACGCTTCTGCAGAGATTAAGAAACGATCAATAAACGCAGTAAACGTAGGAGGATTATTTAACGTAACGAGTAAAAAAACCTGATCAACATTTGACGCAATAATATGTGTTTGCTTAGATAAGTTTACAGATTTTCTGATAATGTAATTATCTCTTTGATGGATGTTTGTAATAACACCCGTTTCTACATCACTTTTGGTATCTAGATCAAAGTCTACAATATCTCCTACAGCGACTGGGTTTGTGCTTTTTATCCCTTGAATACGAAACTTCCCTTTGATACGACATTCATACCACTGACTGTCTTCCGTTTTTACGGTGTACCAACTTCCTGTAGATTTATATACGGTTCCTGTCATAAATTAGAATTATGCAAAAATAGTCACTTTTTAGATAGTAATTTATTTAAATTGCAATTGTATTAACTATATAAACATTAATTAATTATGAAAAAAATATTACTAATTGTTGTGATGATAGTTCTTCTATCTTTTGAAATGCAAGCACAGCAATACGAAGTAAAAATTGTAACTTCTGTTGAATCTATTGTTCCAAATGGTTTAGGACGTAGTCGCATTATCTCTGCAAATGACTCTAGAGATTATAGAGAATTTACGTCTACGCAAACTGAAGAAGACAATACACGTAATAAATCTAAAAGAGATGAGATTCGAGTAAAAGGGTATGATGAAACAAAGCTTTTAAACTTTTTCAACATTGGGGGGATTCGTTTTCAAAACATTGCTTCTAATGATGCGCTTATTGAATCTAAAATTAATGATATGCTAGCCCAAGGATGGGATCTAGCCTTTGTAGCTAGTGGTGTAGAAAGTGAGGCTGGAAAAGGCGATGGACAAGGAATTTTTATTACTCGATATATTTTTAAAAGAATAAAGCAGTAATTAGGGTAAAATAAAATACTAATTAAAAAGGCTTCCAACGTATAAAATCAATGGAAGCCTTTTTTGTATGAAGTATATAGACAGGCATCTATAAAACTACCAATACTATTATTTAGAAAGTGCTATTTTCTGTTGGTGATTAATAGACTCTTGGTGTACTGCTTTAAATACTCTAAGAATAAACTCTTCACTTAGATTATGTTGCTCTCCTTCAAGAATCATTTTTCCTAGAATCTCATTCCAACGTTTTGTTTGTAGTATCGCTACATTATTATCGCTTTTGAGATGTCCTATTTGATCTGCAATTTTCATACGCTTTCCGAGCGATTCAATCAGTTGATGATCTACGACATCTATCTGGGTACGTAACGTATTAAGTTTGTTTTTATATTCAATCTCATTGCCTTCTGTCTTTCTTATTTTAAGATCAACCATCATCTTAATGAGAGTATCTGGTGTAATTTGCTGTGCCGCATCACTCCAAGCATTATCTGGATCATAATGGGTCTCTACCATTAATCCGTCATAATTTAGATCTAAAGCTGTCTGGCTCAGGTCATGAATAATATCCCGACGTCCCGCTATATGAGATGGATCTAAAATTAGCGGAAGATCTGGAAAACGATTTTGTAAGTCAATCGCTATTTGCCATTCTGGATTATTTCTGTAACGTGTTTTTTCATAGGTAGAAAATCCTCTATGAATCACACCTAGATTTTGAATATCTGCTGTATAAAAACGCTCTACAGCTCCCAACCAAAGAGATAAATCTGGATTCACTGGGTTCTTAATCAGTATGGTTTTGTCTGTTCCTCTTAACGCATCTGCGATGTCTTGGACAATAAAAGGAGATACTGTGGTACGTGCCCCAATCCATAAAATATCTACATCATGTGCTAGCGCTAATTCTACGTGGTTTGCATTTGCCACCTCTGTAGTGGTCAGCATTCCTGTTTCTTCTTTTGCTTTTTGAAGCCACTTTAATCCTAAAGCACCTACCCCTTCAAAATTACCAGGACGTGTACGAGGTTTCCAAATACCCGCTCTTAAAACAGTAGCATCTGTATCTTTAAGTTGGTGTGCAATTTTTAAAACCTGTGCTTCTGTTTCTGCGCTACAAGGCCCTGCTATTACAAGTGGGTGATCCAAGTTAAAGGCATCTAACCAATTTCTAAGTTCTTTTTTATTTTCCATAGTGTTGCATGTTTATACCTCTTCAGGCTTATTCTATTCCTTTTAATATTTCTTTAATATGATTGGTATTTTCCATTTCTTGGTACACCCCGTTAAAGTCGTCTTCTTGCATTAATTCTTTAAAATGCGCTAGGTTGGTGATATACTCATCTAGCGTCTCTAAAATATTCTCTTTATTTTGTTTAAATATGGAGGTCCATGTAGTAGGGTTACTTTTTGCTAATCGTACTGTGGATGCAAAACCACTTCCTGCCATATCAAAAATGTCGCGTTCGTTTTTTTCTTTATTGATTACTGTTTTTCCTAGCATAAAGGCACTTATATGTGATAAATGAGATACGTAGGCTATATGCTTATCATGAGATACAGGATCCATATATCGAATACGCATTCCTATAGATGTAAATAAGTGTAACGCCTTTTCTTGAAGTTTAAAACTAGTTTTCTCCACTTCACAAATTATATTTGTTTTTCCTATGTAAAGGCCTTCTATAGCTGCCATGGGTCCTGAAAATTCTGTACCAGCAATAGGATGGCAGGCTAGAAAATTCCGTCGTTTCTCATGGGTAGCTACACCAGCACAAATAGATGCTTTGGTAGATCCCATATCCATAACCAACGTTTGATCCCCTATATGATCTAACACTTCTGGAAGTACCTTTACGGCAATATCTACAGGAATAGAAAGCACGACTAGATCTGCAGCCTCTATAGATGTGATCGTAGCTTCGGCATCAATCAATCCTATTTTTATAGCTTCAGCAATATGCTCAGGAGTTGTATCTATTCCGAAAATCTGGGCTTTAGGATATAGTCTTCTCAAATCCCTCGCAAAAGAGCCTCCAATCAATCCTATTCCTATGATGTAAATTTTTTCCAAGTGTTTCTTATTTTTTTAAACGCTTTCGCGAAAGCGTTATTAAAATCGGTCAATAGCATTTCTTATTTGGTCTTCTGTAACACACAAACTAAAACGGATATACCCTTCTCCTTGAGTTCCAAATATAGTTCCTGGAGTTATAAATACATATTTTTCTACGAGTATTCTATCTATAAACTGTTCTGCATCAATCCCCTCAGGAAGCTTTGCCCACACAAAAAGTCCTACACTGTCTTCTGAGTAGGTACACCCTAACTTTTTTACCAGTGTATAGATAAGATCACGACGCTTTCTATACACCTCATTAATAGTTACAAACCATGATGGATCGAGTTGCAAAGCAGCAATAGCGCCTTGTTGAATCCCATAAAACATCCCGCTGTCCATGTTTGACTTTACCTTTAAGATATGATTAATATGCGTTTTATCACCCATTACCATTCCGACACGCCAACCAGCCATATTAAAACTCTTACTTAACGAATTGAGTTCTAAAGCTACTTCTTTGGCACCTTCAAAAGCGAGGATGGAAGTTGGGTGATCATTGAGAATAAAACTATACGGGTTGTCATTTATGATGAGGATGTGGTTCGCTTTCGCGAAAGCGATTAATTCTTCAAAAAAACCTTCCTGAACAGTGGCTCCTGTAGGCATGTGCGGATAATTAACCCACATCATTTTTACCTGACTCAGGTCCTGTTGCTGCAACGCTTTAAGATCTGGTAACCAGTGATGATCTGCATCTAAATCATAAAAAACAGGAATGGCTTCGACCAACTTTGTCACAGCGCTGTATGTAGGATAGCCAGGATTAGGAATCAACACCTTATCACCTGGATTGAGAAACGCCATACTAATGTGCATGATCCCTTCTTTAGACCCCATTAAAGGCAGTACCTCGGTCGCTGGATCTACCGTTACTTGATAGTGCTTTTTATAAAAATCTACCATCGCTTCTCTCAACTCAGGAATGCCTGTATAACTCTGATATTGGTGCGCTCTAGGGTTTTCTAGTCCTTTTTTCAAGGCTTCTACCACTGCTGTAGGAGCGGCTACATCTGGGCTTCCAATGCCCATATTTATGATAGGATGTCCAGCCGCTTCTAGGGCACGAACTTCTTTAAGCTTACGCGAAAAGTAATACTCCTTGGTTTCCTGTAATCTATTTGCTGGTTGTATCATCGCTTCCTATTGTTATATTCTCCCAATACTTTAAAATCTGTAGACATAATAGCTAATACCTTTTTTGCTTTTTCATAATCACTATACGCATTAAAAGTAACATCTACAAAAAACGCATATCGCCAAGGTGTTTCTATAACTGGCATAGATTGTATTTTGGTTAAATTGAGTTTGCAATCACTCAGCACATTGAGAATCGTTGCGAGACTGCCTCGTTTATGGTCTGCGGTAAAGCAAACCGAAGCCTTATTGCAATCTGTACTAATTTGTTTTTCTTTTGTGCTTAAAATAAAAAAGCGTGTCTCATTATGCTTAATGGTTTGTATTTGAGGAGCTATAATGTGTAAGTCATAAATTTGAGCGGCTGTAGCACTTGCAATAGCAGCAATGCCTGTAAGATTTTCTTCTTGAATTTGACGAGCTACAGCTGCAGTATCTGTAGCTTCTACTAATTTGATAGAAGGGTATTGTGCTAGAAATTTGCGACATTGAATAAGCGCCATAGGATGTGACCACACCTCTTTAATATCGGTTATTTCCTGTCCAGACAATCCCATAAGATGGTGTTGTACATCTAGATAAAACTCTCCTTCTATCGTAAGTTGATGTTGATCTATGAGTGCATAGTTAGGGAGAATAGCTCCTGCTATAGAGTTTTCTATAGCCATCACAGCTGCTGTAGCATTTCCAGCAACTAACTGATCTACTAGCACTGGGAAAGACATACATTCTATCACAGGTACTTCTGTCTCAAAAAACTCTTGAGCTACTTTATGATGGAAAGATCCTTTTACGCCTTGAATTGCTATTTTCATAAATTCCCGCGGAGACGGGAATCTCATTCCCAACATCCGACTTTCATTTTATTCCCGCGAAGGCGGAAATCTCATCCCACAATCGACTTTTATCTCGAAAGCAAGAATCTTATTTTTAAACTTATTTTTTAAACAATTCACTCAATGATCAAAATTACACTAGTCTTTGTAAAACTCCCATTTCGTTAGAATTTCTTAAAACAAAAAAAGTCCTAATAATTACATCAGGACTTTAAAGAGTTTTTGAGTGTTATTTATCACCGTAACCGTCCCGATTTCTTCAGCCCGAAGAAAAAGAAATAATTGTTCCAGTAATAAACGTTTGTAAACATTATGAATTTGTTATGGGATTAAAAATAGAAAAAAAAGTAAGGTTAGCAACATTAAAAAACTATTTTTTATTATTTTTTTCAATAGCTTCAATTTTCAGACGAATTATTGTTAATATGATAATCGAAATTCTATATATTATAAAATACGTAACGTTCTTATTCGTTAGATTTGTAAAAAGTCCCAAGTATGTCTATCGTTGTCAAAAATATTACAAAAACGTATGAAGTTCAAAAAGCATTAGACAGCGTTTCCTTTACATTAAAGAAAGGTGAAATTGTTGGTTTCTTAGGTCCCAATGGTGCTGGAAAAAGCACGATGATGAAGATTTTAACTACCTACCTTACCCCTTCTGAAGGAACCGCTTCTGTAAATAGTTATGACACGATAAAAAACACTCAAGACGTACGTAAATCTGTAGGATATTTGCCAGAACACAATCCTTTATACCTAGAAATGTATGTGCGAGAGTACCTTGCTTTTAATGCACAAGTACACAAAACGCCAAAAGAGCGTATAGAAGAAGTCATCCAACTTACAGGACTCACTACAGAGGCACATAAAAAAATAGGACAACTCTCCAAAGGATATAGACAACGCGTCGGACTTGCCAATGCCTTATTACACGATCCAGAAGTCTTGATATTAGATGAGCCTACCACAGGACTTGATCCTAACCAATTATTAGAAATAAGAGGACTTATCAAATCTATAGGAAAAGAAAAAACGATATTAATGAGTACGCACATCATGCAAGAAGTAGAGGCGATATGTGATCGGGTAATTATTATCAATAAAGGAAAAATTGTTGCAGACAAAAAACTTCAAGATCTTAGAGAAGGACAACAACAAAAAGTAATTGTAGAATTTGATTACCGAGTAGAAACAGTTGCTTTGGAACGCTTAGAAAAAGTAGCTTCTGTAAAGAACACGCATGACTTTATATATGAGATCACGTTTAGCACACAAGAAGATATGCGCTCAAAAGTATTTGACTTTGCTCATGATAATGAGCTTAAAATTTTACAACTTAATCAAAAGAATGCGAGTTTGGAAAGCTTGTTTACGGAATTAACAACCTAACAAAAAGTTATAAATACATTTAAAATACTTTATTCAAGTTCTTATTGTATAAAGGGTGTCTATAAATTCGGTGTAAGTAGCTGCTTATTTTTATTTCCTTTTCAACCAATTTCAATAATATCAAAGAGTAGTTTCTTTACAGGAAGTTAACTTTGTTTTTACTTAGATTTTGAGGTTTTGAGGTTTTGAAAACTAAATTCTTCTATTTGACTTTGCGATACTTCTGCAAGTTTACTAAAGCAATACATTATATTTTGTTTAATAATTTCTTAAATTACATAAACAAGTAAGTAATAAATAGTATCTTTATGCTAACCATCAATAGAAGTCTAATTAAACAATCAGCTATGACACAAGAATTAGGGAATGCAAATTTTGAGAACTTTATAGGAGTAACCGAAGGTTTTTCAGAAATTGCTTATCAATTTACATCACATATTCTAACCCTTGGATATGCCGTGATGCTCGCAGGTTTACTCTACTTTATCCTTACCATAAAAAATGTAGATAAAAAATATCAAATGTCTAATATCTTATCTGCAGTGGTAATGGTATCGGCATTTTTACTCTTGTACGCACAAGCTCAAAACTGGTCAAATAGTTTCACGTTTGACTCAGAAAGAGGTAGATATTTCTTAGATCCAGGAGGAGATCTTTTCAATAATGGATATCGATATCTCAATTGGTTAATAGATGTACCGATGTTATTATTCCAAATCTTATTTGTAGTAAGTTTAACCAAATCAAAATTTAGTTCTGTACGTAATCAATTCTGGTTTTCTGGAGCCATGATGATTATAACAGGATATATAGGACAGTTTTATGAAGTAAGCAATCTTACTGCATTTTTTGTATGGGGAGCCATTTCTTCTGTATTCTTTTTCCATATCCTTTGGGTAATGAAAAAAGTAATTAATGAGGGAAAAGAAGGAATACCACCAGCTGGACAAAAAATACTTTCTAATATTTGGATCTTATTTCTAGTATCTTGGATGTTATATCCAGGAGCATACTTAATGCCTTACTTAACAGGTATTGATGGCTTTTTATATAGTGAAGATGGCGTTATGGCAAGACAGCTAACATATACCATTGCAGATGTATCTTCTAAAGTAATCTACGGTGTGTTACTAGGGAACCTTGCATTACAACTAAGTAAAAAAGGAGATCTTAAAGTTTAATTACCGCATAAAAAAAGAATATGAGTTTATATGATCTTTTCTTTGAACTCTCTTAAAATTAAAATTCCCTTAGATATTACGTCTAAGGGAATTTTAATTTTATATAGATAAACGATTACAACTGTATTGTAAAGTCCTGATTCCCTATGGTAATCACTGCAATATTATCACAAACTCCTCCTCCGTAGTTTAAGACACCATTTATATTGTTTTGAGAAATAGCCAACGTACCGCTCACAAAATGAGGGCAAGTCGCCTCTCTACGCAAAGCTTCCATTACTTCGCCACTACGAGTAAAACCGCTACTAAATGACGTGTCCCAATTACCAGTGACGCTAAATACATTATCTGTCCAAATACCAGAGCCAACGCCTTCAATCCACTCACGTACTCTGTTTGCACTACGAGTTGCAGTCACATCTTGCACGGGAAAATAAACAGTAATAGATGCCATCACTTCTGATTGTGGATTTCCATTCCCATTTTCAAAAATGCGATTGATGGTTCCTCCGCCAGATACTTCATTACTATTATATGTAAAATTCTCATACGTATAGGTAATGGTTCGTGATTCGTTTTGTACGGTGCTATAGTTAAAAACAACTTGACCAGAAACGATCGCTCCATTAGCAAGCTCACAACCATCACCAAAATCTGCTAAAACGCTCCCACTACCATCTCCGTTTGGTGTCACTGTAATGGTCGCACAATCTGCAAAAAAAGAATTGATAATAGTACTCCGCGTCTCTTCTACATTTTCAATATATATATATTCAACGACAGCAAAACTAGCGTCCTCTACAGTATCTACTTGAGCCGCCAGTGTCAACTCTGCTGTTGTAGGCGTTGTTTGAAGCGTCACTACCTCATCTTCGTCATCAGAACAAGCAAATGTTAAAAAAACAATTGCTACTAAACTCAACATTTTAATCTTTAGAAATTTTTTCATCGGTATTCTTTTTATGGTTTACAACTACTAAGACCGCAAAAACTAGAAAACGTTTAATCGTAGCTAAAATTTTATTCTAATAAGCTTTATTTTTTATATCGTTTAAAATAGTATCTTTGCACGCTGATAGACGGTCTATCATATACATAAAAATCATTTAAATAATATTGGAATGTATTTAACAAAAGAAGGAAAAGAAGAACTTTTCGAAAAACACGGTAAAGGAAAAAATGATACTGGATCTGCTGAAGGGCAAATCGCATTGTTTACACACCGTATCAATCACCTAACTGGACATCTTAAAAATAATCGTAAAGATTATAATACAGAGCGCTCGTTAGTAATGCTCGTAGGAAAGCGTCGTTCGCTTCTTGATTATTTAATCAAGAAAGACGTTTTAAGATACCGTGCTATTATTAAAGAATTAGGTATTAGAAAATAAGAATTATAGGGGGCTTTACGGCTCCCTTCTTTTTTATGCTTTCGCGAAAGCGAACACCACACAAAGACCTCCGAGACAAGAGGCAGAGAAAGCTAAACAGCTAGTTTTTCATTGGTCATCACAACTACAACTACAACACAACGACCTAAAAAAAACGAACTTTACTGCCTAGTAAAAGCAGGATGTTCTTAATTAACAATAACGCACCAATGCGGGATGAGATTCCCACCTTCGTGCGAATGAAAAACAATTATAATATGATTCCAAAGGTTTACAAAGAGGTTATTGACCTCGGCGATGGCAGAGAAATCTCTATCGAAACAGGAAAACTTGCAAAGCAAGCACACGGATCTGTCGTTGTACAGTCTGGAAAGTGTATGATCCTTTGTACAGTAGTTTCTAATTACGAACAAAAAGACTTAGACTTCTTACCCCTTACGGTAGATTACCGTGAGAAATTTGCCGCTTCAGGACGTTACCCAGGCGGTTTCTTTAAAAGAGAAGCACGTCCATCTGATGGCGAAGTATTAACGATGCGCCTTGTGGATCGTGTATTACGTCCACTTTTTCCAAAAGATTACCATTCTGAAACTCAGGTGATGATCCAGTTAATGTCTCATGATGATGATGTGATGCCAGATGCTATGGCTGGTCTTGCTGCTTCTGCAGCGATCCAACTTTCTGACTTCCCATTTGAATGCCCTATCTCTGAAGCGAGAGTAGGTCGTGTAAACGGAGAGTTTATTATCAATCCAACACGTGCTCAATTAGAAGAGTCAGACATCGATATGATGATTGGAGCTTCTGCTGACTCTGTGATGATGGTAGAAGGCGAAATGGATGAGATTTCTGAAGAAGAAATGGCAGATGCTATCAAGTTTGCACACGAAGCTATTAAAGTACAATGTGCTGCTCAAGTACGTCTTGCTGAAGCTTTCGGAAAGAAAGAAGTACGTGAGTACCCAGCTGAAAGAGAAGATGAAGACCTTAAGCAGAAGGTACATGATATGGCGTATGACAAAGTATATGCTGTAGCAAAAGCAGGTTCTTCAAAACAAGAACGTGGCGCTGCTTTTAGTGAAATTAAAGAAGAAATCAAAGCAACATTCTCAGAAGAGGAGCTTGAAGATTTTGGCGATTTAGTATCAAAGTATTACCGTGCTGCAGAAAAAGCGGCTATACGCGATCTTACATTAAATGAAGGACTTCGTTTGGATGGTCGTGAGACTACAGAGATACGTCCTATCTGGTGTGAGATAGATTATTTACCATCTGTACACGGATCTGCGATTTTTACTCGTGGAGAAACTCAAGCACTAGCTACAGTGACTTTAGGAACGTCTAGAGAAGCAAATAAAATTGATATGCCATCTTATGAAGGAGAAGAAACTTTCTACCTTCACTATAACTTCCCTCCTTTCTGTACGGGTGAGGCAAGACCTATCCGTGGGACTTCACGTCGTGAAGTAGGACATGGTAATCTTGCACAACGTGGTCTTAAAGGAATGGTGCCAGATGATTGTCCATATACTGTACGTGTTGTTTCTGAAGTATTAGAATCTAACGGTTCTTCTTCTATGGCAACAGTTTGTGCTGGAACCATGGCAATGATGGATGCAGGTATCCAAATGAAGAAACCAGTTTCTGGTATCGCTATGGGACTTATTTCTGATGCGACTAGTGGAAAATACGCTGTGCTTTCTGATATTCTTGGTGATGAAGATCACTTAGGAGATATGGACTTTAAAGTAACTGGAACGGCAGATGGTATTACAGCTTGCCAGATGGATATTAAAGTAAAAGGTCTTTCTTATGAGATTCTTGTAAATGCTTTACAACAAGCACGTGCAGGACGTCTTCATATCCTTGACAAGCTTACAGAAACTATTGCAACACCACGTGAAGACGTAAAAGACTACGCTCCTAAAATGGTAACAACACGTATCGCAAATGAGTACATTGGCGCTCTTATTGGCCCTGGTGGAAAAGTGATACAAGAACTTCAGAAAGAAACTGGAACTACCATCGTGATTAACGAAGATCCTGTCACAGAAGAAGGAATTGTTGAAATTCTAGGAACGGGTCAAGAAGGCATAGATGCTGTACTCGCCAAAATAGATTCTATTACGTTTAAGCCTACTGTAGGAAATACGTACAAGGTAAAAGTTATTAAGATGCTTGACTTTGGTGCTGTGGTAGAATACCTAGATGCTCCAGGAAATGAAGTATTATTGCACGTATCTGAGATCGCTTGGGAACGTACAGAAAATGCTTCTGACGTACTCTCTATGGGAGAAGAACTTGAAGTAAAATACTTTGGTATAGATTCAAGAACTCGTAAAGAAAAAGTATCTCGTAAGGCTCTTCTTGAAAAGCCTGAAGGATATGTAGCTCGTCCACCAAGAGAAAATAATGATCGTGGCGGAAGAGATAATCGTAGCGGTGGTCGTGATAATCGTGGCGGTGGTCGTGATAACAGACGTGATGATCGTAAGCGAGATTAATTTGCTTTAGAGGTAAAATATCAGCATTGAGGTGTAAACTACTCATTCTGATTCATTATAGAAATCGGCTACTCAATAAAGGGTAGTCGATTTTTTTTGCTTTCGCGAAAATTTTTATTATATAAAAGTGAATTAAATTATAAATATGTAAATAATAAAGTGTTTTTGGATGCCTTGCTAAATGATTTATCTTTAAACTCTTATTGATAATAAGCTACGTAAATTTGGAAAAAATTAAATGGATAAAATAAACAAAGAAATAATTTTAAAAGCAATTGGCAAATCTGATTTTATTCTAAAATCAACTCATAAGAAACTTTGTCTTCCAATTATCAATAGAATTTATACCAAAATGATGAATGGAATAAAATTTGATGATATTAAAGTCTGTGACACGTTGATTATTGATGGACATCATAGATATGTAAGCTCTTTATTGGCGAATATTAAGATTGATGAGGCTAAATCATCTAAGACAAGTGCTACGATTGAATATAATTGGACAGATGTTGAATTTGTTGAAGAAGAATGGGATACCGAGGATAAAATTAAGCGTTTAAATGAATTAGATGCTGAATTCAACAATATCCCTCTTGAAAAAATAATTGAAATAACTAAATAAACACAGTACATTTGTAGTATGTTAGTATACTTAGACATAGACGGAGTAATGGTTCCTGCTAACTCTTGGAGAAAACCTGAAATTTTAGAAGATGGTTTTCCTGAATTTAGTTCAAAGGCGGTCAAGTCACTTGTTAGAATAATTTCTAACTCAAATGCTGACATTGTATTGACTACTTCCCATAAATATAAGTATACTTTAAAAGAATGGAAAACTATTTTTAGAAGAAGAAACATTAATGTCAATAAAATAACTAGACTTCCTAAGAATCTAAATCATTTAAATAGAAAAGATGAACTTATAAGTTGGTTTGATGCTAAGCATATAAATGATCAATTTATTATAATTGATGATGATAAATCTTTAAATGGATTACCAGACTTTTTAAAGAATAAATTAATTCAAACAAGTGGCTCCGTTGGTTTAACTGATTATTTAGCTGATATAGCTATAGAAAAAATTGAGAAATCAAAACCTGAAGTAGTTAAATAAAAGAACATTTATAAGCTAACGTACTCATTCTGATTCATTATAGAAATCGGCTACTCAATAAAGGGTAGTCGATTTTTTTTGCTTTCGCGAAAGCGAAATTCTATATCTATTATATCAATTGAAATAAAAAATGCACGCTACACTATATGCATATTACGCAGCCGAAAACGCTGTAAGTTACAGACGTCTAAGTTCAATAAGCTTTATGTTTACGTCTAGCAGTGTTTTTGTGTAGACTCTTTTAAACTGCTCAAAGTATTTTACGCCTGTCTCGACACTGGCTTGGTTACTAATATTTTTTTCTATTTGTTGTAGCAAGTAGCCTTGGTGAGTCATCCCTAGATTCATAAAACTTGATTTTAGTTTATGTGCAAGCTCACTGGCTCTAGAGTAAAACTCTCTCTCAACACACCTACTTAAGCTTTTAAAATCGTCTGGAGTATCTGCGATAAATATCTCTAAAAGAGATATGATGAATTCTTCGTCGTTATCAAAAGTCTCATTTAGCTTAGCGATATTAACGGTATCACTATGTATCTCTTCTCTATTGAGCGTGTTCTCTACATCTAGATTTTTTTCTTCATCAGATACAAGCCAGTAAAGTACTTCTTTCAAGGCATCTTCGTCGACAGGCTTTGTCAAATAAAAATCGATCCCTGCTTTGATAGCATTTTTTCTAGATTCTGGAAAAACATCTGCGGTACACATGACAATAGGAACTTTTTTTATAGCATCCTTATGAGAAGTTCTAATTTTCTTAATTGCTTCTACCCCTCCTAATACAGGCATGTGCATATCCATAAGGATTAGATTGTAATAGCCATTTTGTTTTTGGGTGTAAATATCTACAGCTTCTTGTCCATTTTCTGCTATATCTACTTCAATACCTAGGCGGTTAATGAGTTGTTTGATATAGAATTGATTCATCGTATTGTCTTCTGCTACAAGTACGCGTAATCCTTCAAGCTGTTTGTCACTACGCTTGTGAGTTTTGATGGTTTCTTGTGTACTTTGTAATTTACTTTTAATAAGCGGAAGTCTAAAATAAAAGCTAGACCCCTCACCCTCTACACTGGTTGCTGTGAGCGTACCGTTCTGTAAATTTATGAGTTCCTTTGTTATGGCGAGTCCTAATCCAGTTCCGTTAGATTTTGAATGTCCTGCTTCTTCTATTTGATAAAAACTATCAAAAATATGATTCAGTTTATTTTTTGGGATACCTATTCCAGAATCTTTAACTTCAAAATGTACTTCAATCTGATCTTCAGATAGTTCTTTGTAGGTTACAATAATACCTATGTGCCCTTCTTTAGTAAATTTTATAGCATTTCCAATGAGGTTGGTAAGAATTTGATTAAGTCTATATTGATCCCCTACTACAATATCTGGTATGTTTTGATCAATTTCTGTAAAAAGTAAGACTCCTTTTTCATTTGCCTTTGTCCTAAAACCTTCGGCTAGAGAGGTAATTACTTTTCTTAAATTATAGTTGTATGATTGGATAGATAATTTACCTGCTTCAATTTTTGAAAAGTCAAGTATGTCATTTACTATAGCCAACAAGCTTTTTGCAGAAAAATCGATTCCTTCAATATTTTTCTCAAATTGTTCTACATCTATGTTGTCACTTTTTTTAATAATATCTGCAAGACCAAGTATCACGTTGAGTGGCGTACGTATCTCGTGACTCATATTAGAAAGAAAGGTAGCTTTAGCTCTAGCTGCTTTCTGGACATGCTCCATTTGCTTACTTAACGTATCTAAGGTGTCCTTTTTCTTAGTAATATCTTTTAAGAACATACTATAGGTGTCATCTCCTGTAGTATAATTGTTTGATGTAGTTATCTCATAATATTCTATAGAACCGTCTGATCTAGACAAGTGAATCTCCTCTCTTTTACCCAAAATGGTTCTTTCTCTTCTATGGGTGAGATCGTCAATATCTCCTTTAAGTCTCTGAGAGATCTCTGGTGGGAGTACATCATAAATGCTATGCTCATTGATATTTTCCTGTGAGAAATTAAAAAAAGTGCGTGCTCGTTCATTTGCGAGCATCAGCTTTCCACAGCGTTTAAATATAATAGCTTTGTCTAGCATATTTTCAAACATAGCTGTATATAAAGAAGTATCTATTTCTGAAATAGTAGAAAGAGTATTCTCGTCATTTGTTTTTGTGACGGGTGTTTTATACTGTTCTTTTACGCTAAAAGTTGTTGAAATAGGTACAGCTACAGGTGTATCTACAGCTGTTTTATCGGGAATATAATAACTAATTTTATTGGAAACCTCTAGCTGTTGATAGAAGCTAGTAAATTGTGAAAACCATTTGTTAAATTGGTTTTTAATGCTTTTTTCTTCACAAACTCTGTGTGCTTCAATAGAGAGTTTTTCTATATATTCTCTAGTTTTGCGTCTACAAGAAAGATAGTAGACCATATTTCCTTTTACGAGATCAAGATCCATTTTATTCTCTAAGGCAAATGCTGGTTCAAGTACGGAAACATAGCCACAATAATCTGTAACGGCATTGTACAAATAGTTTGCCAGTAAGAAAGCAAGAGCAATCTCTTGTGTTGTATCTTCTTGATATAAAACAGAAAACGGTTGAGAACTTGCTACTGTAGGAAAAAAATCTTGTAACTCTATGCGAAGAGATTCTTTGGTCCCTAGAAATCTTACATCTTGAAAAAGCAAAAAATTCTCTATCTCTAGATAAGAATTGACAAGTTGATAAAGAGATTTTTCAGGATTAGAGTCAAAATCAAAAGTGATTATTTTCCCTTTAAGAGTATCAAGTTTCTGAGATGTATATGCTTGACAATAAAAATGTTCTAAAAAATCTTGATAAGCATCGTTGGCGTCAATTGATTTCACATCAATGACTGTTGACTTTTGAAAAAGTCGATTAATTATCGAATTCATTAAATAATTTTCAGATTAGGGGCATTGCAATTTAGTGTTTTTTAGAATATAATTTTAAGTTTTCTTTTATTTTGAGTTTTAACATGCCTAGAATATGCGGTTTAGTATGCTTTCGCGAAAGCAGAATTACATGCATAGCAATTCTATATATACCCTCTCATTACTACATACATTCTTAAAATAGATGACTTACTTTAAAAAAATAAGCTTCTCAATGAGAAGCCTATTTTTATTGCTTTCGCGAAAGCATATTTATGAAATTATTAATTCGCTAAAACGTCATGTATTTCCAAGCACATCATCAACACGTTCAACTCAGTTTTATTTTTTAAATGCACATACTACATTTTAATACGCCACATATTTCCGTTGAGGTCATCGTAACCTATACATCCGTATAATACATCGTAGTAGATGGTATGCACATTTCTATCTATGCCAAACCAACTCCCATTTACTTCATTTATTTCTGAAGTATATATAATCACATCGTTATACGTCTTTTCGTCAATGGTGAGTGTTGTTCGAGGAGCGCTAAAATCAAGATCTAGTGTCTCAACAGATGGAAAAGTTTCATCTGTGGTCTTGTTCCACAATTCAAAATAAAGGGTTGCTTTTAAGCTATCATCTCTATTTTTTGAAATACATAAAGTAAAAATTGGAAAAGGGTCTGGTTCATTAAGAAATTCCATTTCTATAAGTTGCGTGTCATAATTATAGAGAAGCGTTGTGCCTCCTCCCGCAAATCCTCCACCACCCCCATAAGCTCCTACCAAACCCGACTCACTATTTTGAACTCTAAAAGAAAACACTTCTCCGTTTTGATTTTCATAGCTAATAATAGCATCCTTTTCGGGTACACGTATTAATAAGTTATTGCGATCCTCCTCACTAAAGGGATGATATTCTGTCTGGTTACCGTCATCGTTACTACAGCCCATACAGATAAGCCACACCAACACTATTATATTTTTAAGCCTCATCATAATACTATTTTATAATTCATTTATATAAGCTAAGGTATTTGTAAAATATCCAGAGTCATCACATAATTTACAAAGAATCTAATTATAATTTTGCAATAAATACAAATAGTAGTTATTAAGTCTACTAACTACATAAAAATTGCAATTGCCTAATACGATTTTTATAGGATAAAAATTAGTATTTTTTGCTAGGTATTTAGTCTTTTCTGTACCTAAAAGTAATTCCCGATAATAGTTACCATCGCTTTTGTTTTACAACATCTATTTCTTTAGTAATTTGTCATCATCAATAATATATATCTATCTATGAAAATTAAAAAAATACTATTTATTACGTTTGCCACTATCACTCTATGGAGTTGTAGTGATGATGATTCTAATGTTTTTGCTGATGATTTTGATAATGGAGCTGTTCTAGAAATCGTGGCTACAGGAAATAATTCCGTTTCTAGTGATACGCTAGAAGGCGGACTAAACACTACTTTAGAATATAGAGATGCTGAAAATGGTGTCTTGTTAGATAAACTTAATGTGTACATAACATTTATAGACAATACTGAAAACGCAGGAGACAGTTCGAATGCTATCGTAAGGCAAGAAGTTCTTTTAAGAGCAGTGGATGCTACTGAGTTCAGTATAGGGCAAGATGATTTCCCTAGATATAATCTTATTGTTACTACTCAAGACTTTTTAAACATTACAAATAATTCATTAGATGGTATCGCTCCAGGAGATGACTATATTGTGAGGTTTGAGATTGTTCTTACAGATGGTCGTGTATTTTCTGTAAATAACACGGGGAGCAACGGTGGTCTTACAAGCGATTTTAATATTATAACTACTGTAGGGTAATATTTCTAATCATTGACGTCAATGATAAACCCCAACGTTTTCTAATTGAAAATGTTGGGGTTTATCATTTAAAAAATTAAAAGCGATACAAGATTTTTGGAGAAATAGCAAGTCCGCCGAGATCTTGCTCTAAAGCGCCTTTAAGTTTATAAGGTGAATACTGAAGATCTGCACCAATAGTAATATGACTATTTTCTGTGGGTTTAAACTTCCAATGTAATCCTGGAGCTACTAGAAAAGAAACCAATCCTCTACTTGCATTTTCCCCTTCATTATTAAAGAAGCTAAAGGGTGTCTGAACTAACATTGTAGAAATTCCTACTCCTACACCTAATTCGAGCTTACTTTTACTATCTATTGAGGTTAGGTTTTGATTAAATCTCAATAATGTATTGATTATCAAATCACTACTAACCGCTTCTACCTGGTCTATAGCCTGGGTTCTGTATTATAAATGAATCTTCTTGAGAAGGTAACACAAATTGAAATATGGCAACAATAGACTTATTTCGTCTTGTGGGAAAATATATTTCTAAATCTATAAATGGAGATGGCTTTATGAAGGTGGCTAATTTTCCTTGAGGAATAAAAAGCCCTCCTCCAATTTCAAATTTAGGCCGTTGCCATTCTTGGTCATAGTCCCAATATTCATAGGTGGTTTTTTGAGTTGAAATAGTGTCTGATTGAGCCATAGACACATAAGCACATAGGCTTAGTACAATGATAAAATATGTTTTCATAATGGTGTGATTTGAAATTTAATATTCAGTAATAAGGTTGTGATTGGGTACCTACAAAGAGTCCCTTGATTCAAATAGGGATTTCTTTTAAAAGAGATTCCTTTACGTATAAGATAGGCGTAGTAAGAACTTGGAACATCGTGTGTCCATTGTGGTAATAGTAGGGTAATAAGAAGTCGATCTATATGAGCGATATATCCTACAATAAGAGAACAATAAAACACCGTACCTGCATAGTAAAATCCAAGCATAGATGTGAAGACTGCAAGAAGTGTGAGTCCCCATAATTTTGAAAGAAATGCATGTGATGCAGACTCTCTCTTAAATTTTACCAAACTCAAGACATAACAAAAAACTTCTAGTCCTAAAAGAATACGGACTTCTACAATGTGATCTAGTATAAGCTCTGGATAGATCAACCACGTTGCGATCCCTATGGAAAGCCAAAATAGCATATCTGCCTGACTATCTAACCTTCGTAATGTCGCGGTTGCCACTTGATATTTTCTGGCGATGATCCCATCCAATATATCAGAAATCAATCCCAGATACATAAGGAGTAAAATAATAGGAACTGCCAATTCTCTAAAAAAGTAGGATAGAAAAAAAATAATAGGAGCAGCTACAAATCTAAAAATAATGAGTGCTAATGGAATATGTTTCATAGTCTTTGTGTGTGTTAATTTGATTCAAAACTATTGCACTATTCACATATTAATTGACTCAAAACACAAGGATCACTATTATTTTTTGTGATTATCACAAAAAATATATCTTTACAGCTATGGAACAAGATCTTTTTTTAAAGGAAATTAGAGCGGTCGTCCCAAAAGAGACCTCGCTTATAGAAGCTATTGCCACAGCCTTAGATATAAGTTATGATGCGGCACATAGGAGAACGAGTTTAAAAAGCAAACTCTCTTTATCTGAGAGTATCACCTTAGCTAAGCATTTTAAACTCTCTATAGATAAGCTATTTGTTAGCAAGGAAAGTAATTGGGTTTCGGTAGAAAAGACAGCACCTATTCATAATGAAGAAGGGTTAAAAACTTATTTTGAGAGCTCTTATGCAAACCTAATTCCGTTCTTAGGTAAAAAGGGGTGCAAACTTATATACTCTGCCAAAGATATTCCTGTGTTTTATGATTTAAAAAGCGATACGATGATGCGCTTTAAAATATACGTATGGTTAAAACTTCTGGATCCTAATTTTCATTCTGTAAGTTACACCCATTTTACGCCGAGTCTTGACATTCAACAAATAGCAAAACGTCTTGGTGATTTATATGAAAATTTACCGATTACAGAGATATGGGATCTTACTACTATTAACGGCACCTTAAAACAGATTCATTTTTATTTTAAAGCCGGTCATCTTACAGAAAAAGATGCGTTAATGATTACAACTAGTCTTAAAGACACTATTACCACCATTGCACAAAGAGTTGTTACTGATGTTACGTATATGTTCTATTACAATGAATTATTATTAATGAATAATAATATCTACGCACAAGTAGAAGATCAGCAATCCTTATACATTCCGTTTACGTTACTGTCTTATTACCGTACGTCAGATCGGATTACGTGTGATCATGCAAAAACATACTTGGACAAGCAATTACAGCATTCTAAGTTATTAAATACTGCTGGAGAGAAGGAAAGAAATGATTTCTTTAATAAAGTTCACAAAAAAATTCAAGCATTAGAATATCTGATAAGTGCTTCAGAGGCACTCGATTTTGAATAGGAAAGAGGTGGTATATGCTTTCGCGAAAGCGAAATTAGACACATTTAATACATAAAAGACGCAACCTTTTTTATTTTACTAGACTATTAAGGTAAGTTTAATAGCTATAAACTGAATAACAAATCATTGGAAAAAACAGAACTCATTGCTAGATGTAAAAAAAATGATCTAGTAGCTCAAAAGCTATTATTTTTAAAATACAAGGATCTTGTATATACAACATCTCTAAAATACTGTAGAAACAGTGCTGAAGCTGAAGATAACGTGCATGATGTTTTTATTGTACTTTTTGAGACGATCCATAAATACACAAATAAAGGATCTTTTGAAGGATGGATAAAGCGAATTACCATTCACAAAGCAGTAGATAAGTTTCGACAGAAAAAAACGACAGATTTACCTTATCAAATAGAAAGTGATACAAGAGAAGTGACCATAGATAAAAAAGATATAGATATTCCCATTGATGCTATTTTTAAGGCTATACAAGAATTACCTGAGAGATATCGTCTTGTTTTTAATCTGTATCAATTAGATGAATATTCACATAAAGAAATTGCCACTATGCTATCTATTTCTGAAGGTACATCGAAATCTAATTTTCATCGTGCTAAACAAATTTTAAAAGAAAAAATACTAGTCTTTTCTAGTACTAAAATATTGAATCAATAAGCTATGAAACCACAAGAAGATATAGGAAGTTTAATCAAAACAAAACTTCAATCGGCAAAAAAAGCTTCTAATGAAGCTACTTGGGAGAGAATACAACACTCTTTAGAAGAGCGTAAAAGAAAGAGAAGGAATGCTTTTTATATAAAACTAGGATCGGCTGGATTACTTCTTATCATAGGAGCTTTATTTATGTTTAATTATTCGGATATAATTACTAATAGCACTACCACATCTCAGGAAGAAACGCACTCAAAAATTGATGATCAAAAAATCATTGAAGCAGAAGAAAGTAAGAGTTCGAGTCTTCCCTCGCAAACGATAAAAGTTTCTACAAATACTGATGTTAATAATCTTGATGCTAGTAATCTCCAGAATCAAGAAGCATCAAAAGGAAGTACAACATCCATTATAAATGACTCTATAAAAGAGACTATCTTTAAGACTGAAATAAGCAAAGAGAATTTGCATCCGCTAAACGTATTGAAAGGGTCTTCTAAAAATGCAAAAGCACTAGATACAATTGTAAACAGAAATGATGTGCCTGTAACCCAAACTACTCAAAAGGTGTATTATTATTACAATAGCAAAAACGGTCAAGAAATGAGTAGTACAGATAAAAAAGTAATAGATTCTATTGTAGAAATAAATCAAAAAAAACGAGATTCTTTAAAGACAAAGAATTAAAAATCAAATAAATAACACATCCTCAAGTATAAAATAAAAAGCAACCTTTACTATATAGGTTGCTTTTTTAAATATAAAACGCAACCATTTGTATATTTATAAGTCTACTAAGAAAAAGGTAGATCTCTATAAAAAGGTTACCTTTAAATTTTAAAAAGCATTTTAAAATAAAAACTAATTTAATTAAATATTATATGAATATTAAAAACTTACTTTTTACTACACTTGCCAGCTGTATTTTATTCTCTTGTGATAGTGATGATAAAGTAACTGATACTGTCCAAGAAAATGTAGAAACTGGAGCTGTGCTTAGAACTATAGAAATTGTAGAAAATGCTATTCCTATAGCTATAGAAAATGGACAAACTATTATTGCAGGCGAAGCTAGATTATCTATTATTATAGAGGAGCAAGATGAGAATGAAGGGGCTTTACTTGAGAGTGTAGATGTATATACAAGTTTTACAGATGGATCACCAAGCACAGGGGATACATCTATGGCAATTACTGATGAGGTTTTTTTAGGAAATATCTCTGCTAGTTTATTTACTGAGGGTCCGTTTGGATTACCAAGGCTTGAATTTACTCTTGAAGCTACAGAATTAATTAGTGCAGTAAATCTTACACCCGATGCACTTTTTGGAGGAGATACTTTTACCACTAGATTAGCTTTAAATCTTACAGATGGACGTACGTTTTCTTCAAATAATGCTGGAGGGATTATTACTGCTGGTTTCTTTAATTCTCCATTTCAATATATAACGCCTATTGTATGTAATCTAGATAACACCTCTTTTGTAGGAGATTATTTAATAGAAGAGATTACTCCTTATGTAGACGGACCTACATTTGCAGATGGTTCAGTTGTAGAAGTTACTGTAGGCAATACAGATACAGAGCGTGTTTTCTTTACGCCTAACTATCCTGATTACTGTTCTACACCTAATGACTTTAATTTATTGTTTGTATGTGGAGAGATTATTATCCCCGTACAAGAAAGTAATTGTGCGTGTAGTTCTGGAGCTGGCTTTTTTGGCCCTACAGATGCCCCTGCAAATTATGATGCTAATGATGATACAGTGTTTTTTGTCACCTTCTTAAATGATGTAGAATCAGATTGTGCCCCACCAGAAATAACGACCTATAAGTTTACTAAACAGTAAATTTACAACACATAAAAAAAAGCTGATATTTAAAAAATATCAGCTTTTTTTTATTTTATGACGCAACCATTTGTTATTATACAGTCTATTTTAAAACAAACCAACGTATTGGAGCTCATCCAACTTATAGATAAATGCAAAAAAAGTGATCGACAATCACAACAAATCTTGTACAACACGTATAAGGACAGGCTTTTTGCGCTTTGTCTAAAGTATTGTAAGAATCGTGCAGAAGCAGAAGACAATCTACAGGATTCATTTATAAAAATTTTCCAAAGTATAAAGACTTATAGTGGTAAAGGGTCTTTTGAGGGGTGGATGAAGCGTATTACTATAAACAAAGCTATAGATCGTTACAAAAAAGAACCATTTATAGAATCCATAACAGACCAACATTTAAAAGAAGAAACTACAATAGATATTGATGAAACTTCTATAAGTCTACAGCAAATGCTAGCACTTATACAAGAGCTTCCTAGTAGATATAGGTTGGTATTTAACCTATATGAACTAGATAATCATACACATGTAGAGATCAGTGAAATTTTAGGAATTAGTGTAGGTACTTCAAAATCAAACCTACATAGAGCCAAAATAATTTTAAAAGAAAAGATCGCATCAGTATATACAACCACCAAAAAAAACTCCATTGTAAATGGGTAATAGAAAAGACATAGGCAAAATATTCAATGAGAAGTTCAAAGATTTTGAACAAGCACCTGGTGCAGACTTATGGGATACTATTGCTTCAGAACTAGATCAAAAAAGAGATCGAAAAATAGCTCCATTGTGGTTATACTTTGGAGGATTTATTATAGTAGGATTATTAACAGGACTATTGTACTGGGAACCTTGGAATACATCAAATTCTCCAAATGCAACAGAACAACCCTTAATTGTTAAAACGGATGCAATATCTCAAGATGACACGATCGACATCCCTTCTAATAAAAAAGAGAGTACTACAATCATCACAGGTTCTGAAATAAAAAACGGAGCTGATTCTGAAATAACAACAATTACAGATATAACAACCAATACAAACACAACGTCTTCTAAAAATAGTACAATAACAAATACCGCCTCTACATTATCAGGTACAAGTAATGAGTCTTCAACTTTTAAAAATCTTATATCTGATAAATCACAAGAAGCAGTAGTAACTACTAAAAAAACAAACGATTCATACAATAGAGAGAAATCTAGTTCTTTACAAAATCAAACAACACCTTCTCCTTCTATAGATAAAAACAATAAGGCGACATCTATCAAAGCTATATTGAGTACAATGGTAAGTGCTTCTCAAAAATTAAGAGATCAAAAAGAGCTTGAAGCAAGAACAGCATACGAAGCAAAGATTAAAGAGGAGTTAGCAACAGCCATAGCTACACAAAGAGAAGAAAATAAAGTTGCTTTGCAAAAATGGCAAGATTCTATACAATTAGTAGAAATATCTAAAAAAACTGCTTTGGCTATTGCTGCCAAGACAGAAAAGAAATCAGAAACAAAAAAAGTTCCTAAGCTCCCTAAAACAGATGAAGAGCGAGAAAATGACCGTAAAGAATCTATAAACTACAAATTTGCAATTTCTCCGTATACTAGTTTATTGAGTTATGGTTCTCTTACAAAAGGATCATCTATAGACAACAGGCTTGTAGACAATCCAAGGGATGCGATTGGAACAACAGGGTACGGCATACGTGCTGAGTATACAATTTCTGAAAGATCTAGTATTCGCTTTGGTATTGGAGTGGCTCCACTACAATATAAAACAGAGGACTTTCAAGTATTAATTACAAATAACAATGTTAATATCTTCCAACTTTCTGGAATTGATCCGCAAAATTTAAATCAGACAGGCGGTATTCAACCTAGTCCTGAAGCACTGGCATTTTTTAACTCTAACGATGTGGTAAGTATAGAACAAAATATATCCTACATAGAAGTTCCTGTTGACTATCAATATCGATTTTTAAACAAACGTGTTTCTATGAGTTTTAATACAGGATTAAGCTTATTTGTGCTTACCAATAATAGGGTTTTTGCAACTGCAGATAGTGGACAAAGCATCTTTATTGGTAGGGAGACAAGTCTTAAAGATTTAAGCTTAGCATTAAACTTAGGTCTTGGAACCTACTATAACTTCTCAAAAAAATGGAGATTTGATGTAGAACCCGCGTTTAAGTACCAACTCAATCCTTACTCAGATAATATAGGTAATTTCAAACCGTACTATTTTGGATTACAATTCGGAATGTCCTATAAATTTTAAATCTCTTGATGCAGAAGCCCGTGCTCATACCCTTCTCTCTTCAAGAGTTTGATGTGTGATTTAAAAACACGAAACAAGTTTTCTTCTGACCTATAATTTACTTGGAAATCTTTCGCCGTTTTCTTTAATATAGGTGTCATATTTACATAATGTATATGATTTATCTCTGGAAAAAGATGGTGTATAACGTGATGATTAAAACCTCCAAAAAAGAAATTAGCAATTTTATTCTTTGTGCAAAAATCAGAAGTAGTAATTATCTGATGCGTTGACCAGCTATGATCAAAATTACCTTCTGCATTAGGAGTAGGAAACTCGTGATGATCCCCTACATGAGTTGACACTAACGCTATACTGATAATCATACCCGAAAATATATTCATAACAAAAAAACCAAGAACTATTATATAACTAAAACCTAAAACAAAAAAAGGAACATATAATATAAAACCTATATACAAACATTTAAATAATACTATTTTTTGAAACGTACCTTTTGGATGCTTTTGAATATTTTTTTTTCCAAATTGTCGTACATAAAAATCTTGAAAATCTCGTATCAAGAACCAGTTAAGTGTATAACTAAAAATTAAAAGTATAGGTGTATAGATATGTTGAAATCTATGAAACCTCAAATAGATATCTTTAGGGAAAATACGGACTAGTTTTGACTGTTTAATATCACTATCATACCCAATTACATTCGGATAAGGATGATGTGCATATATATGTCGTATACGCCATATATATGAATTACCACCCAGCAAATCAAATACAACAGCATACCATTTATTAACGCTTTGACTCTTTGAAATAGTTCCATGTGCCGCATCATGTCCTACATTTAATCCTAATAATATTGCCAAAACACCTAATCCCGCATAACACACAAACATAACTAGTCTATTTTCTCCAAAAATGAGAAGACAACTATACATAACAACATACATACTTATAAAGCTCCAAGCTTTAATAAACCAGAAAGAAGTTGCTTTTTTAGTTAAAGCAGTATTTTTAAAATAAGCAGTCACTTCAGCTCTTAAATGCTGAAAAAAAATATCTTCTTTTTTAAATTTAAGTGGTGGTATTTCTTTTTTCATAATCTCTTTTTAATAACCATAAAGTATAATCTCCAGAGGTATTCACAACAGTCTCATAACACTCAAAACCATAACGTTCAAAAAGAATTTTGTTCCTTCTCACTGAGGTCTGTATATAAATAGGCAATTGTAGTTCTATACTTTGTTGAAATAAAAAATCTCTCAATTGAATGATTGTCTGTGTACTTTTCTCTTCAGGACTTACCGCTATTATCAAACAATACAAATGGGGTTCATTAGGGGCGCGTTTTTTTAGCGAACGCTGTAATTTGCATATTTTAACTATTTTAAAAACATCTATAACAGAAAAAATAAAGAAAAAATAGAGTAACCCTTTTTTTATAAGACCTCCAATAGTAATCCCTACTCCCTTTTTATAAAACAAAACGACCCCTTTGGTATTTGGATGTAAGAAAGCACCGTTATATAACATGGCTAGTTTTAGACAGAAACGATAAAGGTTACACAATCGTTTTGCACTACCCCCCGTCATCCATAAAAGATTTGGGTTTTTCTTCATAGCTTTTTGCAAGACCTGCAACGCTATATTTTTATTATTTTTTTCTATTGAAAAAAGCATTAGAGTTTATATTTAATTCCTATAGAAATTGCGCTATTAGAAATATCTTCGCCTTCGAATCTTCCACTATTTAGAAGATTTAAATGTAAATAGATAAATGCTTTTTCTGGAATAACAGCATAAGATAATATGATACCAACAGCGTATCCTAAATTTAGAAGAATCATCTGTAGAGAAAACATCCTGTTGAAGACTATCTGAAAGTACAAAACTGTACATAGATCCTACATCTAATTGTCCTTTAAATCTATCTTTACAAAAAAAATACATAAGTTGTAAAGGAACAGACAAACTGTTTCTTACATATCGATCATTAAGTTCTGAATCAATAGGGACAAAAAATATAGATCGTTTAACATTTGCTTGAGCAGTGTGATAGTATTGTATTTTGGAGCTTATTCCCCAACTCTTAGCAAAAAAGTATTCCCCAGATATACCAATAATAATGCTTCTTTTATCATCAAAAAAAACATCAGTAGATGATTCATCTTCAACAGATGGGCCATCTATAACATTGACCGTTGTATCCCCTATATCTAGACTTATAAATATATATCCTTTTCGCCCAAATATTAATGTACTTATTAGTATACATATTATTGAAAATAAAAACTTTATCTCTTAACATTTTATGATTATACCCTCCAAGTTAATTTTAAATGCTCATATACTTTATTATTTATTGCCAATTCACTATCTTATATTTTGCATTTTTCGCAAATACTATATCAATCAAGTATTATACTTTTAAAATATGCAAGAATTATTTATTCAACATCTTAAAAAGCACCTCCCCGAAGACCAGTCACTCATAACTGTTATCGGAGATATTTTAAATATAAATTACGATGCTGCTTATAGAAGAGTAAATAACAAAACTCACTTATCTCTGGAAGAAACTGTTATTTTAGCGAAGCACTTTAAAATTTCGCTCAATAAGCTTTTTGAAGTAGGGTCTCAGAGTACACTTATCGCAGAAAAATCACCCAAAATTTTAGATGTCAAAGGTTTAGAAAATTACTTTAAAACCTCTTTACAAAATCTTGAGCCACTCACAAAACTAAAAAGTGCTTCCATTACCTACTCTGCAAAAGACATCCCGCTGTTTTATACTCTTACAGATTCTTTTTTAACACGCTATAAAATTTATGTATGGCTCAAATTTTTAAATGAAGATGGGAGTATGGCTAAAACCACTTTTGAAGATTTTGTAAAACAGATTCCAAATTCTTTATTAGAAAGCGCATTTGCATTGGGTGAGACTTATAACTATATCTCCATCACCGAGTTTTGGAATGACAATACCATTAATGGAACATTACAACAAATACTCTATTACTTTGAGACAGGATTATTAACCAAAGATTCGGCGATACATATTTGTCAAGATTTATCCAATATTGTGGATCATGTGGAGCAACAAACCATTAAACAAACTATTATAAACTCAAAAAATAATGCTTCTTATAAATTATACAAAAGCGACTTGTTAACCATGAGTAATACCATCATGGTAAAAACAAATCATCAAAAAGTATTTTTCACACCCTTCACGGTACTCACCTATTTCAAAATTCAACACCCGCAAACATGCGAAGAAATGGGGCTCTTTTTCCAAAAACAAATGCTTAACTCAAAACTACTTGTAAATGCTGGAGAAAAGGATCGAAGTATGTTTTTCAACAAAATGCACCAGAAAATAAAATCGGTGGTAGATCGTATTCATATAGACAATAATGGGATTGTATTTTAAATAGTTATGTACGCTTTCGCGAAAGCGTATACTGCCTCATTCTAAAATAAAATAAAATAAAAGTAAAGTTTTTGTAACATTATGCGACTTTAGTACGTATAACAAGTACAACACCCAAACTAAAGTTAATTCTACATGAGACAACTCAAAATTACCAAGCAGGTTACCAATCGTGAAACTGCATCCTTAGATAAATACCTACAAGAAATTGGAAAAGTTGACCTAATTACCGCCGATGAAGAAGTGGAGTTAGCACAGCGTATTAAGGCTGGTGATCAACGTGCTTTAGAAAAATTAACCAAAGCAAACCTACGTTTTGTTGTATCTGTAGCAAAGCAATATCAAAATCAAGGTTTAACGTTACCCGATTTAATTAATGAAGGAAATCTTGGTCTTATCAAAGCAGCACAACGTTTTGATGAAACTCGTGGATTTAAATTTATATCGTATGCAGTATGGTGGATTCGTCAATCTATTCTACAAGCACTCGCAGAGCAATCTCGTATTGTACGTTTACCATTGAATAAGATTGGTTCGATCAATAAAATTAATAAAACATACGCTTTTCTTGAGCAAGCACATGAGCGCCCACCAAGCGCCGAAGAGATTGCAAAAGAACTTGATATGACTATTAATGATGTAAAAGAGTCTATGAAAAACTCTGGACGTCACGTAAGTATGGATGCTCCTCTTGTAGAAGGTGAAGATTCAAACCTATATGATGTATTACGTTCTGGTGAATCTCCAAACCCTGATCGTGAGTTACTTCACGAGTCATTACGTACAGAGATTGAGCGTGCATTAGAAACATTAACACCACGTGAAGCAGATGTTATTCGTTTATATTTTGGATTAGGAGATCAACATCCTATGACACTTGAAGAAATAGGAGAAACATTTGATCTTACTCGTGAGCGTGTACGTCAAATTAAAGAAAAAGCAATTCGTAGACTAAAACATACGTCTCGTAGCAAAATATTAAAAACATATTTAGGATAAACCCCTAATAACAATAACAACAGTTTATCATAACTGTTCGTTTTTTGATTGATGAATGAATCCTCGGCTGATTACCGGGGATTTTTTTGTACCTTACTTATACTAATTCCCTGAATTATAGTTATGTTATACGGTATTTGTTATGTAAGTACATTACGAAGTTCATTAAAACCTGATGAACTAAAGGAGCTATTCGTACTTTGTGCTACAAAAAACATATCAGAAAACATTAGCGGTGTTTTATTACACAATTCAGGAAACTTCCTTCAGTATTTTGAAGGAGATGAAGTGAAAATCAAAGAACTTTATTACGGAAAAATCAAAAAAGATATAAGACATAAAAATATCATCACCCTTTTTGAAAAAGAAATTGATGATCAATACTTCACAGGATACAAAGCTGGTTTTACATCTATCATAGAAGATAATCAAATAGCAAGTTTACGATCGTATCTTAATTTACTCCATTATCTAGATTCTTCGGAAATGCAAGCACTCTCTAAAACGGTTTATTCTTTTTTGAGCGCCGAGTAAATAATCCTCAATGCAAAATCACAAAACATTCAACAAAATAATTTTTTAATATCCAAAGTAAGCTTTGAGGTATTCAATCCCCCTTTTTAAATTAGAACAAGTATTAGATCCCACTCAAAAAGCGGGATTAGCTCAACTAGCCGTTTTAAATTTATTACTCCGCAACGCTTTAAAACAGCGTTTCACTAATAAAATTCTTAAAAAAGATGTAGTTTTACAAAAAATATAAATCCCTATCCATGTCAGAAAAACTAATAGCCCCTTCGGTACTTGCTGCAGATTTTGCCAATCTACAACGTGATGTAGAAATGATCAATAAAAGTGATGCAGATTGGTTCCATATAGATATCATGGATGGTGTTTTTGTGCCTAATATCTCTTTTGGAATGCCTGTATTACGGGATATCGTAAAACACGCTACAAAAACCATTGATGTACACCTTATGATTGTAGACCCCGATAGGTATATCCAGACATTTGTAGATCTTGGAAGTAATATTCTCACAGTACATTATGAAGCGTGTACACATTTACACCGTACCTTACAAGCTATAAAAAGTGCAGGAATGAAGGCGGGGGTCGCACTTAATCCTCATACAAGTATACAACTATTGGAAGATACTATTCAAGATATAGACATGGTGTGTCTTATGAGTGTAAATCCTGGTTTTGGAGGACAGAGTTTTATAGAAAATACCTATGCAAAAGTAAGTGCCCTTAAAGAAATGATCACTCGCAAAAATGCATCAACACTTATAGAGATAGATGGAGGTGTTACCAATAAAAATGCAAAACAATTGGTAGAAGCTGGTGCAGATGTACTCGTAGCGGGAAGTTATGTTTTTAAATCTAGTGATCCTATGGCAACAGTAAAAGACCTTAAATCACTTGTAAATTAATATATTGAGTATATTACAGGGATATTATACGATATGCCTGAAGCGTCATTTAATACTTGGACTTCCTTATTTCTGATTGTAAGTGCTATAGGTTCTTTCCTGTCAGTCCTGCTTTTTACAGATAAAAATGGTCGAAAAAATAACTGGCCTATTGCCCTTATCATTTTAGGATTTTCTTTAGTCCTTGTACAATATGTACTTATATGGACACATTATCGGGCAATATATCCCTATGTGTACTTTTTTGATAATGCTTGGTATTTCTTATTTGGTCCTTTATTTTATGTCTACATTCTTAAGTTTTATGTAAAAGAATACAAGGTTAACTTCATTCATTTTATAATGCCAATAGTCTTTGGTATACTCTCTATAATTTACTTTATAAAAACTAAGGGACATACAGAATTTGAAGGTGTTAAGGAAGAAGTATTATTTACGTTGTATTGGTCTTTAAAATCTCCTTGGGTAGCTATTGGAATACTCATTATATATATCATAGCTTGTGTTGATTTTATAAAAATATACACACCTAAAAAAGAAAATGCGGCTACCCAAATGCGTACCCGATGGATTCGCTTTTTACTACTTTTATTCTCACTTTTTGTCATAGCGTATATAAGCTATTACATTTTAGTTAAGTTTTCATTTTTCAACCCCACTTGGGATTATGCAATAAGCTTTACAATGGCTATAGGTGTATATGGTATAGGATATGTTGTTTACATGGAACCTAAAATATTTAATGATGAATTATTTACACATCTTTTTCAATCTTCAAAAAAAGAAAAAAGTGAATTGAGCTCAAAAACCAAAGAGGAATTTTATAATATCCTTACACACTATATAAAAACTTCGAAGTCCTATTTAAATAATGACCTTCGCCTTATAGACGTTGCCACAGCGATAGGATTACCTATCCACATTGTATCACAACTTATCAATGAAAAAGCACATAAAAACTTTAATCAGTTTATAAATGAATATCGTTTAAAAGAAGCCGAAACACTTCTTAAAAATAATGAGGACATCTCTATCTATTCTATGTATTATAGTTTGGGATTCAATAGTAGGACTACGTTTTATACGGTGTTTAAAAATAAACACAAATGTACTCCTCTTGAATATCGAGCTTCTTTTAAAAGTAAAACTTTGTCGTAACGAGATAAGGTTTATAATTCTGGACAACTGTTGAGTCAATAAGTCAGAAATTAGTTTACATAAACTTAAAACTCTGACATAATGAAAATTACAAAATTACTTTGCAAACTATTCCTTTTTACTTTTATAGGAACTACAACCGCTCAAGAATCTGAAGTAGCTATTTACGTAAGTGACGCAGGAAACTTTAATAATCCCCCTTGGCAAATCTTGAAATTTGATCAAAATGGAGAGAATCCCGAGGTATTTATAGATGACGATGATGGTCATATTGCATGGCCCCAAGACATTGTATTTCTTGAGAATGAACCTGTCGTGCTTATCTCTAGTCTTAATAGTGGTTTAATTACAAAACACAACGCAACGACAGGTGAATTTATCGAAAATTTTGCTTCTGGAATAGGAGGTCCTACCCGTATGAAAATAGGACCTGAAAATTTATTGTATGTACTACAATGGCAAGGAAATGGAACCGTTTTTAGATATGAGCTAGATGGTACATTTGTAGACGAATTTACAAATATAGGAGTACCTCAAAGCATCGGAATAGACTGGGATAGTGATGGTAACTTATATATTTCTTCTTTTACAGGAGATTCTGTAGAAAAATTTGATACAAATGGTGTCTTTATAGAAACCTTTATTAATTCTAATTTGGTAGGCCCTACTAATATTTGGTTTGAAGAAAATGGTGATTTAATTGTTATAGATTATAATGGCGGTGCTGTAAAAAGATTTGACAGCGAAGGAAATTTTCTAGGCATTTTTATAGATGGAATTAGTTTTGCAGAAGGTGTTGAATTTTTTCCTGAAGGCGATATACTAATTGGTGATGGAAATAATAGTGCTGTAAATAGATATGCTGATGATGGTACATTTATCGAAACCTTTATAGAGAGTGGTGCAGCAAACTTATTGACTCCTAATGCAATTGTACGTAGAGAAACAACACTAGCTACAGAAAGCTTTTCAACACAAAATATCACGATTACACCTACTGTAGGAACTACGTTTACTATAGACACAGCTACTATTTCTAAAATAGGCAATATGACCATTCATAATGCCTTAGGACAGCAAATAGATAGTATTAAGTATAAACAACTACCACTAACATGGGATGCTCATGCGTATGCAGAAGGGATTTATTTCATTAAAATTATTGGATCAGATGGATCACAACAATCACAAAAAGTAATTGTAAAAAAATAATGTACCACACTTCCCTATTTTATAAAAGAGGTTGTCTACTTACAGGTATCCTCTTTTATTTTTAGGGTAAACTATAGGATTTAATATCCTGCAAAATCAAAATTAAGCAAGCACTTTTGGTATTCATATAATTGAGGAAAATGTAATTTAAAATCTTTGGGAGATTCTATAAAATACTCTGTAAGAACAGCCATAAACTCAAATTGATTTGTAAATGCGTAGGATCTAAAATACTTTACTTCATCAAGCTTATCTTTTAGCTCTTGATCTGTGAGTCTTCTGAGTATTTTTTGAAATTGCCGCTCAAAGCGTAGTCCATCTATATCACTACGTTGTTTTGCTTCTAGTTGTAACGCATGCATAAACTCGTGAATCCCAAGATTAAGATTGTCATCTGTAATGCGATATCCTATTTCAAAATCTTCCCAAGACAGTACGAGTGCTCTCTCTCTAGGATTAAATTCTCCTTTATGGTAGTTATCATTTGCACTACTATAAAATGCTTTTGGATAGATTAAGATATAATCTACAAACGCATACATATAATGCTTTCGTCCAAAAGTGAGCATACAGCCTACGGCAGCTATTAAGACCACCATATCATCTGTCACTTCCAGATGATCGCGTCCTACAAATTCTTTCTCTTTTATAAAATTAGTGACTCTATGTCCAAA
>NZ_CALEMI010000035.1 GCF_937910895.1 uncultured Dokdonia sp. | reverse complement strand
TGTTTCAGATTTACTAGAACCTAATGCAATTCCCTTGTCTCTAGAAGAAGCAGCGCCTAAAGTTTTACCAGATAAATCATCAATTATCTGTGCGTAAATCTCTTTATTACTTCTATATACACAGAGTCTAGGGCGCTCTGCAGTTCCAGAAATAGTCTTACGAATTCTCAAATGAATTCTATTTCTTTTTTCACTTTTTGATAATGCCATAACCTATGTATTATGCAGATTTACCTGCTTTTCTTCTAATAATCTCACCAACAAACTTAATACCTTTTCCTTTATACGGTTCAGGCTTACGGAAAGCACGTATTTTTGCAGCTACTTGCCCTACTAATTGTTTGTCGTAAGAAGTTAATTTTACGATTGGATTTTTACCTTTTTCAGATACAGTTTCCACATTTACCTCTGGAGCTATCTCTAAAACGATGTTGTGAGAAAAACCAACAGCTAAATCTAATTTTTGCCCTTGATTACTTGCACGATATCCTACTCCAATAAGCTCTAATTCTTTGGTCCATCCTTTTGACACTCCTTCAATCATATTAAAAATAAGCGAACGATACAAACCGTGCTTAGCTCTAACATCTTTTTTATCAGAAGGTCTTTCAAGAGTTATTGTTCCGTCTTCTACTTTTATAGTAATTTCTGAAAACTCTTGTGTAAGTTCACCTAATTTTCCTTTTACGGTTACAATCCCTTCAGCTACGTTTACAGTAACACCATCTGGAATTGTAATTGGACTTTTACCTATTCTTGACATTTCTTTGTCTTTTTAACTGATTAGTAAACGTAACAAAGTACTTCGCCACCTACATTCGCTTGATGCGCTTGCTTTCCTGTCATTACTCCTTTCGAAGTAGAGACAATAGCAATACCCAAACCATTCAATATACGAGGTATATCTGAAGATGAAGCGTATTTACGTAAACCAGGTTTACTTATTCTTTGAATATCTCTTATTACAGATTCTTTTGTATTCCCATCATACTTCAAAGCAATTTTGATAGTATCTTGAGATGTACCTTTTTCAAATTTGTAACTTAAAATGTAACCTTGGTCAAATAAGATTTTAGTCATCTCCTTTTTCAAGTTTGATGCTGGAATCTCAACGACTCTGTGATTTGCTGCAGCTGCATTTCTAATTCTAGTTAGAAAATCTGCAATTGGATCTGTATTCATTTATCTATTTTTCAGCAGTGGTTTTTTACTTTATTGCTTTCGCGAAAGCAAAACCTTCCACCAGTTTATATTCAATTTACCAACTAGCTTTTTTAACACCTGGTATAAGACCTTGGTTTGCCATTTCTCTGAATGTAACACGAGAAAGACCAAATTGTCTCATATATCCCCTTGGACGACCTGTTAACTTACAACGGTTGTGCTGACGGATAGGAGAGGCATTTTTAGGCAACTTTTGTAAAGCTTCATAATCGCCAGCTTCTTTTAAAGCTTTGCGTTTTTCTGCATACTTAGCTACTGTCTTTGCTCTTTTCACCTCACGGGCTTTCATTGATTCTTTAGCCATAATTAATTCTTTTTGAAAGGTAACCCTAGTTCTGTTAACAATGATTTTGCTTCCTTATCGGTAGCTGCAGAAGTTTCAAAGGTAATATTCATACCCTCAATCTTCTTAATTCTATCGATATTAATCTCAGGAAAGATAATTTGTTCAGTAATTCCCATACTATAATTACCTCTACCGTCAAATCCAGTAGCATTTATTCCTCCAAAGTCTCTTACTCGTGGAAGTGCAGATGTAATCAATCTATCAAGAAATTCATACATACGTTCCCCACGTAAAGTTACTTTTGTTCCTATTGGCATTCCTTTACGTAGCTTAAAAGAAGCAACGTCTTTCTTTGAAATGGTAGCGATAGCTCTTTGCCCTGTTATTAGGGTAAGTTCTTCCACTGCATTTTCTACCAATTTTTTATCAGCAACAGCAGCTCCTACACCTCTAGATACAACGATCTTATTAAGCTTAGGAACTTGCATAATGTTATTATAGCCAAATTCTTCTGTAAGAGAGGCCGTTATTCGGTCTTTAAACTCTTGTTTTAATCTTGGTACGTATCCCATGACTATATGATTTCGTTTGTTGTTTTAGCGAAACGAACCTTCTTATCTCCTTCCATACGGAAACCTACACGAGTAGCTTTACCGTTTTTGTCTATTAAAGACACATTAGAAATTTGAAGAGGTGCTTCTTTTTCTTTAATACCACCTTGAGGATTTGCAGCACTAGGCTTTTCATGTTTTTTAACCATGTTTACACCCTCTACGATAACTTTATTTTTATCTGTAAATACCTTAGCTACCTTACCTTCTTTCCCTTTTTGGGCTCCAGCCGTAACACGAACGGTATCTCCTGATTTAATTTTAAGTTTTGCCATCTTCTTATGTATTAAAGCACTTCAGGTGCTAATGATACAATCTTCATGAATTGTTTATCACGAAGTTCTCTTGCTACTGGTCCAAAAACACGAGTTCCTCGCATTTCGCCTTGAGCGTTTAAAAGAACACAAGCGTTATCGTCAAAACGAATATATGATCCATCTGGACGACGCACTTCTTTCTTAGTACGCACAACTACTGCTGTAGATACGGCTCCCTTTTTAATCTGGCCGTTGGGAGTTGCATCTTTTACAGACACCACTATTTTGTCCCCTACAGAAGCATATCTTCTCTTAGTACCTCCTAACACACGGATTGTCAAAACTTCTTTTGCTCCTGTGTTATCTGCTACTTTTAATCTTGATTCTTGCTGTAACATTACTTAGCTCTTTCAATGATTTCTACTAATCTCCAACATTTTGATTTACTCATAGGACGAGTTTCCATAATCCTAACAGTATCTCCTTCGTTGCAGTCGTTTGTTTCGTCGTGTGCTACGTATTTCTTCGTTTTTAAAACGAATTTACCATACATAGGGTGTTTTACTTTTTTAACCTCAGACACAACAATTGATTTTTGCATCTTGTTACTAGTTACTACACCAATACGCTCTTTTCTTAAATTTCTTTTTTCCATCTTAAGCAGCGTTATTGTTCTCTTTTAGTTAATTCAGTTGCTATTCTTGCGACAGTACGTCTTAAAGCACGCAATTGAATAGGATTCTCTAATGGAGAAATTGTATGTGCCATTTTAAGATCTGAATAAGATCTTCTAGCTTTTCCAAGTTCTTCTTGTAATTCCGCTACAGATAATCCTTTTACTTCTGATTGTTTCATTATCTTATAATTTATTCAGCTGAAAAGTCTCTAGCTACAATATACTTTGTTCTCACAGGAAGCTTTTGCGCCGCAAGTCTGAGTGCTTCTTTAGCCACTGGCTCAGGCACTCCACCTACTTCAAACAATATGCGTCCAGGTTTCACTACAGCTGCCCAATATTCTACAGCACCTTTACCCTTACCCATACGTACCTCTAGAGGTTTTTTAGTAATAGGCTTGTCCGGAAAGATTTTGATCCATAATTGACCTTCTCTTTTCATGTAACGTGTTGCGGCAATACGAGCTGCTTCTATTTGTCTAGCAGTAATGAAACTAGAGTCTGTTGACTTAATTCCAAAAGTTCCATTTGAAAGTGTGTGCCCTCTTTGAGAGAGACCTTTCATACGACCCTTTTGCTGCTTACGAAATTTTGTTTTTTTAGGCTGTAACATTTTCTTGTTCTTTTAAAAAATTACTTTCTACGGCGAGATCCGCGGTTATCTTTACCCGAACCACCTTTACCTGATTTCTTTTGCAAACCAACTAACGGAGAAAGTTCCCTTTTGCCATATACTTCACCTTTCATAATCCATACTTTGATACCCAATCTACCATACGTAGTGTGAGCTTCAACCAAAGCATAATCTATGTCGGCTCTAAATGTTGATAAAGGAATACGTCCATCTTTATAAGACTCAGAACGTGCCATTTCAGCACCATTCAAACGTCCAGAAATTTGGATTTTAATACCCTCTGCATTCATACGCATTGCAGCCGCAATTGCCATCTTAATTGCACGACGGAAAGAAATACGACTTTCAATCTGACGAGCAACACTAGATCCCACCAAGAACGCATCAAGTTCTGGTCGTTTGATTTCATGGATATTAATTTGTACTTCTTTTTCAGTAATCTTCTTAAGCTCTTCTTTTAACTTGTCTACCTCTTGACCACCTTTTCCGATAATGATACCAGGTCTAGCAGTAGTGATAGTAACGGTTACAAGTTTAAGCGTACGCTCAATGATTACACGTGACACACTAGCTTTACTTAAACGAGCGTGAATATATCGTCTAATCTTATCGTCTTCGGCAAGTTTATCACCGTAGTCGTTACCACCGTACCAGTTAGATTCCCATCCTCTGATAATTCCTAGGCGATTTCCGATTGGATTTGTCTTCTGTCCCATCTAATTAATTGCTTTGTGTGTTATCGTTTGCAGCAAGCACGACTGTTACGTGATTACTACGTTTTCTTATTCTATGTGCACGACCTTGTGGTGCTGGACGAAGTCTTTTTAACATCGCTCCACTATCCACTTTGATCTCTTTAATAAAAAGGTCTGCGTCTTCAAGACTCGCATCTTCATTCTTTGCCTCCCAGTTTGCAATGGCAGAAAGAACAAGCTTCTCAACTTTACGAGATGCTTCCTTATTACTAAACTTTAACAATTGAAGTGCTCTCTCCACCTTTGCGCCGCGTATCATATCTGCTACTAAACGCATTTTACGAGGTGAAGTCGGGCAGTTATTCAATTTCGCGAAGGCAATTTGCTTATTAGCTGCCTTGCGCGCTTCTGCTGATTCTCTTTTACGAACTCCCATGACTTCAATTATTTTTTACCTTTATTTTTTGCACCACCATGTCCTCTGTAAGAACGTGTTGGTGAAAATTCTCCTAATTTATGCCCTACCATGTTTTCAGTAACGTATACTGGAACAAATTGGCGACCATTATGTACTGCTATTGTTTGCCCCACAAAATCTGGGGTAATCATTGAAGCTCTAGACCATGTTTTAATCACAGTCTTTTTATTGCCTTCAACGTTTGCAGCAACTTTCTTTTCTAACTTATAGTGAACGTAAGGTCCTTTTTTTAATGAACGTGCCATATCTTATTATTTCTTTCTACGTTCTACAATATATTTATTACTCGATTTCGTCTTAGAACGCGTTCTATAACCTTTAGCAGGTATACCGTTTCTACTACGAGGATGTCCTCCAGAAGACTTACCTTCTCCACCTCCCATTGGGTGATCAACAGGGTTCATCACTACTGGACGTACACGAGGTCTTCTTCCTAACCAACGGCTTCTACCCGCTTTACCAGATACAAGCAATTGATGATCACTATTAGATACTGCTCCGATAGTTGCCATACAAGTAACAAGAATCAATCTTGTTTCGCCTGACGGTAATTTAACCGTTGCAAACTTACCATCACGTGCCATTAATTGTGCAAAAGCACCAGCACTACGAGCCATAACAGCCCCTTGTCCTGGACGCAATTCTATACAAGAAATGATAGTACCTAATGGAATATCTGAAAGTGGCATTGCATTCCCAATTTCTGGAGCTACATTAGAACCAGAGACTAGATTTTGACCTACCTGAAGACCGTTTTGAGCTATCACATAACGCTTTTCACCATCTTGATAGTTAAGAAGCGCAATAAATGCAGTTCTGTTTGGATCATATTGAATTGAATCTACTGTAGCAGGAATTCCTTCCTTGTTACGTTTAAAATCAATAATACGATACCTTCTTTTATGACCTCCACCAAGCTGGCGTACGGTCATCTTTCCTGTGTTGTTTCTACCTCCTGAGCGTTTTCTTGGAGCCAAAAGGCTCTTTTCTGGCTTATCAGTTGTAATCTGGTCGAAACCATTTACAACTCTAAATCGCTGCCCTGGAGTGATAGGTTTTAGTTTTCTTACTGACATTTTAAAAAATTAAATGTTGTTATAAAAATCTATTGTATCACCTTCCGCCAACTGTACAATTGCTTTTTTGATTGCATTTGTTTTACCAGTAATAACCCCAGATTTCGTATTACGAGATTTGCGATCTGGACGGACATTCATTGTTCGAACTTTCTCAACTGAAACACCATAAGCAGACTCAACCGCTTTCTTAATTTCAACCTTATTTGTTCTCATACTTACTTCGAAAGTATAGCGGTTATTCACCTCACTATCCATCGTAGCTTTTTCCGTAATAACAGGTTTTATTAAAATACTCATGTCTCTTATTTAGCTAAGTTAGTCTCAATACCTTCTAAAGAACCTTCAATAAACACAAGATTATTAGCATTCATAATCTTATAAGTACTTAATTCTGAACTTGTTATAACTTCAGAGCCCTTTAAATTGCGTGACGACAAATATACATTATTATTTGACTCTCCCAACACTATCAATGATTTTTTATTCTCAAGACCTAATGCCTTAAGAAAGCTAATAAAATCTTTAGTCTTTGGAGTTTCAAAATTAAAGTCTTCTACGACTGTAATTGCCTTATCATTAGCCTTTAGAGAAAGTGCTGAACGACGTGCCAATCTTTTCATTCCTTTATTAAGTTTGAACGAATAATTTCTTGGTCTAGGACCAAACATTCTTCCTCCTCCTTTAAACACACCAGACTTAATACTACCTGCACGGGCTGTACCAGTTCCTTTTTGTTTTTTAATCTTACGAGTAGATCCTGAAATTTCAGCTCTCTCTTTTGCCTTATGAGTTCCTTGACGTTGGTTAGCAAGATATTGCTTAACGTCTAAGTATACAGCATGATTGTTAGGCTCAATAGCAAAAACAGCATCAGAAAGGTTTGCCTCTCTCCCTGTTTCTTTTCCTTTAATATCTAAAACTGCTACTTTCATTATTTTTGAATGGTTACATAAGCGTTTTTGTGACCAGGGACACATCCTTTCACGACAAGTAGATTTTTATCTGCAACTACTTTTAAAACTCTTAAATTTTGAACTTTCACTTGATCACCTCCCATACGTCCTGCCATACGCATTCCTTTGAATACACGAGCAGGATAAGAAGCAGCACCGATAGAACCTGGAGCTCTCAAACGGTTATGTTGACCATGAGTTGCTTGTCCTACCCCGGCAAAACCGTGACGCTTAACAACACCTTGAAAACCTTTACCTTTTGTTGTACCAGATACATCCACAAACTCACCTTCTTCAAAGTGATCTACAGTAATTGCATCTCCTAATTTAAAACTTCCTTCAAATCCTTGAAACTCGACAACTTTGCGTTTTGCAACCGTACCTGCTTTTTTAGCGTGACCGCTAGCAGCTTTGTTTGCCTTTTTTGCGTCATCGAAACCAAGTTGAAGGGCTTCATACCCGTCAGTTTCTGTGGTTCTGACTTGGGTAACTACGCAGGGACCTACCTCTAAGACTGTACATGGAATGTTTTTCCCATTTTCGTCAAAGATGCTGGTCATACCTACTTTTTTTCCGATTAACCCAGACATATTTATTTATATTAATTATTAAAAAATCTATTCAAAAAAAACAGGGTCAAATACGTTCAACCCTGAATGTATTTTTTCCGTTTTTCCTTTGCACGCAGCTCAGGACATTTTTATAGAGATGAGTACGCTTTCGCGAAAGCGCACTCAACCTATCACACTTTTATCTCTACTTCTACTCCACTAGGTAATTCTAACTTCATTAACGCATCGATCGTTTTTGAAGAAGAACTATAAATATCTAGTAAGCGCTTGTAAGAGCTAAGCTCAAACTGCTCACGAGATTTCTTATTTACGTGTGGAGAACGTAGTACTGTAAAAATTTTCTTATGTGTAGGAAGTGGAATTGGTCCAGTTACTACAGCTCCAGTTGTTTTTACTGTCTTTACAATTTTCTCAGCAGACTTATCTACTAAGTTGTGGTCGTAAGACTTTAATTTGATTCTTATTTTTTGACTCATATCCTTAGTAATTAGTTTGTTCCTTTAGATGCTGCAATTACCTCTTCTGATATATTAGAAGGTGTTTCTGCATAGTGAGAAAATTCCATTGTTGATGTTGCACGTCCAGAAGATAATGTTCTTAATGTAGTTACATATCCAAACATTTCTGAAAGAGGCACTAAAGCTTTTACTGTTTTTGCACCAGCTCTATCACCCATATCATTCACTTGTCCTCTACGACGATTTAAATCTCCTACTATATCCCCCATATTCTCTTCAGGAGTAATTACCTCAAGTTTCATAATAGGCTCCATAATTACTGCCTTGGCAGCTTTTGCTGAATTTTTAAATCCAAGTTTAGCAGCAAGTTCAAACGATAATTGGTCAGAATCTACATCATGGTAAGACCCATCTCTAAGCGTTACTTTCATAGAATCTACTTCATAACCAGCTAAAGGTCCATTTACCATGGCCATTTTGAATCCTTTCTCTATTGAAGGAATGAATTCTTTAGGTACGTTACCACCTTTAATAACTGATTCAAACTGAAGACCAACTACGCCTTCATCTGCTGGCTCAATCGTAAATACGATATCTGCAAATTTACCACGACCCCCAGATTGCTTCTTGTACACCTCTCTATGATCTGCTGCTGCAGTAATAGCTTCTTTGTACTCAACCTGTGGCTGACCTTGATTTACCTCTACCTTAAATTCACGTCTTAAACGATCTACAATAACGTCTAAGTGAAGTTCTCCCATTCCAGATATAATGGTCTGTCCTGAAGCTTCATCTGAACGTACTGTAAATGTTGGATCCTCTTCTGCTAACTTTGCTAAACCAATACCTAGTTTATCAACATCTGCCTTCGTCTTTGGCTCAACCGCAATACCAATTACTGGATCAGGGAAGTCCATAGATTCTAAAATTATAGGATGCTTTTCATCCGAAAGCGTATCTCCTGTTTTAATAGATTTAAATCCAACAGCAGCTCCAATATCTCCAGCTTCTATATAATCGATTGCTTTTTGTTTATTAGCATGCATCTGATAGATACGAGAAATACGTTCTTTTTTACCAGAACGATTATTCAACACATACGAACCAGCGTCTAAACGACCAGAGTATGCGCGGAAAAATGCTAAACGACCTACAAAAGGATCTGTCGCAATTTTAAATGCTAAAGCCGCAAAAGGCTCTTTTACATCTGGCTTACGTAATTCTTCTTTTTCTGTATCTGGGTTTACACCTACAATACCTTCCTTGTCCATAGGAGAAGGTAAGTAACGACATACTGCATCCAAAAGGAACTGAACTCCTTTATTCTTAAATGCAGATCCACAAATCATAGGAATGATAGACATATCCATTACAGCAGCACGAAGCGCAGCATGCACTTCATCTTCAGTAATAGAATCTTCATCCTCCATATATTTCTCAAGTAGATTCTCATCGTACGCAGCAACTTCTTCAATAAGTTTACCACGAAGCATTTTTGCCTCTTCTTTAAGATCTTCAGGAATATCAACAACATCAAATGTTGCTCCCATTCCTTCTTCATGCCAAACAATAGCACGGTTTTTTACTAAATCAACAATTCCCTTAAAGTCTTCTTCATCACCAATATTTAATACGATAGGTACTGCATTAGAACCAAGCATATCTTTTACTTGCTGACATACTTCAAGAAAATTAGACCCTTGACGGTCCATTTTATTTACAAAACCAATACGTGGCACTTTGTAATTATCTGCTAGTCTCCAGTTTGTTTCTGATTGAGGCTCAACACCATCAACAGCACTAAACAAGAATACTAATCCATCAAGTACACGTAATGAACGGTTTACTTCAACCGTAAAATCAACGTGACCTGGAGTATCTATTATATTAAAATGGTAATCTTTTGTATCAGGAAGCGGTTCAGCATTTTCCAAAGGAAATTTCCACGTACATGTAGTTGCCGCAGAAGTAATCGTGATACCACGCTCTTGCTCTTGCTCCATCCAGTCCATTGTTGCAGCACCATCATGCACTTCTCCAATTTTATGGCTTACACCTGTATAATAAAGAATACGTTCAGTAGTAGTAGTTTTTCCTGCATCAATGTGAGCAGCAATACCTATATTTCTAGTGAATTTTAAATCTCTTGCCATTTCTTAGAATCTAAAGTGTGAAAATGCTTTGTTTGCTTCTGCCATTTTGTGCGTATCAGTACGCTTCTTAACAGCAGCACCTTCTTCTTTTGCTGCAGCAAGAATTTCTGAAGCAAGTTTAGAAGCCATTGACTTTTCGTTTCTTTTTCTTGCAAATCCAATTAACCACTTCATAGCGGTTGAGATCTTACGATCTGGACGAATTTGCATAGGGATTTGGAAAGTTGCCCCTCCTACTCGACGGCTACGTACTTCTACGTGTGGCATTACATTAGATAATGCATCTTTCCACAACTCAAGTGCTGTTTTCTCGTCGTCTGTTTTCTTTTCTTCTACGATATCAATTGCATCGTAAAAAACTTTAAAGGCTACCGATTTTTTACCGTCCCACATCATCATGTTAACGAATCGAGTTACTAACTGATCGTTAAAACGTGGATCTGGCAAAAGTGGTCTCTTTTTGGCCTGTTTTTTTCTCATTTCTTCTCTTTAAAAGTGTTGATGATTTACTTTTTAGGGCGTTTTGCACCATATTTAGATCTCGATTGCGTTCTTCCTGCAACACCAGCGGTGTCTAAGGCTCCACGCACAATGTGATATCTAACTCCTGGCAAATCTTTTACCCTTCCACCTCTAACCAATACTATCGAGTGCTCTTGAAGATTGTGTCCCTCACCTCCGATGTATGCATTCACCTCTTTCCCATTTGTTAAACGAACACGCGCAACTTTACGCATAGCCGAGTTTGGTTTCTTAGGTGTAGTCGTGTAAACACGAGTACATACGCCGCGGCGTTGTGGGCACGAATCTAAGGCAGCCGATTTACTCTTCTTGGTTATTTTGACTCTTCCTTTTCGTACTAATTGTGAAATTGTTGGCATAATTTCTTTCTACCTAAAATTTGTTATAAATTAACTAACCCTCATTTAAGGGCTTGCAAAAGTACAACTATTTTAAGAGTAATCAAATATTAGATCATTTATTTTGAAAGGGTTTCTCATTAAATCTCCTTTAAAACACTTTTTACCTTCAAAAACCGTTAGCTTTACATTAAAAACTAGATCTGTTTGAGACGTTTTATTTACATGCTTTTTACCTTATATATAACGAGTACTTCTTATTGCACAGCTCAAGAAGAAAAGCTTATCCTCACTATAAAAGGAGAATCTCCTACAGAGACAAAAATAATTGACAGTATTGGGTATCCAACTATATTTAAAGAATTAACCCCATTATATAAAACCATAGACAGTCTAAAAACCACGTTATCTCAATTAGGCTATGTAGATATTACAGAAAAAAGGACTAAAGACAGTGATTCTTCTTATTCCTCTCAAATGAATCTAGGTAAACACTATAAATATGTCAAAATATATGTGGGTCAGGATCCATCTGTAAATACCTATCTCAAAAAAGCAGCTATTAAGATTAAGAATGATAGTATTCTTGTGGAGACCGCTTTCGCGAAAGCGGTATTAGAAAATCTAACCGCCATAGCTGCAAATAGCGGAAATCCTTTTACTAGTTTTCAAATAAAATCACTCTCCAAAGACACAACAAACACTCTTAAAGGTGTACTTTTTATAGAACAGGATATGAATCGCTACGCAAATCGTATCATTATAAATGGATACAAAAAAGCACCAAAAGGGTTTGTAAAATATTATGCGAGAATCCGAGAAGGAAAATTATTTAATCAAAAAGAGCTCTTAGAACAAAATGAGCGATTGAATGCTCTTAGCTTTATTACCTCAAAGAAAGATCCACAAGTATTATTTACAAAAGATAGTACCACTATTTATTTTTATTTGGAAAGAAAAGTCAATAATCGCTTTGATGGATTTTTAGGATTTGCAACTAATGAAGAGACTAACAGACTTCAATTGGATGGGTATATAGATCTTATCCTGACCAATAACCTTAATTACGGGGAGACGCTATTACTAAATTATAAAAGCGATGGTGATGATCAGACACAACTAAATGTAAAAGCCACCTTACCCTACCTATTTGGGAGTCCACTGGGTGTTGAAACACAATTATCATTATTTAGAAGAGACAGTACTTTTTCTGAAAATAGCCAAGAGGCGAGTTTATTTTATCAAATCAGTGCTAATCATACAGTTTCTTTAGGCTATAAATCAAAACAGTCTGAAGATCTTATCGAGTCTGTAGATACATCCAATGAAATCATAGAAGATTACACACAACAACGAATTTTAGGAGGTTTTAGATATTCAAAACTACAGTCAGATTTTTTCTTCCCTATTAAAACAGAATTCATCGTAGAAAGTCAATTTGGAAATAGAGTCTCTTCTGAAATTAAAGAAGAGCAAATAAATGTAGATGCTATAGCTAGTCATATTTTTAAACTGAATGAAGCCAATCAAATTTATCTTAAAAACAGAACACAAATCTTACTATCTGACTCCTATCTTACCAATGAACAATATCGGTTTGGGGGAATTACAAGCATAAGAGGTTTTGAAGAGAATAGTATTTTTGCCAATCTTGTAAGCACCTTAAACACAGAGTATCGATATGTACTCAACTCCAGTATCTATGTGCATAGTATTATAGATCTTGCTTATTTTGAAAATGAGATTACCAATCAAAAAGAAAAACTAGTAAGCTTTGGACTTGGTGCAGGATTACGGACAAAAGCAGGTATTTTTAACATCAACCTTGCCAATGGAAAAACAGAAAATCAGACCTTCCGTTTTGCAAACACAAAGCTTCATTTTCAGTTAGCCATCCGTTTTTAAAAAGACTTAAAGAAAAAATACATTGGTTGTAAACTAAAAAAGCAAAGTCAATGTTCGCTTTTTTATATAGTTTGTAGTTGTACGTAAAAACTTTCAATCGTCATTCTACGCTGTTACCTTCTGATATCCATTGAGAAATCCCTCCATTCAAGTCATATACTTTTTCAAAACCCGCTTTTTCTAATAAAGATGCGCATTTTGCACTTCTACCCCCTTTTTGACAGTATACGTACACAGGTTTTGCTTTGTCGAGATTTGCTACTTGTGCTTCCCAATCATCGCCTTGATACACGATGTTTTTTGCATTCTTAATATGATTAGTCGCATATTCATTACGCGTACGAACATCTATAAGCTGTACAGATTCTTCTTTCAGCACTTCCTTCATCTCTTGAACAGAAATGATTTCTACGCGAGGTGTTGTTGATTTTTCTTTACAAGAGATACAAACAACAACAATACATAAGGATAAAATAAAACGTGTCATATAATTAATCTTCTACCCAAGCGGTATAACCGCCTAGCATATTATAGGTATTTTCAAAGCCAAGTTGTCCCATAATAGCACAAGCTTGTCCACTACGATTTCCTGAACGACAATAAATATAATAATTTTTTTTAGTATCTAATTTTTTTACTTCGTCTATAAATCCTTGTCCCATAAATATATCTAGGTGAAGTGAATTCTCTAAAGCGCCTTCATCTACTTCATCTTGTGTACGCACATCTAAAATAACTGCATTATCATCATTTGCAATAAGGGATTTCCATTCTTGTATTGTTATATCTTTCATGTATGTATGTTTATTTTCAAGTTATTAATTTAATTGTTCCTAATTCTGTCTCTTTAATATAGCCATATATATTCGTTTTGATCGGGCGATAGATGTATATATTAAAGACCCATATCCTCCTCCACAAGGCACATGGTAAGTTTTTGCTGCATCTAATTCCGTGCTATTTGAGCAAACCTCATTGTGACTTGTAACAAACTCACCTTCTACTTGAGGCTCCAATACAACGGTAGTCCGAGTAGCTTTTGCCAGATCTACTTGACCACTTACTAAGTCTGCATGAAAATGAATTGAATATATATATGTAATTGTACTTTTATTTTCTTTTGCAAGGTCAAGATAGAATTTCACTTCTCGAAAAGGATCTATAAGAACAGCTTCTCCTTGCGAACTTATAAAATAAGCTCCTTGCGCTAAGAATTTCGCATATAGCTGCTCTAAGATCATTTATACTTTTAATTTTTAAGTTACAAAATAATGTCTATCTTTAAGAAGTTAAACGAATTTAAAAACAGAACTGCCATCATATTGGATGGAAATGAAGTAATTACTTATTCTAAATTACTAAAAGACTCGAAAAATGTTACTGACAAAATTAAAAAGAGATCATTAATTCTTATATTGGGAGGCAATAATTACGAAACAATTTCGTCGTATGTTGGATTGATAAATGTAAAATCAGTAATTTTAATGTTGGATAAGAATATATCTCAAAGTTTTTTGGTAGATATAATTAAAGATTATAAACCAAACTTTATATTTTCACCAAAACAAAGAGTAATTCCTAAAAGTTATACGATATTTTATGATTTTAAAGATTATAAAATTCTTAAACAAAATATTAATAGTGAGATTAAATTAAACAAAGATTTGTCTGTACTGCTAACCACATCTGGAACTACCGGGAGTAAAAAATTTGTTAAACAATCGTATAAAAATTATGAAGATAATTCAAAAAAAATTATAGATAGTCTTGGAATTAAAAAAAATTCTACAGTAATAACAACTTTACCAATTAGTTATACATTTGGTCT
>NZ_CALEMI010000034.1 GCF_937910895.1 uncultured Dokdonia sp. | reverse complement strand
TCTATTTCTTGAAAATGTTGATCTTGATCTAGATGAATTACGGGTCGCAAATGCATTTCTGGTCGCTGTTCTCCTGGCATCTCTTTGAGCTACTGCCGATCTAGATGTTCTTCTTCCATTATGATATGCAACTGCGTTTCTTCCTCTATTATATCTGCTTCCGTATGCAAAATTATTAAATCCTCCATTACCAAATCCTACACAATAGTAAGGATTATAAAAATTGCCAAATCCAAAGTACGGATTAAAAAATCCTCCGTATCTAGGTCCCCAGAAGCCAAAGCCACCACCCCAGTAAGGGTTTCCCCAATAGCCACCTCCCCAATAAGGATTACCCCAGATACCACCGCCCCAGAAGGCACCTCCACCCCAGAAGCCACCGCCCCAGAAAGGAGTATTGTCATATACATTTACAATGATACTTTCTGTTTGATCACCCCAAGCACCTTGATTTGTGTCATAACCATCGCCTTCTACATAGGCTTCGCCATTTTCTGAAGAATATGTATCTACGTCTGTAAATACAGCATCTTCTTCAATAATGTCTCCTAATGCTTCGGCTTCTTGCTCAAAGTAATTTTTATATATCTGACCTGTAGAACTCAAACTATCTGTTGTCTTTTCTTGAGATACTGTGGTAGGAGTACCGCTATAGATTCCATCATCATCATATACAGATTGTGAAGAACTACACGATATTAACGTGAGAGTTGCTAATCCTGAGAAGAGGAATGTTTTTAGAGTGATTTTAAGAGTGGAAGAAAGTTGCATATCTCTAAAGTGTTTAATTGTTGTTCGTACTAAAAATAACTAATTTCGCATTAATTATTATTTGTCTAATACAGTCACAAAATTTGTGCCAAAACAGCCTTTTATGGGGAAGAACTTAACAAAAAGAAGCGAAGATTACTCAAAATGGTATAATGAGCTTGTTGTAAAAGCAGATTTAGCTGAAAACTCTGCCGTACGTGGGTGTATGGTCATAAAACCGTATGGCTATGCGATATGGGAAAAAATGCAAGCAGAACTTGATAGAATGTTTAAAGAAACTGGACATGAAAATGCATACTTTCCACTTTTTGTTCCCAAAAGTCTTTTTGAAGCTGAAGAAAAAAATGCAGAAGGTTTTGCAAAAGAATGTGCTGTAGTAACACATTACAGACTTAAAACAGATCCAGATAATGAAGGTAAACTTATTGTAGATCCTGATGCAAAACTTCAGGAAGAACTGATTGTAAGACCTACTAGTGAAGCGATTATATGGAGTACGTTTAAAGGATGGATACAATCTTATAGAGATTTGCCTTTATTAATCAATCAATGGGCGAATGTGGTTCGTTGGGAAATGAGAACACGACTCTTTTTGCGAACATCTGAGTTCTTATGGCAAGAAGGTCATACGGCTCATACAACCAAAGAAGAAGCATTAGCAGAAGCAGATCTAATGAATAACATATATGCTACTTTTGTAGAAAACTTCCTAGCAGTACCAGTTATAAAAGGGTTGAAAACAGAAAGTGAACGTTTTGCAGGAGCAGATGAAACATTTTGTATAGAAGCATTAATGCAAGATGGGAAAGCATTACAAGCGGGAACTTCTCACTTCTTAGGACAAAATTTCGCGAAAGCGTTTGATGTAAAATTTGCATCTAAAGAAGGAAAACAAGAATATGTATGGGCTACATCTTGGGGTGTATCTACACGCCTTATGGGCGCGCTTATCATGACACACAGTGATGACCAAGGACTTGTATTGCCTCCTAATTTAGCGCCTTATCAGGTTGTTATTGTACCTATTTATAAAAATCAAGAACAACTAGATGCTATATCACAAGTAGCCAATGAAATTGTAAATGATTTACGCCTTCATAATGTCACTGTAAAGTTTGATAATAGAGATACTCATAAACCTGGATGGAAATTTAATGAGTATGAATTAAAAGGAGTGCCACTGCGTATAGGAATAGGGCCAAAAGATTTAGAAAAGCGAACTGTAGAGCTCGCAAGAAGAGACACCCTCACAAAGGAGTTTGTCGCTAAAGAAGATGTTGTAGATACTGTTGTACAATTACTAAAAGATATTCAAGAGAATCTATATACGAAAGCAAAAGAATACAGAGATACTCATATAACGGAGGTGCAAAACTTTGATGAGTTTAAAGAAATTTTAGAAACCAAAGGTGGTTTTATAAGTGCACATTGGGATGGAACATCTGAAACTGAAAACAAAATTAAAGAGCTCACAAAAGCTACGATACGCTGTATTCCTTTAGATAATCCAAAAGAAGATGGCAAGTGTGTTTTTAGTGGTGCTGCATCCACTCAAAGAGTACTATTTGCAAAGGCATATTAAATAGTTTTAAAAAAAGTTCAATTTAGATTTGTGTCATGTAAAAATAGTTGTATTTTTGCATCCGCAATTTAGGCAATTGTTCTAGGCCCGTTCGTCTATCGGCTAGGACGCATGGTTTTCATCCATGTAAGAGGGGTTCGATTCCCCTACGGGCTACATATTTTATAAATATAATTAACAAAAGACAATGGCAAATCACAAGTCAGCATTAAAGAGAATAAGAAGTAACGAGTCTAAAAGACTGAGAAATAAATATCAGCACAAGACAACTCGTAATGCGATTAAAAAATTACGAGATCTACCTTCTAAAGATGAAGCAGCTACTTTTTACCCTGCTGTAGTTTCTATGATAGACAGGTTAGCAAAGCGCAATATTATTCATTCTAATAAGGCGGCTAACTTAAAATCAAAATTAGCGAAGTACGTAGCAGCACTATAAGCTGTATCTCCATGCAACAAAAAAACTTCTACAAAATTGTAGAAGTTTTTTTGTTGTCTATGAATACTTTTATAAAAACTGCAAACCGAAAAAATATTAGAAAAGCATTGCTAAAGTAATTTAAAATTGTACTTTTGCATCCGCTTAGATCAACCTCTGACGAAAATCGTGAATGTTGTACTAACTTATAAAAAACAAAAAATCCATTATTATGGAAGATTTAGTAAAATTTGTACAAAACGAATTTATAGCAAAGAATGATTTACCAGAATTTAGTGCTGGTGATACCATTACTGTATACTACGAAATTAAAGAAGGTGAAAAAAGACGTACACAGTTCTTTAGAGGAGTTGTTATCCAATTAAGAGGAACTGGAAGAACTCAAACCTTTACTATTAGAAAAATGTCTGGTACTGTTGGTGTAGAGCGTGTTTTCCCATTAAACTTACCCGCTATCCAAAAAATAGAAATCAATAAGAAAGGAAGCGTGCGTAGAGCTCGTATCTATTACTTTAGAGGTCTTACAGGTAAGAAAGCTCGTATTAAAGAAAAACGTTCTTAATACTTTTCAAAAAGCATATAAAAAGCCTTTGATAATCATCGAAGGTTTTTTTATTCACAATTGTTAATAACCTAAGTTCATAACTGGTTGATAATTAAATTTATGCCTTTTTTGATTTCATGTTATAATAATACCTACTTTTAGTATAAGATTAATACGAAATAAACAACTTTGTTCATGTTGTATTAGCCTAAACAAGTTTCAAAAAACATATGTTATTAAGAAACTCGGTCATGAATACTAATAAGAAACGCTGCAAAAGCTAGATGAATTATTGATTAATAGTGTACAACTATGAATATAGTAATCATTGAAAAATCTTAAGTAAAATGACCACATCAAAACATAGTATGATAAACAGCAATGTTAGGATATATGTTTTGAAGATATTTTAAATAGTTATAGGAATTTATTCCTTGTTAAAACGTAAGTTTTACTAATTAAAGTATCTAAAAAGCCATATCAAGCATGTATTTGCATTGATATGGCTTTTGTTTTTATTGAAAATTTACCTTATTCTAGCCCCAACTGTATTATAATAAATGCATCGTAATAGCTATATTTGCAATCCTTTTTAGAATCTTCTATACTTACTAATAAGGCTAAAAACAATTCTATATATGGCAAATACTAATACTATAATTAAATATACATTCACAGACGAAGCTCCAATGCTAGCAACGCATTCGTTTTTACCTATCGTAAAACGTTTTACGCAATCTTCAGGTATCGAAATAGATACCGAAGATATTTCACTAGCTGGTAGAATTATCGCAACCTTTTCTGAATATCTTACGGATGAGCAAAAACAAAATGATGCGCTTGCTGATCTAGGAGAACTTGTTAAAAAACCAGAAGCTAACATTATTAAACTTCCTAATATTAGTGCATCTATATCCCAGCTTCTAGAAGCTATAAAAGAATTACAAGATCATGGATACGCCATTCCTGATTTTCCTGAAGAGCCAAAAACAGATGAAGAAAAAGCAATACGTAAACTTTTTTCTAAGGTTTTAGGAAGTGCTGTAAATCCAGTATTAAGAGAAGGAAATTCTGATCGTCGTGCGCCTAAACCCGTAAAACAGTACGCTAAAAATAATCCACATAGTATGGGAGCTTGGAGTGCTGATTCTGCTTCTCACGTTGCAACTATGCAGGAAGGAGATTTCTTTCATAACGAAAAATCTTTAACCGTCTCTCAATCTGGAAATGTGCGTATTGAGCATACAGATACTTCTGGAAATAAAACCATCCTTAAAGCAGCTACGCCTGTATTGAAAGATGAAATTATAGACGCTACTGTCATGAATAAGAAAGCACTTATCAATTTCTTACAAGAGCAAGTAGCTGATGCAAAAGATAAAGGTGTTCTATTTTCGTTACACCTGAAAGCAACGATGATGAAAGTCTCTGATCCTATCATTTTTGGACATGCTGTACGTGTATTTTTTGCTCCTGTCTTTGAGAAATATGGAAGCGTATTTGAAGAAATAGGTGTTGATGTCAATAACGGATTTGGAGATTTAGTATCTAAAATCCAAGAATTACCAGATGCACAACGCAAAGAAATAGAGAAAGCTATCGAAGCATGTTATTCAAAACGTCCAAGTGTTGCCATGGTCAATTCTGACAAAGGGATTACAAATCTACATGTGACGAGTGATGTAATTATAGATGCGTCTATGCCCGCTATGATTCGTACTTCTGGTAAAATGTGGAATACTGCTGGAAAATTACAAGATACAAAAGCAGTAATACCAGATAGCAGCTATGCTGGAATATATCAAGAGACTTTTGATTTCTGTAAAAAACATGGTGCTTTTGATCCTAGAACGATGGGAACCGTCCCTAATGTTGGATTAATGGCTCAAAAAGCTGAAGAATATGGATCTCACGATAAAACGTTTGAAATTGAAAGTGATGGAACAGTAGCAGTTATTGATGATCAAGGAAACACCCTTTTAGAACATCCTGTGGCTACAGGTGATATCTGGAGAATGTGTCAAGTAAAAGATGCACCTATTCAAGACTGGGTAAAACTAGCGGTAAAAAGAGCACAAGCTTCACAAACACCTGCTATTTTCTGGTTGGATAAAAACAGAGCGCACGATGCACAATTAATAGAAAAAGTAAACCTATACCTTAAAGATCACAATACCGAAGGGCTTGACATTCAAATTATGTCTCCTGTAGAAGCGACGCGTTATACGCTTACTAGAATGAAAAACGGAAAAGATACCATTTCTGTTACAGGAAATGTATTGAGAGATTACAATACAGACCTCTTCCCTATTTTGGAGCTAGGTACAAGTGCAAAAATGCTTTCTATCGTCCCTCTTATGAATGGAGGTGGATTATTTGAAACAGGTGCTGGTGGATCTGCTCCAAAACACATACAACAGTTTTTACAAGAAGGACACCTACGTTGGGATTCTCTCGGTGAGTTTTTAGCGCTTGCCGTATCCTTAGAGCATACTGCTGAGGCTACCAACAACAAACGTGCTGGAGTTCTTGCTGAAACGCTAGATAACGCCACTGTTAAGTTTTTAGAGAATAAAAAATCACCTTCTCGTAAAGTGAACGAACTTGATAACAGAGGAAGTCATTTTTATCTTGCGATGTACTGGGCACAAGCACTAGCAGCTCAAGATGTAGATCAAGATCTTAAAAAAGAGTTTACACCATTAGCAGAAGCAATGGAAAAACAAGAGCAAACCATTATAGACGAGTTAAATAATGCGCAGGGTTCCCCTATGGACATAGGAGGCTATTATCACGTAGATACCACAAAAACAACAGCTGCGATGAGACCTAGTACCACGCTCAATACTATTATTGATGGGTAGTACGCTTTCGCGAAAGCGTATACAACAATCTTAAAATTTAGACCATAAAAAAACGAGTGCCATAACAGCTCTCGTTTTTTACTTCTCAACCTAACCTAACTAAAGTCTTTATTTCTTTAAAACTCTTTTAGTAAATTCTCCTATATCCGTCTTGATGACTAAGAAATACATGCCATCTGCAAAGCTAGAAATATCTATACTTGTTGTCTGATGGTCTGCTTCTTTAGACAAAATAGCTCTTCCTTGTATATCATACATGGTGATAGACTGTATCGCAGACCTAGCCTCAATGGTAATTATTGTATCGCTTGGATTAGGATATAATCGTACATCTTGCGCTGTTGAAAACTCATCTACAGAAAGGGTTTCAAAAGTTGTGTTTGCCGTATTGGTGGTAATTGGGAAATTAAAATCAAAGTAAATATCTGCATCTGCTGCTACAAAATCTGTCGTGACTAAGTCAGCATTGGTTCTGATTTTAAGTAAGATATTTCCATGACCGCCTGATGAGAGATTGATATTTTCAAACGTAAATTCGACAAGATCATTTGTAATGGCAAGACTCATCTCGTCAGAGGCGTTTAAAACCTGTAATGTATTCACATCAAAATCTGCAGGATTGATTTCTGTCGTAACTACAACATTTTGAGCTGGAGCATTTCCTGTATTTTCAAAATTTATAACATAATGTAAATAGCCACCTATAAGTGTAGAAGGCGCTACATCGCCTTGCAAGCACGTAATATCATTAGGATCAAAAGCCCCTACAACTACCTCTACATATTCAAATGTATTATCATCTGGTGTTTCTTCTACTTGGTCTATCACAATATCACCTGTAAAGATTAATATATCGTCTATGTTGACAGGTGGCGTTTCTGTAGGATCATTTACATTTAAAACAATATCTACAAACCGACTTTCAAAAGGTTGTAAATCTACAAAGTCAAAAGACAATAGACCTGTATTTTGGGTATCTGGGGTTGTTGTCGAAGAAACAAAATCCAATACCGTATCATTATACACAAAATCTACGGTTCCTGAAAGCGTCTGATTTCCTTTATTTTTATAGACCAATTGATAGGTTGCATTAAATCCGGGTCTTGACCTAAAAATAGGCGCTATCACAACCTCAGCATCTGGTCGAATTCCATTTGCAGTAACACAAAAATCTTGGATTGTAGTACTGTTATCTATTGCTGTGACAGGTATATTTGCTGGTGATGGCGTTACCGTAAAATAATCTGGTTCTTCAAAATTTGCTGTAAGGGAATAAGTTCCTATCTGATTTACATAAAGATTATAAGTACCTGTATCATCTGTATATACTGATGAGCCTGTTGAACTAGCATCTATATCTATAGCAAAACCAACGTAAGGAATTCCGATATCTCCTGAATCACAACCATTATTATTTACATCAAATTGTGCTATCCCAGTTATGGTATTATAATTTCCACCTGGCTCAAAACTACAATAAGAATTTACTACATAATCTGCACCGGCAAAACTTTGAATGTCTGCTACCTGATTTTGATCTGCGCAAACGTATGCTAAACTTGGATTATTTCCCAAGAACCAATTCTCTGTCCAACTTCCAAAATCTATATCACCACTACTCTCATCACTCCCATTTTTTATAAATACATTTTCCAAAAACTGATTTCCTGCTATAAATAAAGCTGTTAAATTACTATTATTGTTACAATCCAATGTTATAAGATTTGTCCCTGAAAGGCTTAATCTTTCAAGTGAAGGACAATTAGAAAGATCAATATCATTTAAAGGATTTTCCCAAGATATTTTGTTAAAAAGATCTGGAGATCAATTAGAAGTAAAAGTAACTGAAGTTGCAGAT
>NZ_CALEMI010000033.1 GCF_937910895.1 uncultured Dokdonia sp. | reverse complement strand
TATCATCCTTAGCTTCAATAATAACTTCTACAGCTTCCTCACCTACTTTTTGAGCTACTTTATTGATTCCTTTTTTAAACAAGCTAGCCACGTAAGAATTTGGATTATTTTCTGGATTGTCTTTACGATCCCGTATCACTTCTTCTAGGTTTGAAAAGAAACCATATTGAGGTATGTTGCGTTCTCCCCAACAGGTATCTGTCCCTTTGTGACATACGGGACCTGTAGGCTCTACAAGTACCAATAAACTATCTTGATCACAATCTACTTTTATTTCAACAAGATCTAAGTAATTATTAGACTCTTCTCCTTTAGTCCATAAACGGTTTTTACTTCTGCTAAAAAATGTTACGCGTTGTGTATCCAACGTTTTTGAATACGCTTCTTTATTCATATACCCAAGCATCAGTACATTTTTGGTAAGTGCATCCTGTATGATAGCAGGAACAAGGCCATCTGAAAATTTTGAAAAATCAATTGTCATATTTTATCTATTTTGAGGTTAGATACGCACGGTAATCCCTTGCGTTTTTAATTCTTTTTTTAATTCTGGTATTGGTATTTCTCCAAAGTGAAAAACACTAGCCGCTAGTGCAGCATCGGCTTTTCCTTCTGTAAACGCGTCTTTAAAATGTTGTATGTTTCCTGCACCACCACTAGCAATGATAGGAATATTTAATTCGTTAGAGAGTCTTGCTAAAGCTGTATTGGCAAAACCATCTTTAGTTCCATCGTGATCCATAGAGGTGAATAGGATTTCACCTGCACCACGTTGCTCTACTTCTTTTGCCCAATCAAATAAATTACGTTCTGTAGGCACTTTACCGCCCACGAGATGAACGATCCATTCGCCATTAATATATTTAGCATCTATTGCTACAACAATGCATTGAGAGCCAAATTTTGCCACTAATTCATTAATCAGTTCTGGACGTTTTACCGCACTAGAGTTGATAGACACCTTATCAGCTCCATTTTTAAGGAGAATATCTACATCTTCTACAGATGAAATGCCACCTCCTACCGTAAACGGAATATTGACTTGTGATGCAACTCGCAATACAAGATCTGACAGGGTTTTTCTACGTTCTTCGGTAGCAGAGATATCCAGAAACACAAGCTCATCTGCACCCGTATCTGAGTATATTTTCGCCAGCTCTACCGGATCACCAGCATCTCGCAGGTTAACAAAATTGGTTCCCTTCACGGTTCTACCATTTTTTATATCTAAACAGGGTATTATTCTTTTTGTTATCATTTTATGCCCGCGAAGGCGGGTATTTTTTAATTTATAATTACAATTATAGTTATTGGTTATAGGTCTCATCACTCATCACTCATCATTTTTAATTGTCAAATCCAATCCATCATAAAACCCTAACGGACTATTTATTAATTGCTTTACCCAAAAAGCGATTTGTCCTGTGTGGTAACTATAATGCTCTACGGCATGAATCACGCAGCCCATTCCTGAAAAATGAAAGCCTTGCACATCTCGTTTTTTCAAAAGCTGTTCTTCCGTGGCATTTATGATGGTTTCCTTCACTGCGGCTACGGTCGTTTTTAGTTTCTCAAGCAATACCTCTTTTGTATAACTACCCGCAATTTGAAACTCCGTATCTCTATCACGCGTATCTTCTTGTTCGCCAAGACTTGAGATTACATATTGTGTCATATTACCACACAAATGTAAAATCTGATTCTCCATACTATTACTGGCATTATTTGGACGTTTCCAAAAAATATCTTCAAATGGATTTGGTTGTGTGTAGGATGCCGCTTTCGCGAAAGCGATCTCAACCATACGCGTACTTTCATCAATTCTGTAAAGCGTATTTTCCTTAAAATCAGTAACCCAAGATGATTCCATACATTAATGATTTAAAATAAAGTTTTCTAGTTGTTTTAAGGAAATACGATTTTCATAAATAGCTTTTCCTATTATCGTTCCTTCACAACCTAGTTCTACCAGCCTTGGCAACTCATCAAACGTTGAGATTCCACCAGAGGCAATGAGTTTAAGCCCAGGCTGACACGAATGTATAATTTTCTCATACAAATCAAATGAAGGACCTTCCAACATCCCGTCTTTACTGATATCAGTGCAGATGACATACGAAATTCCTTTTTGCATATAATCAATAATAAACGGAATTAACTCCAAATCACTTTCTTCTTGCCAACCACTGATGGCTATTTTTTCATTCTGTGCATCTGCGCCCAAAATAATTTTATCAGATCCATAGGTGCTAATCCAATTTTCAAATACGGAAGGATCTTTTACCGCAATACTTCCGCCTGTGATTTGTGAAGCACCACTTTCAAAGGCAATACGAAGGTCTTGATCTGTTTTTAAGCCACCGCCAAAATCAATTTTCAAAGTGGTTTTAGAAGCAATTTGCTCTAAAATCTGATGATTAACTATATGCTTGCTTTTAGCACCGTCAAGATCTACCAAATGGAGGTATTTGATCCCGTGCGCTTCAAAATTTTTGGCAACCTCTAGCGGATTTTCATTGTATATTTTTTTAGTGTCATAATCTCCTTTTGAGAGCCGTACACATTTCCCTTCGATGATATCTATTGCTGGTATTATTCTCATTTTATGCCCGCGAACACGGGTAACTTTTAGTTGGTCAGTCACAGTCTAGACCTATTACTGTTCTTTATTTAAAAACCTCTCAACTGCGCTCGAGGGGACAGTTCAATTATAATTCCAAAAAATTCTTCAAAATCTGCTCTCCCGTACGGCTACTCTTTTCTGGATGAAATTGTGTGCCATAAAAGTTTGCTTTCGCGAAAGCGGCGCTATACGGAATCCCATACTCACAGACAGCGATAGTTTGATCTGTCACGGGTGCATAATAGCTGTGAACCATATAGATAAACTCATGTTCTGCCACATTCTTAAAGAGTGGTGATGTAAGGTGTGAAATACTATTCCACTGGATTTGTGGGATTTTTATGCTCCTGTCTGCTGACGGGGCAGATTCGCGCCCACCTACTCGGTCGTCAGGAAAGCGTACCACATCTACATCAAAAATTCCTAATCCCTCTGTATTCCCTTCTTCTGAGTAGTTGCACATCAATTGCATGCCCAAGCAAATTCCTAAAACAGGTTGCTGTAACGTCGGAATCACTTTATCCAAACCGCCTTCTCTCAGCTTTTGCATCGCACTACTCGCCTCACCTACGCCAGGGAAAATAACTTTATCTGCATTTCTTATTTCTTCAGGATCATTGCTTAACACGGCTGTGAGTCCTAAACGCTGTATCGCAAATTTAATACTCTGGATATTTCCAGCACCGTAATCTATGATAACTATTTGCCCCCTAGCCCCCAAAGGGGGAACTCTTTCCTTATTCATATATTTTTCTTTTTCATATCTGTGAATACAGATATCTCATCTAACTCTTCTTATTTTCTATATCATTACCACATTACTATTATTACCCCCTTTGGGGGCTAGGGATATTTACAACATTCCTTTAGTGCTTGGCAGGATCATTTTATCTGGATCACGTTTAATCGCTACTTTAATCGCTTTGGCAAAGGCTTTAAAAATAGCTTCGATTTTGTGATGCTCATTGGTACCTTCTGCTTTGATATTTAGGTTGGCTTTGGCTCCATCTGTAAAGGATTTAAAGAAGTGATAGAACATTTCTGTCGGCATCTTCCCTATCATCTCTCGTTTAAAATCAGCTTCCCAAACAAGCCAATTACGACCTCCAAAGTCAATAGCAGCTTGTGCTAAGCAGTCATCCATTGGTAAACAGAAACCATAACGTTCAATCCCCAGTTTATTACCTAGTGCATCAGCAAAGATTTCGCCCAAGGCTATCGCAGTATCTTCGATGGTATGATGTTCATCTACTTCCAGATCGCCTTTTACTTGAATATCTAAATCCATTGCGCCATGTCTCGCCAATTGATCCAGCATGTGGTCAAAAAAAGCAATTCCCGTATCGATTGATGATTTTCCGGTACCGTCTAAGTTGATGGTGATTTGGATATCGGTTTCGTTTGTTTTTCGCGAAAGCGTACGAATACGATCTTCTAATTTTAAAAACTCATAAATCTTCTGCCAATCGTTACTTTCTAAGGCAATATCTTTATCTAATTCTGATCGCTTTATCGTAATTTCTCCTGTGCCTAAATGCGTTTCGTCATTGATATAAATCCCTTTAGCACCCAGGTTTGTAGCAAGTTGCATATCCGTAAGTCGATCACCAATCACAAAAGAGTTTGCTAAATCATAGTCTTCAGAAAAATACTCGGTCAGCAACCCTGTGCCAGGCTTACGCGTATCTGCATTTTCATGCGGAAATGTGCGATCTAGAAATACCTTATCAAAAACAACCCCTTCATTTTCAAACGATTTGAGAATAAAATTATGCACTGGCCAGAAGGTATCTTCTGGAAAGACATCGGTTCCTAAGCCATCTTGATTGGTAATCATGACAAGTTCATAATCCAACTCTTGTGCAATTTTACCCAACCATGTAAAGGCTTTAGGATAAAATATCATTTTTTCAAAAGCATCTATTTGCTCATCTACGGTTTCTTTAATGATTGTACCGTCACGGTCTATAAATAAAACTTTCTTTTTCATTTGTATGATTTATCATTCTGAACTTGTTTCAGAATCTAGCTTAATTATTATTTTGAGATTGCTATTAACGCTGTTATTAATTGCTCATTTTCTTTTGCGGTTCCTATCGTAAACCGTAAGGTATTTTCACAAAGTGGTTGGGTACTTCGGTTACGAACGACGATGCCTTTTTCTAGTAATTGGTTGTATCGTAAGCTTGCATTATCGACTCTGGCTAATATAAAATTTGCTTCTGATGAAAATACTTTTGTTATAAAATTAACATCAACTAATACTTTATATAAATAACCCTTACTATCTAGTATTGAGTCTATTTCTTTTTTAATAGAATCATATTTTGTAATATGATGAACTGCTGTTTGTTGTGTTAAAATGTTTACGTTATACGGTGGTTTTATCTTTTTGAGAATCTGTATAATTTCTGCTGAAGCAAATGTCATTCCTAGTCGTATTCCTGCCATTCCATACGCTTTTGAAAGCGTTTGTGTCACGATTAAATTAGGATATAGATCAAGGTTTTTTGTCCAACTTGGAGAAGAAGCAAAATCAATATAGGCTTCATCTATCACCACAAGGCCATCAAAACGAGTAAGGATTTCCTCTATTTTTTCTGCATCAATAAGATTCCCCGTCGGATTATTTGGCGAGCAAAGAAAGATCAATTTTGTGTTCTCATCTACGTTTTGAAAGATCGTATCAAGATCTGGTTGAAAATCTTGATTGAGTAATACCTCCCTATTTTCGATATCATTTGTAGCAGCCAGTACTTTATACATTCCGTAGGTAGGTGGCAAACTGATCACATTATCTTTGGCAGGCACACAAAAGGCTCTGAAGATAAGATCCAAGACTTCGTCACTGCCGTTCCCGAAAAGGATTTGATCTTCCGCTATTTGTTTCTGGGTAGCGATGAGTTGTCGTAGTTTGCCTTGTTGTGGGTCTGGGTAGCGATTTACACCATTATCAAAAGGATTTTCATTGGCATCCAAAAACACCATTTCTTTATCAAAATCTGTAAACTCATCTCTCGCTGAGCTATACGCCGTCATTTTTGCTACATTGGCACGAACAAGGCTATGGAGGTCAAATTGCTTTTTCATAGCTTTCCTCTAGTTGTTATTTGATGAAGGGGCATCTTCGTCTAGTTTATTTAATCGTAATGTCACTGCATTTTTATGAGCTTCCAGCCCTTCTGCCGTTGCCATGATTTCAATAGCATTCCCAATGTTTTTAATCCCTTGTTTTGTGATTTTTTGAAAGGTCATACTCTTTAAAAAACTATCCAAATTTACACCGCTATACTGCTTTGCATAGCCATTTGTAGGTAAGGTATGATTGGTTCCTGAGGCATAATCACCAGCGCTTTCTGGGGTATAGTTCCCTATAAAAACTGATCCTGCATTTTGTATTCCGTTTACGTAAAAATCTTCATTTTCTACACAAACAATAAAATGTTCTGGACCGTATTCATCAATAAGTGCTAGTGCTGTCGCATCATCTTCTACATAAATCAGCTTACTATTATCAATAGCTTTTTGAGCTATACGCTTTCGCGAAAGCGTACTCATCTGCACTTGAATTTCTTTTTCTACAGCAGTTATCAGATTGCGCGAAGTAGATACCAAGATCACTTGACTATCGGTTCCGTGCTCTGCTTGACTTAACAGATCGGATGCTACAAAAGCGGCATCTGCGGTATCATCTGCCACCACAAGCAACTCTGATGGACCTGCTGGCATATCAATCGCAACCCCATAATTGGTCGCCAATTGTTTTGCGACTGTGACAAACTGATTGCCTGGTCCAAATATTTTATACACTTGCGGAATGGTTTCTGTACCAAAAGTCATCGCTGCAATCGCCTGAATACCTCCTACTTTATAGATTTTTGTGACGCCACATAATTGTGCTGTATACAAAATAGCAGGGTTAATGGTTCCTTCTTTTGAAGGGGGTGTACATAATACAATCTCTTTACATCCCGCAATTTTTGCAGGGATTGCCAGCATTAATATGGTAGAAAATAAGGGGGCTGTTCCTCCAGGAATATAGAGACCTACCTTTTGAATCGGCCGTTTTTCTTGCCAGCAAGTTACACCTGGGGTCGTTTCTATAGTAACACGTTCTGTTTTTTGTGCTTCGTGAAATTTTTCAATATTGCTTTTTGCAAGTTGTATGGCTTCTTTTACTTCTGGATCTAATGCCGCTACAGCTTCACTTACCTCTTGAGAAGATACTATGGTAGTATCTAACGCAATCCCATCAAAAAGAGAGGTGTATTTTGCTACAGCGCGATCGCCTTTTTGCTTTACTTGCTTAAAAATGTCTGTAACGGTAGCTTCTATATCTTCTACGGTTTGTGTAGGACGTTTTAGAATCTCTTGCCAATCCTTGGGCGCTGGGTTATAAATTTTGTTCATTACAGTACCATTTTTTCGATTGGACATACTAGGATTCCTTCGGCTCCTGCTTCTTTGAGTTGATCGATCACATCCCAAAAACTATTTTCATCAATCACACTATGTACACTACTCCAGCCTTTTTCTGCTAGTGGTAATACAGTAGGGCTTCGCATACCGGGTAGTATTTTTATAACAACATCCAACTTAGCATTAGGCACATTCATAAGCACATAACGGCTGCGTTGTCCTTTAAGAACGCTGCGAATTCTAAATCGGAGTTTCTCAAGGATTTCTTTACGTTCTTTAGAGATTTTAGGCGACACTGTTAATACCGCTTCTGACGTTAGCATGACTTCTACCTCCTTTAAATTGTTCTTAAACAAGGTGCTTCCACTAGAAACAATATCACAAATCCCATCAGCAAGACCAATATTGGGAGCAATTTCTACAGAACCGTTAATGACGTGAAGTTCTACAGAAACTCCTTTTTCTTTAAGATATCGTTTAACGGTATTGGGATAGGATGTTGCGATGCGTTTTCCTTCAAAATCCTTAACTGAATTGTATGTTTCATTTTTGGGTATTGCCAGAGACACTTTGCATTTTGAAAATCCAAGACGCTCTATAATTTGCAGATCTTCTCCTTTTTCGATTAATGTATTTTCACCAAGAATAGCAAGATCAATAACACCATCTCTTAGGTATTGTGGAATATCTCCATTACGGAGATAAAATACTTCTAAAGGAAAATCTCTAGCGGTCGTTTTTAATTGATCTTGTCCGTTGTCAATAGAAATCCCGCAATTTTCAAGGAGTGCTAGTGACTTTTCATTAAGGCGCCCAGATTTTTGGACAGCGATTCTAATTTTTGTGTTCATTTTTCTTTTTACTTATTAATGCTTGAGTTATACAAAACAAAAAACCCGTTTGAATAACTCAAACGGGTTTTGAAATAATGTATAGGCATATCATTTCACCTCGCTCGAGCGATTGATGTAAAATGATGATGATGTAATATATTGTTCTTCATAACAGATACAAAAGTATTCTATTTTTTGTTAAAAACAAGTGTATAACACAAATTAATATTTACTTAACAGTGGAAAGTTTTTAGTAAATTTGATATGTAATCACTTACATCACTTTGGGGAAAAACAGTAAATGAAAGGTTTTTGGGGTACTTTTTTTATATTTCTATTGTGGGCTACGGCTGGAATATACTATATACACGTAAAGGAAAGCAAAGATATTCCTGTAGAAACTGCTGAACGTATTTCTGTAGAAAAAAAGGACACTAATTCCCTTCCTAAAATGACGTACACCGAGACTGAAACTACAGAAATTGATTCTCTTTCTAGTGAAATCTCTACAGATACAACAACTACTTCTGAATCTTCTTATGATAGTATTAATAATGATATCTATATAAGTGATAATACCACAGGAGATTCTCAATTATTAGCAGCTGAAATTAAAAAATCTATTGCGATTAGTGATACGATAGATATAGATAAAGATGAACCCGCTATTGAATATAAAAAAGAAGTTGTTCTAAATAAAAACCCAAATGCTACTTCTCAAATTTTCTATCCACAGTACGCAAATACAGACCTTATATTAGACAAAGCGATTATTGCTTATGCTACGGAGTTAAAAAAAATATTAATAGAAAATCCAGATAAAAAAGTGACTATCATTGGTCATACAGATAATGTAGGAAATGCAGAAGATAATTTTAGGATTGGATTAAAAAAATCAAGACAAATAAAATGGTATCTTACCACCCAAAGGGGAATTAAAAGATCAAGAATATCTGCTATATCCAGAGGTGAATCTAACCCTATAGAAGCTAACACCAGTGTCTGGGGACGCGAAAAAAATAATAGAATTGAGATTATTGTTGATTAATAACATACTTGCAGCTCAAGATACCATATCTATTCCCATAGCTTATATAGAGGCTTTTGTGATGATGCTTGGTGCTTTTACCATTGGGTATGTTGGCGCTACACTCTACGAGCGTTATCGACATAAAGTAAGTCAAGAAGAGGTTAGTAATGACATTGATCTTCTTAAAAAAGAAATACAAGACCTAAAGGAAGAAAACGAACACCAAAATAGAAAATCTAACCATCGTAAAGATCGCATGGATCAAGAATACGAACAAGTTAATTTTCAAAAAAGAGCATTTTCTGAAGATGTACTTACCAAAGGTACAGATGCTGCTGCCAATATCGTAAAAATTAATTTTGATCGGATCGGATATGCAAGTGCAGAGAACAAAGATAATCTTCAAAAGATAACAGGTATAGGTCCATATACAGAAACAAAACTCAATGATCTAGGGATCTTTACATTTGATCAGATTAGCAATTTTACGGAAGAAGATATCGCTGCTGTAACAAAGCTTATCAAATTCTTTCCTGATCGTATTAAAAATGATCGCTGGGTTTCAAAAGCACTACAACTTAAATTTGAAAATACTAAACCATCGATTTCATCTTCTGAAGATGTAAAAAAAAAGATGACGAAGATTGATTAGAAAATCTATCTTTAAGTAAGCACCTCTACAATACCACACATTACAATACTAAAGGATGTTATGAATCTTTTAAAAGTGATTAAGATAGACAGAAAAGAGGTGAACCAGACTTCGTTCTCTTTACCTTTCTATTATATTTTTAATTGCAATCACACTACTCTCATTCTTCTCTGATATTAGCTTTTTAAAAACTTATTCTTTCTGCGTGTGCTTTCCTAAAGTTGTTAGTGATTTTATTAAAACGAGAACTACCAAACATTAAAGAGCATCAAGATTCTGCAACTGATTTGCAAGACATTCAACAGAAGATTATTTCTTTATTTGTGAAGTAAGCTTTGTAGTTCTAGCCTTTGATCCTTTTGAAAGAAAGAGATTATTGAAACTAGCCAATTTTAATTAAAATCCATAAAAAAACCCATCATAAGAATCTTATGATGGGTTTTATAATATTAGAAGAAATCCTCTTATTCTTAAAAAGAATATAGATTATTTACCTTCCATTTTAGCTTTAAGAGCTGCAAGAGCATCATTAGCATCCCCTAAAGTTGGTTTTGCTTCATCTGCTTGTGCTTTTGCTTTCTTAGCAGCTTGCTTAACTATTTTTGCTTCATCTTCCTTATGGATCACCATGTGAGATGCTACAACACGCTTAAAGTCTTTATTAAATTCGATTACTTGGAATTCAGCTTCTTCTCCTTTTCCTAGTTTAGAACCATCTTCTTTCTCTAAGTGACGTGTAGGAATAAATGCAGTAATATCATCGTTAAACGTTACTGTTGCACCTTTATCTACAATCTCTGTAACACTAGCTGTATGCTTTGTACCTACGCCAAAGTCAGCTTCATATTTATCCCAAGGATTCTCTTCAATTTGCTTATGACCAAGACTTAACTTACGTCCTTCTACATCTAGCTCAAGAACCACTACTTCTAGTTTATCTCCTACAGCACAGAATTCTGATGGATGTTTTACTTTCTTAGTCCAAGAAAGATCAGAAATATAGATTAATCCATCTATACCTTCTTCTAATTCTAAGAATACTCCAAAGTTTGTAAAGTTACGTACCACACCTTCGTGACGTGATCCTACAGGGTATTTTGAAGTAATATCTGTCCATGGATCTGGTGCTAATTGCTTAATACCAAGACTCATCTTACGATCATCACGATCTAAAGTAAGGACTACAGCTTCTACTTCATCTCCTACTTTTACAAAATCTTGTGCACTACGCAAGTGTGTACTCCAAGACATTTCAGAAACGTGTATTAATCCTTCTACTCCTTCTTCTACTTCGATAAATGCACCGTAATCTGCAATAACAACTACTTTACCTTTTACTTTATCTCCAATCTTAAGTGTTTCACTTAAAGCATCCCAAGGGTGCTTAGAAAGTTGCTTAAGACCTAATTGGATACGTGTTTTATCCTCATCAAAATCAAGGATTACAACGTTTAGTTTCTGATCAAGCTCAACGATTTCATTCGGGTGGTTGATACGAGACCAAGAAAGGTCTGTAATATGGACAAGTCCATCAACACCTCCAAGATCAACAAATACACCGTATGAAGTAATGTTTTTAACAACACCTTCAAGTACTTGTCCTTTCTCAAGCTGCCCGATGATCTCTTTTTTCTGCTCTTCGATATCTGCTTCGATAAGCGCTTTATGAGATACAACAACATTTTTAAATTCGTGATTGATTTTCACAACCTTGAATTCCATTGTTTTATTTACATATTGATCGTAATCACGGATAGGCTTCACGTCTATTTGTGATCCTGGTAAGAATGCTTCGATTCCAAAAACGTCAACAATCATTCCTCCCTTAGTACGTGCTTTTACAAACCCGTTTACGATAGTTCCCTCATCGTGAGCTGCATTTACACGATCCCATGCTTTAATCACACGAGCTTTACGGTGAGAAAGTATTAATTGACCAGTAGCGTCTTCACGTACATCAATAAGTACTTCTACCTTATCTCCTTCTTTAAGGTCTGGATTGTAACGAAACTCATTAAGAGAAATTACACCTTCAGACTTTGCATTAATGTCAATGATGGCATCACGATCTGTAATACTAATCACAGTTCCTTCTACTACTTCATCATTAAGTGTGTCTACAAAATTTTGAGCTACAAGCGCTTCAAATTCTTCAAGTTGCTTATCATCTACAACGTCAATACCTTCTTCGTATTTTTCCCAGTTAAAGTCTTTAAGAAATTGTTCTGGATTTTCTTGAGCAGGAGATTGCTCTGCTTTTGAAGCTTGCGCTTTCTCTACTTGTTCAGCAACTTGAGTTTCAGTTACACCTGCCTCAGCAGCGTCAAGTTCCTGTTTTGTTGTTTTTTCAGCCATTTGCTAAAAGTTACACCGGTCTGATTATAAACAATCTTCGCCAGTGGGGTTTTTGTATTTTACGCTTTCGCGAAAGCTCTTTAAACCTCAAAACCGTAAAAGGGTTTTTTTCGTTTTATAAATACCTTCATTGACGGCTTTCTAAAGGTTGCCAAAAAGGAGTGCAAAAGTACGTATTGTTTTCTGATTTTCAAAGACGTTACTAAAGAAAACTAAACTAAATTGTTGCTTTATCATTTGAATATTTAGATTTAACTTTAAAAATTATTTAAAAGTAACATATATGACTCCATGGCATCTTTATTTAATGGCAATTATGTACATCCTTATAGGCTGTATGCACTTTATAAAACCGAAAGCTTTTTTAAGTGTGATGCCTCGATATATTCCTGCGGGATTAAAGATGGTGTATTTGAGTGGTTTTGCAGAAATTCTTTTAGGCGTTGGTCTCTGTTTTGAAGAAACGAGAAGGTATGCGATCTGGGGTATTATCGCTATGCTTATTATATTTTTAGTGATACACTGGTATATGATTGTAGATGAGAAGTTTCATAAAAAATATCCAAAACCTGTATTATGGTTTCGGTTTTTACTTCAGTTTGGATTGATGTATTGGGCGTACTTTTACCTTTAAATCCTATTTTAAGATGTCATTATTTCCGTCAGAACCTTATCGCTTAGACCTGCCTGGAGCAGACGTTATGTATTATCCAGATTTTTTAAGCCCAGAGGAAGCGTCTCATTATTATGAGACCCTATATAAGGATACACCTTGGCAACAAGACGATATTAAAGTGTTTGGAAAAGTATATCCACAACCACGACTTACGGCATTATACGCAAGTAATAGCCTGCCTTACTCCTATTCTAATATTACAATGCATCCTAAGCCGTTTACTTTCGCTTTAAGCGAAATAAAAAAGAAAATAGAAACATTGGTAAAAACTGAGTTTACCACCTGCTTATTAAACCTCTATAGAGACGGAAAAGATAGCAATGGCTGGCATGCTGATGATGAAAAAGAATTAGGCAAAAACCCTACTATTGCCTCCATTAGTCTAGGCGCAAGCAGGGTATTTAAATTCAGGGGTAAAAAGGCAAAGTCTTCTGTTCACTCTATGTCACTGGAACATGGGAGTTTATTACTTATGAAAGACGCTACACAGCATAACTGGCAACATCAAGTACCAAAAACTTCAAAATTTGTAGAACCAAGAATAAATCTTACGTTCCGGACCATCAAGGGGTGAAAGCCATCCGTTTTATAAAAAGATCTAGGACAAAACAACATACATCATATATTGGGGGAAATTTGTCCTAGATCGTCTTGTATATATCGTAATTAAGATATATACGTTGGGGAATTTTACAAGTAGCTAAAATTTTTACGTTTATTTATATAAAATCTATTGACAAAAAGCCATATAGATAATAGGGAAACCAATAACATCATCAATGAACGGCTTATTGGAAAGTCTGTATAGAAATAGATCAGAGTGATACTGCAAAATATACACGCCACAATCATAATTATTTCTCTATAATAAATTTCTAGCATAAGCATCAGGCCTAAAGCAAATTCTATAAAAGGAAAAAGAGGTGCTGTCAAGTAAAAAAGAGTGTTATCCAATACTTCAGTACTTTTTAAATACACTTCTAATTTAGAAATGTATGAATCATATATCACGATATGATATATGGATTGTGCTAGCATAAATAATCCTATAGCAAACTTTATAACTATATGTGACAGCACCTCAAATCTCATGAAAATCACTTTATTAACCGGGTGCAAAATTATACTAAGCACGCATAGTAATTCTTGTATATTTTTCACTAAAAATTGTACAAAATTCGTAACTTACTGATAATTAACAGAACTAAAACGTTTTCGTAAGAAGAAGGAATATTAACAATATTGTAAAAATCAAAAACATCATGACGAAGAGTTTTAGTTTACACGATACATTCCTAGTAAAAAAGTTTAATAAAAGTGGCACTTATAAAGATCTAGAGCCAAGGAATTACTTTGAAATCATTTTTATAGAAGAAGGAGTAGGAAAGCATTATATAAATGAATTTATCGTTTCTTATGAAAAATGTGACATTTTTCTTGTCGCCCCTGAAGACAAACATCATTTTGAGATAGAGGAAGAAACGACTTTCTGTTACTTCCAATTTACTGAATTACTCTTTTCTAGTAAAATGAATCTTCCTGACAGATCTTACTGGTTACATCGTATAGAAAGGATCATACACCATCCTAATCTTTTACCAGGAGATATTATAAAAGAAGAAAATGATCGTACCCTTATATGGCATATTCACGATGTTATTATTCAAGAATATACCTCTAAAAAAGAATTTTACAAACATAATATTTCTAATATGGTCAGTACGACTTTAAGCATCATTGCAAGAAATATTACAAGAGAGTTTCAGCCTATAAAGGAGGCTTCAAAAGAAGATACGCCTACTACGATAGATCAAATTTTATCTTATATACGACAACACGTATATGAAAATAACCTCATGAAAGTAAGCGCCCTAGCTTCTCACTTTAATATGACCAATAGTGCTATAAGTTTATACTTTAAGAAAAAAACAGGAGAATCTATACACCATTATATATTGATGTATAAATTACATCTCATCAAATACAGATTAAAAAATACTGATTTTACAGTATCTGAAATTGCGTATCAATTAGGTTTTACAGATGAAAGTCATCTTACTCGTATTTTTAAAAAATACAATAATATGACTCCTAAAAAATATAAGAGCAACGTATTGAAAGAGATCAACGATCTTTAACACTATAAAGCCCTATCCAAATAACTCATTGAGTAATCCTGCCAGACGTATTCCCCCTTTTTGCAATTGAGAACGCAACGGATCAAAATATTGGTACATATAATTATATCCCAGTTTCTCCCCTTTGCTTGTATTCTTATAGATGTCTTTTACCAGTGTCCGACTATCTTCCATCCAATCTTTTACAGTTCCTTTTTGCAAAAGTGCTACTTGTTTTTTTGACAATCTTGGCATGGTGGTCGCTAGTTCTGAATAGGACATATTATAGTGTTCTATCATTTGTGTATCCCAAACTCTATGTAAGTTAGTACCATCTCTGAACCACTGTACTTGAAAATCATTACCTCCTTTATCATCTCCTATTCCTGTATGCAAAGGTTGATGTAAATCACCTATAAAGTGAATGAGCATCTTCAGATAAAAAGCCTTGTCCTCCTTAGAACTATTTACATCTTTAATGACTTCTATACATTTGGTAATTCCTTGTATAATATCTCCTCTATCATTTTTAGAATGTGTGTCATAGGTCTTATCAAAAGGAACATTTACATAATGCCAAGGTCCATAAGATCTGTATGCATCATCACTCTTTATATCATCTGCATACGTAGACACTATGGCTAATGATTGCCCATCTAGTAATTTTTTTATTTCTTTTTTGGCTTTTCGCGAAAGATACTGTTCGGCGATAGCTCCGGTGGTTCGGTGTCCAGTCTTCCCCCATTCGATTCCAGTAGCTTGTACCAAAGAATTACTTAATAAAAAGAATGTGATGATAATAAGTTTCATGATTTATTTTTTTTCAAAAATACAATGAAAATGAAGACATCCTGTTATAGTAGTACCAAGAATAGATTCATTTTCACCCATACATAATTCGTACCTTTACAAATAGGTAAGACTTTAATCGTTATTATATGAAATACGTACATTTATTTACACTTGTTTTTTTAGTTTCACACGTTGGGTTGACACAAAATAACACTGTATTTACACAAAATACTGCTGCCGAAAGAGACATTAAAATAAATCAGTTTGTATACGGAACGCTATTACAACCTCAAGAGAAAACAGAGAACTTACTCATTATCATTCCGGGTTCTGGGCCTACAGATCGAAATGGTAATCAACAATTAACACGTAACAACTCCTTACGTTTACTAGCCGAGAAGGTAACCGCTTCAGGTATCGCTACTTTTAGATATGATAAGCGCGTGCTTACCTTATTAAAAAAAGGGGCCTTAGATGAAGAAAAATTACGTTTTGATGATTTTGTAGAAGATGCTTTAGCAACAGTTACCTATTTTAAAAATAGATATCAAAACATCTATATTATAGGTCATAGTCAAGGATCATTGGTGGGAATGATTGCTGCACAACAATCAAATATTGCTGGTTATATCTCTTTAGCGGGACCTGGACAAGCAATAGATCAGACGATTTTAAGTCAGATAGCATTACAAATGCCCGATCTTACAGAAAAAGCCAAAGAAGCCTTTACCGAATTAAAAGAAACAGGAAAAGTAAAAAATTATAGCCCAGCATTAGCATCTATTTTTAGAAAAGAAACACAGCCCTTTATGGCTAGTTGGATGCAATACATCCCTACACAAGAAATTAAAAAATTACAAGTACCTGTCTTAATCGTCAATGGAACTAATGACATCCAAGTCGATACTAAAGAAGCTGAAGCCCTTAAAAATGCCAAACCTGATGCAACATTGGTACTCATTGAAAATATGAATCATGTATTACGTATCATAGAAGGAGCAGATGGTTTAGAAAATACAAAATCTTATAACGAATCTAGACGCCCTATTTCTAAAGAACTTATAGAGGTTATTACAAATTTTATAAGTAACTGATGTAAGTCTTTCTTATCAGCTACATAAATAAACAACGCTTTCCTTATTTTTACATTCTTATAAAATTCATTTATGAAAAAGATCTCTTTTTACATCCTTATTATTGCGTTTCTAATTTCTTGTGGGTCTACACAAGATCTCACCGTTTCAAAAAATACTACAGTACAAGTCGCTATAGATTTAGTTAACGTATCAGATGACAGAGTAAACGTACGTATTCAACCTGGTACCATAACCGCAGATGCTATTACATTTTATATTCCTGAAACTGTTCCTGGCACCTACTCTGATGATGATTATGGTAAGTATGTAGACGATTTGGAAGTGTTTTCTAAAACAGGATCCAAATTAAAGGTAGAAAGAACCTCTCCTAATACTTGGCTGATTGAAGACGCTCGTAAGCTTGAGTATATTCAATATAAAGTGAACGATACCTATGATATCGAAGCTGAACATGATATTTTTTCTCCGTCAGGAACCAATTTTAAAAAGGATGAACAATTTTTACTTAATCTCCATGGGCTTGTAGGATATATAAAAGATCAAGAAGAATTTACCTATCAAATAGATATCAATAGACCAAAAAATATAGAAGCAACTACATCGCTATCTTCTCAAAAAAACGCAAACTACACAAAAGCAACTTTTGAAAACCCACAACAAATAGACAGTTATCTAGCAAAACGCTACTTTGAAGTGATTGATAATCCTATTATGTACAACACACCTAATAAAGAGGTTTTTGTCATAGAGGGTATTACGATAGAAGTAAGTGTATATAGCCCAAACAATATTATAAAAGCTTCAACCCTAAGACCAAATATTGAGAATATGATGAAAGCTCAAAAGGCATATTTAGGTACTATGAATACAACAGATCGCTATAGTATATTGTTATACCTAAGTACGGTTGGTCCAGATGATGCACAAGGCTTTGGAGCACTAGAGCATCATAAATCTACGGTAGTTGTTTTACCAGAAATGTTACCTAAAGAAGCCATGGATGCTGCTATAATAGATGTTGTAGCTCATGAATTTTTTCATATTGTAACCCCATTAAATTTACATTCGACACAGATTCATAAGTTTAAATACAATGATCCAGAAATGAGCATGCACTTATGGATGTATGAAGGAATTACAGAATATTTCGCCCAACATTTCCAAGTACAACAAGGGCTTGTTACTAATGCAGAATTTTATAATACCATCGTTGGTAAAATCACAGCTTCCAAAAGCTATGATGACTCTTTATCATTTACTAAAATGAGCCAAAATATTTTGGAAGAGCCGTATGCCTCTAATTATGGAAATGTATATGCAAAAGGGGCACTTATTGCGATGTGTTTGGATATTTTAATACGTGAAAAAAGCAATAGAGAAAGAAGTTTATTAAGTGTTATGAAAGAACTCACAGATCGTTATGGACCTAATCGTCCATTTGAGGATCAAGCTATTATACCACAAATAACAGAAATGACATATCCAGCTATTGGAGAATTTTTTGAAAAGCATGTGATAGGTACTATCCCTATTAATTATAGTGCTTTCTTTGATAAAGTAGGCTTAGAATACAACACCCTAAGAGTTCCTACACAGTACTTTTTAGACTTAGAAACAAGAACGCCTTATATTGATGCTTCTCAAGCAGATAATACTATTTTTGTGAGACCTGGTATTGAACTTCACTCCTTTTTTAATGAGATAGGTTTACAAGGTGGGGATGTAATAAAGGCAGTGAATGGAACTGAATATGATGTATCAAACATATACGATCTTATAACACAATCAATCGCTTGGAAAGAAGGAGATGCGATTAGCTTTACTATAGAAAGAGATGGTCAAGAGATGGTCTTAACAGGAAAAACCAACACTCCTATCATAAATAAAGCGACTATTACTGAATTACAATACTTTACAGAAGGACCCGAATTAAGGCTTCGCCAGAGTTGGTTAAAAGGATCATAAAAAACTATGTTAACAAAGTATTAAGTATATATTTGTTTTCATGCAAAGAAAATTACTCTTTCTAATCATCTTACAAACTACGTATTTATCCTTTTCTCAAGATAAAGAAGTTTTTGTAAAATACATCGATTCTGAGATCAAAATAGATGGAAAATTAGAAGAGGCGGTATGGGAACAAGCAGCTCCTGCCAAAGAGTTCTGGCAATACTTCCCTACCGATACCATTCAAGCAAAAAATCAAACAGAAATTAGATTTCTATACGATGATGAAAAACTGTATGTAGGTATTAAAATTTACACCATTGGAAAAGAATTTATTGTTCCTTCCTTACGTCGTGATTTTAGAGCTGGAGGTAGTGATAATGTCACCTTGATGTTTGATACATTTAATGATGGTACCAATGCTTTCCTCTTTGGTTCTAATCCAGAAGGCGTGTTGAGAGAAGCCTTAGTTTCTGGAGGCGGTACTGAGTTACGAGGTTTTACAACGAGTTGGGATACCAAATGGGTAGGAGAAACTACTCAATATGATACTTATTATATCTGCGAATGGGCAATTCCGTTTTCCGCATTCAAATTTCGCGAAGGCGAAACAAGATGGCGTTTTAATTCCTACCAATTTGATACCCAAGGAAACGAGCGAAATACTTGGACAAACATTCCACAAAACCAATTTATATTTAATCTTGCCTACATGGGCGATATGGTTTTTGAAAAACCACTAGGAAACTCCAAAAGTCCGATCTCTATCATTCCTTATATCAATACACTTGTAGGAAAAGACTATGAAACTGGAGAGGATTCCTTTGATCTTGGTGTGGGGGGTGATGCAAAATTGACCATTGGTAATAGCCTTAATCTTGATGCCACCATTAACCCTGACTTTTCAAATGTAGAAGTAGATCAGCAAGTGACCAACTTAACACGTTTTGAAATCAACCTTCCAGAACGGCGGCAGTTCTTTATAGAAAATAGTGATCTCTTTGCAGATTTTGGAGATTCCAGAGATGCCAACCCGTTCTTTTCTCGTCGGATTGGTATTGCCAGAAATGCAGACGACGAGACCATTCAAAATGATATCATTGCAGGTGCTAGATTAAGCGGTAAACTCTCTAATGATCTACGTATTGGGATTTTAAATATCCAAACCGCTACTGATGCCACTAATGAAATAGGAAGTAATAATAACAGTGTTGTTGCTTTACAGCACAAACTCTTTAGTAGATCAAATATTAGTTTTCTATTTGTAAACAGGCAAAATACGAGTGACGAGTCTTTTATTACTTCTGACGAAGAATATAATCGTGTGGTAGGTGTAGACTATAATTTGGCAAATGAAGATAATTCTTGGAACGGAAAAGTATATTTTCATAAATCCTTTACACCTGAATTAGAAGACGATGACTATTCTGGTGGTGCCCGTTTACAATATAATAGTAGAAACTGGCGTGTACGCGGTAGTGGTGTTTTTATTGGAGATAATTTTCAATCAGATTTAGGATTCATACCTCGTACTGATATTTTAAAAATAGACCCACAGGTAGAATATTTATTATTCCCAAATAAAGGAAAAATAAATCGACATATCTTTTCCTTTACGCCTATCATTACGTGGCGACCTACACTCGATTTTTTTAATTCTGATTATACCTTCCAAACAAGTTGGGATGCTGAGTTTAAAAATAATGCACAACTTAGTGCTAATATTACTAATAATTATGTCTTCCTTTTTGACGAGTTTGACCCCTCTAGATCTGATGGGACTCCCCTAGCGGCAAATACAGAGTATCGCTATAGCAATGTAGAATTGCGATATCAATCAGATAGAAGAAAAATATTTTCATACACTATACAACCTTCAGGAGGACAATTTTTTAATGGAAACATTGTCTCTGTGCGAGGAGATATCAACTACAGATTACAACCTTATTTTAATCTTGCGATAGATGCGAGATTTGACCACATTTCCTTACCCGCTCCTTTTGCTACAGAAAACCTATGGTTACTAGGCCCTCGTATTGATGTTACTTTTAATAAATCTGTTTTCTGGGCGACCTTTATTCAATACAGTTCGCAACAAGACAACTTCAGCATCAACTCGAGGCTTCAATGGCGTTTTGCACCCCTTTCAGACCTTTTCTTAGTCTATAATGACAATTACTTTACAGATACTGTTTTTGCACCTCGCGTACGTTCTCTTAATCTAAAAGTGACCTATTGGTTATATTTATAAGTATATTGTCTTGCTAAATACGCTTTCGCGAAAGCGTATAAAGAATCATTAGAAATCATCTATTTTATTACAAACACCTATGGAAGAACACGCTTTTTTTACAAACGATGCCATTGTTTTTGGACTTCTTGCTCTTGCTCTAGCTGGCGTATTTTATACCTCAAGCCAAAAGTCAGGACCTTGGAGTACCTTTTATAAAGTAATTCCTGCACTATTATTGTGTTATTTAATTCCTGCCATTTTTAATTCTTTTGGACTTATAAGCGATAAGTCATCGCAATTGTACTTTGTAGCGTCAAGATATTTATTACCTGCTTCCTTAGTTTTAATGACATTAAGTATCAACTTAAAAGCCATTGCAAACTTAGGTGTAAAAGCACTAGTGATGTTTTTTACAGGAACCGTAGGAATCATTATCGGAGGGCCTATTGCCATATTATTGATCTCCTTAGTATCTCCAGAAACAGTTGGAGGAGCCGACTTTGATGCCGTATGGCGTGGGTTATCCACACTAGCTGGAAGCTGGATAGGCGGTGGCGCTAATCAAGCAGCTATGCTGGAAATATATCAATATAATCCAGATAAATATGGAGGAATGGTACTTGTAGATATTGTAGTTGCCAATTTATGGATGGCTATTTTACTACTAGGTATTGGTAAATCGAGCCGAATTGACAAATGGCTCAAAGCCGATAATACAGCGATTACGGAGCTTAAAGAAAAGGTATCTACGTTTGCTGAGAGTGTAAAACGCAATCCTAGCTTATCTGATCTTATGGTGATGATGGGACTTGCTTTTGGAGCTGTTGGAATCGCACATTGGGGAGCAGATGGTATGGCTGGACTTTTTGAAAATATTCCAAAAGATTCAGCATTAGCATCTTTTGGCTCTAAATTCTTCTGGATGGTTACTATCGCAACTCTTATAGGAATTCTTTTATCATTCACAAAAGCAAAGAATTATGAAGGCGCTGGAGCTAGTAAATTAGGGAGTGTTTTTATTTATATTCTTGTGGCTACCATCGGAATGAAAATGGATTTAACCACTATTTTTGAAAATCCAGGATTAATTGCTATAGGTGTTGTCTGGATGGCAATTCACGCTGGATTACTTATTCTTGTGGCAAAATTGATTAAAGCACCTTTTTTCTTCCTTGCCGTAGGAAGTCAGGCAAATGTTGGTGGTGCTGCATCGGCACCTGTGGTAGCGGCTGAGTTTCATCCATCACTAGCTAGTGTTGGAGTCTTGCTTGCCGTTTTTGGATATGTTGTAGGAACCTACGGAGCGATATTGTGTACAATTTTAATGGAAATGGCAGCGACAAGCTAGTATTTCAATAAAAATAATAGCATCTTTGTGATCTAATTGAAACCTAATTAATGAGAAGATTTCTTGCTCTTTTGTTATTGGCTTGTGTAGTAGTCGCTTGTTCAGAATCAAAAAACTTTACAGTTTCTGGAACCGTAAAAGGTCTTAAAAAAGGAACACTCTATTTACAACGTATTCAAGATACTGCGTTGATTAACTTAGATTCTATAGTGGTAGATGGTGATCCAGAATTTGAATTTTCTCTTAACATAGAAGAGCCAGAAGTGATGTATTTACATCTAGATAAAGTGGACGGCTCAGGATATGATGATCGTATTTTATTTTTTGCAGAACCCGGTGAAATGAATATAACGACATCTCTTAAAAACTTTGAAGGTTTTGCCGCAGTTATTGGTGCAGAAAACCAAATGAGATGGACTGAGTTTCAAAAAATGAACCAGAAGTTTAATGATAAAAACCTTGATCTTATTAAAGGATCTTACGAGGCTCAAATTTCTGGAGTTCAAGAAGATATTCTTAAATATGACGACTCATTACAACGCTTATTAGAATCTAAATATAGATATACGGGACAGTTTGCGTCTACACATGCAAGTCTAGAAATGGCTCCTTTTCTTATGTTGAGTCAGATACCTGATGCCAATGTGACATTTTTAGATACGATATACAATCGCTTTCCAAAAAAGATACAGCGATCTAAATATGGAAAACAACTTGAAAAGCTGATCGAAGAACGAAAAGCTGAAGAACAAAACTAAAAGTTCTTTTTATATACATTATTATATATATCCTGCTATTTTAAAATGGTAGATTTTTTTTGAGGTTATTTTTAAAGCAACGTTGCATCTATTATTTCTTTCTATATAATTCCACTTAAAACAATGCTTACTTAAACATTTACTAAACAGACGAATACGTTTAATCAGTATTTATTAGCGTTTACACATTAGTACCTTTTTTTAGAATTTATTTCTTGTAATTTGATACATAAGCTACTTCATTTAAGACATCAACCTGAATGTTTTAAAATAGTAGTAATAATTAGTAACCTAATAGTTTAGTATTATGAAAAAATTAATGAATCTTAAAGGAGCAAGTACGCTTAGTACGCTTGAACAAAAAGAAATTAAAGGCGGGATTACTCCAACTCTTATCGAATGTCAAATAGGATGTGCTGGATTAAGTAACGGGGCTCGCTGTTTTGCTTCTGGTAGTCCTGGTAATTGTGCCTGTCCTGGAAGATGTGGCACTTTTGGCTGTATTCCATTTTAATTAAAGATCGTATAGACCTGATCTGCGATCAGGTCTATACTTTATGATCGGTGTTCACTTCTATTATTAATTATTTGTTTATTTTAAGGAAATAATTAACGTTAGTGATTCTAGACAATACGCCCCTTTATTATGTATTAAAAGTAAAAATATGCACGCCTATTAGCGTTGTGTATAAAAATTTTCTACTTCTCTTAATCCTAAGCCTATTATTGGGCTGTGAGCAAACAAAAAAAGAAGCTGATTCTTCAGATCAATTAACAGACCTTCTCACGCACATAGATACTTTATCTAATACAGATAAAATCTACACATTACAAACGGTAAAAAGCTTAGAAACAGTTCCCGATAGTATAAAAACCGTATACTATGAACACATAGCAAATGCCTATGTAAGCAAAAAAAAATATGACGCTGCCCTCATATATTTTCAGAAAACTATAGCGCATACCAAACCACCTATTGATACTGAAAAGGAAGCTGTCTTCTATTACAAACTTTGGGATTTATACAGAATAAAAGGAGAACTAGGAAATCAAATTACCACTACTAGAGATTTTGAAGAACATCTTTCTCCAAGTCTTGATATTGGCTTAGTACATCTCAATTATTTAAAGCAAGTGAATCATGAAGCTACTGGTAATTATAAAAAAGCAGCACAGAACAATCAACTGCGAATAGCTGTTCTTACTCGAATGGTTGATCAAGAGCCCTCCAATGTCTTTCTTAAAGAGCGTTTACGACTAGCCTTACTGGACAGATCACATCTTTCTTATCTATATTTAGGAGATAAAAAACAAGCCTTTACAACGCTGGACAGTCTCATTGCTATTAAAGAGCTTACCCCAAATACAGCACAATTACTATATACAAATTATGGCGTATATCAGTATTTTGAAGGGAATAAAGAAAAAAGTCTCTCCTTATATCAAAAAGGAGTTACTGCGATGAAAAAGCTAGATAAGAATGCTTTTGATGTTCCCAATACGATCGCCGTTGGCTATGCTAATATTACTGAGGTACTCATAGACTTAAAGCAATACGACGAAGCCAAAAAATATTTGGACACGCTCTCATCTATTGGGATTCAAAACCTAGAAGAAAGCCTTCAACGCAACGTGCTAAAGTATCAATTGCGATTACAACTCGCTTCCAATGGAGCTTATGGAAATACCATCACACTTTTAGATACCATTACAAAATATCAGGATGTAGCCTATCGAGAAAAATTTTCAAAGGAACTTGTATCGTTGACACAGGCAAAAGAGAAGCAACAAGAATTACAACTCAAAAATCAGCAAGCAGCCTTTGACAAAAAAAGATTTAGAGGTATTGTTGGCGCTATTGGTATTATTTCACTGTTAGGAATAATCCTATTTATAGGATTCAGGCGATATAAAGAAGAACAAAAAGAACTGCTGATGCAGCAACGGTTACTACGCGCACAAATGAATCCGCATTTTACATTTAATGCGTTGTACGCGATCCAGAGCTTGATCAAAACAGATAGCGTACTCGCTATTAAATATTTGAATAGTTTTTCAAAACTATTACGTTTGGTTTTAGAAAATTCTATGGCAAACTATGTTCCTTTAGAAGACGAGCTTGAGTCTATAGAACAGTATTTAGAATTACAGCAATTACGTTTTCCTAAACGTTTTACATACACAATAGACAACCAACTGCCAGAAGACACTATCGATATTCCATCTATGCTTATTCAGCCCTTTGTAGAAAACGCCATCGAACACGGTTTTGCAGATAGTACCTATACGGGAGTGTTGCTAATTACGCTTTCGCGAAAGCATAAAAAACTTTTTTGCACGATAGAAGATAATGGAAAAGGTATCCAACAGAAAGAACGATCTAAAAAGTCGGCTTCTATAGCATTAATAACCGATTTTATTTCTAAAAAAACAGGGACAACCGTCCTCATTAAAGATAATACAACAACACCTACTAAAACAGGCGTTATTGTGTCTTTTCAACTCCCCTATAAATCTTATACAAATGATTAAAGTTGTTTTAGTTGAAGACGAACCGCTTTTTAGAGCAGACATTTCACAACTCCTAGAAGCACATTTTAAAGATGTGATCAGCATTGTAGGAACTGGATATAGTGTTGCCTCTGGAATCAAAGAAATTACAACGCATCGACCAGATCTTGTCTTACTAGATATTCAGTTAGGAGACGGTTCTGGTTTTGATCTTTTAGAAAAAATTAGCAATCAAGATTTTGCATTGATCTTTATTACGGGGCATGACACGCATGCGATACAAGCCATTAAGATAGGGGCGTTAGATTACATCTTGAAGCCTATTAATGAAGACGAATTTGTTGCTGGGATTCAAAAAGCAATCAACTCTGTCTCCTCGCGAAGTACCCTTCCAGACTCTAGAGTGATTGCTTCTCAATTTTACTCTGAAAAATATATAGAAAAAATTGTGGTTTCCACTAGTGATGCGATGCACGTATTACAACAAGAAGATATTTATTATTGTGCAGCAGATGGTAATTACACTACCTTTTTTACTATTTCTGGAACTATTATGGTCGCTCGTACGCTTAAATTTTATGATGCTGTTTTTGATCAATCACATTTTATACGATGTCATCGCTCGTACGTAGTTAATAGAAATCATGTGCAACGTTATGACAAAAGTGGTTTTCTTATTCTTACTAATGATATTAAAATCCCTATTTCGAGTAGAAAGAAAAATGAAGTGCTAAAAACATTATTTGGATAAACGCTTACGAAACCCATAGCCACGTTTACTAAACATCCTATTTCTTAAACGCAATACTACTTGTAAGAAAGGAAATATCAAATACATTCGTATTTAAAATACAGTATATATATGAAAAAATACATAAGTTTTATGGTGATCCTATTATGGGTATCATGTACTACAGAAGAGGTTTTAGAAAATGAAATTACAACAGCTACTGCAATCATTCTTCAAGAGAAAGAGTCTACCGCTACTCAAGAATCATCACAACGAACAATAGAAGACGATATTGAAGTATTTAGGTCTCAAATGGAATGGACAGCTTTTATTACGGCGGAGGTACTTGCGGAGTCAAATACTATCGTAGGACAAAACTCAAGTATTATGACAGAAATAAATAATGCTATTGCTGTGTATGGTACAGTGATTCCTATACAGGCTTTATTAGGAAATCAATCTAATTATACAAACTTTAAAGTAGCGTTTAAGGAACAGTTTTTAGCATATTACATTGGAGATTGTAGGCCTAACTTTGGAGTACAGCGTCCTCCTAATAGTGCATTGTTAAGTGATAATCCTCCACCACCTGAAATGCCTGAATCATCACAAAATTATCAAGTTTGGGCAGAAGGTTTTGCTACATCGTTTATTAATCAAATTACAAATGAAAATTGTATAGAATTATACATTCCTAATGGCATTGAGTACGGAGATCCACCTAATGGTCCATTTCCAATAGGAGGATCTCCAGATATACAAAATTACATCGTAGGTGCGCATCCGTTAACGACTCAAACTTCTGGAGGACCAGGATGGGAAATTTTACCAGAAAAGCCTAAAATAACATTATGCAGTTCCTATATGGCAGCTCGGTCAAATGTATTATCTTCCTTAAATACCACATTTTATAATGTCATTATTGCAAGACCTTATAGAGACCAAAATGTAGGTTGTAACTACATATCTATCAATGTGACTGATTTCACATTATATCTACAATAATCGTAAAAATAAATTCCCCATCTAATAAAAATTAGATGGGGAATTCTCTAGTTGGTTAGGTTAGATTCTTAAGTTATAAAAAACTCTTATTTACTGAACTTTTACAAAGCCATTCAAGATTTTTTCACAATCGTCAATATACGAACTCAAAAGACCTTGTGACGTATAAGTGATAAATTGTACAGTACCGCTTGGGCTGGAGTAGTAATATCCGTAATAGGTAAACTTAATACCCTGTAAGGTTCCATTCAATTGTAGGAATAATACCTTCTGCCCATTTACTATTCTGTATTCTTCTTGTACTACATATAAATCGGGAGCAGCTTCTCGACCGTTTTCTAATGCTATATCCTTCAGGTTTTCTATAGGAATCTCAAGTTTTTCTGCAATAATCATCCCATATAAATCTTCTCCTTTTAATTGTAATTCATATTCTGCTTCAGGATTATCTTGTGATTTTTGAAAACTCCATTCTGTTGGATCTATCCAAACACCGATATCTACTTTGGTACTTTTAAGAAGAAATGTAGCGTCTTCATCTTTTACAAACCGCTTAGGATTTACAGTTACGGTAGTTGAACTCGCTGCTACTTCGCTTGCATACTTCCAAGTTCCATTGCTATACAGAAATACCTGGTCTCCTACTTCTGTAATTCCTTTTAGTTGTGCTTGTATCGTACATGTTCCTAGAAGGACGAAAGCAAAAATTAATTTTTTCATAGCTATTTTACAAATTGATTCATGTTAAGAAATGCTAATTAATGAAAAAAAAATGACTTATGTAAAAAAGAGCGAAACTGGTTAGTCTATCTTAGAAATTCGATCTGCAAATTCTTGTAGTTTTTCGGGGTTGGGATGTCCGTTCTTTTTAGCAATCTCAATATGTGGATCAAAGTTCCATGCAATAGATTTTGCCCCTTTCATTAATAAAGTTTCTAGTTCTTTTTCTGCTTGTGTTTGCCACTCTGGATAATGTGCGTATCTATAAAACCAGAGTTCTAAAAATACATCTAATAGTTCTTCCTTTACAAGTTCAAAAGCTTTATTTATATATTTTTTAGCTTCTTTAAAATCTTGTTTTGATATAATAAGATGATGTGCATAGTTAGCTGTATTAATAGCATGAGTACCATCTAATTCAAGTGCTTTTTTATAGTATATTTCCGCTTGATCATATTGATTTTTAACTCTCTCAAGAAATAATGCATAATTAGAGTTATTATTTGACTCTTCTGGATCTAATTCAAGTGCTTTTTTATAAAAAAACTCAGCTTTATCATAATCTTTTAAATAGTAAGTAAGAAAGTTTGCATAATTAATATTGAAAATAGGGTCTTTAGGCTCTAATTCAAGAGCTTTCTTATAGTAATTATCAGCTTGGATATAATCTTTACGAATTTCTAAGAGGAAATTTGCGTAATTTTCAATATTGACTGAACTTTCAGAATCTAAATCAAGAGATTTTTTATAATATTTTTCTGCCTTATCAAAATCCTTAATATTTTCGAGAAACAGTGCATAATTTGCATTAGTTATAGCATTTTCAGAATTTAATTCAAGTGATCTTTTATAATATATTTCTGCTTTATCATAATTCTTAATATTATATAAAAAACTAGCGTAATCACCATGTAGAGATGCATCATTAGGATATTCATCTAAGCCTTTCATATAAATTAATTCTTTCCTATCTACATCTTCTTCTTCAAAAGCATCAACAAGGTATTTCATAGCTCCCGTAAATACTTCTTTTACTTCTTTTGTAATCTCTTGGTTAGTATCTTTTACTTTTTCTAAAAGTTGACGGCGTTTTTCGTTTAAACCCGCTATTCTTTCCTTCGTTTCTTGTACAAAAGGATGCTCATCAGGAGTGTCTAAATTTTTGAAAATACTTGAAAACAAAATTTACAAGGGAAAAAATAATATTTTTAACACAGAAAAAGCGGAATTTTTTAGTGATGATACATATAGTATAAATATACATATATATGTATTTTCAACATCCAAATCATATTCCTGAATTAGATCCTGCTAAATTG
>NZ_CALEMI010000032.1 GCF_937910895.1 uncultured Dokdonia sp. | reverse complement strand
GCGTTTGACGCCATGGACCATACTACTCGTATCTACGACAAGATCATTTGCTGCTCTATAAAATAAATTGGCAAGGATAACCTTGAGTGATTCAAAAGTCACGCCTCCTACTTCGGCATCACCTATAATGTTATACAAATCACTTTCAACTGTCGTATCTGCTGCATTCAACATTTTTTGGAATAAAGATCCCGGAATCATACTATTTAATCCAGCTAAAACATCTGGATCATCTTTTTGACTGATGAGTTCTAGTAAAAATGATTTGACAATCCCATAGAGCGGATTTTTAATCCCAAAGGCAAGAGAGATCGTATTTAATAAGAGGTTAAAGAAATGATCTACTCTTTGAGACAAAATAGTAGTTCCGCTTGCGGGTGCTGCCACACGAACGATTTTGCCTATCGTGATTTGCTTTTTAAGAGCAAGCTTGTTAATCTCTTGTATTAAGTCATATTCTTGTAGTCCATTCTCCCCTGCTGCTACCGCTTTTTCTTTTTTCTTAAGAAAAATATCTTGTTCGTTTTTACTAAAACCTACTTCATGATTTTCATTATTATTATAATCACACTTCGCTAAAATATCGGCAACGAGCCCTCCGCGAGAATGACTCATAATGTCTAAGCTACATTTTTCAGGACAGGCTTCTAAAAAATCTAACGCATTTTTCAAAGGACTCTCTGATAATGTATAATGGTCAAAAGCCATTACATTATTTTTATATTTTCCTCGTAGCTTACTCCAAGCATCACTCTCCTGAAGTTGCCCAAAGGCGTCTACAGAAGTAGAAAGCGTCCCATGTATTAATACTAAATAATGCTGTACTTCTTTATTCTCTTTAAAAGGAATTCTTTTAAAATTTTCATCTATGGCATATAAACCAGGATTGGGTTGTGTTTTTTGATCATACTTAATTCCCAGTTCTGTCATCGCAGTAGCAGCAACGCTTTTGTTGGGTTTGAAAATGCTAAAAAACTTAATAACTGTTTGTTTTACAGCACCTCTACTATCTGCTTGTGTTGATATTTGAGTTTCAAAGATATAATCATCATTAGTAGATGATCTCTTTTTGACAATACGCTCATCATAAATTTCTTGAATATCCTCAGGATGCCCTATCCACTCCGTATTGTCAGAAAATTGTAAGGCGACTAAGTCATTTTCTTCAAATTCGACGGTAATTTCTTTACTATGAGATCGAGTGGTAGAAAGTTCTATATGCGCTTTCAGCTCAAAATTGGAAGCTACTTCTGCGGGTAAAGAAACACGCATTTGTTCTACCTTGGCGCTCGTGCCGTATAATTTTGCCTTTTTAGTCATAATCTTTTATTTTAATAGAAAAACACACATCATAAAAGTTCAAAACAGCAGTAACTACGGTGTTAGCTATAGTCACAACTATTCAAAATAGTTTCGGTATTTAAAGGGGAGTTGTCTAAAAAAGGGATTTTAAATATACAAAAAAGAATCATGTATCTCATTTTCTTTTTTTGTTTATTGACCCCTCATTCTTGACTTTACCTGCTCCTACCTCTTTTCAGTACTTCATAATATGCCTTTATAAAGCATCAAACCATACGTGTTAAAAGGTATATTTCTAAGGACGCTTTCGCGAAAGCGTACCCAGAAAATTATTAATTATATTTATACAATGTCTATACCTACAAAAACACTATTTGACTTTATTGCTTCTACAATTAAGCTCTCTAAAAAAGATCAAAAAGCCATAGAACATCATCTTTCTGTAGAAAACTATCACAAATATGATCTAATTGTAAAACAAGGGCAAGTGTGCGACACCTTGCGTTTTGTAGTTTCAGGGGTTTATAGAGTCTACCGAATAGAAGATGGAAAAGAAATCACCAGTTATTTTAATTACGAATCAAGAAATCCTTTTGTAGCCTCGTTTGTAAGTCTCCTCACCCAAACCCCTAGTGTAGAAATTGTGGAATGTATTATTCCAGGCACCTTACTTTCTATCTCCTACAGCGATTGGACGTCATTATATGATACAAGCCCTTCATTAAATACTTTTGGGAGACGTATGGCAGAGTATAATTATATCCTTGCGATGGAGCGTATCGAATCCTTGCAGTTTCAAACCGCCACAAATCGGTATAACGCGTTTATAAAACTATACCCGTCTTTACTTAATATGATTCCGCATCATTATATTGCCTCCTATTTGGGCATTACGCCAGAGTCTTTGAGTCGTATCCGGAAAGAAATTTAAAAATCTTATCATACATCAATGGATATGGTTTCTAGGAGTTGCAATTTTGAATATGGAAAACAAACATATATATCAACAGTGGCTAACACTTTCTAAAAGTAGAGATACTGCTATTACTATCGCATGTTTTAAAGAAGTAGAAAAACAGTACACTCAGAAACATAGACAGTATCATACTTTGGTTCACGTAGCCGATTTATTTACACACATTAAAAACGCCGACCTATCTGACGTAGAAACCATGATACTCGCTCACGTGGCATTATTTCATGATGTTATATACGATAGTTCTTCTAAAGAGAACGAACGTAAGAGCGCTCAATGTGCAAAACGATGGTTAGAAGAACTCCAGATTCCGATCTCTCTTCGTGAGCAGATAGAAACGATCATTCTTGCTACAGCCCATCACACCTCTGATGAGCCACTTACTCAGCTATTTTTAGATATGGATCTGTCTATTCTTGGTGCTTCTCCAGAAACATATACAACCTATTGTCAAGCGATTCGAAAAGAATATAAGAACATCCCGCTGTTGCTTTACAAACGTGGACGTAAACGTTTTTTACAGCAAACACTCGCCAAATCTGCTATTTTTTTCACCAAAAAATATCAAGAATTGTATGAAAAACAAGCACGCGTGAATATGCAAGCTGAATTAGATGGCTTGTAGTTGATTGTTTTAAGAGATACTGTTATGCAAGTATACGCTTTCAAGAAGTGAAACGACGCAGAAGTTTATACTGAGCTGGTCGAAGTATGAAAGCGTGTAAAGAATGAAAAGTATGTAACTATAAAGTATATATTTTATCTATAGATATTCAGGAGTTACTTATCTTGCAAGCTCATGAGTATACGTCCCGAAATCACCTTAGAAGTCGTTCGAAAATATCTTCATCAGATTTCTGAAATCACAGATGCTGACTGGGCTTTTTTTTCTTCCAAACTGACAAGACGTGATATCCCTAAGAAAACTATTTTTTTACCAATAGGCGCTGTAGAAAATCATATCTCTTTTGTGGTATCGGGTATCATACGCTTATATATTCCTAAGCCAGACCCTACTAAAGAAATCACTTTTGGGTTTAGTTTTAAAGAACAATTTATCAGTGCGTATGATTCGTTTTTAACCCGCAGACCCTCGCTGTACGAATTGCAAACACTTACAGATACCACTCTTTTAAGTATTTCCTACGACGATTTACAGGAAGTCTACAACACGACCAAAATTGGGAATCTCATAGGAAGACTCACCGCCGAACGCTTATTTCTCATAAAATCAAAAAGAGAACAAACCTTACTTAATTATACCGCCGAGCAGCGTTATTTAGATCTTTTTAAATATCGCCCAGAGGTGATTAAGGAGATTCCGTTAAAATATATTAGCTCTTATATTGGCGTTACACCACAAGCATTAAGTCGGATTCGGAAACGCATTAAGTAACCTAGGTTCATTGCAAGTAGCTATTATCGATAGTAACTTTGCGAAAAAAATTATGGCTATACTTATCATCGTAATTGCCTTGTGGTATTCGAGTTTGTTTTTTCAATCTTTTTTTCTACATAGATATGCAGCGCATCAGACCTATACGATGTCTAAAACAACAGAAAAAATTACCTTTATTCTTACGTGGCTTTCCCAAGGTCCTAGTTACTTGAGTGCTTATGGGTATGGAATTATGCATCGTATGCATCACGCCTATACCGATACCGAAAAAGATCCGCATTCTCCAAAATATGACAATACACTGTTTTCGATGATGTGGAAAACCAAAAACATCTATCAAGACATTAATAATAAACGGATTACCGTTCACCAAAAATTCACAAAAAACATCCCGCAGTGGAAACGTTTTGATCAATTTGCAGGATCGCGGGGCTCTCGTGTTTTTTGGATCATTACCTATACACTCCTTTTTGCATTTCTGGTCACCGCTTGGTGGCAATGGTTATTACTACCTGTATTATTTTTGATGGCACCTATACACGGAGTCATTATCAACTGGTTTGGGCATATTTATGGCTATGTGAATTTTAAAACTACAGATACTTCAAAAAATCTATTACGCTTTGATTTCTTAATGATGGGAGAAGGATATCATAACAATCACCACAAACATAGCACTAGAGCTAATTTTGGAGGGGTACATTGGTATGAGTTAGATGTTACCTATTTGATTATGCGTGTGCTACATAAGCTAGGTATTATTCAGCTTAAAATGAGTGCTCTGAAAGCATAGGCCTTTAAAAATCAATCACATCTAGTCGTAGCCGTTTTACGACTTCTGGGTCTTTAGGTAGATAAGGACGTTCCTCAGGGAGGACTAGTTCATCTAGATTCTTAGTACGTACATATTGATATTGCTCGCGTACATAGGCAGAAATATCTTCTATCTTTAAGAGATCATCTTTTGAATAGGAAACGATTTCTTTATTTCTAATACCTAATTGAATCGCTCTTCGTTCTAGTTTAGCTCCGTACGGGTCGTGATCTGGATCCCATTGTAAACGGATATTCGAACTTTTTACAGCTACTTGCCAGGCTTCTTTAGTACCGTATATATCTTCTTGGTAATTGGAATACACCGCAAGATTAAGGTATCGCTCAAAAGCTTCTCGTTTTAAATGGATGGCAAGTATCACTTCTTGTCCCTCTTTGGTTCCCCAGCCATTACGATACATCATCCATAAGAAATTGGGTTTGATCCATGTCATTCTAAACAAACTAAAAGGACCTCCAAAATATTGATGCTGTGCTGCAAAATGACCTATGGCTGGTCGATAGGATTGATATACAATCACCTTCTCTTCATCATATTGTGCCATAATATGATGCCCACTTTGTGGCCATTCTGTAAGTTGTTCTTTATAGGGTTTTAGATGTAAATTCATGATTCTTTAATTCCTCCCCTTCTCATCAGGATATAAAGATGGTAAGAGATCGCTTTGCCAAAATTCTTTAGAATCTATATCCATAATCGTGAGTTTCCCTTTAAAAGCCGCTCCTGTATCCACATTATATACATTATAGGCTTTCATGGGCGTTACTTCCTGATAGTTGGTTGTGGGCGTGTGACCTATATAGATTTCTTTATAATGCACAAAGCGCTGAGGCGGGTTCTTCTCTAGGATTTCAGGAGCTATATTTTCTGCTAACATGGCGGTTTCCCATAAGGTTCTGT
>NZ_CALEMI010000031.1 GCF_937910895.1 uncultured Dokdonia sp. | reverse complement strand
TTAATAATTCCGTATTCTCCAAACAGGAGAATTTTAGAATAAAATAAGGGACCTTTCATAGGCTTAATTAAATAGGTAAATACAAATTTACAATTTTTTTGCTCCATTTCCCACGCAATCATCAATATAGTGATTGTTCTGACAGAATTTTGATAAATCGGTTTCTATAAAATGCTGTACTTCTTGGGTTTCTGCTTTGGGATATAATACGTGTACATTGGCACCTGCGTCTAATGTAAAACATACTTTTGAACCTGTGGTTGCTCTATATTCCCAAATTCGGTTGATGATCTCCAACGTGTTAGGTTTCATTAGTATAAAATACGGATGGCTGGTCATCATCATGGCATGTAGTGTGAGTGCTTCACTTTCCACAAGTGCAATAAACGCATCTAAATCTCCGGATTGTAATACGGTTTTTAACTGAACTAAGTTGTCGTGGGCTTGGGTAAATCTCGCTTTCGCGAAAGCGTGCCCATGCATCAGCCCGTGCCCAACCGTACTGCTTACTTGTTTTTCTCCTTTATCCACCAACAGAATCGTGTCTTGATAGTCTTGAAAATTGGCGTGTACTTCATACGGATACGGTGTTCCGTAGAGGTCACTACTATTTTCTATGGCGTTGTGTTCGCCCCAAACAATGAGCGGCCCTTTCAAACTTCGGCAAGCGCTTCCTGAACCTAGTCGAGACAAAAAAGAGGCTTTTTGTATAAAATAGGCATCTGTCATATCTGGATGAAGTACTCGCTCCATATCCATAATACACAATGACAAAGCACTCATCCCAGAAGCCGAAGAAGCAATTCCTGAACTGTGTGGAAAGGAGTTGGAGGTTTCGATTTTAAAACGAAACTTATGTATGAAAGGTACGTATTTTTCTATCCGTTTAAAAAAACTGGCGATTTTGGGTTCAAATCCATCTTCTTTTTTTCCGTCGAGGTATACTTCAAAATCAAAACCTTCAGATTCTTTTGGGCTATAATGTAAGGTGGTGGTGGTATGGCAATTGCTTAATGTAAAGCTGATACTTGCATTTTGCGGTAGTTGTTCTCCGTGTTTTCCCCAGTATTTTACGAGTGCAATATTACTTGGAGATTGCCAGCTTACAGACCCTGCGGATGCCAAAGAGGCTTCTGAGTTGAAAAGGAAATAATCTTCAGACATATATGAATTCAAGTTTTGGCAAAGATAACTTTTGTCTTTCTATTATTACAATGGAAGCGTTTAGGACTTTTTTTATAAATTGGTTGTGTGAAATGATTACGAACAACATTCATTTTTGCTGACGAACCAAACCAAAAAGATCACTCCATGAAAAAACGCCTCTTTATCAAAGTTATTATTGCAGTGATTTTTTGTTTATCAATAGGTGGCATTGGAGCCATTGCTACGCAATCTAGTATGACCGACTGGTATGTAACTATTAACAAACCTCCTTTTAATCCGCCTAATTGGATTTTTGGACCTGTCTGGACCGTTCTATATATTATGATGGGAATCTCAGTTGCCCTCGTCTGGCATAAAGGATTTTATCATAAATGGGTGCAGACAGCTTTATATCACTTTGGTTTTCAGCTGATTTTAAATGCGACGTGGAGTATTTTATTTTTTGGAATGCGAGAACCTGGATGGGCTTTAATTGAGATTAGTGTATTGTTTGTTATGATACTCCTTACGATCAAATGGTTCAAAGTGGTAGATAAACGTGCTGCGTATTTGTTGATCCCTTATGCGTGTTGGGTGGCTTTTGCTACGATACTCAACTTTGAGATTTGGCGATTGAATTAATTCGCCTTTGATTTTTCTTTTTTATGCTTTCGCGAAAGCGGACTCAGCAAAAGTTCCGTTATACAATGGATATACTTATTTAGCAGCAATGGCTTGTGCTATCACATAACCACCAGTCCATGCGTTTTGAAAATTAAACCCTCCTGTGATCGCATCTATATTGAGGACTTCACCCGCTAGATAAAGATTAGGATGCAACTTGCTTTCAAAGGTTTTGAAATTAATTTCTTTAAGATGAATACCTCCAGCAGTGACAAACTCTTCTTTAAAAGTACTTTTTCCTTTGATTTCATACAGACCACACGTAAGTTCTGTACTTAAAGACAACAATTGGTTTTTAGTAAGATCTGCCCATTTAGTTCCTTCTGTAATACCAGAAGCTATAAGTAGGTTTTGCCAAAGTCTTTTAGGCAAGTCAAATTGTGCATAGGTATGAGGTGACTGCTTTGCAAATTTATTTTTAAGACTCATCAAGTCCTCCATTGTCTCATCTACAGATTTGTCCAACAACCAATTTACTCTTATTGTAAAATGATAGTTCATTGCTGCTAGTTCTCTCGCTCCCCAAGCAGAAAGTTTTAAAATTCCTGGACCACTCAACCCCCAATGTGTAATAAGCAACGGTCCTTCAGAACGTAATTTTGTCCCTACAATCTCAACAGACGCTTCTTTTGACAATCCCATCAAGTCTTTAATACGAATATCTTTGCTATTAAATGTAAACAAAGAAGGGACCGCAGGTGTAAGTGTATGTCCAAGGTTTTCTAAAAGCTTCCATACTTTTGGATTACTCCCCGTAGCGATCACAAGGGCGTCGCACGTAAAATTATTTTGGGAAGTTTCTAAAAACCACAAATCATCCATTTTACTTATTTTTTGAACAGAATGATTTTTAGAAACCGTGATTCCTAATTGATCCGCCTCTTTTAAAAAACAATCAATAATAGTTATTGAAGAGTCAGAAACGGGAAACATCCGGCCATCTTCTTCTATTTTTAAAGCAACGCCACGATCTTCAAACCAAGCGATCGTGTCTCCTGTCATAAATGTATGGAAAGGCCCTAAGAGTTCTTTTTCTCCGCGAGGGTAGTTTTTCGATAATTCTTTTGGAACAAATTCAGCGTGGGTAACATTACATCTACCGCCTCCAGAAATACGAACTTTTGTCAACACTTCTTTTCCTCTTTCTAAAATCAAAATAGAGGTATCTGGACATCTAGAGGCAGTATTGATTGCCGTAAAAAAACCTGCTGCTCCTCCTCCAATAATGATGATATTTTGATGTGTTGGTATTGTTTCCAAAAATGTGTTTTATGCAAATATACTTTTCAAATATTGAAGTATATGCTGTAATTCATTTAAAAAATTTGATTTACTTTTTATCTAAATTTTATAACTATTTACAAATCAGTTGCATTTTACAAAAGACTATAATCCATTACACTTTTGACAATTACAAGCACTCCTTTTTACTGACTTATCAAAAAAAGTGTTCTAAATTTAGCATAAAACTAGATAAAAAGGCTTTTAAACACGAAAACGTTTTCGTAACTTTAACGTTGTATTCCTATTGATTTAACGTAAATTTTACATAAATTAGGCGCTTATAAAGTGAATAAAACACTAAATTTTAAAACTAAGCAAACTAATTTTAAACAAGAATCTTATGAAGAAAGTATTACTTAAAAGTATGCTGCTGTTTGTCGCGGTTCTCTTTGCGGGAATTTCAACTGCCCAGACAGTGTCTGGAACAGTGACCGAGGAAAGTGGTCCTCTACCGGGTGCAAACGTAATTGTAAAAGGCACTCAAAATGGTGCTACTACCGACTTTGACGGTAACTACACTCTCAATAATGTAGCAAGTGATGCTATACTCGTATTTAGTTATGTGGGATACACTCCGCAAGAAATTGCCGTAGCAGGAAGAAGCACAGTAAATGCAACGCTATCTACAGACAATGCTCTTGATGAAGTAGTACTCATTGGATATGGAACAACAACAATTAAAGATGCCACAGGATCTGTAGCAGCTGTTACTTCGGAAGAATTTAACCGAGGTGTTATCCAATCACCAGAGCAATTAATTCAAGGTAAAACTGCTGGGGTTCAGATTTCTGAAGCTTCTGGAGAGCCAGGAGGAAGCGTAGTTGTACGTATTAGAGGGTCAAACTCTATCCGTTCAGGAAACAATCCTTTATTTGTAGTTGATGGTGTTCCATTAACATCATCGGGTGCACCAACTGCCAACACTCCAGGAATTGGAGGAGGTAATTCAAGAAATCCATTAAGTTTCATTAATCCTAATGACATTGAAAGTATTTCTATCTTAAAAGATGCATCTGCTACCGCAATTTACGGATCTCGTGGTGCTAACGGTGTTATCATTATACAGACCAAAGGTGGTAGAGGAAATTCTAAAGGAACTTGGGAGTTAAACACGTCGGTAAGTACAAGTGTTACTGCAGATGAATATGACCTGTTAAATAGAAATGAATTTTTAAGTGCTGTTGAAGGTATCGGAAATGATCCTGCTGCTGCAGACTTTGGAGGAGATACTGATTGGCAAGATTTTCTTACACGTACTGCTTATTCAAGAAATACAGATTTAAGTTATTCTAAAAGTTACACAGGCGGTAACCTAAGAGCTTCATTTGGATACAGTAATACCAACGGTATTATTGAAACGCAATCCCAAGAGCGTATTGCTGGTCGTTTAAATGCACAGCATAGATTTTTTGATGATAAATTAACGCTAGCGTTTCAAGGGTCTTTGTCTAGAGTAAATGACAACTTAGCTCCTATTTCTGGTACCGCTGGATCAACTGGAGATTTAATTGGAGCTTCTATCTCTGGAAACCCAACGATTCCTTCTGATCCTGACTTTAATCCTGGAAATAACGTATTAAACCCAGCGAGTTTACTTGCCAATTTTAAAGGATTATCTAATTCTGATAGAGTGTTATTAAACTTATCTGCAGACTATAAAATCACAGATGAGTTTAGCGCAAAAGTAACCGTAGGATACGATCAGCTTGAATCTCAAACAGCCTCTGCTTTTTCGGGCAATGTTGTTGGACTTAATGGTGTGTCTGGTATTGGAAGAGGAAACTATAATACCTTTACTCAAGACAACTCATTATTAGAAGCTACATTATCTTACAATAAAGAATTTTCAAATTCTAAATTATCTATAGTTGGAGGTTTTTCTTATCAAGAATTTGACAGAAGAGGTGTATTTGCAGAAGGTGCTGGTTTCAACACAGCGGACTTAGAAACCATTTTAACTCAGTTAGAGGATACTTATAATGCCGCAAGTGGTGTTATTGAAGGGTCTTTTCAACAGTTTGGATATGGAACCAATGATTCTTACGTCAACCGTTTATTCCCAGAAATTAGTGACACCGATCTTTTACCTGCTGGATTTAACAGAACCATGTCAGCCTTTGTTGGAGATACCTTTGATAATACTGATGAACTTCAATCGTTCTTTGTAAGAGCAAATTATACGATTGCTGATAAATATTTATTTACAGGAACATTTAGAGCGGATGGATCTTCAACTTTTGGATCTGAAAACCAATACGGATACTTCCCTTCTGGTGCTTTTGCTTGGCAAATGCATGAAGAAGATTTTGTGGGAGATAACATATCTACATTAAAACTTCGTCTTGGAGCTGGTATTGTAGGTAGCCAAGAAGGTTTAGGTTATGCACAGTTTATTAGAACAGAACGTTTTGCTGGTGGAGGTATTACCAATGACCTTACCGTAACACGTCCAGGAACTCTTGTAAATGGTAATACAAACCCAGATCTTAAATGGGAGGAAACATTAGATTTTAATGTTGGAATCGATTTTGGATTTAACAACGATCGTTTTAATGGTAGCTTCAACATATATCGTAAAGAAACATCTGATCTATTATTAAATAGTGCTCTTGCTGCTCCGTCTTCATCTAACATCCCTACGATTTTTAGAAATCTTACAGATGGTGTAGTAATCAACCAAGGAGTTGAACTAGCTTTAAATTATGATTTTGTAGATACTGATGATTGGGGATTCTCTGCAGCTTTCAATATTGCATATAATCAAAACGAAGTACAAGATACAGATCAAGTTATTGACACAGGAGCTATTAATGGTAATGGGTTAACAGGAGCGTTTGCACAACGTCTTCAAGCTGGTGAGCCTTTATTCTCATTCTTCCTTGCTGAATTTACAGGTTTTGATGCTGATGGCTTTCCAACTTATGAAGATGTAAATGGAGATGGTGTAGGTGATCCTGATTCTGACAAGAAATTTGTAGGTAAAAATGCAGTACCAGAAATTACTTCTGGTTTATCATTAAATTTCCGCTATAAGAGATTTGACCTTTCTACCTATTTCACTGGACAATTTGGATTCTCTGTGTATAACGCTACAGACAACGCCTTCTTTACTGCAGGTGGATTAGCTATTAGTAAAAACGTAACGCAAGATGTTCTTACAAGTGGAGAAGATGGAGCTGCATCAACCGCAGTTTCAACTAGATTCCTAGAAGATGGAGATTTTATACGTTTACAAACGCTTTCTTTAGGATATAATTGGCCATTAAGTGGTGAAGGATTATTTGACTCTTTAAGACTATCTCTTACAGGACAAAACTTATTCTTAATCACTGACTATAGTGGATTAGATCCAGAAGTTTCAGTTAGCACAGGACAGATCAATGCGTCAAATATTCCTACAGCAGGAATTGATTATGTTGCTGTTCCTAGAGCAAGAACATTTACATTAGGTCTTAATGCACGATTTTAATTAAAAAAAATAGAAACTATGAAACACACATTTAAACTTAGAGTATTACTTGGTATGTTAGCACTTGGTGTTATCACATCTTGTACTGATCTAGAAGTTGAAGAGACAGACTCTCTGATCACTGCTGCTGGTTTTGAAGGAGTTGAAGATCCAGATTCCTTTATCCAGAATATTTACAATAGTCTTAATGGACAAGTAGGAGATCAAGCAAATTTATTTGCTTTGAGTGAAGTTACTACAGACGCAGCACTTATCCCAACACGTGGATCTGACTGGGGAGATAATGGTATCTGGAGACAGTTACATCAACACAACTGGACTACTGAACATGCTTTTATTCTTAACGTATGGAACCAGTGGAACCAAACTCACTTTGCTGCAACGCAAGTAATTTCTCCACTCTCTAATGCAACACCTGCTCAACTAGGAGATGCTCATTTCTTAAGAGCACTAGGAACATTTGTAGTATTAGATAATTTTGGACAAGTTCCTTTTCGTGATCCAGAAGCATCTTTATTAGAAGATCCTGCGGTTTTAAGAGGACAAGAAGCTATAGATTTAATTGTATCTGATCTTAACACAGCGATTGCTAATTTACCCGCACTTGCACCAGGGTCAGGAATTGGAGATAATACATCTAACCACGCAAGAGGTTCAAAAGCAGCTGCTCGTTACTTATTAGCTAAAGTGCTTTTAAATAAGCATGTCTACCTTGGTACATCACCTGATGGTGCTGATATGAATCAAGTAGTATCTTTAGTGAATGACATAGAAGGAGAAGGTTACGGTTTAGTAAGCGGATACTTTGATGTTTTCAGAAATGAGTTAGATGCAGAAACTATCTGGTTCTTACCTACTGGTGTAGGAAATAGAATTTGGAATGGATTACATTATAACCAAGCTCCAGAAATTGCTGGAGGAGGATGGAATGGATTCTCAACACTTGCAGAATACTATGATCTATTTGAAGGAGATCCTAATATAAACGTACCTGGTAGTGGTCAAGAAGAGCGTCGTGGATTTGTTCCTACTGAAGGAGTTCCTTTTACAGGAGCACCTGGAACTACAGAGTCTGGAAATTTCCCAGGTTTTGAAGCTGGTTCAGCTGTAGGATTTGGATTCTTAATAGGACAACAATATGAGATCGATGGAGCTGCACTACAAGACCGTGTAGGTGCTCCTTTATCATTTACAAGACAATTTGTAGATGGTGATGGTAACGTAAATCTTATTAATAATAATGAAGTTACAGGAATACGTCTTCAAAAGTACAACCCTCGTTATGGAGGATTTACAGAACACGAAATCTATTTCAGATTCTCTGATGCTCACTTAATGAGAGCTGAAGCGATGTTACGTGGTGGTGGAGATGCTACTGCAGAAGTTAACGCATTACGTGTTCTTAGAGGAGCTGCACCATTAGGAGCGGTAACTGAACAAGATTTATTAGATGAAAGAGGACGTGAATTATATGCAGAATTATGGAGAAGAAACGATATGATTCGTTTCGCACAATATACTAGAAACTGGGAACTTAAGAGTCCTGGAGCTGTAGGTGATACTAATTTAAATGTATTCCCAATTCCAGCAAGTCAAGTTATCTTAAACCCTAATTTGACTCAAAATCCAGGTTATTAAACCTCATCTTTGAATTAAGCTTAAAAAGAGGGTTGTTTTTCAACCCTCTTTTTTATTAGTGAAATTCTGTTTTTATAGCGTTGCGAAGCAATAAATTTGAAATAGCTAGTTGAATAAATTCCCTTTTTCAAATAGAGTTAAAGTCTAATATTCAATAACTTACTTGGAAATTTAAAATTATGTTCTATTGAACACTTCTTGTACTTGTCTAGAAGGTTATTTTCTAATCTAACTTAATTTTTTACTTCCAGACTTTATCCCTAGGTTTAACTACTTTTATTATTCTTTTTCTTTTAGTAAACTTGTATTTTGAACGCGCATTGAGACCACTTTTAGTCATAGTAGTTAGTTCCTTATTCTTTATCTCTTGTAAAGAAAAAATAGAACTTCAACCAAAGTTTGTTGAACCAACAAACACGGGTATTTCTTTTTCCAATACTGTTCAAAATAAACCTGAACTCAATATTTTAAACTACCTCTATTTCTACAACGGTGCAGGAACTGCTATTGCCGATTTTAATAATGATGGATTAGAAGACATCTACTTTACTTCGAATCAACAAGCAGATCAATTATACATCAACAAAGGAAAGTTACAATTTGAGAACAATACTTCCTCCTCGGGAATCAGCAATAGTCAAGGGTGGACTACTGGAGTCACTACGGTAGATATCAATCATGATGGACGTATTGATATATACATCTCAAAAGTAAGCGGACATTTAGATTTAAAAGGATCAAATCTCTTATATGTGAATCAAGGCAACGATTCCTCTGGAATCCCACAGTTTAAAGAACAAGCCAAAGACTACGGTTTAGCGTTGGAAGGATTAGCATCTCAAGCTACCTTTTTTGATTATGACACTGATGGAGATCTTGATGTTTTTATTCTTAATCACTCATTACATCCCAACAGCAATTATGGCAAAGGAGCACTAAGAAAACAAAAAGATACTATTTACGGAGATAAACTATTAGAAAACCAAAATGGCGTCTTTGTAGACGTCACGGATACCTCTGGTATTTTTCAAAGTAGATTAGGATACGGTCTTGGTATCTCTGTGGCAGATATAAATAATGATGGATACCCAGACATATACATAGGAAATGATTTCTTTGAAAACGATTACTTATATATCAATCAAAAAAACAAAACGTTTAAAGAAGTAAATTCCACACAATCCGCTCTAGGACATAGTTCGCATTTTTCTATGGGTAATGCCATTTCAGATATTAATAATGACGGACATCCAGATATCATGTCTTTAGATATGCTTCCGGAAGACCTACATACACTAAAAGTCTCTGGTGCCGAATACAATTACCCTATCTTTCAAAATCAACTGCGTAATGGATATGAACCGCAGTTCATGCAAAATACATTACACCTTAATCTAGGGAATGACACCTATACAGAAACTGCTTTCTTAAGTGGTATCTCAGCCACCGAATGGTCTTGGTCACCACTCATTGCAGATTTTAATAATGACGGACACAAAGACATCTATATCACCAATGGAATCCAAGGAGCCACTAATGATATGGACTTTGTGAATTTCATCTCTAATGAAAGTATTCAAAAAAGACTCGGAAAAGGAATGAGCCCTGATGAACTCGCATTTATAGATGAACTTCCAGAAAAGAAGACAGTCAATTACTTTTACAAAAACACAGGAAACGCTCAATTTGAAGATGTAAGTGATCAATGGCAAATAGAACAAGCTTCTTTTAGTAATGGAGCTAGTTATGCAGACCTTGATAATGACGGAGATTTGGACCTTGTGGTAAATAATGTAAATCAAAAAGCATTTATATTAGAAAACACCACACGTAAAGACACTAGTAGCACACACTATTTAAAAATCCGTTTTAAAGGAAGTGATAAAAACACACAAGGAATTGGCGCAAAGGTTTCTATATATACCAAAGAACAAAAACAGTTTTTTGAAAATTTCACCACCCAAGGCTATCTATCGGCAAGTCCTCCAACGCTATTAGCAGGGGTAGGAACACATCAACAAATAGATTCTTTACAAGTTATCTGGCAAGATGGAAAACATCAAACACTTCAAAATATTAAAGCAGATCAAACCATTACGCTTGATTATCGAAATGCTTTAGAACACACGTATAACTATCAAAAAGAAATTCAACCCCCTTTGATCACAAATATTCCTTCACCTATAGATTTCAAACACAAAGATGCCACATCTATAGAATTTAGTCGATCGCCTCTTATTCCGTATGCGAGTACCAATTTAGGTCCTTATATCACGACTGGAGATTTAAATAATGATCTAAGAGAAGATATCATTACGTTAGGAGCCAAAGGACAACCCTCTCAAATTTGGTTACAAGATGAAACTGGAAATTTCGACTCACAAGAATTACCTGACGCCAACGACACACAAATCAATGAAGATACTCACGCGCTTATTTTTGACGCGAATGGAGATCAACAGAATGATCTGCTCATTGTAAGTGGTGGTAACGAATTTAGAACTGGAAAACCGCTAACACCTAGACTATACATCACATCGCAAAACACACTTCAAAGAGATCAAGAACAGTTCAAAGATATCTTTATCAATGCCTCTAAGGTAACCGCTGTAGATTTAGACAAAGACGGAGATTTAGATTTATGTATTACCGCCAATGTGGTACCACATCAATTTGGAAAGACACCCACACAATACCTATTCAAAAATGATGGAAAAGGACATTTTGAAGAGGTCACAACTACATACTCAAAAGAATTTCAAGATATAGGAAATGTTTATGACATTACTTGGCAAGACATCAATAGTGATGGATATCCTGATGCGATTGTCGCTGGACATTGGATGCCCATTAGTGTTTTTATAAATGATGGAGCATCGCTTACACTTCAAAAAACAGTTGGACTAGAAAACACCCACGGATGGTGGAACACGCTGAAAGTCGCCGATTTTGACAATGATGGTGATCAAGATATTATTGCAGGAAATTGGGGACTCAACACACGCTTACAACCTACACCTGAAGAACCTGTTACCTTATATCGTAACGACTTTGATGACAATAATCAAATAGATCCTATCGTTACCTATTATTATCAAGGTACAGAAACCACGATTGCTACCAAAGACGAACTCGTAAAACAGGTGCCTTTACTCAACAAAAAGTTTCTGTCTTACAACGCTTTCGCGAAAGCGGATATAGAGGAACTCCTAGGTAAAGAAAAATTGCAAGCATCTGATAAAAAAGAAGCCTATCTATTTGCTTCGACCTATTTTGAAAACAAAGGAAATGGGACATTTCTGGCACACGAATTGCCCTTTTTGGCACAAGCCTCTACCGTTCAAGATATCTTGGTAGAAGATTTTGATGAAGATGGATTCTTAGATGCTCTTTTAGTAGGGAACAACTATGAAATAAGTACGCAATTAGGTAGGCTAGATGGGTCTCATGGCGTATTTTTGAAAAATGATAAAATGGGAGGTTTTAATACGCTTTCAAATCAAAATTATGATATCAACGGGGCTTCCCGAAGTATCCAAAAAATTAAAATAAAAGATCAAATTTTTTATATCATAGGGCGTAACAATAACACGCCCCTATTCTTAAAAAAAGAGAAGTAATCGTATATGCAAGTTAAATTCACATACCAAACCGTTCTTGGAGCTATTATCGCTCTATGTATTACCGCGTGTACTTCGACAACCAAAGAGTCAGCAGAAGAAACCGCGCAAAAAGAAAACACCTTATTTACCTTACTTTCTAAAGAAGAGACAGGCATTGACTTTGTCAATACCATCAAAAACCAAAAGGACTTTAATATTTTCAAGTACCGTAACTTCTATAATGGGGGTGGCGTAGCGATAGGAGATATTAATAACGATGGCTTTGCCGATATTTTTCTAACCGCCAATATGGGGAAAAATAAACTCTATCTCAACAAAGGCAATTTTACCTTTGAAGATATTTCTGAAAAAGCAGGGATTGAAGGAAACAAACCTTGGTCTACAGGAGTGACCATGGCAGATGTAAATGCCGATGGTTTATTGGATATTTATGTAAGTAATGCAGGAAACCTTGAGGCAGACAACCACGATAACAATTTATACATCAATAACGGAGATCTTACCTTTTCAGAAAAAGCAAAAGAATACAATCTAGCCACTTCTGGATTTTCAACTCACGCTTCCTTCTTTGATTATGATAAAGATGGAGATCTAGATGTCTATATTTTAAACAACAGCAATGTTCCCGTAAGCAGTCTAGGAAATAAAGGACAACGTGACAAGCGTGCACAAGATTGGGAAAATGTAGATAGTGATTTTAGAGGTGTAGGCGATTTATTAATGCGTAATGATAATGGTGTCTTTACAGATGTAAGTGAGGAAGCAGGAATTTATGGATCTCTCATAGGATTTGGATTAGGCGTCATGGTCACAGATATTAATCAAGATTTATATCCGGATATTTACATCTCAAATGACTTTTTTGAACGTGATTATTTATACATCAACAACCAAGATGGCACCTTTACCGAAGAAATAAAAAAATGGACCTCTCACCTATCTCTCTCGGCGATGGGCGTTGATATTTCTGATATTAATAATGACGGATTGCAAGATATCTTTATCACAGATATGCTTCCTGATGGAGAAGAACGTGTAAAATCCGTAATGGAATTTGATGGTTACAATGTGTACAAGAGAAAACAACGCAATGATTTCTACCAACAGTTTATTCAAAACACTTTACAAATTAACAATGGGAACGGAACCTTCTCAGAAGTTGCTTATCACAGTGGTGTAGAAGCAACTGATTGGAGTTGGTCAGGACTCGTATTTGATATGGATAACGATGGGTATCGTGATATTTATGTGACTAATGGAATCAACCATGACCTTACCGATCTGGATTTTGTAGACTTCTTTGCTAATGAAATCATCCAAAGCAAAGCAACTGGTGAAACCAGAGTGCTAGACACGATCATTAATAAAATGCCTGTCAAGCCTCTCTCAAATTATGCCTATCAAAATCAAGGAGACATCACCTTTAAAAACAAAGCCAAAGATTGGGGACTTGAAATCTTGAGTATGTCCAACGGTGCTGCCTATGGCGATTTAGATAATGATGGCGATTTGGATTTAGTCGTGAACAATGTGAACATGGGCTCCTTTATTTTCAGAAATAACACAGAAAAAGAAACGGATCACAATTACATCAAATTAAAATTTAAAGGGGCTGAGAAAAATCCGTTTGCAATTGGTACCACTGTTCGGCTGTATCACTCAGGACAGACCTATATTCAAGAACTTATTCCTTCGAGAGGATTCCAGTCTTCTATGGAACATCCGATGACGATTGGCTTGGGGGCATCTCAAAAAATAGATTCGTTACGTGTCATTTGGCCTAATGATCAAACACAGCTTTTAAAAGACCTACCCGTCAACCAAACACTTGCCCTACAAATTACAGACGCGACAACTACTTATGCAGTACCCGCTCCTAAAAAGGCAAAACCACTTTTTCAAGAAATCGCAAACACCTACCTCGCCGCACATAAAGAAAATGAGTATAGTGACTTTGACTATGAAGGGTTGATCGCCAAAAAAATATCCCAAGAAGGCCCTTCGTTGGCGGTAGGAGATGTAAATGGAGATGGGAATGAAGACATCTATATAGGCGGTGCCAAAGGACAAGCGGGTACATTGTACTTCCATAAAGGAAATGGCATTTTGTCACAAGCACCCTACGCTGGCGCTTTTAAAACTGATGCTAAGTATGAAGATTCCGCAGCAGCATTTTTTGATGCCGATGGAGACGGAGATTTAGATCTAATGGTCGGCTCTGGTGGTAATGAAGCTACAGTTAAAGAAGACTATAGCCTTCGGTTGTATTTGAATGATGGGAAGGGCGCTTTCGCGAAAGCAGAAAAAACCATTCCTTCTGCGTATCAAAATATGTCTGTGATCGCTCCGTATGATTTTGATCAAGATGGCGATATGGATGTGTTTGTTGGTTCAAGAAGTGTCATTGCTGTATATGGAATTGATCCAGAACAGCTTTTCTTAGAAAACAGAGGAAACGGCGAATTTGCCAATGCCACAGAACGCATTGCATATCCGCTGAAAGATGCTGGAATGGTCACCGATGCCGTTTGGGCAGATATGGATCAAGATGGTAAAAAAGATTTGGTAATTACTTCAGAATGGGGCACGACCAAAATATATAAAAATAATGGTAGACGCCTTACCGCTATGAAAAGTAGTCTAGACGATCTTCATGGATGGTGGAATACCGTAGCAGCATCCGACCTTGACAATGATGGCGATCTGGATCTTGTGTTAGGAAACGAAGGAACGAATATTCATTACAAACCCGAAGAAGGCGCTCCTATGAAAATGTACATCAATGATTTTGATAACAACGGAACTATAGAGCAAATTACCACCTTTCAAAAAGACGGAAAAGATTATCCGTTGCACCAAAAGAAAGAATTAACAGGGCAATTGGTGTCACTTAAAAAGCAAAACATCAAAGCATCCGACTATGCAAAACGATCTATTGATGAGTTATTTCCTAAAGAAGTAATCGACGTTTCTATCGTAAAGCAAGTCCAAACATCGGCTTCTGTGATTGCGATCAATGAAGGTAATGGGGTTTTTAAAATCCAAGAACTTCCTACACGTGTACAATTATCTTGTGTATGTGGGATTGCGTGTACAGACATTAACAATGACGGACATCTCGATCTTGTGATGGGCGGTAATAATTTTGAATTTAAACCTCAATACTCACAACTAGATGCGAGTAGTGGAAATGTGTTACTAGGTGACGGCAAGTTAGGATTTGAATGGCAAGACTATGCGACCAGTGGTTTTGAAATACGTGAAGAAATCAAACATCTATCTACCTTTAAAGATAGTAAAGGAAATACCTTTTTGATTGCGGCGATCAATAATGAAAAACCAAAAGTATACCATGCTGGCAATTAGAAATATCGTATTTCTTGGGGTATTGTTTCTCCTTTTTGGTTGCACAGAAAACGACACATTGTTTAAAAACCCGTCGGCAAAAGAAACAGGACTTACCTTTGTCAATACCCTTACCGAAAGTGATGCTTTTAATATTATAGATTACCTCTACTTTTACAATGGTGGCGGACTTGCCATCGGTGATATCAACGGGGATACCCTTCCTGACATTTTCATTTCTGGCAATCAAGTACAAAATAAACTTTACCTCAATAAAGGCAATCTTTCTTTTGAAGACATTAGTAATACGGCAGGCATTGGTGGTAATAGTACTTGGAACACAGGCGCTGTGATGGGCGATGTCAATGGCGACGGACTTCTTGATATTTATGTTTGTACGGTAGTAGGTGTTAATGGTTTTGACGGTCATAACGAATTATATATCAATAATGGCGATGCGACCTTTACAGAAAGTGCTACTGCCTACGGACTCGATTTGGATACCTATAGTTCTAATGCTGCTTTTTTGGATTATGACCTGGATGGCGATTTGGATATTTATATTCTCAATCACGCGGTACACACCCAAGAATCGTATGGCAAGGCTTCGTTGCGATTCAAACGCAATTACGAAACAGGAGACCGATTGATGCGTAATGACGGTGGGAAATTCACCGATGTAAGTGAAGAAGCGGGTATCTTAGGAGGCATTAATAGTTACGGATTAGGGATTGCAATCGCCGATTTTAACCAAGACGGATGGCCCGATATCTATATAGGTAATGATTTTCACGAAGATGATTATTACTATTTGAATACAGGAAAAGGAAGCTTTCGCGAAAGCTTAAAAGAATATTTTGGACACACCTCACGCTTTTCTATGGGAAGTGATGTTGCTGATATTAATAGCGACGGCTGGCCTGATATGATCTCGCTTGATATGCTTCCTGAAGACGAAAATGTTTTAAAATCCTCTGAAGGAGACGACAATATACAAACCCAAAAACTACGGATTGATCGTTTTGGATACCACTATCAGTTTACACGCAATATGCTGTATGTTAATCAGAAAGGATATGACTATCAAGAAACGGCACTTCTCAGCGGCATTGCCGCTACTGATTGGAGTTGGAGTGCGCTGTTTGCTGATTTTGATCAAGACAGTTCTCAGGATTTATTTATCTCCAACGGAATTCCGAAACGCCCAAATGATCTGGATTATATCCGATTCATCTCCAGCGATCAAATTCAAAGTAAAATAAGCAATACCAAGCTTATTGATCAGAAAGCATTGGAGTTAATGCCAAAAGGAAATACACACAATTATATTTTTAAAGGAAAAGAACATCTTGCTTTTGAAGATCTGTCCGGCACGTGGATCAAAAAAGACACGCTTGTTTCTGGTGCCACTGCCCTAGCCGATTTGGATAATGATGGGGATCTAGATATCGTTACCAATAATATCAACACAACACCACAAGTCTATCAAAACACAACGGATGCGACTGCCAACTATTTGAAGATTCGCTTCAATTATACAGCTCCAAATACGTATGGAATAGGCACCAAAGTATTTGCGTATCATCAAGGTAAATTACAATATAAAGAACTCTATACCGTACGTGGCTTTCAGGCATCTTCTGAGCCTATTCTTCATTTCGGATTTGGCAAAACAACTATGATTGATTCGCTTAAAGTCGTATGGCCAAACCGTACCTCACAAACCCTTACGAAGGTTGCAGTCAACCAAACGCTTGTAATTTCGCCAAAAGGCAACAAACCCTTTAATTATAATTCTTTACAACCGACTCGCAAATCACTATTTCAAAAAGTAGAAGGCAACCTTGGAATTGATTTTACACACGTAGAAGATGCGTATATTGACTTTAACCGACAGAAGCTGATTCCGTATCAAGTATCAGATCGCGGGCCCGCAATCGCCATTGGAGACATCAATGGAGATCAAAAAGATGATATTTATTTTGGGAGTTCTAAGTTTATGGCTTCCAAAATATATCTCGCCGATAGTACTGGATTTACAGAAGCTTCCTATCCAGAAATTACCAAAGAAACGATTACCGAAGAGGTGGTCGCTACCCTTCAAGATTTTAATCAAAATGGTCGCGCAGACCTTCTGATAGGAACTGGTGGCGCCGATTTTGACAACAAGGCAAAACCGCTCAATGATCTGTATTATACCGCCCAAGACACTATGTTTGTAAAACAACAGCTTCCAGAAAGCTTTCAAAATGCGTCTGTACTCGCGGTGCATGATTATGACAATGATGGAGATTTAGACGTATTTGTAGGCAATCAAGCCGTGACCAATGACTTTGGGCGCCCTTCGCAATCGATACTTTTACGTAATGACAAAGGCACTTTTAGTATCGATACTGCAACTTCATTTACTAACGTCGGAATGATTACCGATGCGGTCTGGAGTGACTTTAATGCAGACGGCACCAAAGACCTTATCCTTATTGGAGAATGGATGGCACCTCAGTTTTATGCAAATATTAATGGTACCCTTAAAAAAGCAACCGTTATAGATAGCAATCTCAACGGATTATGGCAAGCCATACAGCCCTTTGATATAGATGGCGATGGCGATCTGGATTACGTCTTAGGAAACTGGGGAGAAAATAGCAAATTTAAAGCAACTCCTACGACTCCGATGCTTGCGTATCTAGATGATTTTGATGCCAATGGTCAGTCAGAAACTATTGTAGCAACCCAAAAAGATGGCGAATATTATCCGCTCTTAGGGCTTAATGAATTGGGGAGTCAGATGACATATTTATTTAAAAAATATACGAGTTATAAAGATTTTGCAGGACAAACGGTAGAAGAAATATTCGGTAAAAAAGCTTTGTCTCAAAGTACACTATTGAGCGTGCATACCTTGAAATCTGGATACTTAAAAAATGAAGGAGGTCGTTTTTCTTTTATGCCTTTCGGCGAAAGCTTACAAACAGCCCCTATCATGGCATTTACTGTTCATGATTTTGATGAAGATGGACAGGAAGACCTGCTTGCCGCTGGAAATTACTTTGGCGTAAAGCCTTTTCACGGAAGATTAGATTCTTTCTCTGGAGCATTGCTTAAAAGTGATGGAAGTGTTACATTAGGTCATCTATTAGGATTGGACCTCTCACAGAAATCTGTAAGGCATCTTTCCATCGTATCAGTAGGTACAGACACCTATCTATTGGTTACTTTTAATAATGAAAAAGCACACGTATACAAATTACAAAAATAAACGCATGATGATGAATAAGATATCCCACTATTTTGGAGCGTTACTGCTGGTTATTTCCTTTACGGCTTGTGAAGAAAAACCTATAGAGCCTATTGTGATTACTGCCGAAGACTTTCACACCTCGGTAAACAATGTGACTCAAGTAATGATTCATGATATATTTTCGCCGCCACAAGCAAGCCGAATTTATGCCTATCCTAATATAGCTGCTTATGAGATTCTGTCAAGCACTAATGCTGATTACAATTCTCTAGCGACTCAACTCAACGACTTTACCGAAATACCTAAGCCAACAACTACTGAAAATTTAAACTACGAGCTTGCTGCGCTTGTTGCGCATATTGACTTAAGTAGACGTTTGGTATTTTCTGAAGATAAAATTACACCCTATAGAGACAGTTTATACCAACTCTGGAATACTAAAAATGAAACAGAATATACGGTATCTAAAGCCTATGGACTTGCTGTAGTCGAACATGTTGTCGCTTGGATGAATAAAGATATGTACAAAGAAACCCGTACGATGCCTAAATTTTCTGTCGTCACAGACGATCCTTCCAGATGGCAACCAACGCCTCCTGCTTATGGTGATGGGATTGAACCGCATTGGAATAAAATTCGTCCTTTTGTGATTGACTCGGCTTCTCAATTTAAGCCTGTACCACCACCCGCCTATTCGATGGATAAAGACTCAGACTTTTATAAAGAGCTCAAGGAGGTTTATGATCTAAGCGAAAGCATTACTGCCAAAGGAGATACTGCAGAAGAAATTGCCATTGCACAGTTTTGGGATTGTAATCCGTATGTATCTGTTACCCGCGGACATCTTATGTTTGCGACTAAAAAAATCACCCCTGGCGCACATTGGATTGGAATTGCTAAAATCGCTTCTAGAAATGCGGGTCATGATGTGATGCAAACCATGTACACTTATACCAAAACATCACTCGCCATCGCCGATGCGTTTATAAGTTGTTGGGATGAAAAATACAGGAGTAATCTTGTACGTCCTGAAACACTCATTAACGAGCATTTTAATGATAACTGGCAACCTATTTTACAGACGCCTCCGTTTCCAGAATATGTAAGTGGTCACTCCGTCGTATCGGGAGCTGCCGCCGAAGCATTGACAAGTATTTTTGGCGATGGATTCTCTTTTGTAGATGATACCGAATTGCCTTTTGGACTTCCTGTACGGAGCTTCTCTTCGTTTAGAAATGCTGCCAATGAAGCTGCTATAAGTAGACTCTATGGAGGGATTCACTACCGAGCTGCCGTAGACAATGGTCTGGTACAAGGGAGAAATATTGGTCGGTTTATAAATGCTACACTAAAAATGAAAGTCAATAAAGACCAAGCTTCAAACTAAAATACCTATGAAAAAGATAGTACGTGTCCTTTTCTTACTACTTCTTGTTGTAGCTGTGTGGTATTTGTTTATAAAACCCTACGACTATGTCGTTCGATTTCCTGCAAAAACTACCGTGGGAACTATTAACCAATCTATCAAGTCATGGTATGCGGGTATAGAAGGCACACAACTCATAGATCAATCTAAGTTTGATGAACTTACCCAGCGATTTAATTTCGGAGATTCTATACATACCTATACTTGGAAAATAGAAGCAGAAACTGACTCAACCTCTAGAGTAAAAGTATATATAAAAGATAACGATCATAGTCTGGCTAATAAGTTGGCGATTCCGTTTTCAAAAACAGCGATTGAGAAACGCTCGGAGGCGACGGTAAAGGAATTCTATAATGTGCTTATGTTGCATTTAGATAGAACGAGAGTAACGATTGACGGAGAAGATAGTACAAGAGCAACCTACGTTGCCTATACGCCTCTTAAAGGTCAACAAGTCGAAAAAGCAAAAGGGATGATGTACAATTACTCTTTGTTGACACAAATTATGCTGAAAGGTAAAGTAGAACTAAATGGTACTCCTTTTGTCGAAGTCACAAATTGGGACATGAAAACAGATAGTATTTCATACAATTTCTGTTTCCCTATCAAGAAAAGTGATAGTTTGCCAAAACATCCAGAAATCAAGTATAAGCAATACAATAGCCAAAAAGCCCTCAAAGCTACCTATAACGGTAATTATATTACCTCAGATCGTGCTTGGTATGCTTTAGAGGCGTATGCAAAAAGTCATAACATCCCTATAGATCTCACGCCAGTTGAAGTATTTTATAACAACCCAAATATGGGTGGTGACGAACTTCAATGGAAAGCAGAAGTATTTATGCCTATCAAAGAGTAAAAAAAGAAGGTAGATTCATGTCCCAACTATTCTTAGATAAAAACTACAAAGGTATTGATTATACAACTGTAGGTTTCTCTGCAGGAGAATATGACAACTGTACATTTACAGACTGTTTGTTTTCAGAACTTCACCTCTCCAACACAACGTTTTTAGAATGTACGTTTACGGATTGTAATTTAACAAATGCTAAGTTTGGTGGGTCAACGCTAAACAATGTTATTTTTAAAGGCTGTAAAATGGTAGGTGTTAATCTAAGTGTTTGCAATGACTTTATGCTTTCTATACAGCTAGATCATTGTGTATTGGATCTTGCTAACTGCTATCAACTGCGTCTTACAAACACACAGTTTAAGAACTGCTCTCTCAAAGAAACTGATTTTACACAAGCTAATCTTTCGCAAGCTGTATTTTCAGACTGTGATCTCAAAGGGGCTATTTTTGACAGCACTACTCTTGAAAAAGTAGATTTTAGAACAGCGCAACATTACACCATAGACCTTGATCGCAACAAAGTAAAAGGTGCGCAATTTTCTAAAGAGGAGGTATACGGCTTACTAACGAAATACGGAGTTAAGATTTCTTAAGGGAATTTTGTTTTTTACGCTTTCGCGAAAAGCGAATGAATACGCTCTCCAACGTTTCATTCAGATTTGTTCACTATCTCGTTAAGAGATTACGAATACCCTTGGTAATTTTAAAAGTTTACTTACATTTGCACTCGTAATAACGAGGAAAGATTTGACTGCTTGCAACCTCTTAAAAAAATGCCTAAAATAATTACTGTAATACGATTGAAACTTCAATCTCGGTGTAATTTTCCTAGGGTGCTTTCGTCAAATCGACTTCAAACTATCAAACAAATAACTAATGGCCTATTTATTTACTTCAGAAAGTGTCTCTGAAGGACATCCAGATAAAGTAGCAGATCAAATCTCTGATGCACTTATAGATAACTTCCTAGCTTTTGATCCAGATTCAAAAGTAGCCTGTGAAACCCTTGTAACCACAGGACAAGTCGTACTAGCGGGAGAAGTAAAAAGCAATACCTACCTTGATGTGCAAAAAATTGCACGTAACACTATCAACAAAATAGGATATACCAAAAGCGAGTATATGTTTGATGGGAATTCATGTGGTGTTTTTTCGGCAATCCATGAGCAATCGGATGATATCAATCGTGGGGTAGATCGCGCCTCCAAAGAAGAACAAGGAGCTGGAGACCAAGGAATGATGTTTGGGTATGCTACCAAAGAAACTGAAAACCTAATGCCATTAGCGTTAGACCTTTCTCATAAAATATTGATTGAATTAGCAGATTTACGCCGTGAAGAAAAAGAAATCACCTATTTACGTCCTGATTCAAAAAGTCAGGTAACGATAGAATATAGTGATGATAATGTACCACAACGTATTGATGCGATTGTCATTTCCACACAACACGACGATTTTGATGAAGATGAGGCGATGCTTACTAAAATCCGTAAGGATATTGTGGACATCTTAATTCCTAGATTGGTGGCTAAACTTCCAGCTAAGGTAGCCGCATTATTTAATAATGATATTAAGTATCATATTAACCCTACAGGGAAGTTTGTGATAGGAGGTCCTCATGGAGATACTGGACTTACAGGGCGTAAGATTATTGTAGATACGTATGGAGGAAAAGGTGCTCATGGTGGTGGTGCATTCTCTGGAAAAGACCCTTCAAAAGTAGACCGTAGTGCTGCTTATGCAACACGTCATATTGCAAAAAATTTGGTTGCTGCTGGGGTAGCCGACGAGATTCTGGTACAAGTATCTTATGCGATTGGGGTGGTGGAACCTATGGGGATTTTTGTAGATACCTACGGAACCTCACACCTAAATATGACCGATGGCGAAATAGCACAAAAAGTCACTGAGATTTTTGATATGCGACCAGCATCCATTGAGTCGCGTTTAAAACTCCGCTCACCTATGTATAGTGAAACTGCTGCTTACGGACACATGGGGCGTAAAAATGAAACAGTTACCAAAACTTTTGAGCTTCCAGACGGCACTAAAAAAGAGATGGAAGTTGAGTTATTTACGTGGGAAAAATTAGATTATATAGACAAAGTAAAAACGGCTTTCGGATTCTAAGGAAGTATTATTTTTATAGTATAAACAAAAGAGGCTATCTTTTAGACAGCCTCTTTTGTTATTTATAAAGATCTGATTTTAATGTGATTAAATATTCCAACTACTAGGTATAGTTTGAAAATACAAATATGTTATTTTTACAAAAACTAATTAAAAACTTAAAAATGAGATATTTAATTATTGTTGTCGTATTACTTAGTAGTTCACTAGTGCTAGCTCAAGATCAAGAAAAGTCTGACCTATTGACAGGAAAATTACTACTTACTAAAGATGGAATGACCATCGGCGCTTCTCAAAATTTAACGAAAGATACTGACATTGACTTTGAGTATAACGGTAAAGAACTCTCTGTGCAAATAGGCACAAAAGTCTATAAAGATGTGACGCTTGCTGCAGGTATTGGGATACAACCCAATGGTGAAGGCTGTGTGTATATGTCATTATCTGATGGGATGGCACTTGGTGAAATTAAAACTTCAGGAACATCACCAGAAGAGAGTGACCAACTTGTAAAAGTCAAAAGTACAGGAGCTTTAAAAGCTTCATTAGGAGGCAAAGTATCTTACTGTGTTAACTGGATCAATAATAAACCGATGTCATTTAAACCTACTACTGGGAATTTTCAAAAAATACTGACGATTCCTAATGTAGCAAAATCTATCTTATCTATTCTTCACGACTTAAAATTTAAGCCTGATTTTGCTTTAGAATATTCAAGAGAAGGAGATATTGGATTTTCATTAAAAGAAGGCGAGGAAAAAGAAATAGAGTCTTATTGTCTAGAATGGGAAAAAGATAGACCCAATACTAGTACTGAATATACTTTAATCAATAATTCTGAGGCGTTAGATATTTTGAACACCTTAGAAAATGAAACATTCTTCGAAGTGGATATTCAACAACTATTATGGAATAATAATTTACTAAACAATTTTGGCGAAAAATATATTAGTGAATCTGCAATTTACAAGAATAAAAAAGAGGACTACACTTATGGATCTTTAACCTTTATAGGTTCTATTGAGATTTTTTATTTTCCAAAAAATGACTCTCAACTCGAAATTAAATTATTAGAAATCCAAAAAAACGTATCATATATAGAGTTACTTTTAAACCCACCTGTTGAAAAAGAATTAGCTAACGGCGACATAATCTTAACGTTTAGTGGCGACCCTAAGCTATTAGATGCATTTGCTCAATACAAAGAGTTTACCTTTGAGTATATAGTTAATATGGTAACTAAATAGATGTCTGATCTAAAATAGAAGATTGTAAGGATAGTTTCTTTAGATTCAACTATTAAAGAAAACACGAAGTAGTAATTTATTTGCTCTAATCATAAAAAGAGGTAGTTCATACGAGCTCCCTCTTTGTATATATTTTATTTTCTGTCTTTATACGCTTTCGCGAAAGCGTATAAAAAAAGTCCCCCTTTTTATTGTAACCAATAGACGCCTATGAGCGTCTTATAGCCAATCAATCAAAAATAATCACATGAAATTTTTTAAAACTCTCCTCATTCTCTTCTTTGTCACTTCACTAAGTGCTCAGAATATCACCGAAACTTTCGATCAATTATTACAAAAAAAGTATCCTGATAACGGTCCAGGTGCCACTGTACTTGTTGCTAAAAAAGGAGAAATTCTCTACCGAAATGCCTTCGGGATGGCAAATCTTGAAAATGATGTTGTCATGAACCCTAATCACGTTTTTGAAATAGGATCGATTACCAAGCAATTTACGGCTGTTTCTATTTTGATGCTGGAGGAGGAAGGCAAACTAAGTATTCAAGATAAGCTCTCTAAATACCTTCCGTCCTATCCTAATGGAAATCAAATCACCATTCATCAATTACTCAATCATACGTCAGGAATTAAAAGTTATACTGCAATGGCAGGGCTTAATGCTTTTGGAAAAAATGATAAAACTCCGATAGAAATCATAGATTATTTTAAAAATGAACCTGTCGATTTCGAGCCAGGAGAAAAATGGGTTTATAATAATTCTGGGTATATTGTTTTAGGATATATCATCGAAAAGGTTTCAGGAATGACGTACGCAGATTTTATTCAACAGCGTATTTTTGATTCGCTGGGAATGAAAAATTCCTATTACGGAGACAAAGCACTCATTATTAAAAACAGAGCTTCTGGGTATCAGCCTACCGAGCAAGGATTTCGTAATGCTACTCAAATAAGCATGACCATACCGTATGCTGCAGGATCTTTAATGTCTTGTGTAGATGATCTATTTCTATGGCATAAAGCAATCAGAGATAATACATTAATAAGTGCTAGCAGTAAAGCAAAAGCACATACCAATACGACATTAAATAATGGTGAACTCACCAACTATGGGTATGGATGGCAAATTAATGAACTTAATAACAAACGGAGTATTGAACATGGTGGTGGGATTTTTGGTTTTGTAACACAAGGTGTATACATTCCAGATGAAGACATCTATGCTATTGTATTGACCAATGCAAATGGCAACTCTCCTCAAGATATCACATTACGACTAGCGAGCATGGTGATGGACACACCCATGTTTACAAACAAAAAACCAGTAACGCTTTCTCAAGAACAATTAAAGCAATGGACAGGAACATATCAATTTGATACTAATGTATTACGATTTGTAACTCTTGAAGGAGACCAATTGTATAGTCAGCGAGAAGGAAGTGAGAAAATTCCAATTTCCCCTATAAACGAGGACACTTTTAATTTTGAAGATAGTTTTACGATGTATAAATTCTCTCTAGAAAACGGAAAGAAAAAAGCTGTTTTAAAAAATCGTATTGTAGAAGAAACTGGTTTAGAAAGCAATAATAAAGCGGCAACAGAAAAAGAAGGCATTGCTCTTGATCCCACGATCATCAAGGAATATGTAGGTACGTACGAGTTAAATCCAAATTTCAGCATTGTGATTACCATAGAAGGAAGTCAAATTTTTGCACAGGCGACTGGGCAACCCAAAATTGAAATTTTTGGAGAAGACACCGATGCCTTTTTCTTAAAAATAGTACCTGCAAAATTGTTCTTTACACGAGACACCACAAATAAGGTTACTCACGTTACTTTATATCAAGGAGGACAGGAAATGAAAGGTAAAAAAATTAATTAATCATCTCTCTTATAACCTAAAAAACAGGTAGTTTTTGCAAACTACCTGTTTTTTTTGTGTCTTTTTTCGCTTTCGCGAAAGCGAAATTTATACTGATCCCGCTAAAGGACGAAAGTGTATATAATAGAACACTATTCAAGGTTGGTTATAGCAAAAAGACATGGCGTTATTTTTGATTATATTGATCTACTAATTAAAAACAAGACATTATGAAAACTGATCGTTATACAAAATCTGTTCTTACTGTAATTGCCATCGCACTTTCTGTCATTGCTCTAAAAGATGTAGCTATATTTCCTGAAGCTCACGCCTCTTCAAATCGTGTTAAAACACCTAATACTAATAGTAACTATGGACTTGTTCCTGTAAATGAGGATGGATCTATTACGGTGCGCCTTTCTACCACAGAACAATTGGATGTGAACATCAAAAACATTGATACCTATGATGAACTTAGAGTCAATTTATACGGGATAAGTACCAGTGACGAACTTGATGTCAACCTAGATGAAATAGGTGGCGGATGGATTACTAATGGAGGTCCTGTTCCTGTAAAAATAAAACAGTAGATTATTTATACTATTTACCGATTGGTATTACTTGTCTAACAAACGCCTGTGATAATTGATCTGTCCCAAATGATAGGTTAGATGGGACGACAGGTGTATTAGAAAGAACTCGTAGGTCATGGCTTCTTTAAAAACCTTGATGGGATACTCAGATGCGAGTTGCCTGTTATCTAAAAGTGCTAATGCATTTTCTACGGTAACGATCGTGTCATCTATCTGACGTGCTAGTAATGCTATAGACACATTTTTTCCTGCAAATTCAAACTCGCGATCACGTATATATCCAGTCTTCCCTATTTGTGCGCCGATAAAGGCGTTAAGATTTCCTAACAAATGCAAGCAGAGATTCCCTCCAGAGTTTGCAATAGCACCATCTACTATCCAAAGATTTTCTTCTTTAGTGTACGACGTGATTTCTTTTTTAAGTCGTGTGAGATCTCTTTTATATAGTTGCTGAAGTGTATCTATGACCATGACTTTCTTTATTTGAAACGAATATAATCAATCTCGATCCTAAACGCACTCGCTTTTTTATCATTGGAAATGAATCCTAATCGTATCACATCTTCCAATTCATCCTGTGATAGTTTACCAGAAAGCAAATTACCGAGTCTATATTTTTTAAAACTTGAGAAGGGAAATATGACTTCTTTCCACTCACCATTTGTAATAGGCAATTCTGTTTTAAAGTTAGGTTTGTAAAATCTACGATAGTTATTTAATGTAAAGGCGAAGTTTTGTCCTGTAGATTTATATCTAATGTGTACTTCTTTATAAGAAGACAGATCGTAGGCTCCGTAAGGACTTCTATAAGATGCAAAACCACCATTATTTTCGAGAGATATTTTTCCTTCAAAAACAATACTCTCTGGAGTTTCTGAGACAGTTCCTTCAGAAAGTCCGCCCATCACACCATCTAGTACTACAAACCAATCACAATCTGCACAGGCGATGCCAAAATCTATATTATATGGAGTTGTACTCATAAATAATAATAGTAGTAGCGTGATACCTGCTTTCATTGATGATACTTATTTAGATAGCTGCTGCGAGATTATAATAATGCCTCTATTTCTTCTTTTATTTGGTCAGCGATTCCAGGAATAAATCCAGTTTTCAGGAAGGCAATATTTCCTTGTTGATCAATAATCATGTTGGTAGGATATCCTGTAATTCCGTTTTCTGCAGCATAGGATTGACTATTTGGAATAATGCGATAGTCAAAAGTATGCTTCTTAAAGAAAGAAGGTAATTGGTCCTTTTCTGTTAATGAGAATGCTAAAAATTGTACATTTTGATTCGTTTTAAGGGTTGAAACCAATTCGTTTAATTCTGGCATTTCTTGAATACAAGGTTTGCATTCTTTAAACCAAAAATTCACCACGGTTACTTTTCCTTTTAATGATTCGGATGTGATGCGGTTACCATCATAATCTAAAAGATCAAAAGCTATAGCAGGTTTTCCGACGGCATCTTGCAACTTTGCTTCTTGCGCTCGGAATTGTGCTCTCATTTCTTCCATTAACTTTTTCTCTTCTTCTGTAGGTGCGGCAAGAAAACCTAATTTTAATATACCTTTTTCATCTGTATATAACTTTGGTTTTGCGCCACCAGAAAAGTAGATTTCTGTTTGTTCTTCCGAAAGTTCTGTGCCGTCTCTATCAAAGAATTTTACGGTATCCAATTCAGATCCAAAAGTGCCCCATTCTGATTCTGGTACTTCTGTGAGTCCATCTATAAAAGAGTTTTCAGTTTCTGTTGTTTTATTTTTGCATGATGCCATCGTTAGTAAAAAGCACACGCATATTGTTTGTAGGGTTATTTTAAAGATCATGTAGCCATTTTGAGTACGCTTTCGCGAAAGCGTATAGTTATAAATTATACTTTACCGTAAAGATAACATAACGAGGCTGTACAAAATATTCTGTATTGGAAATTAGAATATCATTAACACTGTTATTACTAATTACATCTACATCCAATAAGTTAGTCGCCTGCACTCTAAACTCCCATTTACTTTCTGGTTTTTGATAGTATAGATTTGCTTCTAGAAACTGATAGGTATTACTTAGGTCTGTACTATCATCATTATCATCATAATCAAAATAACTCCAATCGGCACCAAATGTAAATCCTTTTAGAAAGTTGACTTCCATGTTTGCAAAGGGTCTATTTGTAATAAAAGTACGATCGGTAGATCCGTTATCAGAACGTGTGCTTGTATAGTTATAGCCTACCTCAAAATTAGGCGCCTCTTTAAAGTTGGTTTCAAAGCTTGTCTGATAATTTTGAGTGAAATTCTTGGTATTACGATCTTCATTATTAATTACGTTATTAAGATCACTCCAAGATACATTTCCACTTACATTCCATTTAAACTTCTTAAATGTTTTAGAAAAACGTGCATTCCCTCCATAGGTTTCATCAACAAAATTAGTATTGTTAATAGGAGATGATATTTGGTCAATTCCTTGAAATTCTCCTGCTGTCTTTACTGGATCGATACGCCTGCTGTAATTTACGCCTCCAAAAATACTTGTAAAGTTAAACATACTAAAACTGAAGTAGTTTAAGTTCACGTTATGAAAAAGTGCATTCTCTAGATTACGATTTCCTCTAAATAAACGGTTGAAGTTATTAAACACCAATCCTTCTGCATAGTTACTCACATCTGTATATTGTGCTGTTACCTGATAATTTAACTGTAGTCTTTTACTCTGTGCAAACTGAGCGATGGCAAAAAAGTCTGGTAATACTAACCATTGATTGTCTTCTGTAACAATACCTACCTGATCGCTTTTGATACCGTATCTGTGTAAGGTAAGTCCTGGCGTAAAGGTGTAAATTCCCGTTTTAAATTTATAGTGTGCTCCTAAAAACCAATCACTAAAATTAAACTGTACATCATTTACCAAAGATGCTACTTCTCCGGTTTCTGGATCTGGTTGTGAATTCTCAAAATCTTCACGTCCATTCCCTTCTAAAATCTGAAAAATATTAGAATTAAAATCTTGCCTGCTTAATGTACTTCCCAATGTCAAATTGATATTACTCTTATTATTGATAACGTAGTAGTAATCTACTTTAGCATCTAGCTTATTAGAGCGTATGGTTTTATCTTGATTTACATCAAAAAGCGATTGACCTTCTGTGGTGAGTGGCAACACAGATTGAAAAGGTTGCTGACTCACTAAGGCATTATAGAAAGGATCTTCTTCTTGAAACAGATGTTGTACGGTAGCAGCAAAAATATTATTCTCATCTAGTGTATAGTACACATTTAAATTCTGATTTACAGAAAATGGACTGTTTTCTTTACTTTGATCTACGTTGTCAGTTTCTTCTATAAAGTTTCCTTCTGAATCTGTAAAACGTTCTATAGAAATACCGTCAGAGAATTCTGTTTGTTTAGAGAGTTTTGCTAATACATCATAATCTACTTGAAGGCTTGTACTCGGTTTGTGAACTGCACTAAACTTTACCATTCCTAACTGATTGCGCTGATCACTCACTTCATTAAACTCCTGAGAAACTCCACCATTTATAAACGTATTTAAAGAGTTATTGATAAAATTTGTACGTCCATCATTAAGAATAGTGAATCCGCTTAGGTCCCATGTTTTGGAAGGACTATAGGTAAAATTGGCGCCAACAAAATCAGATTCTATTTCGTTTGCACGGTTATTCTGGGTGGTTAAAAATCCTAAACCTCCGTCGGAAATCGTAAAGGAGGTACCGCCTCGTTGATTAAAACCTCTGAACCCTCCTGTGAAATTAAAATAGTCTCTAAATGTAAAAGGTACTTCTCCAGTATTATTAAAGTTTCCAATAATATTGATACTCCCTTTAGGGCTATAATAAAACAGCTTAGGTTTTACAGTGTATCGAAACGCATCTCCACCTTCTCCAGCACCTGTTGTAATATCTCCAAACCAAAAGTTTTTCTTTCCTTCTTTAAGTCTCAGGTTAATAGCAATATTATCTTGATCGTTGCCAAGACCTCGCATTTGAGAGACTTCATTGTAGTTTTTTAAAACTTCCACTTTCTTAAGTGCATCTGCAGGAATGTTTTGTGTGGCAAGTTTACTATCTCCATCAAAAAAGTCTTTCCCTTCTATCATCACTTTAGATACACGTTGTCCATCGACTTCAATTTCTCCATCATCTGTTACCTCAACCCCAGGTAGTTTTTTTAGAACATCTCCTAGTTTCTTTTCATTGCCGTTGGTAAAACTATCTGTGTTATAGACAATAGTATCTCCTCTTACAGTGACAGGCATTTCATAGACCAACTCTACATTATCCAATTGATTAGGATCAGACATCAGAACAAAATCTTTGGTGTCATCTGTTGCGTTTTCAGATACTATGTATTCAAGAACTTCTGATTTTAAGCCAAGGAAACTTACCTTGAGTTCGTACGTAGTATTGACTCCTAATTCTAATTTATACCTCCCTTGTGCATCTGTAATCCCATAGGACTCTAGGGTACCTTCTGCCTTATTTGTAGCAATGATATTTGCGAGTTCTAATGGGTTTCCTATACTGTCTTTTACAGTACCTCTGAGTTCTATACTTTGAGCAAAGAGACTCAAGGGCATTGCAAGAAGCAACACCAAAATTATAGTTTTTGAATGCATTTTGAATCTGTTGGTTGGTTACCCAAGATGGTATTATCTTGGTGTTTTTACTTTGTTAATTATATGTTGTAAACGATTGGCTATCCACCAAATCTCCCTCTACCACCACCATCTCCACGACGATTCCCTCCTCCGTAACGCTCAGACATTTCTTTTGCCTTTTCATCTACAATTTTTTGGTATTCTTCTCTTGTTACTTTTTTTCCTTTTTCAGGAACTTCAATAACAATTTCTTCTTTTGGGTTCAATACTACTTTTGTACAAAGCATAGTTGTATTGTTAGTATTGAGCTCTAGTATCAATCCTGGAAGACCTCCAAACTCATCTGGACCATGACTTGCAGGAATCATAGGAGTGTACCATGCAATAATGGTTTCTGTTTTAGGTTCAGGCTTTTCTGCTACCTTATCTTCTGTACTTGCAGTTTTAAGCGTATCATCTTCTTTTTCTCTAGCTTTTTGCGCATCTCTAGCACGACGCCCCATTCTGCTCCAAATGTTTTGCTCAATATCTCTTGTAGCAACGGCTTTAAAAACTGGATACTGCCCTATCATTTTACTCTCTTTTACAAGTTCCCATTCTAGGTTATTAATCGTATCCTTAATCAAAAAGACCTTGCCAAACATATTATTCTCTTGAGCATAGGCATTTTGATCTGTATTTTTATAAATACCGCCTTGTGTAAAACCTCCACCCCAGCGACCACCTCCGCCTTGTCCTGGTGTTGCTAACTTCTCTTCTTCTTTATAAAAAGATTCGTTTTTTGTAAACGTAAGTGTAAACTCTTTTTCTAAGAAGTTTTTCATACGTTCCATAATCTGCTTTTTACGCTGCTCTGTCATTTGTTGTCCATCTCTTGAGAAACGAGACATATCCATTGTTGTTTTTGTTTGGTATGTGGCAACCCCTTTTACTTCTTGTGCCGAAGTAGTGAGTGCAAACAAGCTTATCACGAGTATTACTGCACATCGCATATTTTTAAGAATCATAATTTTATGAATTTAAACCTTAGACTATAAATTTAAATCAAAGTTCAGGCGACTTATTTTTTTTAAGAATACTTTATGATTTGAAGCAATTTCGTTTATCCTCCTATTTTAATGGAGAACGTACTTCCATCTCCTTTTTTTCTTCCTCCGCCATTATAACGCTCCATCATTTCTTTTGCTTTCTCTTCAGAGATTTTATCATATTCTTCCTGATTGACCTTCTTCCCTTTTGTCGGAATCTCTAAAGAAACTCCATCCTTAGGGTTGATCACAACTTGGGTACACATCATAGACACCTTTCCATCATTCACTTCTAATATAAGTCCTGGTAATCCCCAAAATTCATCTGGACCGTGTTGTATAGGAATATCTAGCGTATACCAAGCTGTTGTCACTTTTGTTATTTTTTCTACCTCTTCTCCTTCTTCTCCATTTACGCTTTGAAAAGATCGTTCTTCTGTCTCTTCTGTAAGTGTCGCTTTAAAGCAGGTATATTGCCCTATATTTTTAGTTTCCTTCTCTAACTTCCATTCGGGTTTTTTAAGCGTATCTTCTACAAGAAACTGTTTACCCATGAGGTCACTTTGTTGTGTATATGACTGTTTTTTGATGTTTTGATATAAAACATCGCTGCTACCACTCACAATAATGCTAATCCCACTGCTTGATGGTGCTTGTGGCTTATCGAGTGATGCTTCTTCTTTCCAAATAGCTTCGGCTTCATTAAAAGACAACGTATATTCTTTTTGGAATTGCTTTCGTAATTGCTCTTGAATGCTTTTTTGCATTTCGTCGTTCATACCAGAGGTGCTATCCATTTTTATGTCTACATGACGTTGAGTTTGGTATGTAGCTACCCCTTGGATGCTTTGTGAGTTCGCTTTCGCGAAAGCGAATACTAAAATAAATAAAATGATATTTTTCATAATCTGGTAAAGTTATATAATTTTTTAATGCTTTGTTTTTTCTTCTTTTTCTTCTGTCTCCTTCACCATAATCATTTCTTTTTCCTTGAGTTTTTTGACAAGCAATTGTATGGCGTCACTCTCACTTATAGAAATAGAGAGTTTGTTCAGTTTTTCTTTTAATTCACTCAAATCAAGATCTTTTATTCCTTCAATTGTTTCTTTTTCGTCATCGCTATCTATAGAAAACGCATACGAGATAGACATATTTTTTGAAGGATCATCGGTTTTTATCACGATTTCTTTGTGTAATTTTTGACCTTCATACTTCTCATCTATAGCCTCGAGTAATTTCTTTAAGGTATCAATATCATTTTTACTTAGTGCTTCTTTTTCTTGTAATGATGTACTCAAATTCTCAGAAAGGTCCAAAATCAATTCTTTTACTTCTTGAATTTGTTTGCGCTCTTTAGGGCTTATGTTAATAATGGTTTCTTTTTCTGTAACGGTTTGTGCAAAGGTTGTTGCAGTAATACATAAAGTTACGATCATGGTTATTAGAGTTTTCATACTGTTTTGTTTTTAGGTTTTATTATTAAATGTGATTTTTGTTCTATAATGTAAAATGTGCTTCTATATCCTGAATAAGGTTTTCATCATATCCTGTCCATTTTTTTATCATTTTGCCTTCTTGATTAAAGAGCACATAGGTGGGTGTCCCAGCCACTCTATATTTTGTAAATGCATCACTATTTCTTCCTTTTTCATTCCAAAGGCTTGTCCAGTTCACCTTGTTTTCTTTGCTGGTTTTGATCCAATCGTCTTTATCATTTTCTACATTAAGAGTTACAATCGTTAATGTTGTTGACTTCTGGTTAGCAAGCTTTTTTATTTCTGGCAATGCTTTTTTACACCACCCACAATGTGGTGATGAAAATTCTAACAGCACGTATTTTTTACTGTCAAAATGATCTGAAAATTGAACTATCTGTCCTTCTTGATTTTCAGCTTCAAAATCATATAAGAAATCATTTTTTGCGAGCGGTTCATTATTTAGAAAAGTTTCAATGACGTGTACATATTCTGTCTCTTTATATGTTGGTTGTAATTGTTGTAACTGAGAAGTGATAAATGCTTTTGATAGATTATTCTTAGTGCTGGCAAGCACTTTTAGTCCATAATAGGTGTTGATGTTTTCTTCTATGAATTCTTTTTTAATTGCTAGAATCTCATTGTCAATAGTTTCAAAAACACCATTCTTCCCCCAATACACGGTTTGCAAACTATCATTCCACATATTTGCTTGACGCTTTGCTATCATCTTCTGAATCTCCTCATCATAGCTGTCATTTAAAGCCGTTGTTTTTTGTGCTAATTCCGTTTTAAGCGCTTGATGTGGTGATCCTAAAATTTGTAAGTTGTCTGGAAAATCTTTTTTATCGCCCTGTATGTTTATCTTTTCATTAGCGATAAATAAAGAGGTGATACTCGTATTATGGTCGTCTTCTTTAATTAAGATGTTTAAGGAAGTAGGTGTATTAGATAGGTATCCAGAAAACACAAATGCTCTATTTTTAATTTGTGTGGTTGCAATTTCTTTTGAGCTTACACCGTCTATTAAGGTTACAACTGCGTTTTCTGTGAATCCATCTAATTGTGCTGTAATCTCAAACACCTGCTTTTCTTCTTCACAAGAAACATTTAATAAGAGTAGACTAAAAAGGAATAGGATGGAATACATGGATTTCATAAGAGTATGTTTGTGCTGTAGAAAGGCTTTTTGAATAATTAACCTTCTCATGGTTTGTTTTGTGGTTATACATTTTCAACACTACAAATTTGCATATCTTGAATCTGTATTTACGTTAACCAACGTTAACGTGTGTTAACCGATTTTTTTACAAGGGTTGAACCACCTACTTTTGAAGTATGCAAGAAAGAAATTACAAAACCATCCTATACTTTATAAGCGCTGTGATACTCATTACGCTTGCCATACAAGTATATTGGAATTACAAAAACTATCAAGTTGGCAAACAACAGCTTGTGAACGATGTACAAACTAGTTTGGACAATGCAGTAAGTATTTATTATGAAAATAAAGCAGCTCAAAATACATTAGGTTTTTTTGGTAATGGGACAGATCCTGAAGACTTTTTTAAATCTAATCGCTTTAAAAGTTTCACAGAACGTACTTCAAAAGGTACTCAAGGGAATCTAGCATCTATCATTATTACAGACTCTATAGTATCTGGAGATTATCTCACCATAGAAGGCGCTACTTCTCAAGAAATAGATTCTATCATACAACATTCTTCGAAGTCTTTAACTTCATACCAAAGAGAGCGGTACAGAAAAGATTCTCTTCAACCTGAGAGTTCACTTACCATAAAAAATACCAATGGAAAAAATATTGACACCCTCATAAAAAGACTACATAATAAACAACAAAATGATACTGTATATAGATTTGGAATTCCTATTGTAGGAGATTCTTTACGCACAAATGCACTTCAGGATTTAACCACTAGAATTGTACTCTCTTTTAGTGATGACACTGTAGATATTCCCGCTATAGATTCTTTATTTTCTAATGAACTCTCTAGAAAAAATATCCGTAGCGAGTATAATATCTCTTATCAAGACACTATACATAACAATAAAGTTGAGTTGTTGACAAATGAGGTTGTTGTAACCTCTAGTTCTCTCTTGCTCCCTAAAGAAAGTATTTTAAAAGCGGGTGTTCAAAATATTGCAGGTGTTGTTTTAAAACGAAATCTTCTAGGCATCATCCTCTCCATTTTTTTACTAGGTGCGGTGATTGGTAGTTTGCTCTACTTACTCCACATCATACAACAACAAAAACAGCTTGCCGAAATTAAGAATGATTTTATCAGTAATATGACACATGAGTTTAAAACGCCTATTGCCACTATAGGTGTTGCCATGGAAAGCATCCAACATTTTAATGATACAAATGATATGGAGAAAACAAAAAAATATGTAGAAATGTCATCGCAACAAGTGACTAAGCTCAACGAGATGGTAGAGAAACTTCTAGAAACGGCCACTATAAATAGTGAAGCATTAGCACTCAACAAACAAGAAACAAACATGGTTGCACTTCTGGAAACCATCCATCAAAAATATGTAGCTACACATACAGAAAAGAACCTTCTTTTTAAACCAAAAGAAGAAAATATTTGGATTTCTATAGATGCGTTTCATATAGAAAACGCATTGGATAATGTAGTAGATAATGCTATAAAATATGGTGGAGATACTATAAAAATAGCTATCCAGAAGTTAAAATCTGGCGTGGAAATTATGATTTCAGATTCAGGAAATACCCTTACAAAAATGCAAGTAGCTCAGATTTTTGAGAAATTTTATCGTGTTCCCAAAGGAAATACGCATGATGTAAAAGGTTTTGGCATAGGACTTTATTATACCAAAGTCATTATAGAAAAACATGAAGGTAGTATTGTTGTAGAGACGAATCCAACCCAATTTAAAATTCTTTTGCCTTATGTCTAAAATAAAATTAGTGCTTGCCGAAGATGAACCTGCGTTAGGTCAAATCGTAAAAGAAAGTCTAGAAACGCGTGATTTTGATGTTACTTTATGTATTGATGGGCAACAAGCACTTCAAACGTATATAGATGATCAGCCAGCCATTATCGTGCTAGATGTGATGATGCCCAAAATGGACGGCTTTACAGTTGCCAAAGAAATACGCAAATTGGATGATACAGTTCCTATTATATTTCTCACTGCAAAATCTCAAACGGCAGATGTAGTCGAAGGATTTAGTATTGGTGGGAATGATTATTTAAAGAAACCATTTAGCATTGAAGAATTAATTGTTCGTATCAATAATTTACTCAATAGAAGTCTGGAACAGAAAAATGCAGACACTTTAAAAATAGGAGAATATATTTTTGAATTTCCAAAACAGGTATTACGCTTTCGCGAAAGCGAACAAAACCTTACGCATCGTGAAGCACATCTGTTGTTCCATCTGTATAAAAACAAAAACCAAGTCCTCGACCGCTCCCTCATCCTCAAAAAATTATGGGGTGATGATGATTTTTTTAATGGTCGTTCTATGGATGTCTTTATCACGAAACTACGTAAAAAACTCAAAGAAGATCCCGCAATCTCTATCGTTAATGTAAGAGGATATGGATACAAACTGATCTGCTAATCCCATAAAAGAGGTGGTTGTTCTCACAAAAAATAAAACTTTTTCTGTTTATTAGTGAAATGCTGTTTTGTAAAGTCTGAAAGACACATACAAAATAGGTGGTTGAACTAATCCCGCTGAAAGCGGGATCTATGGTTCAATACTTCAACCCTTGGGTCAATTTTTAGTATCCAGAGCTTGCTCTGGGCTTAATACCTTTTATTTTTTTTAGAACTTTCCGTTTATCAACCTTTCTTTAACAGAAGATCCATGGATGTTTTTATTACGAAATCTGGCTTAGAAATATGAATCCTAAGATCCCGCTGAAAAAAGCGGGATTAGTTCAACTAGCCGTTTTGAACGCGTTACTTCGCAACTTTTAAAACGGCGTTTCATTAAAAAAACTAAAAGAAGATCCTACTATCTCTATCGTTAATGTAAGAGGATATGGATATAAATTGATCCGCTAATACGAAGGATAATACCCGTTATACGCTTTCACGAAAGTGATATATTATTGATTTTTTCGAAGTATGGACACCCGTACTTTAAAACGGCTAGATTTTTGTACTTTGCCTTTCCTATGAAAGTTTTAATCTTTTTCCTTTTTGTATGTTATCAGAGTACAACACTGGCACAATCGTATAGTGTTACAAAACTAAAAGAGAGTCCCTTAAAAGCAGACACTTTTATAGGGGCTGATAATTTTCAGAATCTCTATTATACGTCTAGAAATACCCTTTATAAAAAAGGTAGCAAAGAAGTTATTGAATTTGCGGCACTTAACCTTGGAGAAATCACAAGTGTTGATCTCATTAACCCTCTCAAACTCATTGTTTTTTATCGAGAATCAAATACTGTTGTTGTTCTTGACAATACCTTAGCGGAGATTAGACGCATTAATTTTAGTACTATAGAAAATTTTAGAAATGTGAGTCAAGCAACTAATGCGGGTGATAGACGTTTATGGATTTTTAATACAGATATACAACGGCTAGAATTGTTTGATTATAATCAAAATAAGGTAATTACTGAGTTTCCGCCTACATTATTGCCTGCGCTAGAACTCACCAGTAATTTTAATGTGTCTTGGGTAAAAACAAAAAATACTATAGATTCTTACACGGTATATGGAAGTTTAATAAATTCGTATCCTACTGAAGAACAAATACATAATATTACAGAATACAAAGATCACATCTTTGTCATCTCAGATGAAAAACTACATTATAAAGAAAAGAACACAAAAGAATTTACACCTATTGAAATTCCAGAAATTAAGGTAAAACAGTTTTCGATCAAGGCTGAAATCCTTTATATTTACGACAGTCAATTTTTGACCTCATACAGACTCAATCTATCAAAAGAATAATCTAATGCACATCGCAATCGCCGGTAATATAGGAGCAGGAAAAACAACGCTTACAAGACTTCTTGCCAAACATTATAAATGGACTCCGCAATTTGAGGATGTTGTAGACAATCCATATCTGGATGATTTTTACAATGAGATGGAACGTTGGTCGTTTAATTTACAGGTGTATTTTTTGAATAGTCGGTTCCGTCAGCTATTAGAAATTCGCAATAGCAAGAAGAGTATTATACAAGATCGCACGATTTACGAAGATGCTTTTATTTTTGCTCCTAACTTACATGCGATGGGTCTTTTGACAAATCGTGATTACCATAACTATCGTTCACTTTTTGATCTTATGGAAAGTGTGGTAGATGCGCCAGATTTAATGATCTATTTACGTAGTTCTATTCCTAATCTTGTATCACAAATCCATAAGCGAGGACGTGATTATGAAAACTCTATAAGTATAGATTACTTAAGTAGACTTAACGAGCGTTATGAAGCTTGGATTCACGATTACAACAAAGGAAATCTCCTTATTATAGATGTAGACAATATTAATTTTGTAGATAATCCAGAAGACTTAGGAGAAATTATCAATAAGATTGATGCCCAACTACACGGATTGTTTTAGGATATAATTTCTATTTAGGTGTGCGTTTCTTACTGTAACTTAAACGTATCTACTATTTAATAAGTCCTAGTTTTCTAGCATGATCTTCTGCAAATACACTTTTTTCGACTAGTACAGCGGGTGTTGTTTCATACTTCTGTAAAACCGCTTTAACCCTAAGCACCTTCTTTTCATATTTTACACTTCGGAGATACACCGCAAGTATTTGATCTGGATATTCTTTTGCTACCTCCAAGTAAATATCAACATCATGCTCTCCACTGTCTCCAATAAGAATGAATTTGAGATCAGGATATGCATTCAAAATAGCGCGAACTTCTTTCTGTTTGTGTGGTTTTTCAGGTACGGGTGTTTTTTCAAAAGGCGTTCTAAAATCACGTAATAAAATAGGTCCTTTAGGAAAGTTTTGATCTTGAATAAAAAATTTCAAATATCGATACAAATTCCACGGACTATTACTCACATAAAATATAGGATTTGCTGCTTTTCCAGAGGCACCAAGATGTAATTTTTGGTATAATTCTGGCGCTCCTTTAAGGGGAACTCTACTACTTACATTCTTGAAAATTGTATTGATGATAAGGCGCCACTTTAATAGAGAAGCGACTCCAGTATGCAATATGGTATCGTCAATATCACTGATCACACCGTATTCCGCAGTATTAGACGGAATAAGCATTTGACAATAAAAAACATTACTCCCAACAACTTCAACGTCTTTTTGAACATCATCAAAACTAATGGTAATTTGTAACCAACCTTCTTCATTAATATGCTGATCTAGACCTGAGACTTCTTGGTCTACTATAAAATACCCTTCGGCATCTGTGGTTGTATAAAAAACTTGATTATTGGGAAGTGTCACACGAAGTTTTGTATGCCTTAACTCATCACTTTTAAATTGTTTATATGCATTTTTAAAAGCAGCTAAAAATCCTGTCTTTTCCAAGTTTACACCTTCATCCTCTATTGCTCGACCTATGACATATAAATGTGTCGCTGTTCCGTAAGATTGATAGCCATCTATTTGTATAGGATCTATTGATTTTGAAAAAAACATACCTTCTTTATTTTTTTAAATATACGCTTTCGCGAAAGCGTATACTTCTCTTTTTACATTTTTAAGTAACCTAAAGGGTTCCAATCTTATGAATTTATTCATGTACATCAGAAAAAAGGGAAGCTGAAACTGATTAATTTAAAAACACTAAAAATTAATTTATTAGCGATACACTCTGCTTTGCTTGTGTTTTTTGACGATACAAAATAACTCTTTGTCGATGTTTTTAAAAGAAATGTTAATATAATGTAGGTTGATTTCTAAGAATTAAGTAGTTTTGCAGGCTCATAAAAACCCCAAATTATTATGAAATTTTTTAAGTTATCCCTATTTATTTATCTGTTATGCACAATTCTTTCTTGTTCTACAGATGCAATTGTCACAAACGAAGAAGATCCTATAGTAGCTACTGTCGATACGGAAGATGCTGATCTCCTAGGTACTTGGACTGGAATTGATGTATCTTATTCTGGATCTATGACTAGTATTACCAATGGAATCGCTACCGTTCAAAATATTGAAGGAGCTAATTTTGATGGAGAGTATACAATTACTTTTGAAGCAAATCCAAATGTAATTACCAGAGAAGGTTTATATTCAATAAATGAAGAAATAACTGAATCCAACGGAGACGTCGTTTCTACATCTATTATTGATAATTTAAATTTAATAAACTCTTTAACAAATTGGAACCTTGTAGAGGATGAATTAACAATGGATTCAGGTGGTAAAATAAAGACTGCTACCATTGTAGAACTTACAAGCACTAGTCTTGTCCTTAGCATTGATGAAAGTACGAGTACGACAATTAATGGAGTATCTGAGACATTACTTAAGAACTCAACGTTTACTTTTGTTAGATAAAAAATAATAAAAGAGTAAACCCTAGAGCGCGAACTCTGGACACTAAAAATCGATATAAGGGTTGAGGTATTAAACCATGGATCCCGATTTTCAGCGGGATTAGTTTAACTAGCTATTTTGTATGCGTCTTTCAGACTTTACAAAACAGCGTTTCATTAATAAAATAAAGCTAACTGTTGGTCATGGTCGGAAGAAATTTCGACCATTTTTCATGTTTTAAATATACGCTTTCGCGAAAGCGCATACGTCTCTTTTACATTTTTAATCGATATAAAGAATGCTAGTTTTGTGGTAATTGCTTTCTATACCAACAAATAACGCCTGACTATTAATAATCAGGCGTTATTTGGATATATGAAATACATGCTATCTAAAAGCAAAATTCAATTTATGCTTCTATATCTTTAATTTCTTTGACTTCTCCTCTTGATGGATAGTCATTTTTCATAATATAGTCTATCCCATCTAACAGGTCACTACATTGAGGTCTAGCGAAAGGCATAGATTGTATGGAAGAGAAGAAGAGTGTTCCATCTGGTTTTATAAGGAAAAGTCCTGGTTCTGTAAAGTAATTAGGTTCTTTATCAGAAATCCCTTCTGATATAAATAAACCATATTGTTGAGCTTTCTTTAATGAAAGGTTATATCCTAACGGTAGTGATGTAATATCCCATTTTTCTCCCGTTTTTATAGCTCGCTCTTTACTGTCTGTACTAACTGCGATTACATGGATACCGCGGTCTATAAACTTATCTAAATTATTTGTTAGTTCTTCTAATTGTTGTTTACACACAGGACAGTGTAAACCTCTGTAGAAAACAACAAGTACAAAGTTTTCTGGTGTTTGTTCGCTTAATACCCAATTAGCGCCATTAATCAATGGAATTTCTAACGATGGTACTTTTGTTTTTGGTAAAATCATAGTTTTATTTTTGTTTTCTTAAAACTACTACCTATCCTCCACTTATTGTGTCAAAAGATTTATAAGCTTTGTTAAAAAATGTAAAAACGATCATATTTAAACTGAAAGAGCTCGCATATAGCGAGCTCTTTTATAATTATAATACAATTAATTAATTGAATCTTTAATTTTTCATGGTGTTTTTATAAGCCTCTACTTGTGCTCTTACCTCAGCTTCGGTTCCTTTAAATGTTTTAACTTCTTCTGTACGTTCTCCATTATCATCTACAGTAGTAATAACTTCACCTACAAACTGACCATTCTCTTCACGTATTTCAACACGTACTTCTTTTTGCACTTCACGAGTTTCCTTGATTTTCCCATCTTGCATAATAGCTACGGTTGTACCATCCTCTGTAGTAATAGCAAGACCTTCTTCTGTATGACCTCCAAGGATTGGAGCGATGACAAGACCAATTAAACACGTAAGCTTAATAAGAATGTTCATAGATGGCCCTGATGTATCTTTAAATGGATCTCCTACCGTATCTCCAGTTACTGCTGCTTTATGTGCATCAGAACCCTTATACGTCATCTCACCATTAATCTCTACACCTGCTTCAAAAGATTTTTTTGCATTATCCCAAGCACCTCCAGCATTATTCTGGAAGATGGCCCAAAGCACACCACTTACAGTAACTCCAGCCATATAACCTCCTAACATTTCAGCAATGGCTAAACTATCCATACCAAAAAGTAATGGTACAAAAGCAATAATTAATGGGAAACCAATAGTTAATAATCCAGGTAATACCATTTCTTTTAAAGAAGCTTCTGTTGAAATCGCCACACATTTATCATATTCTGGCTTTCCAGTACCTTCCATGATGCCAGGAATATCTCTGAACTGGCGACGCACTTCTTGTACCATTTCCATGGCTGCTTTTCCAACAGCATTCATCGCTAATGCAGAAAACACGACAGGTACCATTCCTCCTACAAAAAGCATTGCAAGAACTGGCGCTTTAAATATATTAATTCCGTCTATTCCTGTAAAGGTGACATACGCGGCAAATAAGGCTAAAGACGTTAATGCTGCCGAAGCAATCGCAAATCCTTTTCCTGTTGCTGCTGTTGTATTTCCTACAGAATCTAAGATGTCTGTACGCTCACGTACGATAGGCTCTTGCTCACTCATTTCAGCAATTCCACCCGCATTATCAGATATAGGTCCAAAAGCATCAATAGCTAACTGCATAGCAGTTGTTGCCATCATTGCAGAAGCAGCCAGTGCTACTCCATAAAAACCTGCAAATGCATACGATGCCCAAATAGCACCTGCAAATAACAATACAGAAGGGAATGTAGAGATCATCCCTGTGGCAAGACCTGCAATAATATTGGTTCCTGCTCCTGTACTTGATTGTTGTACAATTTTCAAAATTGGTTTTTTACCTAACCCTGTATAATATTCTGTCACCGAAGAAATCACCGCTCCTACCACCAATCCTACTAGTGTTGCATAAAACACACGCATAGAAGAAATCTCTTGTAATCCTTCTCCGAAGAATTCCATTTGCATCGTTTCTGGAAGCATCCAAGTACACAATCCAAAACAAGCCACAGCGACTAAGATAATAGACGTCCAGTTTCCTTTATTAAGAGCCCCCATGACTTGAGACTCTTTTGCATCATTACTGCTTATTTTTACAAGCATAGTTCCTATAATAGAAATAATAATTCCTACACCTGCAATTGCCATAGGTAATAAGATCGGTCCGATACCTCCAAAGGCATCTGCAACATCTCCACCCATATCTTTAATCACATAATTACCGAGTACCATCGCCGCAAGTACGGTAGCTACATACGATCCAAATAAATCGGCTCCCATTCCTGCTACATCTCCTACGTTATCTCCTACGTTATCTGCAATCGTTGCTGGATTACGAGGATCATCCTCTGGAATCCCTGCTTCTACTTTCCCTACAAGATCTGCTCCTACATCGGCGGCTTTTGTATAAATACCACCTCCTACACGTGCAAAAAGTGCAATAGATTCCGCTCCCAAAGAGAAACCTGCAAGGGTCTCAAGAACGATCGTCATATCCATCGTATTAGTCCATACTCCACCCATAAAGAAGTGAAAGAAAAAGATAAAGAACAATGTAAGTCCTAAAACAGCAAGACCTGCAACACCAAGTCCCATTACAGTACCTCCACCAAAGGAGATTTTAAGTGCGTTTGGTAAACTTGTACGAGCTGCTTGTGTGGTTCTTACATTGGTTTTTGTGGCTATTTTCATTCCTACATTTCCAGCAAAAGCAGAAAATATAGCTCCAAAAATAAATGCAATTACGATAAGCCAATGTGTAGTAGGTACTACAAACGAAACAATCGCCAATAAAACACTAACAATTACCACAAATATCGTAAGCAACTTATATTCTGCACTTAAGAAAGCTAAAGCCCCTTCGTAAATGTGATCTGAAATTTCTTTCATCTTACCATCTCCCGCATCTTGTTTTAGTACCCAAGAGCGCTTTACTCCCATATAAATTAGCCCTAATATCGCCATTGCAATAGGCATATAAATCATCATTGATTCCATATAATATTCTTTTTGGTTTAATTATTTTTTAAGCGTGGCTAATGTAGGAAATCAGAGCGAACAAAAAAAGCCTCAATCCAAAGGATTGTGGCTTATGGCTAATTCTTTTAAAAAGTGTCGTTTAGTAGATACTTACTTCGCTGCGTGGCACGTCACTATCTTGGTAACGTTCTATACATTTTACAACAATTTCTTTTGCTTCCTGTACATCTCCCCATCCACCTACATCAACTTTTTTCTCTTCAAGATCTTTATATACTTGGAAGAAATGTTCTATTTCTTTTATTAAATGCGGATTTAACTCAGAAAGATCATTTACGTTATTTGCTATAGGATCGCTAATTGGAACACATATCACTTTCTCATCTGGACCTTTCTCATCTGCCATGTGAAAAACGCCTATTGGCTTTACTTCAATAACACATCCTGGAAACGTAGGCTCTGTCACCAACACCAGTACATCTAGAGGATCTCCATCTAGTGCTAATGTTTCTGGTATAAAACCATAATCTGCAGGATACATCATCGATGAAAAAATCATACGATCATAACGTATCTTCTTCAATTCAAAATCATACTCGTACTTGTTACGACTTCCTTTTGGGATTTCGATAAGTACATCAAACGTCTTTATTTTATCTGTTGTCATATTCATTTACCGCAAAAGCGGGTATTTTAAAAGGCACTATTCTTGTCTTATTTTTTAGTGATCCTAGAGATCTAAAACCAGATTTGCCTAATTAATTCTACACTTTCGTACTTCAACGAGTTCAATCTAAACTTCGCTTTCGCGAAAGCGTACCCAGAAATTTAAAAAAAGTATCTAAATTATTGAAAACCAATTAGATAAATATCCTTTAACTATAAATTATTCGTTTTCGGGGTGCAAAAGTACGCTGAAATAGCGGTTTAGACAAAGAATCCTATGTTAAGTTTGAGTTAGGAATGAATGTGAGATCAAATATTTTAAAAGCACATAAATTTCGCGCGCTATAAGTATTGGAAAAGCTCGATTTTTTAAGAAGCTTAATTAGCTATAAATCTAATTAAATCCCAAGTTTACGATGATGTGCTTCCATCCACACTTGCGCCTCTTCTAAGGTGTCAAAAATGAGCAACGGCATCTTTGAAAACTTCTCTTCAAAAAGAACGGTTTTCTTTACATCAGGATTGGGCGCTACAATTGCAAATGCAGTCACATCTGGATAGTAAGGACATTGCATGTAGGAGATAGGATTTATGGTAAAGCTTGACGTGCGGTCAAAGATATACCCGTATTGCTTATCCCCATAATGCTTCCGATAGGTCTTATGTAACAGCACCACTCGATCAATATCCAAAGATTCTCCTTGGTGGACACTACATACCACATAGGTATCATACAAATCTATCGTAGCAAAATCAAGTTTAATCTGTTGAACCAAAGTACTCATCGTAAACATCTATCTAGTACAAATTAATAAAAAATATGGGATTCCTCCAATTAACATTTATAAGGTTACTACGTATTAGATTTCATTAGAAATAGAACCCAAATGATCCTGTAACTCCAAAAGTACGCGCATCAGGAAGATCGTTATAATTACCCCTAAAGTTAACATCAATACGAAATACCTTAAATATATTACCCACTCCAAAGCTATACTCAAAGTAAGGCTCTAATGTTGGTGCAATATCGGCAGGGGTTAATGTTGAAATAGGCACATCGTTTTGAATAAATTTAAGATTCTCAAAGGCTGGTCTGTTCAGATCAATATTTTCTTGAGAAATATTACCAACAATGCCTCGAATACCAACAATTTCTCTAAGATTTAATTTCTTTAAAAACGGAATACGAGAGAATAAACGACCTCCAAAATTATGTTCTAATTGCACAGAAGCATACTCATCTGTCACAAATTCGTAGAAATTAAGCTGACTATAGGTATTAAAGATAGAAAATAGCGATTGATTTCCAGGTACAGGACTTAATAATGCTAATGGAACTTCGCCAAAGGTTTTCCCTACTTCTGTAGAAACGCTAAGCTGCCCAAAGCCTCCTACACGTATCGCTTTTCTAAAAGAAAATTGTAACCTATCATACTCAAAATCACTATTTAATGTGCCTTCAAGACCTCTTGTATAACTTAAAAAGAAACTTGGAAACCATTCATTAACCACGCGTCGTTCTACACCAAAACCAGAGGTTTTTTTACCTGGTTCCCAAATGGTTGTAAAGACAACTTCTGTTTGCGTAAGATCTCCTTTGGTTGTTGTTTCTGAATCGTCTGTAAAATATTCAAGATTAAATGTATCTGATGCCGATTCAAGACTTCGCAAAGAAAAATCTGTACGGAATTGTAGATTTCGAATCGGTTCTATCTCTACCGCAAAATTCACCAATTGGATGGATGTTAACTTATCGTTGGCTGCAGTATTCACTAGCGAAGAGGAAGCTAAATTCCTTCCCAGCACATCTCTAGATGTGGTAAGACTCGCTCCTATTTGCTCCACATCCTGCCGATATCCTCCAGAAAAAATCAACCTACTTTTCTTATCGATCAGCCATTTTGCTGAGGCGCCAAATTTGAATTTCTGATCTTTAAACCCGTAAGCTAAAAATCCTTCTGCTCTCCATAAATCATTTTGTCCAAAATAGGTTCTTGCTCCTGTACGGACACGTAATCCTTCTACTTCATTAAATCCAAATGTAGAGAAGATAGGACCATAGTCAAGATTAAGACTCGGGAACTCCCAATATCCTGAAGCTAGCACAGAACCTAAGTTATAAAGATTTCTAAACTTTTTTACGGTCTTAAGCGTATCTAGCATTTTATACACTCCCTTTTCATCAGCACTTAATTCTTCTTTCCTGTTTTCTTTCCAGAAGTCATCATCTCTATTGTAGACGTCTTTGTCATAATAGTACACTTCTTTTTCATAAAACTCTTTGTCTTTTTCCTGATTAAAGACATAGTTATCATACAGGGTGGTTCGCTTCCCGTAAAGTCCTCTAGATTCTTCTTTTTTTCTAAAAGCAAAATCTGATAAGAAGTAATCTCTTTTTAGCAAGAAGGTGGTGTCGTTTACAATATCAAATTCTTGCTCTAGATAAATTTCCTTTACCCAATTAATGTTTGCACTCTTAGAGAGTTGCATATTAATTTCTTTAATCGCCCAAGTAGAATCGTTTACCCAAAAATCTCCTTTAAAGGTAAGTTCATTTGTACGGCGAGGGTAGTAAATAATATTATAACACCATTTATTATCTATGTACGTACTGTCTGCAAGTACATAGTTGTAGGTTTGAATTCCAGTACGGCTTATAGGACTTGTAAATGTTTTGTCAAAAAACTTTAGGTAATTTTGATATACATCATAATCGTTGTATAAGTCTTTTACAAAACCGATGATGGTTTGATTTTCATTAAAACCACTATTCTTATTCCCTAGTAAATCTTCTTTTTCTTTATTGGTTTCATTATTCCCATAGACTTTAGAGACAGCTTCATTCACAAAAATAGGCAGATACGTTTTTCCTGTTACTCTAGAAGTATCTGTCTGTTCAAAAATAAACTCCATGCCTTTGAAGAGTTTACTATTGATTAAAGCACTATCTATCGTATTGAGATCAAATTCAATTTTCTCGTACTTGTCATACTCATATTGCCTAAATTGACTAAGTCCATTTTGTTTTTTACGAGCCCATATTTTACGTAGGATATCAATGGCTGGATTATTCTTCTTAGACGTTTTTCCAGAGTAAATAAATACTTCGTCCATAGTAGCTGCTTCTTCTGCAAGTACTATTTTCATATCATAGTTGACACGAGACGTAAGTGTGATTTCTTTTTCTGCAAAACCTAGAAAAGAAATACGAATCTTCTCCCAGGTTTCTTTTGATTCTAAATAAAAACGTCCATTTTCATTGGTAATAGTACCTTCATTAGATCCTACATAGACAACATTTGCAAACGGAACAGGATTATCTTGTTCATCAAATACAACACCACTTACTTTGGTCTGAGAGACCATAACAAATGGAAAAAATAATACGAGTATTAGTATTCTATAAATATTCATATATAAAATGAAAGAGCTTCATTAATCATTACTAATGAAGCTCTATTATGGTTACGTTAACGTACGTTTTATCTGTATAGTACTTTTTTAACAGCTTTTATGACATCTTCGCTATTAGGCAACCATTCTGCAAATAAAACGGGCGAATACGGTGCTGGTGTATCTGCTGTATTTATTTTTATGATGGGCGCATCTAAATAATCAAAAATTTGTGATTGTACTTGGTACGTAATTTCTGTTGATACATTTCCAAAAGGCCATGCTTCTTCAAGAATTACCAGACGATTTGTTTTCTTTACAGAATCCATAATCGCTTTATGATCCATAGGGCGTACTGTGCGTAAATCTATAATCTCACAAGAAATTCCATCTTTTGCAAGCTCGTCTGCTGCTTTATAAGCTTCTTTTATAATTTTTCCAAAAGAAACGATGGTTACATCTGTACCTTCTCTTTTAATCTCTGCAACACCAATAGGCAATATATATTCTCCATCTGGCACTTCTCCCTTATCGCCATACATTTGCTCTGACTCCATAAAGATCACAGGATCATTATCTCTAATCGCTGCTTTTAAAAGTCCTTTTGCATCATACGGATTAGAAGGCACAATGACTTTAAGTCCAGGCGTGTTTGCAAACCAGTTTTCAAAAGCTTGTGAGTGCGTTGCTCCTAACTGTCCTGCAGAAGCTGTCGGACCTCTAAAAACAATAGGACAAGGAAATTGCCCTCCAGACATCTGTCTGATCTTTGCCGCATTATTAATAATCTGATCAATACCCACCAAAGAGAAGTTAAATGTCATATACTCTATAATAGGTCGGCATCCCGTCATCGTGCTTCCTACACCTATACCTCCAAAGCCAAGCTCTGCAATAGGAGTATCTATAACACGGTCAGGACCAAACTCGTCCAGCATTCCTTTTGATGCTTTATAAGCTCCGTTATATTCGGCGACTTCTTCGCCCATTAAATATACAGCCTCATCCCGACGCATCTCCTCGCTCATCGCCTCGCATATCGCTTCTCTAAATTGGATTGTTCTCATGAAATAATCACCTTTATTTTTAGGGTAACAAAAGTAAGCATTTATGATTGCTCTTTAAATTGCTTTTTTATAAAATTTTACTATGCGCGCATAGTAAAATTAAGTTTTTTAACGTACTTTTGTTACGAAAACGAAATAGTAGTCCTATCACACTAAAACTATTTTCAAAAACAATGTGATACTCTTTTATTTCCTTTAACAGCTATTATAAAACGCAAAAATACCTAAATAATAAATACTAAATTGTTATGAAAATATTAGTGTGTATAAGTCACGTACCTGATACTACTTCTAAAATTAATTTTACCGACAACGATACGCAGTTTGACACCAATGGTGTTCAATTTGTCATTAACCCAAATGATGAGTTTGGGCTTACGCGTGCGATGTGGTTTAAAGAAAAACAAGGAGCTACGGTAGATGTAGTAAATGTAGGAGGTCCTGAAACAGAGCCTACCTTACGTAAAGCACTTGCAATAGGTGCAGACACCGCCATTCGTGTGAATACGCAGGCAAAAGATGGTCTACAAGTCGCTAAAGAACTTGCTGCCGTTGTTGAAAATGGAGGATATGATCTCGTTATTGCGGGACGTGAGTCTATAGATTACAATGGAGGGATGGTACCAGGAATGCTAGCGGGTCTTACAGGAGCAAATTTTGTAAATACCTGTATTAGTCTAGAAGTAGATGGTACAAATGCAACGGCAATACGGGAGATTGATGGTGGTAAAGAAACGGTGGCTACTAGTCTTCCTCTTATTATTGGAGGTCAGAAAGGTCTTGTAGAAGAGAGTGATCTTCGTATTCCTAATATGAGAGGAATTATGATGGCTCGTAAAAAACCACTTACGGTGGTGGAACCTATTGGAGTTTCAGCAGATACGACTACAGTGTCTTTTGAAAAACCAGCTCCTAAAGGTGCAGTAAAGCTTGTCGATACTGTAGACGAATTAATTGATTTACTTCACAACGAAGCAAAAGCAATATAACTAATTTTTCAGGAGATATACGCTTTCGCGAAAGCGTACTCAATATTAATAAAATCTAAGATTGCTATTGAAAGTCCGAGCTTATCATAAAGAGCAATCTACTTAAATCTTACAAAATATGTCAGTTTTAGTATATACAGAATCAGAAAACGGAACGTTTAAAAAAACGGCTTTTGAGGTTGCCAGTTATGCAAAAGGAATTGCAGATATGATGGGTACTACCGTGACTGCTATTGCCATACATGGAGGTGATGCAGTTACTTTAGGAGCTTACGGAGTAGACAAAGTATTAAACGTAAGTGACACGCAACTTGAAGCTTTTAATGCTGCGGCCTATGCAAAAGCCATTGTACAAGCTGCTAAAGCAGAGTCTTCACAAGTAATCGTGGTAAGTCAATCAGCAGATGCAAAATATATTGCACCACTTCTTGCCACACAACTGGAAGCTGGATATGCGTCAAATGTAGTGGCACTTCCAGAAAGTACAGCTCCTTTTAAAGTAAAGCGTACCGCATTTACAAACAAAGCATTTAATTTTTCAGAAATCGCTACTGAGGTGAAAATCGTAGGACTTGGAAAAAACGCGTATGGTCTTAAAGAAGCCAATGGCGCTGCAGTTGCAGAAGATTTTGCTCCCACCTTTGATGATGCCGATTTTGGTGTAAAAGTACAGTCTGTCGATAAAGCTACAGACAAAGTTTCTATTGCCGATGCAGAAATTGTTGTTTCAGCGGGTCGTGGTATGAAAGGACCAGAAAACTGGGGAATGATAGAAGAAATGGCAGAAATTCTTGGGGCGGCTACAGCTTGTTCTAAACCAGTATCTGACTTAGGATGGAGACCCCACGGAGAACACGTAGGACAAACAGGAAAACCTGTAGCATCCAATCTCTACATCGCTATCGGAATCTCTGGAGCGATACAGCATCTTGCAGGGATTAACTCTTCAAAAATAAAAGTAGTAATCAACAATGATCCTGAAGCACCGTTCTTTAAAGCAGCCGATTATGGGATTGTAGGTGATGCTTTTGATATCGTACCAGAGCTTAATGAAAAATTAAGAGCGTTTAAAGCAGCTAATAGTTAATTAATTTTAATAATAAACATATAAAATAGGTGAGAATCGTACAATTCTCACCTATTTTTTTTTTAAATATGTATGGGTGTATATGTCCATTATATAGAAATTAATGTATCTATGGTAAAAAACACAAACTCACTCCTATATAAACTTCAAAACTCGATTTACTTTTATTACTTTTACCAACTATGAGTTTAGTACGTTTAAACATAAAAGGGATTTCCTATAGCCAAACGCAAAATGGAGCCTATGCCCTTATCTTGAGCGAAGTAGATGGAGATCGCAAATTACCTATTGTCATAGGTGCTTTTGAAGCACAATCTATTGCCATTGCTTTAGAAAAAGAGATCCGACCACCGCGTCCACTTACCCATGATCTTTTTAAGAATTTTGCAGACCGTTTTGATATCGTTATAAAGCAAGTTATTATTCATAAGCTTGTTGATGGTGTTTTTTATTCTAGTATTATATGTGAGCGTGATAAAATAGAAGAGATTATTGATGCTCGCACTAGTGATGCTATTTCCTTAGCATTACGCTTTCAAGCGCCTATATTTACGTATAAAAACATCTTAGATAAAGCGGGTATTTATTTGAAAGGAAATACAGATCCAGAAGAGTTTACCGATGAAGATGAGATCTTGATGGATGAAATTGTTGTTGAAGAAGAAGAGTTACTTTCTAGTGAAAACGATTATCAAAGAATGTCTTTAAAGGAATTAAACACTCAACTTGAACAAGCCGTAAACAATGAGGACTATGAGCTTGCTGCAAAAATAAGAGACGAAATTTCCAAACGTAATTAAAATTTACCTATGCGTACTTTTATTCTAGCAGTAGCTTTTGTGTTTTCTACATGTTCCCTTTGGAGTCAAACTGAAGAAAAAACATGGTCTTTTCAACAAATCACAGATGCTACAGGTATAGATCTTTTTACAATTGATACTACCAAAGATTCGCTATCTCTTAATGCAGGAAGATTTTCATATAGCCTTTCGGCGAAAGATAACGTATATGCTTCTGGAGATTACATAAAACAAAACGACCTTCTTGTCTTTTTTTATAATACGCCCAAAGACACCATAAGACGTTATAGAATAGAAACCCTTACCGACTCGACTCTTGCCTTTTCTGAACAAGGAATTACCTATCGTTTTAACCGTAAAACAGCACCTCAAGTTTTAGCCGCAGCAACTACCGGAGTGATTCCTTCTCAAGGATTCTCAGTAAATAGTTTACTTAGAGGAATTTTAGGAATGTTCTCATTATTACTCATTGCATTTCTTTTTAGTAATAACAGAAAAGCTATTAAATGGAAAACCGTAGGAATAGGACTTGCTATTCAACTTATTATAGCCATAGGTGTTCTTAAAGTTCCGTTTATTGAAAAAATCTTTGATTTTATAGCTAGCATATTTGTGAGCATTTTAGAGTTTACCCTCGCTGGGAGCGATTTTTTATTTAAAGGACTTGTAAGTGATATGAATACCTTTGGGTATATTTTTGCTTTTCAAGTGCTCCCTACCATTATCTTTTTCTCGGCACTTACCTCTGTGTTATATTATTTTGGGATTATCCAGAAAGTAGTAAAAGCGTTCGGGTGGTTACTTTCAAAAGCTCTAGGAATTTCAGGTGCTGAGAGTTTAAGCGTTGCTGGAAATATATTTTTAGGACAAACGGAAGCTCCTCTTTTGATAAAGGCGTATTTAGAAAAAATGAATAAGTCTGAAATTCTTCTCGTTATGATTGGAGGGATGGCAACGGTCGCTGGTGCCGTTCTGGCTGCTTATATAGGCTTTCTAGGCGGAGATGACCCCTTATTACGATTAATATTTGCAAAGCATCTACTAGCAGCTTCTGTCATGGCTGCTCCTGGTGCGATTGTAATTTCAAAAATCTTATACCCACAAACAGAACCCATTAATACTGACGTAAAAGTCTCTTCAGACAAAATAGGATCTAATATTTTAGATGCGATTGCAAACGGAACAACAGAGGGTCTAAAACTAGCTGTAAACGTAGGTGCCATGCTCCTCGTTTTTGTGGCATTTATTGCTATGTTGAATGGAGGATTAGGGCTAGTCGCAAGTTTTGATGGAATAAGGATAGATTCTATTAACCTGAATTGGCATTTCACATCTCTTAACGAGATAATAGCAAACAGCACTTCTTACGATGGATTATCATTAGAATTCTTACTTGGATATCTTTTTGCACCTCTTATGTGGCTTATTGGGGTTGCCGAAGAAGACGTTATGATGATGGGGCAATTGTTAGGTATTAAACTTGCCGCGAGTGAGTTTGTAGGATACATCCAATTAGCCGATTTAAAAAATACATCAAACGCTGTTCATTTAAATTATGAGAAGTCAATTATCATGGCAACCTATATGTTATGTGGATTTGCAAATTTTGCCTCTATAGGGATTCAAATTGGAGGTATCGGTTCTCTGGCACCTGGACAACGTAAAAATCTTTCTAAATTTGGAATCAAAGCTTTGATTGGAGGATCTATAGCCTCTCTAATTTCGGCTACGATTGCTGGGATGATTATTGGATAAAAAAGTCGTATGTAATTTGTTATTGGGTTCTCTGTTACTTGATTCCGTGTAATTTGCTATTTTTAAAATTTTCAGAAACTGTTCTACTTTGTTTTTTTTTCATTAGGTATAGGACTTTTCATACTAATACTATTCGTTAGCAATCTTCAGAAACTTTTATTTTGAGAACTATACACTTTCACGAAAGTGAAATTTATGCAGAACTTAAGCTTTCGCGAAAGCGTAAAAAGCAGACTACCTCTTAAATATATTACGTAGTTGATAGAAGAAACGTTCTATCAAGCGTAAATCTTCGGTTATAATTTCTGCGACACCTCTCATTTCTTGCTGGAATTCGATTTCCTTATCAAAGGTGGTGACTAAGGTGTCAGGCAACGATACGTCTATAGAATACATTCCATCTTCGTCAGTAATGACAGACATTTTGGTGATTTTACCTTCAAGAGTTCCAAACTCAGTATCTGGATAATTCTCTAAGCGGATAATTACTGATTGTCCTACTTTTATTTTTCCTGAGTTTTGAGCAGGTGTTTTCAGTTTTGCAATATAGTTTGATCCATTTTCGGGAATTACAGTAAAAACAATATCTCCAGCAGTAACGGTTTGATTTTCGCTCCAGAAATTTAAAAAAGAAACTTTTCCATCTAGCGTTGATGTTAATGCGTAGGTTAGCTCCCAATCTTTAATACTTTTTTTAAGCTGATTCAGGGATTGTATGACTCCTATAAGTAAAGTTTTCTCTTCTCTTATACCACTTATTTCTGTGCCTCTAGAAGTACTCTGTGCGCCACTTATCCCTTCTCTTAATTGAGATATAGTAGCATCTATGTTTTTGAAATTACGTTCTATTTGAGAAAATTCTATTCGTCTTCTTTCTATTTCTGAAGTAGAAATTACGCCATTAGCATACAGTTCTTCATAACGTTGTTTTTCTTTCTTAGCTAGCTCTAGTTCGGCTTCGTTGAGCTTACGTTGTGATTCTGTAAATTTTAATCGTCTGTTTTGTTCTGAAATAGAAATACGATCTGCAACCGCTTGATTGGAGAATGGTTGATATTCTTTATTGAGTTGATATAGTATATAGTTATTTACAAAAAGTGCATAATCAGATTCTATATTCCCTAAAGACATCAAGGGCATCTTTTCATAAGGAAAGTAAAAGGTATCATCTTGCAACGACAGTGTATCTAGTGTAGCTTTAAGTTGATAAATGTGTTCGTAGTTTGCTGTATTTTCTATAACCGCGAGTGTTTGGTCTTTGGTTACCTTTTGATTATCGTCTACTAGTATAGCAGAAAACCGACCTGTGCTTCTGGCTCTTTCCTTTTGAGGTGGTATTTCTGTTGTCACAATGGCTTCAGAAGCTATCACATCTGGGTACTTTAAAAACCAAGAGATGGCAAGTAACATCACTATTAACGCTAAAAAAAGTGCGCTTCCCCATCGTATCATCCAATTGGGAGCTTCTGTTAAGATTTCTTGAACCTCTTCACTACGTAATTCTATGTCATCTATCTGATCTGGCATATCCCCTCTTCTTTTTTATGATCCTAATTCTAATTGATTTTTTACTAAATTATAATAGAACCCTTTTTTACGGGTTAAAGTTTGATGAGTCCCTACCTCTACAATCTTTCCTTGATCTAGTACAACAATTTGATCTGCATTTTTAACCGTACTTAATCTATGCGCAATCACAACGGCTGTTCTATTTTTGAAAAACTCATCGAGTTTTTCCATAATTACTTTTTCATTATTGGCATCTAAGGCACTCGTTGCTTCATCAAAGAATAAAAAATGTGGATCTTTATATACCGCTCTGGCTATAAATAATCGTTGTTTTTGTCCTGTACTCAATCCTACACCCTCCATTCCTATTTTGGTATTATAAGATAAAGGTAAGGATTCAATATATTCTTTAATATTTGCGACTTCTACTGCATGTGCTAGCTTTTTCTTATCTACATAATCATCGCCTACAGCAATATTATTTGCAATGGTATCATTAAAAACATATCCTTCCTGCATCACTACCCCGCAAGACGCTCTCCAAGAGTATTGTGAGATATTCTTCAAATCGGCACTTCCAATTTTTATGATTCCTTCATTAGGTTCATAAAACTTGAGAAGAATTTTCATCAAGGTCGTTTTACCACTACCACTCACCCCTACAATGGCAGTCACCTTATTTGCAGGTATGTGTAAACTTAGGTCGTGAAGTACCTTCACATCAGAACCAATGTATCTAAATGAGATATCCTTAATATCAAAATCTGAGTCTTTTGGAATGTCAGTTATTTTTGTATCATCGCCTCCTTCTTCATCTTCTTTATTATGAATCTCTCCAAGACGATCTAAGGAAATACGAGCATCTTGTAATTCTCTTATAAAACTTATTAATTGTGAGATAGGAGAGTTAAGCTGTCCTACGATATACGTTACCGCAAACATTTCTCCAAGCAGAAGGTCTCCATTAATGACCAGCGTAGCGGATAAGATGGTAATTAAAATGTTTTTTAGTTCATTGATAAAGCCAGATCCTACACTTTGGTATTGCTCTAACGCTAGACTTTCGATAGAGATTTTAAAAAGACGTGCTTGCATAAACTCCCAAGACCATCTTTTTTGTTTTTCAGCATTGTGAAGCTTGATTTCCTGCATTCCGTTAATAAGTTCAATCACCTTACTTTGTTCCTGACTTACTTGAGAAAAACGCTTATAATCAAGATCTGCTCTCTTTTTAAGGAAGATCACAATCCAGAAGAAATAGAGGACACTTCCTAATAAAAATATTCCGAAAATCTGAAAACTATAATATGCCAGTACAAAACCAAAAACAACAAGATTTACCATCGAGAACAACACATTAAGTGATGATGTTGTCAAAATACGCTCTATACGTCTGTGATCATTGATACGTTGCAAAATATCTCCCGTCATACGTACATCAAAAAATGATATAGGAAGATTCATCAGTTTGATAAAGAAATCTGAAATCAAAGAGATATTAATACGGGTACTCAAGTGTAGTAAAATCCAACTTCTAATGACTTCTACACCTGTTCTTCCCATAAACAAAGCGATTTGCGCAATTAATATCAGGTAGATAAAATTGATATCACCTGTCTTAATCCCTACATCAACAACACTTTGTGTTAAGAATGGAAAAACGACTTGTAGTAAACTACCCGCCAGTAACCCAATAATTAATTGGACAATAAATTTCTTATATCTATATACATATTTGAAGATGAAGGCAAAACCAAAATTCTTTTTCTCATCATCAAAATTCTCCTCATAAAACTTAGGCGTTGTTTCTAGTAAAAGTGCAATTCCTTCTTCGGTGGTTTCGGTGGCGTTATTACCAATCCAAAATTTAAGAAGTTCTTCTTTTGAGTATTTTAAAATCCCGTGCGCAGGATCTGAAATATAAAAAACACCTCTTGAGATTTTATAAAGTACTACATAATGATTTTTATTCCAATGAAGTATACAAGGTAAGGGTACTTCCTCTTGTAGCTGATCTAACGTGATCTTTACACCTAAGCTTCTAAAACCTAGCTTTTCGGCAGCGTTACTAATTCCTAGTAGACTACTACCAGACCTTGTGGTTTCACTGAGACTTCTTAATAGCTGAATAGGGATAGGCTTCTTATAATGTTTAGCAATTATTTTGAGACACGTAGGTCCGCAATCTTTACTATCTGCTTGTTTATAAAAAGGAAACTTCTTCAAAATATATATGGCTATTTTTAACTACTATTACTTCTTTTTATTCTTAAATGTTCTGATTCCCCAAGCTACTTTATAATGTCTATACAAAAGATCATAGACCACCATTTCATGAAGCCTATTTTTTGATCTAAACATTCTATTCATAAGCATGTGAGCATAACTTCCTAAATAATTGTCTATCTGTTCACTACTAGCTGATTTCTTAATTAAATCAATCGTAGGTTTACATTGCTCACTTTTATACGCCAACAATTCCAAAAGAGGTTGATACTCTGGTTTATCCTCTACTTTAAAGTCTATAAAGAAAGTTATTTTTTCTCGTTTTGCACGAAATTTTTCATCTAATTGTTTCTTTAAAAACTTGTTCATGCCAAATTCAAGTCCAAAACCCGTTTTTAAGCGTTCCATAAAGGCCAATTTCTCATCTTCGGAGTACCCAAAATCTGCTAACAAGGCATCCAATGCTCTTATTGCAAAGAGCCATCTCAGTTCTTCTCCTTCTTCTCCATCTACCATATCTAAAAAGTTCACAATCATATCACTCTCATGATAAAATAACTGTTCTGCAATTTCTATATGCTCTTCCCCATATCGTTCGATCTCTCGATTATAGGTGTCAATCTGTATTTTCCATATTAAGTCCGCTTTCGCGAAAGCATGTAATCTCGCATACACCGTTTTCATAATCGTTCCAATAGCATCTGGCTCTTTGTAATGAAAACGCACTCTAATATGATGCTTAGGGTCTGCATATCGTATAAAAAACCACTGATCTATACTTCCGTTTCCAGAAAGCTCTTCTGCGATAGGCTTGATGGCTTCTGCAAGAACAATATCAGATGTTTTTGTTCCCGTGTATATCTTATAATACACCCACGAATCTCCTGGTATAAATGTGCGTTGTGTATTAGACATCTGATTGTTCTTTTAAAAGATTTTCATTATAAAAAGATAGAATTACTTGGTTTGTGTACGTAGCATTTCCATCAGAAACAACAGATTGATCCCCATGTAAAAACTCTTTAAGTATAAATCGTGTTCGTTTTTTTACTGTTGAGAGCAACATTTGCACACTTGTCATATTCTTTAAGTTGATTAACAACTCATTATCACTGTCTTTCAGAAGTACCAACGGAGGTAACTGCTTTTCTTTTATGAATAGTTCCAAATTCTTCTGAAAATTACCCATATTTTTCTGGGAATTTTGAAGTGCCTCTATATCAGCCTTTAAAATATTCCAAGTTTTGGATGCCAAAATAACACCTTTGTACACGACTCTAGGGAGGAACGGGAAGTCTTCTTCATAAGGACCCCAATTAAAACCAATACCACCTCGTTTATTTTGGCTTTGCATATTTGCTAAGAACTGATAAATAGGCAATGCTCCACTAGAATAATTATGAGCATTACTCAAGTGAGGGATTACTTCTTTATTGTGTTTTTTTGAGCGTAAAATGACCCTATCTCTTTTTGCAGAAACCATTAAATCATCTATAGGCAGCTGTGCTTCTGTGCTTAAAACTGACTTAGCTAAATATGGAATCTCATACCCTCTTAAAGCGGGTCTCATTAAGATATTCCCTACTCTTGACTCAGGAAGGTGGACAATTTCTGCTAGTATTTTATTTGGATTGCAACGTTCTTCTATTGCAACGATTTCTTTTACATAGGTATGAATTTCTGGGTCACTATGACAAAATCTTCCTAATAAATTTGCCGCACTTGATCCTCCTGCATTAGACATGATAATCTGCTCTTCCCTATCAATAGTGATGACTTCAACCATGGTTGATAGGGTATCTGGAAGATCGTTCCAATTTTCTTCAAATTTTTCAAAATCTTCATCCTCAAGCGTCATTATTTGCTCATTTTCACGTATACAATGCAACAGCTTTTTATGTAAAATAGCATGTATGCTATTCATTTTTAAATCTCTGGTCGTGATTTTTGAAGATCTCCCAGGCAGCATAATATCATCTACCAACTCGCTTACATCTCCTGAGTCTTTATTTTGAAGAAACCCAACGCCAAGTTCTACATCTAGCGCTTGTGACAAAGGCACTTCTCTGTCTTCATATCGTTCTTGAAGTGCACTTTTAAATTGAGACAATAAAGTTTCACTAGGAGCTTGTGAAATCTTATTGAGTAGTCGCATAGCACGACGTACTTTATATATTAATTGTTTATCTAATACATTTTTTTGAGGATGCAACGACATATCTGTTTGAAATAAATACTTCAATTCAAAACCTGTATCCAGTGTTTCTAATAAGGTACTTATAGCAATGTAATCTGTAGAGGGATTACCAATTTTTGTATCTAGCTTTTTTATTTTTTCTTGAGCTTCTTCTAATATTTCTACGAGCTCACCTGTTCCTTTTAATTTTTTTAATACAGGAATAATCTGATCAGTAAACTCAGGACCAGACACAGAAGGCTCTAATTCACTCACTAACAACTGACTGCCAACTAACTCTTCAATAAAACCTGAAGCTACTTCTAAGGTAATCTCATCATCTACTAAACATGCTGATAAGGTAGCTAGTGTAGCTCCTGTAGCTGCGGTGTCTAAAACTTTTTGTAGATAATCAGAATGCTGTACGCCTACAATATGATGCATCCTTCTACTATTCTCATAGTGATACTCTACATATCGTAATTGCTCACCCGCTTTATAAATACTGGTGTTTGGATAAAAACGAAGCTGTTCTCTAATTTTTTCATCCTTTACAATATCTTGAGATAATGCTACAAGATAATTCATATCCAATCGGGTATGCCTTTTGTTTTTTGTAGTTTCTTTAAGAACAATAGCTGTATGATCTTCAAAAGTACCTACATCTGTTCCTGCAAATAAACCAAAAGGGGTACACCGAGATGACATTCTACTCAAGTATTTAAGTATAGAATAGGTCATACGCTCACTATCGTCAGGAGTTGTATTGCCTTCTAACCACTTTTCAAAAGCAGTATATAGGGATGGTGATGCCAGAAAAAGTGCTTCTTTAATATGCGGTTCTTCACACGCTCTTTTAAGTGTTTCCTGCGTCAAAACAGAATCTTGAGTAAGCTCCAAAAAAAAAGTAAGAGGAAGTAAAGGTGTTCTTAAAACGTATTTGGGGAAATGGGTGTATTGCATTCTGTAATGCGCTATTATTTATGTTAATTTCGTTTTTCAAAAAGTTAACAACCAATATACTAGAATATATCGATCTATTCTAATTGTTTTTCTAATTAAACGTTCATAATTTACAATTTGACATCATCTATTTCATTTTTGTATGTGTGTGTTTTGCTTTCGCGAAAGCAAAAAAACAAATTACCCAATCATTAAACATTGATTCCATTTTGTTTGTTCTGGATGGAGGTACGATAAAATAGCGAGTCCTATACCAGCAACTCCTTCCAGAAGGCTGTTTTCTTTCTCGTACGTAGGCGTGTCTCCACCCCTCCACTTCTTATATCCCGCAGGTCCATCCTTATGATGATCTATGGTCAGCCCGTAATCTATCCAATAATCTGCCGCTTCTTTAAATATTGTTTTAGAAGTCTCTTTATACATATAATCAAAGATATGCATGACTCCAAAAGCGCCATGGCATAACCCTGCATCTACAATTCGAGTTTCTTCTATGTCTCTACGAGTTGCCGCATATTCTAGAAGTTGTATTGCCGTTTTTTTTACCTCTTCGTTTTGCACCACTTTACTTGCATGCCATAAGGATACTGCAACACCCAAATCTCCATAACACCAAGCAAGCCTATTGCTCTGGCTTTCTTGATTGTCTTTGGTAATCCAGTCTGGAAAAAAAGAAGCATCTGCTTGTTCTTTTTTATGACTAAGCAAATGATTTATAGATTGGTTTAAGAGAGGTAATGTCTTTTCAGAAAAAGCAGCGTGAGCTGACAGTCTAGATAGAAAGTTGATGATGCTTGACAACCCATGAGAAAGACTTAAGTTACATCCTTTGAGTCCTTCTTCTCTTATAAGGTTAGATTCCCAATAGACTCCATGGTCACTCTTTTTTGATGTTTTTTTCAAAAGTGAAACTATTTCTACAAGGATACTATCGTACTTACTCTTGAGTTCTGGTGAGTTTGTGTTTTCATATCTTTTTAAGAAATAATAGCCTATTCCAATGACACCGTGTAAAAAGTCATAAAAATTTTCATTTTGATTGAGTGTTGTAACATGGCGTAAATACTCGTCTAGTATTCCCAAAAGGGCATCGGTATCTACCTCTATAAATTCTAATTCATTAAGAAGTTCTATAGTCCATGCGGCTCCAGCAATCCCACCACAAAACGTGTGAAAATTGTATCCTTCATTAATACTACCAACAATAGATGCTATGATTTCGCTTCCAACATCTTCACTTGTTTCATTAGGATTATACGCATTGTAATAAAAGTGATAAAGAGCAAGACCAGCACTTCCAGAGAGCACTCCTATATCTGTACTATCCAAATCTCCGTTATTTATGAGTTCTTGATTAATTTCTTCTAGCTTATTTTTTAATTTTTGCTCACGCATAGGATCTACAAATTTTTAAAAGGAAATATACATATAAAAAAGCTATCTGATAGTACAAGATAGCTTTAAATATATTAAACAGAAGTGTTTACTAGAAGCACTGCATTCCTGGAGGTGGGCATGTCCCTAGGGCACCATCAGTAATTCCACCGCCTCCGCCTCCACCACAGAAACAGCTACCTCCACCTTCAACTTTGTTTAAGTCAAAATTGCTAATTACTTCTTTGTCTAATGTTAATTCTTTCAATACTTTTTTCATGATAATTTGTATTAGTTAATATAGACCTACTCTATTTAAGGTTTTCGGTTTTCCCTTCAATTTATTTAGTTACGTTATTTTGATTTTAACTAAAAGTAACCTATAAATCAGATAATTACAATATAAAGCACCTCATATCAGATAAAATAAGGTGCTAAAAACATTCATTAATAGTGACGCTTTAGTTCTATATAGATAATAGATATATAATGAAAAAGGTCATCTACATAAATAGATGACCTTCATCATTACAAATTATATCTTTAAATACAATTTTATAGTATTAATAGCATTGAACTCCTGGAGGAGGACAGCTATTTAAAGCTCCTACTGTTGGACAACAATGTGTCCCAGCTCCTTCAACTTTACTTAAATCTAGATTACTAATTACTTCTTTGTTTAACGTTAATTCTTTCAATGACTTTTTCATGATCGTATTTGGTTTAATAAAGACCTACTCTATTTAAAGGTTTTCGGTTTTCCCTTATGTTTAGAATTAAACACATTATTGTTTTAATTCTGGATTGAAAATACTTAACTAACAACCATTTAAAAAATAGTACTACCCTATTTTCTTTAAAATAGGGCATAAAAAAACCGTCTAATTAACAGTAGACGGTTTTCTATAAGTACAGTATACCTTGTTAAAGGGTATATGTATATTTTAGTAGCAATAAACTCCTGGAGGAGGACAGCTATTTAAAGCTCCATCTGTTGGGCAACAAACTGAGTGTCCCCCTTCAATTTTGCTTAATTCTAGGTTACTAATTACTTCTTTCTTTAACGTTAATTCTTTCAATGACTTTTTCATAATCGTATTTGGTTTAATAAAGACCTACTCTATTTAAAGGTTTTCGGTTTTCCCTTATATTAGAATTAAACACATTATTATTTTAATTCTAACTTGAAAATACCTAACTAACAGTTATTTACAAAATAGTATTACCCTATATTCTTTAAAATAGGGTATAAAAAAACGCTATCAAAAATTGATAACGTTAGGTATTTAGCGCACTACATTCTATGGAATATCCATTGTAGGACCACAAGACATATCTGAAAATCCATCTTCACCTCCGTGACAATGACTCGTAGGAATACAATCTCCTCCATGAATATGGTTCATCTTGTTTACTTGTATTCTAGCAATCGTAAGTTTATTAAGGCTTATTGCTTTCTTCAGTTGTTTTTTCATGTAAACACTTTTTAAAAAAAATTAATACTATTTATAGGCCAAAAACTATATAAATATTGATTTTTGGCAATCCCTAAATGTAATTGCATTCCTTGTAGAAACATAATACACAACCCCTAAATTGTTTAAAATAGGGTTCTATAATTTTAGATAAATAACTGATAATCTACACACTTAAATTTCTTCTATACGCTTTATATAATACGATGGATTAATCCCTGTTTTGGACTTAAAGTGCTTTGCAAACGAGTAATCACTTTTATAACCTAGCTCTGTAGCAATAGACTTTATAGAAAAAGATCGGAACTTCTTATCACTTTTGATACGGTTGACCGCATAATCTATACGGAGGTTATTAATATAATCGTTATAGGTAACTCCTTTGTGTGTGTTTATGATTTTAGATAAATAAGTCGCATTTGTTTTTACTTTTTTTGCCATAGATCGCAAGCTACAATCTGTATTTAAAAAGAACTCTTGCCGTTCCAGGCGTTTAAGACCTTTAAGAATCTCTGTTACTTTTTGATCATCAATAATAACTTCACGAGTTGGTTCTTTATGTTTTGATTGTTCTTCTGAAGATTTTTCAAGTTGGTTTATTTTTTTTAGAAGTTTGTCAAAGGATTCCTTATTGCTTTGCTGCTTTTTTTTATATCTATATAATATAAAAACACAAACTCCTGAGACTGCTACAAAAAGGATAAAAAAGTAAATAGCAGTTCTCTTTTCCTTTGCTTTTTGGTCTTCAAGCGTTTCTATTTGTTTCCCTAAAATACTGGTATCTTTTTCATAAATAGTATTGACAACTTCATCTTTGCGTTCTTGGTATTTCTTATACAACTCTCCGTATTTACGATACCAGTCTGAAGAGTTCTTATCATCACCCAACTCTCCATACGAAAAAGCCATTAACTCATAAGCATCTACCAAACGTGTATAATTTTTACGTTCATCAGTATCCGTAATATCTGTGATTTGTTGTAATTGATTGATTGCCTTTTCATATTCTTTTTGAGCAGCATAACAACTTGCTAGATAATAATTGATATTAATACTAAAAGTTTTACTTTTTATAGTACTCTCTTTAAAAATTCGATCTGCGGTTTTTAAATATTGTATTGACTGCTCATAATCTTGTTTATAAAAATAAACAGCGCCTTTTTTTGTATACAAATCTATCAGCCCATCCTTATATCCTAACGTATTACTTATAGAAAGTCCTTGATCTACGTATTTTAAAACAGTATCATAGTGTTGTAAATCTAAATGCACTTCTGAGACTATCGTCAACAAATTAACATGATCACGTTGATTATTATATTCTGTGTAAGGTATAATAGCAAGTGCCTTATTACACGCTTCTAGCGCTTGATCAAATTGCTTCATTCTACGTCTAATGATGGCAATATTTGGATGTATAATAACAGCTCTATGATCAACATCTCCTTGCTTTTGAGTAATCTCTAATACTTTATAATAAGCATCCAAAGCTTCTTGGTTATGCCAAGCGATCAATTCTGAATTACCTAATAAGGTGTATATTCTAATAAGCTTTTGAGTATCCTTGGCTGATTCAGCATAAGCAATCCCTTTTTTTAAGTAATAAGTGCATAGCTCATAATTGTCTTGTGCTAAGAATACACGACCTAGTTCTATATAAAATGCTGCTTTTTCTATATCAGTACCTGACCTTCTAAGCAACTCTTGTTCGTAGACTTTATGATCTTTGACAGCAGTCTCTACAATTTCATGAATAAGCTCTGTATTGGTTTTCTTTTTTAAATTAGATATGCCTGACCCTTGTGCAAACGCAGTATATCCTGAGCTCAATACTAAAACAATAAGTGTACATAAGCTACCTAGATAGCTTTTATGTATCAGGGGGAAGTTGATCATAAAACTTTTAAGTCGGTTGAGAGACCTAAAAATAAGGATTCCTTTTAAGATATTCCTCTGAAACAAAGGGAATAACTAATTTTATTTGAGGAATATATGCTTTCGCGAAAGCGTATATTACATATCATCAAGTAAAGCACCTAAAAAATAAATAATATCCGAATGCTCATACATGTTTGGATACTCATATCCATTTACGAATAGTGTTGGCGTATAATTAATATTATTTTTTTGGCAATACGCATGTTGGTTTTTATACACGCTTTCAATACTTGTTGGATCGTAATGAGATGTGTGTTTTTCATTCCAGATAGTCTCATCTTTTACAGAAAACCATGAAGACATTGCGTTTAAAAAAGGAGCTTCGCCTTTGTTGAAATATATAGCTAATAAATTTTTAAAAAAAGTATTTGTTTCTTCACTGCTCAATGAAGCTTCTGATCTTTTTATGATAAGATCTATCCTTATGTCTTTATCATACGTATCTAAGATATTCTCAATTGCTTTAAACATCGTTTCACAAGGGCCACAATAAGGGCTTATAATTGCTGTCAAAACGAGACGTGCATTTTTGTCGCCTAGCTGTATTTCGCTAGTATACTCATCAATAGGTGGATTTGCGAACAATGTATTTTTAAATAATTTATAATTACGAACCAACCTGTTAGTTATCACCTGTGATTCTGTTAACTTTTTTTTAGTAGTTAGTAAATTCTTTAAGAAATACCATCCTATACAAGAGACTAAAGCACTTATGAATAGAAAAGGAATAAGTGATAGAGAAATTTGAAAAATAGATATTGAAAAATGGATATATAACAGCTCTATTATTAAAATACTACTAATTGTCAAACATAAGGGACACCAGTTTTTACTAATAAATTTTTGATGGTAAATCGAGTATAAAATAACTGGAATAGTAGAAAACCCTATTATATAAAAGAAAGAAAAGAGCTCTTGAGTATTGCCTGTTAAAATTATTAATAGAGAACTTATTAATTGAAATGAGAAAAAAACAAAACATACATCACTTAGCTTTATTCCTTTAAAAGATGTCTTATTTACAACTTTTTGGCAACTCCTTGTACTACCTGTTTCACAAAACTTATTTAATATTTGATTATCAATTGAAAATAGGTCTTTCAAAATAAGCATGGAAGCTAGTAAGCCTAAAATAGGTAATATAAAAAAAGGAAGAAATTTAAGGTCCGTAATTGTAGTGGATAGTACAATGTAAAATGAACATAATAGAAGTATCGATAAAGGAATTTTAAGATCAAATCCCTTATTAGAATTACGTTCTTTTAAAATAGGCTGATCTAATAAAAGAATAAACCCTGTCCATCTAACTTTTAAATTATTTAATGTTAATGTTTCCTTTTGAGTTTCATCAATAATAACAAACGAGTTTTCTTTTTTTTTAATTAAAAAGGGATGCTCTTCTCCATTAGCTTTTTTAAGAACAGATACAAAACAATCTGGAAGCAACATTATTTGTTCAAAAGATAATTTGAATATTTTATTAGGAACTTTAAAAAAAGTAAGTGTTTCTACAACAGACAAAAGCGATGGGAAATGAGGATTAGATTGGACTTGAAATGAAAACTCCTTTTCATCATAGTGGATATCTTCATTTTTAAGATAATCGTATATATATTTTAATGCTAAGCTCATAGGTATCTTTTTAAAAAAGCTGAAAACCAAATTCTATAGTACAAAACTAGAGCAAGCATGTACCTCGCTCTAGTTGAATAGCCTATTAACAATGCTCTAATTTAGCCCCTTCCTCACAATAATGTTCATGATCTGGCACACAAACACTACAACTAGAAGGATGGGCAATCCAGCAACACCTTGCAGTTCCGTGCATCGTAGCTCTTCCTCCAGAGAGTGATTTTAACTCTTCTCTGCTTAGTTCGTTTTGAACATTTTTAAAACTTATTTTCATAATAAAATAATTAATTAAATAGTACCTACTCTATGAAATGCTTTTCGGTTTCCGCATAAAATTTCGTTGAATGAACCGTCTATTATATCCGTAGTTTTGATAATGACGATCAATCCAAAGTTTATTCTTTTTTTATGCTCACACAAAAATATAAGATCGAAATTCAGTGAATTTGAAGTCGAAATTCAGTGAATTTGAAGAAGGATAAACCGTTCATTTTAAAAAAATTAAACTCTTAATGAATATGGAGTTTTACATGTAGAAGAAAAACGAACTTTGATAAAAGGAATGAATTTGCTTAAATTTAAATTGATTACTTTCAGTAAAATTCTATTTATAATGAACTCCTCCTTAAAAGTTATAAAAAGACAACTTACTATCCTGTGTTTTTTTTGTTTAACGACCATTACTGTAGCCCAAGAGAAAAATAGTTTTGTAATTCCAGACTCATTAGCAGATAAAACGTATGAATATCTATTTGGCCGTTTACGTAAAAATTATAAAGACACCCTCTCCTCTCTCATATACCTGAATAGTGCACTTACAAAAGCAACCATTGAAAATAATAAACAAATAAAGGCAATATCATATAATACCCTTTCTGCTTTTGAGAAAGATAAAGGGAAAAAACTTAAACTTATAGAGAGTGCAATTTTAGAAGGAGAAGGTATTGAAGATGTTGAACTTATTCCTGTTTATCTTAATATAGGATATGTATACAGTAATTATTATGAGTATGAAAAAGCGTTAACCTACTATATAAAAGCACTACAATTTTCTGAAAAATTTGATATTGAGGTGTATACATATATTTTGTATACTAATATTGCCAAAGTAAAAGAGAGTATAGGTAAACACGATGAAGCATTAGCTCTTTATAAAAAATCTTTAAATTATGGTAATAAAAAACACCCTAATGACACTATCAAAAAAATTATAAATATTATAAACGTTTCCGAATCACTTCGTAATAACAAAAAATATGATTCTGCCTCTTATTATTACAATTCGATAATAAAAATAGCGTATCAAAAATTTCCTAATTACGGTAAAATTCTAACTATTAACGAAGGAATTAATACCTTCTTTAAAAAAGAATATGTCGAATCTGAAAGACTTTTAATAAACGGGTCATCTACATTAGAAATATATCCAGAAAATCAATCCTACTATATCTTGTCACAAATATATCTTGGAAAGATACAACAGCTCCAATATGACGATATTGAAAAAGCAAAATCCTACTATTTAAAAGTAGATTCTATCCTTGACAAAACACAGCTTATCATACCAGAAGCTAGTATTGGTTACGATTTCCTTAAAACATATTATAAAAACAAAGAAGATTTTAAAAACCAACTTGACATTACTAATAAGTATTTAAAATTAAAAACAATCATTTCCTCAAGAAATTTAAAAACAACAGATTTGTTATTTGCAGATTTTGATAAACCACAATTATTAAAAAACAAACAAGAGTTAATAGATAAACTAGAAAATAAAACCAGCCTAACCACTGCGTATGCTAGTCTATTTATTTTTGTGCTAATACTCATATTTATTATTCAATACATCAGATATAAAAAACAAATAAAAATATACAATTCAATCATAAAAAACCTTAACAATGAAGCAGCTATAGATACAGCTCGCTCAAAAAAAACAATTCCATCTACACCTATTCAAAAACTAAATATTGATGAGGAAGTTATTGACTATGTATTAAAAAAATTAAAGAATTTTGAATCAAAGAATGAGTTTTTAAAAACAGAGATTAACGTGCATTTATTAGCAAAAAAATGTAACACAAACACAAAATACCTCTCTAAAATCATTAACACCCACAAGGGTAAGTCATTCATTAACTATATAAATGACCTTAGAATTATTTATATTTTAAAAGAATTAAAAGAAAACCCAAAACTAGAACGATATACGATAAAAAGTATTAGTGAAGAAGCTGGTTTTAACACCGCCGAATCCTTCGCCACTGCTTTTAAAAAGAAAACAGGTATAAGACCTTCTTTTTATTTGAAGAAACTAAAAAATGACCCTACTATTGATCAACAGTCTTAAAATTTAAAAAAATTGGATACAAATAACTACTATAGTAGTATATAATTCGCATTAACCATAAATAAACTAAAAGTGAAATCATTATGAAAAAATCAAAAAGAAAACTAAGTCTAAACAAACTTGTCATATCAAAATTAAATAGCTCAACTCTTATCAATGGAGGGGCTCATAAAATTGATATACCAGCTAACACTAATTCTGACCGTAATGACTGCCCAACAGGGACACTTACTTGCGAAACCTATTACTTTAGCTGTAAGTCTTGTCTTTCTTGTGATACCAATTTCCACACTGAAAATAATTGCTAATAGTAATTAATTACTCTACAATAACAAAAACATATTTGTATGCAGAAAGAGTTCGCTTTCGCGAAAGCGTATCAAGCATATATTAAAAAGGCGGGCTAATCCTAGCCCGCCAAACAAATTAAAAACTTTAATTTTTTTTAAAGCTTTATAATAGAAAGATATTATTTGGATTTAAATATCCTCTATATAAGGTACATCTGTGTAACAAGAGGTACCATTCCAAGCACATCTTGGGTCAGCAAGACACTGATACCTTTGGGTATGAAAACTACAAGAATTAGGTCTTACTCCAGAAAACCCTCCATTAATTTCTTTTTGCTCTGCGCTACTTAAAGCTTTTCCAAGGTTTAACATTTTGTTTTTCATAAATTAAATTTTATAGATTATTATTTGTGAACATTTTAAGACACTCACAGCTATGTCTCATTAAAAAATTTAATCAAATAAATCTGGTTAACCACCAAACGATAGCATCAAACTTAAATGTTAGATTTAAACACCGTTTATTCTTATAATATGTAAGTGTTGAACAAGTCAAATATGAAAGATTTTTTCAACAAGGAAAAGGAAAGGTATTCGAGATTCTAAGAATTCAAAGTCGTAATTCTAAGAATTGAAAAAAGAAGATAAAAATATAACTGACTTACTGTTAGTGCATTATAACGCCTTTGTAACATCTTCTAGAAATAGTGTACATATATACTTTACTTATTGTGAAAACACTAACAGACTCTATTAAATAAATTACTTATTTTTCAAAAAACACTAATTAATGATTTATTTATTGACGCAGAGGTCACTTTACTTGTACATATTTTTTATAGTGTTTATCTCGCAAAATATCTTTGCTCAAGAAAAAAAATTTGTAATTCCAGATTCTTTAAAAGATAAAAGCTATCAATTTTTATTTGATAAAGCTCAACAAAATCTAAAGGATACGATCACTGCAAGAGTCTATCTACATACATTTTTAGCTAAAGCTATCCATGAAAATAATAGCCTAAGAAAAATAAATGGACATACTTTTCTTTCATATCTAAGCGATGATAAAGACAAGAAACTATATCACGTTAAAAAAGCACTCCTAGAAGAAAAAAATGTAGAAGAAAAAGAAATGTATTCTACATATACCTATGCAGGTACCGTTTATGATGGCTTTTTTGATTATGAGTTGGCACTCAAAAATTATATCAAAGCATTAAAAATAGCCGAAAAGTATAACGATAAGAACGAGGAATATATTCTATTTAACAATATTGCTAAAATAAAAGAGAGTATAGGAAAACATGAAGAGGCATTAACTTTATACAAAAAATGTTTTGCTTATGAAGTCCTGAAAAATGATACCATTGGACAAATAAGCACTACACTGAGCCTTGCAAGGTCTATGCGCTATAATAAGAAACACGATTCTGCAACGTATTATTACAATACTATTATAGACAGAGCAAATAGAGACCGCCCTCTTTATGGAGATATTATAACTATAAATGAAGGGATTAACCTTTTCTATAAAAACAATTATCCCGACTCAGAAAAACTAATAAAAAAAGGATCTTCACAAATAGATATTACTATTGAGAGTCAAGGATATTATATCCTAGCCCAATTATATCTAGGAAAAATACAGATAGCAGCATACAGCAATAATGAAACAGCAAAAAAATACTTCATAAAGGTTGATTCATTAGTATCTGAACAAAATGCTATTATACCTAGTACAATAGATGCCTATGAATTTCTTATTAATTATTATGAAGAAAAAGGAGATTTAAAAAAACAACTCGATATTATTAATAAGTTATATCAAATCAGAACAACCATTTCTAGTCGAAAAATAAACACTATTGATATGCTTTACTCTGATTTTGATACTCCTCAACTGCTAAAAAGTAAAGAAAATATTATCAAAAAACTGGAACTTGAAACAACAACGCTTACTACAAGATCTATTTATTTGATCATCTTTATATTATTCCTAATCATATTATTCTTACTACAATTTAGTAACTATAAAAAACAAAAAAATCGATTCAATAAAATTGTTTTAGAACTGGATAACCAGAGCGCAAAAATAATTTCAAAGCCTAATTCGTCAATTAAAGAAAAGACATTACTAGATGGTGTGGATGAAGCTACTATTACTGGAGTAATAAATAAATTAAATCAATTTGAAGGAAAAAAAGGATTTCTGCAAAAAGATATTACACTAACAATTTTGGCAAAAAAGTGTGCTACTAACACAAAATATCTTCCCAAAATTATTAGTGCTTATAAAGGTAAGTCCTTTGTAAATTATATAAATCATCTTAGAATTGATTACATTTTGAAAGAGTTAAAAGAGAATGCTCAGTTAAAAAAATACACCATCAAAACCATAAGTGAAGAAGCAGGTTTTAATACGCCAGAATCATTTGCAAGGGCATTTAAAAATAAAACGGGAATTAGACCCTCTTACTATATTAGAAGTCTTGAGAAAGTAGAAAAAATTAAGTCGTAATTCTAAGAATTTCGACTATTACATAACATACATTTACTATTCCAAGGCTTATAATACTTAGATTTATCAAAATTAATTTAATACAAGATATTATGAAAAAATCAAAAAAAGCCCTTGAACTCAATAAGCTAGTAATTTCAAAATTAGTAACAAATCCCGCCTATATCATGGGAGGTACAGATAATAGCTGCAATACTTGTGAAACGCTTAAATCTAAAAATCCATTTGATGGACAGCAATGTCCAGGACTATCCTCTAATTGTTTTACACATGATAAAAACTGCCCTAGTGCTGGTAATCAGGAAGGATGTTAATATATCTTTTTAAACTACAAGAGCAGATATCAATTTAATATCAAAATCCTAGTTAACAACTCTATAATAACTACAGACACCTTCCGTTGTAAAACTCGGAAGGTGTTTTTACTTTAGAGCACTTTTTGAAAGAGTTATTTTTTGCTTTCACGCCAGTGAAATTTATAGTAAACTACTCAAGTATGAAAGCAAAAACATAGAGAGCTCATTAAAGTAAAAGAGCTTATATTAGAATTATAATTGAGATTTCCACATAACGTGGGAATGAAAAATAGTTGCATACGCAGAAAATTATCATGAAGCAATACCACGACCTTATAAAACACGTACTCGAAAACGGAAATGAAAAAGGAGACCGTACAGGCACAGGAACCAAGAGTGTTTTTGGGTATCAAATGCGCTTTGACCTCGCTGAAGGCTTCCCAATGGTCACCACAAAAAAACTTCACTTAAAATCAATCATTCACGAACTCCTCTGGTTCCTTAATGGAGATACCAATATAAAATACCTGCAAGAAAATGGCGTACGTATCTGGAATGATTGGGCAGATGAAAATGGTGATTTAGGACCCGTATATGGTCACCAATGGCGCAGTTGGAATGGTGAAGAAATCGATCAAATCGCAGAGATTATTGAGACCCTCAAAACCAATCCAAACAGCAGACGTATGCTTGTAAGTGCCTGGAATCCGGGAGTACTTCCTGATACCTCAAAATCATTTTCTGAAAATGTAGCCAATGGGAAAGCAGCACTACCACCATGCCACGCCTTTTTTCAGTTTTATGTAGCCGATGGAAAACTGAGTTGCCAACTCTATCAACGCTCTGCCGATATCTTTTTAGGCGTTCCTTTTAATATCGCTAGTTATGCCCTACTTACGATGATGATGGCACAAGTGTGTGGGTATGAAGCAGGAGATTTTATACACACCTTTGGTGATGCTCATATTTACAGTAATCACTTTGAGCAAGTGGAGCTACAATTGTCTAGAGAATTGCGTACTTTGCCCACTTTAAAAATAAATCCTGAGGTAAAAGACATTTTTGGCTTCAAATTTGATGACTTCACTCTGGAAAACTACAATCCGCATCCACATATTAAGGGAGCGGTCGCAGTATAAGAAAATAATAAACTAAAAAGCAACCCAAAAAATGAAGAAAGTAACCCTAATTCTTTTTCTATTAGCAAGTGCTGTTTCCTTTGCACAAGAAGGTGTATCTATGAAACGTACCACCACACTTACTATTAATGAAGTACCACCTACATGGCCAGGATGCGATGGCTCTATCAATCAAAAGAATAATTGCTTCAGACAAAAATTAGCAAATCACGTGATACGCGGTTTTAAATTTCCAGCAGGACATAAAAGCGGAACTCGTGTAGTGGTAGATATGGTTATAAACACAGAAGGACGCCCAGAAATTAAAAGTATGGAAGGTGGCTCTAAAGATTTACAAGCAGAGATCAAACGTAAAATTATGTCTATGCCCGATGTAAAACCTGGACACTCTGGAGGAACGCCAGAAGTACGTAAATACAAACTTCCGTTTACATTTTAAAAATACTATGTATTTGTTGCCTCTTTCTTTTTTTCAACAAATACCCTCTTTAAAAAATATCAGTCAATATGAGTTCGCTTTCGCGAAAGCGTATAACTTATAAAAGTGACCCATAGTAAGGTCACTTTTATTTTTTGACTTAAATGATCATATTCATACTCCAAAAGACTTTTAACGATGTCTTAACGTGTGTCCGCTTTCGCGAAAGCGTATAAAATTAGTAACTTTGAGAGTGACCCATATACGGTCACTCTTTTGCTATGATCACAACTCAAACACTACTCGATTTCTTTAAAGAAACGCGAGCCCATACAGAAACCATTTGTGCTCCACTACAAACGGAAGATTATGTCGTACAACCCATTGTAGACGTATCACCTCCTAAATGGCACTTAGGACATACCACTTGGTTTTTTGAAGAATTTATACTAAAACATCACAAATCTGGATACACTCTTTTTAGTGATGACTTTGCTTTTGTATTTAATAGTTATTATGAAAGTATCGGAAAACGTGTCGTTCGCACAGACCGAGGAAATCTCTCAAGACCTACCGTTGCACAAGTATATGCCTACCGTAACTATGTAACAGAAGCCTTAGTAGAACTTCTCGAAGTAGGGATCAATGAAGAAATTACAAAACTGCTCACTATTGGAATCCATCACGAAAAACAACATCAAGAACTCCTACTTACCGATATTAAATACATATTAGGAAATAATCCTTTAATGCCTACGTATGATAACGCATTCTCAGAAGGCACTATAGAATCTCAGTCTCAAGAATGGATCACGATTACAGAAGGTGTTTATGAGATAGGATATCAAGGCACTGATTTTTGTTACGATAATGAACTAGGAAGACACAAAGTCTATCTCCACGATTTTCAAATCTCCAATAAATTAGTCACCAATGAAGAGTTTATTGCTTTTATAGAAGCTGGCGGCTATCAAGAAACTTTAATGTGGCATGCTGAAGGTTGGGATTGGGTACAAACACAAAAAATTACAGCACCTTTATATTGGCATCGCATCAATAATGAATGGCATCACTATACCTTTAAAGGATTGCAAAAAATAGACCCTAAAGCACCTTTATCTCATATCTCCTATTATGAAGCTTTTGCTTTTGCACAATGGAAAGAAATGAGACTCCCCACGGAGTTTGAATGGGAAGCAGCACAAGCGCATTTTAATTGGGGACAACGTTGGGAATGGACAGAAAGTGCCTATCTCCCGTATCCTGGATATACAAAAGCGCCTGGTGCACTAGGAGAATACAATGGCAAATTTATGGTCAATCAGAAAGTACTACGAGGAGGATCTGTAACCACATCAAACAATCACACACGCGCTACGTATCGCAATTTCTTTCAGACAGGAGTGCGCTGGCAATTTACAGGACTACGTCTTGTCAAATAACTGAAAGATTCAATTACTAATTACGACCACTATTACATGACTACAAAAACAACACAATATATCTCTACATTTGAAAAAGATGTTACAAAAGGACTCTCTTCATTTCCTAAATCATTGTCATCAAAATACTTTTATGACAAAAAAGGAGATAAGCTTTTTCAGGATATTATGGCAATGCCTACCTACTATCTCACCGATAGCGAATACGAGATTATCGCTTCTCAAAAAGAAGATATCAGCGTTGCGTTTCAAGCAAAAAGCGGATTTGATCTTATCGAATTAGGCGCCGGAGACGGAAAAAAAACCAAAGTATTATTAAAATACCTCTCTGAAAAAGGAATTGACTATTCATACCTCCCTATTGATATCAGTCAAAATGTATTAGACGGCTTAAAAGAAAGTGTCCAACAAGAGATTCCTAACATAGATATTAAACCTCAACAGGGTACTTATTTTGAAGTTTTAGATGATCTCGCCTCTTACAAGGCTCGCAAAAAAGTAATCCTATTTTTAGGTTCCAACATAGGGAATTTATTACATCCTCAAGCTATTGACTTTTTAGCACATATTCAAGAAGGGATGAATACGGACGACTTACTTTTTATGGGATTTGATCAAAAGAAAAATCCACAAACTATTCTGGACGCCTATAACGATAAAGAAGGAATTACCGCTGCTTTTAACAAAAATGTATTACACAGAATTAATAATGAGTTGAATGCCAATTTTGATGTAGATCAATTTTTACATTGGGAAGTATATGATCCAGAAACGGGGACTGCAAAAAGCTATTTAGTAAGCAAAAAAGAACAACTCGTAAAGATTGACAAATTACAACTAGAGGTTCCTTTTAATGCATGGGAAACTATTCATACAGAAATTAGCCAAAAATACGATGACAACATTGTGAGCTGGCTAGCAAGTGAATCAGGATTACAGATAGTAAATCAATTTACTGATAGTAAAGGATATTATAAAAACTATATTTTTAAAAAGAAATAGTACGCTTTCGCGAAATGGTTCTCTGAGCCTTTCGAAATAGCAGAAAAAAAGTACACGCTTTACAATAAATCTAAAAATACTAATCGCGATAGGCAGCTAAAATCCCTACCTCCGCAGAAATAAATAAATACTATGAAAGCTATTTGGAATGATACTGTAATTGCAGAAAGTACGGACACTGTAGTGATAGAAGGAAATCATTATTTCCCACACGAAAGCATCAAAAAAGAATTTTATAAACCAAGTGAGACGCATTCTGTTTGCCCTTGGAAAGGAAAAGCACATTACTATACATTAGACGTAAACGGAAAGCAAAATGCAGATGCTGCTTGGTTTTATCCTGAAGTGAGCGAGCTCGCCAAAGGGATTAAAAATCGTGTTGCCTTTTGGAAAGGGGTTGATGTAGTAGCGTCATAAAGCACTGTCCGTTAGAGCGCAGTCGAGAACTATTTCGGTTTGTATAACCTTTAACTACAGCTTAATAAAGGTATAACGTTTTGTATAAAATATGTTTTAACGCATTTTTACACCTTGTTTTGTGACTTTTCTCTAATTATATTTTCTGAGGTAATTTTGTTTTAATTTCTATATTACGTTTGTCTAACAAACTCCAATTCAAGACACTATCTTTTTGAAGTGAGTCTAGCCTTTTGAATTTGTTCATAGGCGATTCATCCGTAATTCTCATTATTTGATGTCCATATTTTTCAATACGGTCATTATAAGAAACTAAATGACCATAAATATAACGCTTCGATACCTTTTTGAAAATGGATTTCAGACCCGTATTTTTTGTATGTAAATTAACTGATAAATCATACATGAAATTTTCAATCCAGTCAATTTCTAAGGTAAGGGTTCCTTCTTTGATATCTCTTTCCGCTTTTAGATAATATGATGTGTCAGCGTACTCCCTTTTACGTTCTTTAATTATTTTCCATTTCATAATGGATTTTTAATTTATAGTATGAATTAATTGGATTCAATCTCTATATCATATCTGCGCATTATTCTTTAGTTATTGCACATAACGTGTTTGTGTATAATTAGTTGCTTGTTTTATGCACTAAAATTAGCAAATAATTCACAGATAGAAAGTCCGCGAGGGCTTTCGTAAATTGGCTAAAACCAAGCAATTAATTATACACGGTGTGTGTGCCCAGCATGGGCATCTTTTATTTATCGAAAGATAAATAATTCATTTAGAGGGTACAAGTCCCTTATGGGCAGGGGTACTCCTTCGGCTATCGCTCAGGACAGGCTCTTTGAACCATTAGTAAGCTGCAAGGTTGCTATTCGTGAGGATAGGACTGAAGAGGGCAGAGCGTTAAAAAAATGTCTTGTAGACATTTTTAGCGTATGAGCCAGCAGGCGGGAGGGCAAATACAAAACTCGGTACTTGACTCTTCGACTTCGCTATTAGTTTAGCTTTCTATATTTACAAGAAGTTTAATCATATTAAATTTCTGAATAACCAGAAGGAAAAGGTGAACTATTTCGACTCTTAGACATTATGGTCTATGCTGAGCATCAGTCCTTTCCCTTCTTAGGTTTTGGTACCATTTAGAATGTTAAGCTTGTAGGCTTATTAATAGCGTTAGTACACAGACCTATTGGTTATTCAGGTTTTTAATAGCTAATCCAAAGTTATGAAAAATTTAGTTTTAGGTATTGACATTTCAAAAGACACACTAGATTATTGTATTTTGAATAGTCAAAGTATTCAGGTAGAATCAAGAGGGATCATTGATAATACCAAGAAAAGCATTGATCAATGGCTTAAGAAATTTGATGAACATGCCATATTTGCCTTAGAACACACAGGGCATTATGGTGCAATTTTGATAGATTGTCTAAGTAGAAATAATTTTCAGTTCTATGTTATTAATCCTTTAGAACTCAAAAAATCTCTTGGAATTCAACGTGGCAAAACTGACACTAAGGATGCTTACCGCATTGCAGAGTATAGCATTACTAACAAGCATAAGCTGGCTCCTTACCAGTTGCCATCAAAAAAATTGAGTACGCTTAAAGCGCTCGTTACAGCTAGAGAACGTTATGTGAAAATATCTGTTCAAATTCAAAACAGTTTGAAAGCTAATGAAATACTTAACAAGTCGGTTGATGTAAAAATGCTGATCAGGGAAGAAAGCAAACAATATAAATCCATTGAGAAAAGTATCAAAAACATTGAAGCCCAGATGCAGGAATTGATCAATCAAGACGAGAACCTAAAGGACAGCTACAAGAAGATCACAAAGGTAATTGGTGTGGGCCCAGTAATTGCTATAAAATGCATCGTTGAGACAGAGAACTTCATTAAGTTTAGCAACGCTAGAAAATTCAGCTGTCACTGCGGCCTTGCTCCTTTTCCTTACCAATCGGGAAGTAGTGTAAAGGGAAGAACCAAAACTCATTATTTAAGGGATAAATCATTGAAGGCAATGCTGACAAAAGGAGCTATCAGTGCCATACAACACGACCCCCAGATCAAGGCCTATTACAAAAGAAAAATTGAAGAGGGAAAACATCACATGAATGTAAAGAATGCTGTTGCCAACAAAATTGTGCTAAGGATTTTTGCCGTTGCAAAAAGAGAAGAACCTTTTGTGAAATTAGCTGCTTAAAAATTTGTTTTTATCTTAGAATGCTCAGGGTAAACCAAGCAGGAACTGTATACGAGGCTGTAAGATTGGATAAGTAAGCACATCATTGCAACGTCCGAAACACTTTTTTAAGTGAATACCGAAACAGTAGATTTGGCAGGGATCGAGAGAAAGAAGATGTTCTTACCTGGGGAGGTCTCCAAAGTTACGCGTAACTATATGGAGAAGTCAGCAGAAGTCATAGTACTCACAGGAAATGAGTTGCAGTAAAACTGCATAGGTCTCACAAGTGAGGAAGGACTGAAAGTAATCCTTTCTGAAATGCCGAATGGAGCATTTGTTTTCGTTATTGGGTGATCGATTCCCTAGAAAATGTGTAGCCATTTGATAAATTAGGAAATAGTTTCGATTGGTGTAAAGAGCGATTGAAAAGATGGATTGCTAACCGCCGTATACGAGACCCGTATGTACGGTGGTGTGAGACCTGCCTGCCGGCAGGCAGGGGCGCACTCCGTTCCTAATTAGGGGCGGAGCCGTCTACTCGATTGTACACTGGCTTTTTTTCATTCAGTTTGTCAATCAGCGTTGGCGTGAAAGCTCTTTTAAATTTGCGAGGCACGAGCAAACTTTAAATGTGCTTGAACTTGCGTTGGTTTTATTCTAAATATTTTTTCAATATGGTTTCTTTCTGTATTGGAATTTCAGCTATTTGTTTTTCAAATTCCGTAATTTCTTTCTCTAACTTTTCTATTTCAATATCCACTTTTTCCTGTTCTGTCATTGTAGGAAGTGGGATTTTAATTCCTTCGATTCTATCTATTGAAGCTCTTTTTGTTCTTGAAAACCCAATTTGTTGTCCTTCTTTGTCTAAACAATATGCAATATATCTAGCTTTCGCAATTGGTTGTTTAATTCTTAAATAACCACAATGGTCGGTTGGGTAAAATGGTTTATTCGCAGGAATTACATTTACCATCCAATCACCATCTATTCCCCAAACTACCGAAGAAGTTGAAAAATCGGTTAAAAATTCTTTATCTATAAATCCAAAAGGTTGAAAAACATTAGCACTATAAACGGGATATTTACCTTGATTACTTATTTCACTTTTTAAAACTCTTTTTCCAATTTTAGTTTCAAAAATATCTGTGTCACTTAATCGTACAGACTTAGTCGATTTATTAAGCAAAGTTTCTAAAGAATTATTAATGTGTTCTTTATGCCTTAGTATTTTATTTTGCAAATCTTGCTCTTGCTTTTCTAAAACCTCAATTTCATCAACTATTTTTTGTTGAATATTTAACGGTGGAAGTGGTATTTTAAAATTAAGTAAATCTGTTTTAGATAAATTAAATTGAACACTTCCAAAACCTAAGTTTCTAAGTTGAGTTCTGCTAATTTCAGATTTTAAAATACTATTTAGATAGCTAGGGATAATTTTATCAAGTTTGAAATTAATAAACTTACCAACCCTTTGGTTCAAAAGAAAAGTAGTTTTGCTTGTGTTTTTAAAAATAGTGGGAATTGCAAGTAGATTTAAATCACTATTCATATCAGTCATTGCAATAACAATATCTCCGTCTTTTAAAATGAAATCTTTGTACTTTTCTGAAAAGTTATCAGGTAAAAAAGTTTTTTTATAATCTAAATCTAATACTCCTTTTAGTCTAATATTTGCTTGTCTAAAATTCAAAACGTTTGAACTTTCAACATAATCAGCACTTTTGAAAGCAAAACCATTTTGAAGATTAACAAATTCTTTGAGTGGGAACACATTCCACTTAGTCTGAAGTTTTACTTTTTTTTTTACCGTAAGCGAAATATTTTGTTCAAAATCTGCTCGGTCAAATGTTAGCATATCAATTAAGTTTTGATAGCTCACACTTTTTTGAAGCGTTTCGGGAATTTCTAAATCGAACTTACTTTCTGTAAATGCTCTATAAATATAGGTGCTAGCTTTATTTTCGTTAGTGAAACTTTTCATATCATAAAGCCGTGTGCATTCATCAATGGTTTTGCTACGCTTTATTGGGTGCATACCTTCATTTCCTCTGCGATTACTAAAATCATAACCTAGAAACTGTTTTTCTTTTGCTTTTTGTCCTGTTTTAACTAAAACAACTTTTTGATTATATGTTAGAATAAAATAAAGTAATTTGTCTTTTTCTATTTCTAGTATTTTACTCCATCTATTTTCTTCGCTCTTGGCTTTTATCTTTTTGTTGTACTCATTATATATTTCGTGTTGCTTTATAGCTTCATTCGGTTTTTTGTTCAATAAAGTTTTATAGTCTTGAAAAGAAATGTTTTCCCAAACGTGAGATACATATTTATCTATTGGTTTTTCAATACCGTTTATGGTAATGTCTTTAAGATTAGTAAAGAATGTAGCTAAAGATTTTTCTACTTGTTCAGCAATTGTATCTTCTCTACGTTTTAAAAATAAAGTAACTGTATTTGTGCCAGTTGCCATAAAAGTACCAGAGCCTAGTTCTGTAATGGCTATAATATCAAAAGCTTTTAAAATAATCTCTCTTGCTTGTGAATACAAACCCGAATTACTTAAAATAGAACTTGGTAATATTATAGCTGCAATTCCGTCTGTTTTTAGTAATTGTTTAGTTCGTTCAATAAACAAACATTCTATTTCAGAACTTCTATCGCTTAGGCTGTCAAACAATTTAAAATCTTGATTAGCAGAAGCGTTTTTCAAATCACCTTTAAAAGAACTTACAGAATATGGCGGATTAGAAACAATAAACGAAAATTGAGGTTTTTCTGCATTTTTCTTTAAAAGCCCTCTGTAACTTTTGGAATGTTTAAAACTATCCAAACCATCTCCGTGAATAACTTGTGCTAAACCATCTCCGTAAAAATAACAACCAACTTTTGCAACTTTTACTAAACGATAATCTTTTTCTATACCATACACATATTTACTTGCCCAGTCGTATTTGTTAATTCTCCAAGCATTTACGTTTGTTTCGGCATCATCAGTTTCTAACTTTGAGGTATCAATGTCATTTTCAATAACACGTTGGTATTCTTCCATTACTTCGGTTAAGAAGTGACCACTACCAACACTATAATCAATTACAGCAGGAAGTTCTGGAATTGATTGGTTTAACTGTTTCTTTATGTATTGAGAAATAGGTAATGAGCGAACTATGAAACGTGTAATTGGTGGTGGCGTAAAAAACTGACCAGCTTCTTGTTTTAAACCAGTTGTTAAAAGACGTTCAAAGAAATCACTTAAATGTTGTTGTTTTCTAGGATAACGAATTTGAAACTTTTGAAGTAATTGAACTACTTCTTTTAATACTTTTTGATTATCCTCAAAAGTTTCTTCATCAAAAACATCTTTTATATCGTAAACCTTATTGAATAATAAAATATGTTTCTTTTTTTCTTCTAATTCTTTTTGAGTTTTATAACTAAACATATCATCCGAAATTCCTCTAACTTCTTTTTTCAAAAAGTCATACATCCCAGATTTGTATAGGTTTATAAGTCTGATTTGAAAATCAACTGCATTGTCTTTATGTTCTTTCCATTGAAAATCAAGTTCCTTGTCATCCCTCTTTTTTTCATCAAATATTTTAGCGAGAAAAAGATTAAAAATCTTATTAAATGCGTTTGGTTTGTCTGAAACAGAATGCTTTCTAAGAATAGATAAAAATTCGTGAAATATTTTTTTGCTATCTTCTTCGTTTAACGGTTTTAAATCCTTTTTGGTTAGTTTCTTACTTTCAAACAAATAAGGTTTTACCCAATCGTCAAATATTCCGTTGGTATTCGTTACTTTATTCCATCTATCATAAACATCTTCTACATTTCCAGCTTGTCTGTAATGTTCCTCAATTTTTATGATTTCATTTTTAAATTGAATTTTATTTTTGTCCAGTTTAGAAGCATATAGCATCAAAATATCAGCAGACTTGTCTTGTTGAAAATAGGTCATTAACTGACCGCCATTTGTTTCGGTTTTTTTAAACTCTTTTTCAAATTCTTTTCCCCAAGTCTTACATTCTATCATTAAATAGGCAGAGCCATCTTTACGAGTAACAAGAATATCTAGCCAACCACCGCTTGCTCCGTGTCCGACTGTGTATTTTTTTTCTAAGATTATATTTTCTGGTTTATAACCTTTTTCTAGTAATCTGTCTATACATTCTAAAACAACCCAATTTTCAGTTTGTGAAAAATTTTGAGTTGTTGTTCTTCCTCCAATTATTTTACTTCCGAAATCAAATTGTTGTTTTTCAAAATCAATTTCAATAGAATATCCGTTATAGTTTTTATGAAAAATTCCAGAAGTATTTTCTTTAGGTATAAATCCTAATACTTGTATGAGTTTTTTTGTATCCATCTCGATTAGAATTTTAATTTTCCTTGTTTTGCGTTTATTGCTTTGATATAAGTTGATTGGTCTTCTGCAACTTTAAAAATTTTATCAGAACATTTATATTCAAAAGCTTCTTTTGCAAATTTGTCTGCAAAATACAAGTCTTTAACTTGGTTGTAATCTAGTTCAAATAATTGGGCGAGTAATTTTAATTTGCCAACTGGAAACTTTTTATGGTCATTCTCAATTTTACTAACAGCAGGTGTATTAATTTTGACTTTCGCTCCGAATTCAGTCTGACTCCAGCCTTTTTCTTCTCGGTGAGTTTTTATGTAGTTTCCGAAACTTGCCATTAGTTTATTATACTTTTTATTGTTTTACCCAATTTTGGCAAAGTTATATATTCCTCAGTCTGTAAACAATTTTTTTGACATATAAAAATCATCTTTATAAAACTTATTATCAGCGTTGGGGTAAGGCAAGCTCTTTTTATTTTTTGAGGCACGAAAAAAATGAAATGTGCTTGACTGTGCGGCTGGATTCAGCTTGTGTACAACGTGTTTGGCTATGATTTCGGCGTGGATAAATCCGCAGGATTTGTCCGCATAGAAATCAGGTTTGTTAAAGTAATAAATTTTTCAAGATAGTTCATAAGCCACGCTGAATTATAGCCGTTGTTGAACTAAACCTCCCAAGGTCGGTAGCTTTTACAAAGTTATCCAAATAAACCTTACTTTAAGTATTCATTATTAAAATCACTATTATGAAAAAAGTAGTACCCTCATTGAACGTGCCTGTATTGAAGTATCTGGATTTAATAGCTCCTATTACAAACTTAAACGTCATTATGAACTAGCAGGCAAAAGCGATAGTACAGTTATAAACTACGGTCGTTGTTTGGCTCATATGGCATTACACTTTAAGTGTTGTCCTAGCGAATTAGATACTGAACAAGTACTTGACTATCCCCACGATGTTAAAAACAAACATAAAACCCCATCAGAGAGTTTCTTTAAACATACTGTTTATGGTCTTAGGTCGCTTTATAAGCTTTTGGGTATTGTAGACAAGCATATTAGTCTTCCTCAAATAGAACGTTCTAAAAAATTACCTGTTGTACTTTCTCAAGAGGCGATAAAACGTTTTCTCTCTACCCCTAAACTTCTCAAACACCGTTTGATTATTGGCTTGCTCTATGGTTGTGGATTACGACGGTTTGAACTCTTGAATATTGATATTCAGGATATTGATTTGTACAGAAAGATGCTTCACATCCGTCAAGGTAAAGATCGTAAAGATCGGTATGTTCCATTAGGTGTATTATTATGCAAGGGGCTTAAGATATACTTAGGAGTGGAGCAACCTAAGCGCTGGCTTTTTTATCGTAAAGATGGACAGGGAAATTTACTTCCTTATTCAGAGAGTGGCGTTCAATGGGTTATAAAGACGACAAGAAAACTTAGTAGTATCAATAAGGCAATCACTACCCATAGCCTTCGTCATAGTTATGCTACCCATTTATTGGAACAAGGCTTGGATATTGTTTCCCTTAAAGAGTTATTAGGTCACGCAGCTATCGAGACGACTATGATTTATCTTCATGTGAGTCAGTTGGGCAAAGAGAAGGCTTTTTCTCCATTAGATAGGATTTATGGTATAGATACACTCTCTTGAAGGCTAGGTATGATCTGGGTTTGCTATTAAGAGATCATTACCCTTACATAAACAAAGGATTCAATGCTTGGCAGTCTCGCACCCTTTTTGCGTTGAGTAGATGCAGGACAGCTGCGATGGGAGGACACATTGATCGATGTAATGACCTTACTTGTGGCAAATTACATTTGAGTTATAACTCTTGTCGTAACAGGCATTGTCCTAAATGTCAGGGGCATAAACGAGAGCAATGGATACAAGCTAGAGAATCAGATCTATTGCCTGTGGGGTATTATCATTTGGTCTTTACCTTACCTAGTGAGCTTCATCCTTTGGCTTTAAAGAAACCCAAGTTGGTGTACACTACTTTATTTAAGACTGCTTGGTCTGTGATTAAGAGTTTTGGAGCTAACCCAAGTTTTTTGGGAGCTACTCCTGGCATGATTGCTATACTGCATACTTGGGGTCAAAATCTAAGTTTACATCCCCATTTGCATTGTATTATAGCTTGTGGAGGAGTAGATACAGAAGGGAAGTGGAAAAATGCTAGAGGTAAGAACAATTTTTGTTTCCTGTCAAAGAACTTAGCAAGGTGTTTAGAGCCAGGTATGTGGCTACTCTGAGAAAGCAGGATATTAAAGATACATCTCTTTTTGACTCTTTGTTTTCTAAAGATTGGGTGGTGTATGCAAAGAAACCTTTTGGTAGTGCAAGTTCGGTGGTAGAATACTTGGGTAGATATACTCATAAAGTAGCTATTTCTAACCATCGCATTGTAAGAGTAGCAGAATCTCAAGTGTCTTTTAAGACTAAGAATTACAAAAAGGATGGTAAGCAAGAAATACTCACCCTAGAGGCCAATGAGTTTATTCGTCGTTTTGCCATGCATATCTTACCCAAAGGATTTGTACGCATACGACATTATGGATTTTTGAGTAGTACAGGCAAAGCAAAATATCTATGCTCCTTGAAAGATCAACTAGGTAAAGTGATGCTAAAAAAGAAAAAAGAATCCCTTCATTTAGTTTGCCCATCTTGTAAGAAAGGAAGGCTAGTTACGCTTTGTACTTTTGATAATAGAGGCCCTCCCAAACGATGGATAGAACAACTAGCCAAACAAAACAATGTACAAAAAACAAAACAAGCGTAAAAGACGTAAAGGGTAATCTATGTCCAAATTTCAGCAAACTAAAAACAAGTATATTAAAATGCTCTAAAGACCATCTAACAAACAGAACAGAGGAGCTAAAAGCACCTCATCGTATCGCATATCTTCCTAAAATAGGTGTCTACTCACCTATAAAATCACACCATATATCTCACGCAAAACCCATAGTAGCTGCATACGGTTTAGTCAACACTATCTTCAGACTTTGTGCTACGCACAGTCCGAAGACTTAGTTATTAGCAATAGTTATTTTCTCGGTATTTGATAATTCAGTAAGTCGTAGTAATATGCCCTCATTTCACTAGAACACTGGATTAATGAATACCTTGCGATGTTAGACGAATATTTTTCTATATTATTTTCAACAATTAGGTCGGAATTCAAATGTGAACTAAAAGCCAAAACGAATGTAATTCTCTTTTCAAAAAGGGATTTGAATTCATCTAATGTTAAATTGTCAATATTATGTTTTTTCTCAATTAAGCTATTGTATATTTTTTCGAGCAGAGGCTTTTTCTTTGTTCCTAAAGTTTCTCTTAAACGTCTTGCTGAAATTGTAATTTGATTTGTCAATTCACGTATTTTAGATTGAAATCCATATTTTACGTGAATTAAATAAATGTTATTGTTATCGTAATATAATATATCACATAATTCCAGTCCGTCTGCAATTATGGTGTCAATTACTATATAATTCTGCTTACTATTATACAATAAATTATAATCTCCTTCTCTGCGTATTAAATTCTTATCCCAAGGTTCCGATAATATATTCTTTGGTGCTTTGTAAGTTCTTAATACGTGTGATGTGTTGGTTTTTAAATCTTCTACAAATGTATCTTGAAGTCTATACCATTTTGTGTCTACTAGAAAAATTGGTGTTCCATCGTATGGAAATTCTGTTGAAATATGAAATAAAAATCCTGAGCCTATTGAATGTTTACCATCTTGATAACAAGTTACATAAACACTCCTAACGAAATTCATAAAATTGAATCGGTCGTTAACTCCAAAACGTTCTACTGCTCGTGTTAAAACTGCGTCATAGATTTCATTTCTATCGTAAACTATTTTAAAAACCGTATACCCATTGTTTTCAGTTTTTTCTTTTAGTCTAAATTCGTCAGCCTCATAGAATTTTTCAATGTTATTTGGATTACAAAAGTCGTGTTGAAAAGATTTGTGAGCGTTTGATATCCTTCGTCCAAGATTCTCGGTATCATTGAATAAATGAGTGATTAATTCTTGATGAAGAATATTATCAGTTAAATTTCTGTCTGTAATTTCCTTGTACGAATCTAGATAATCTGAAGGTGCAAGTTCAGATATTACAACTAGTTCCTTTATGACTTGATGTAGTTCATCAAAATCTACATTTTTTTTAATCTTGAAAGCTTTACTAACATAAATCTGAATTCTGTCGTTGTCCTTATTTTTAAGAAAGCTAAAATGTAAATCAGTAGTTTCTTGGCTTAATTTTAAGTGTATTTCTTGAGTTACCTTTCCAAATTTTATGTAATCGATAATTTTATAATTATCTCTAAATTGTTCACTTAAACCAGCTCTAGAACCAGTTATTCCTCTTGATTTTATTGATGCAATCTCGTCAAATTCGGGTTGCATAATTCTAGAGTAAATGTTTAAACCAAAAGATTTATCTATGAACGGAAGAACTATTTGAAATGCGTTGCCACCTATTATGCAAAAGATGTCGAATTCGGTTTCTACAAATAGAACAAGAGATAATTTTTGTTGAATAAAGCCCTCATTTTTTGTCAATTCTGTCGGTAGAAATTCTTTCCAATCCGAAACGGTTTCGTCCGAGTCGTAAAGATAGAGGAAGTATGTAATTTCTTCTTTGGTGATTTGTTTTAAAGTAGCAGAGTTGAAAGTTCCTTTGATACCTAATTTTGAAAATGAAGTATTGATTATTTTTTCAATAATTAGTTCACAAGTCGGCAACTTTTTTAAAAGTCGATGTGTTTTATCAATCCTATATATTTTAGGATTTTGTGTCATCTACGGTTTGTTTTCATAATTATTGCTAACGTCTCGGCTATGATTAGTACGGGAATAAAAGTGCACTTTTGTTTCCGTTTAAGCGATTAGCCGAATCTTTTTGTTTGTTTTTATTTTTCTATTTAAAAGCCAAATCCAAAAGATTTGGCGGACTTTCTAAATATACACAGACCTTAGCTTAAAGCCCAAAACCCGTATTAATTATAGGCATTGTTATAGCCAGTCTTTATTTTTCAGCACAAACACGTTTTCTGCTATTTCGTTCAGATAGTCATATCCCCAGTATGAAGCTTTGCCGTATTTTTCTCTATCAGATTTTTTATAATCTCCAACAATTTTATAACCCTTCATTAGATTCCATTCCGGATTATTTGCACCATATGAACCAATCAAAATTAAAGGTTCAATACTGGATTTTGTAAAATCAATATTTCCGATTATACCACTTGAGTATTCACTAATAGTTTTAATATGCGCATGTCCCTGTTTTAGAATTTTTGAGTTCATCAAATCCACCTCCTTGGGAATCTCATTTCCATTCCAGTCTAAAAGTCCAATAACGATTTCCCGAGTCAGTTTTAAATCCGATGGAGGCACATCAATAACAACCCCAACTGCATATGATTTGTTAGATAGTTTCGTAACCCAATAATCTCCCGAGCTTATTTTTTTATTAGATTTTGGAACGAATGGATAGGTCATTTTTAGATTGGCTATAACGGCAGTCTGTCTCAAAACTGCCAATATTTTTCTAAATATAAGTTTTTCTAAGCTGCTCTAGGAATGAATTTGAATTCTG
>NZ_CALEMI010000030.1 GCF_937910895.1 uncultured Dokdonia sp. | reverse complement strand
ATCTTTATTGTGCTGTGGTGTCTCACATACAGTATATGCAGAAGATACGATAGGTGGGCATGATTTTCTGGTAAGACCATCCTCCATACTTGTATAGTCCATAGCGATTCCAAAGAAACCTGCATAGCCAAATGTTTCATAATTCCCTTTGGATTCTACATTTCTTCGTATCAGTTCTGAGCGCGTATCTATACAAAAGACCATTTGTGCTTCAGGAGTTGATGCAATGGTTTGGGCATCTTTTGTTAGTTCAGGTTGGTTTTCTAACGTATGAATTAGCTGATTTTGCCAACTTTTTTCCCAAGCTTTTAGTAAGATATATTGTAGTTGTTTTTCAGCATCCTCCTTTTTATTTTCTTTCTCTTTAGGTAGAATGACCATCTTAAGATGTTGTGCGATATATAAGCGTACAGCGAGATAATCCTCTAGATTAATAGGGTATTTTTGCTGCCAAAGCGAATTTGATTCTGCTCTGTAATTCATATACCCTGTCCATCCAGGTAAGGCAGCTAGATGAAAGGTTAACACCTTTGTGTATTCGTCTTCAGGAAAATCTTTTAAAACAGATGCGATCACCTCTACGCTTGTTTTTGGAATGTCTTTGCGATTCTTTATGCCTAGTTCCCCATCATAAGGTGCTAAGTTTCTCCAAGCTTGATAGAATCCTTTTTCTTTACTAGGCATATTCCATTCTGCAAGACCTTCATCCATAAAGGCAGATAACCACTTTACCATAATTCTATCCAAATCGTGATAGGCATTCTTTTCCTTTTTGGTGGTTTGTGCTTCTAAGACAGTAAGGCACTGCTCTGGTGAGTATGCAAGACCTTGCTCATTTAAAAGGATTTGTAATTCATTTTTGTTAATATCTCTTTGTTCCCAAGCTTGGCGATAGACCCATGCTTCTGGAAAAACACGTGCGTTTAATAGTTCTTTGGCGTGGTTTACTGCTTTGTCAAAAGGTAGCTTTTCATATCCTGATAATGGATTAGAAGTGACAAAAGAATATAAGGGCCACGTTGTACCAATAACCTTTGATGCTTCTTGAATACTATGTTGAATGTGTTGCTTATTCATTATGAGTTGGATTTGAAGAGTAAAATGGATTTTTTATTAGGCTGTGAAAGGTTTAATAACTTGACATAGAGCCAAGGGATTTTCTGATAAACTCCTAGTTTCATAATAAAGAAACCAATTAAGAATATAATCCCGAAAATGATCTGTACCATAGAAAGTGGTAAGGCAACGGCTATCATTGGCATATCTGACATCATAAGAGTTACTCCATTGTACAGTAAGGCATATAGGCCTATTCCTGCAAAGAAAAGTACTGGAGGTAATATGATCTTTTGAGTAAGAGAGAGACTTTTTTCCTTTACGATATTATAGGTAACCTGTCCTACGGTAATGGCTACGATCAATGTTAGGAAAATACCACTGTCTAGTTCGGCTCCTTTACCAGTGAGCACTGTAAAAAGCACAGCTCCAAGAAATCCGAATAGAAGCACTACAACAGCTTGTAGAGGCTTGATCTTAATTTCTGGTGGGTTTTGTGGTTTTGTAGCTGCAATTTCCTCTCCTGAAGATAAGAAGAGATATGCTTTATAAAAACCGTGCAAAATCAAGTGTACGACTGCTGCGTTAAAAAAACCTAGTCCACATTGCATAATCATAAAACCCATTTGAGCGATGGTAGAGCAAGCCAGTTTTTGTTTTACGTTTACTTGAAGCAACTTTGTAAATTGAGCGATAATGGCTGTAAGTCCTCCTATAATTAGTAAGATGTCCAATGTATTGGATGTAAAAAGTAAGGTAGAGAATAAGGCTAGAAGTATTCCAGACCCATTTACAAATCCTGCATGCATCAATGCTGAGGCAGGTGTAGGTGATGTCATAGCAGAAAGTAACCAGCGATGAAAAGGATAAATTGCCGATTGGATTAAGGCTGCTACGATAATAAACAGCGCAGCGATAAAAACCATAGACTCAGGTAAGTTCTCAAGTTCACTGAGGATGCCACTTATCGTAAACGTATTGCTTTGGAATGCTAAAAGTAGTAATCCAGCTGCTAGGCAGAGGCTACCAGCTAGGAAGTAACGGAGTGTAAATTTAAAAGCTTCTTGTGCTTCCTTCCATTCTGTATCTACTCCTATTAAGAGAGACATAACCCCCCCCATAAGTAACCAGCTAGCAAGTATTAGAAGAATATGATTCGCCATAACAAGGGTCATAACAGATAGTGTAAACCCAAGACATAGCCACATAAACTTTGCTCTGTAGGTAAAGCCTTTTAAATAATTTTTCGCATAACTGCTAACGATAGCACTAAAAAAGCTGACGGTGGTCCAAATAAGAAAAGTAAAGCCATTCACTTGTATCAAGTTTCCGTCTGTCCATTGAGGCATATCTGGAAAAAAATAGAGGATGTTTACTAGATTTCCTATAAACAAAAGCCATAATAAAGATGGTAATAGATTTGAAATGGAAATAGGATGCGTGGTATTACTTTTTTTGTTAAGGTGATGCCTACTGTTTTCTTGTACGTTTTGGTCAAGTATCATTTCTAGGTTTTTTGATGGATTTAAGTTATTTTTTTTACTCAAATTTGTAATTCAACGCAAGCACTTTTCACTTTGTTAAATTATCTTGGTACAAAGATTATATATTTTTAGCATAAATTTTTATTTATATTAATTATGAAATACATAAGAAAAAGTTATGTGTTAAATATTGAATATGTTCAGAAGGATAATAAAAATGTTCAGTCACAATATTTTACGAGGACTGTTGAAGGAGCTAGCAGATTTAATTTACAGTAATCTTTCAGCTTCTGTTTTTTTAAAAGTAATAACGTGAGTTCGATATGAGCTTTTCTTCTTTTTCTCCAGTATACGACAGAATGTGAATTCTGGGCGAGATGAGACGGGGGCAATTTCCGTTAAAAATTTTTGAAGCCTTGAAAACGACAAAGTGTTAGCTTTGGGCGAGGAGAAGCGATGGAAGAAACTTCTTGTGGTTTTTCGCTTTAAGCGAAAAAATACCTAAGAAATCGAAGATTCATAAGTTCCTATTAACTGAAATAGAAATCACACGCATAAAAAGCGTCTTTTCTTTTGGTTCGGTTTTCTTTGGACGAGCAAAGAAAATGAAAAAATAATCTGATTGTAAGTTGATTACATTAAATTTTTAACATAATTATACTAAAAGACTTATTAATTTCTTATGTCGAACTCACGTTAATAGGGAAGTATGAAATAGAATAGAAGAATATGGAAAGTCTTAAGATCACTTTACTCCATGACTGCATATACATCTTGTTAGTATGTTGATAGGAAATAGGAATCTTTTAAAATGACTTATATGTGCTTATCTTTAGGAAATTATAAATTGATAAGTACCATTATCACCTATTTGCTTACGCAGTTTTAATTTTTAAAAATAGGTATTTCTACAAAACTATTAGCATACCATTTTACTTTTAAAGGCTCATTTGCATCATCAATCGTTTCTTCACTAACTACTTTCCCTGTTCCGTAATTTAATTCAGAAAAGGGATTTTTGTTAACATTTACGTAAATGAGTAATCTACTTCCTTTGCTCAGTTTCTTACTTACCAAATGCGTGTTTGAAAATGGAATTGTTTCAATAGTATTTGGTTTAAGTATTTCTCTGTTTTCTATACTCTTAGCATAACTTGCCCGTCCAATGATATAAGATAAATGGAATAGTTTACCGTCAGGCATAACCTCGTATAGTGTAACTCCATAATCAAAGTCTTTTTTATTAATACTCACATTTAATTCTCCAATGAATGAGCCATTGACTAAAATGGACTCTTCTAAAGGTTTGCTGATAAAATTAAATCCATTACTCATATCCATTTCGTCTCGGATTATTGGATCTGGATAATAGTCATTATTTCCTGTAGATCTGTCTGTAAAATCTACTTCTTGAGATATAAATTCTTTTTTAGAAGGTTTTTCTGGATTTAAGGAATAGATGTCTTCAATTTTTGTATTAGTTAAATACAATTTTAAATGGTCGTTGCTCATATCTGCTATAGAAGTAGCACTTCGCCATTCATTAGCTCCCATTACTTGATAATTTATTTTATTTTTTAATTCTTTTGGTTTTTGACCTTTCCTGAAAATGTAGTCAAACCACCGATACGTTATGTCGTTTGTATTGATTAATGCATCAGAGTCTACTTTGTAACCGTTTATTTCTTCCGATCCGTTTCTTTGTGCCCCAAAATGGCTGTAAGGTCCAATAATGAGATAGTGTTCCGCATTGGCATTGTATTTATAATGTTCTCGTAAGTAATATAAACCTGAATTTTGAGAATCATTATAATACCCATCGATTGAAAGGATTGGAATATTAATTTGAGCAAAGTCGTCTTTATAAGGAGCCATCTTTTGCCAATATTCATCAAATGATGGATGACTTATCCATCGCTGAAACCATTTATTTGGAGTTCCATCAATACTGTCCATTTTGTTATAGGCAACTCCAGTTTCCCACCATTTGTTTTGCATTTCTCTAAAACGTTGTCTGTCATTTCCAGCTACTGTGTCTAAGTATTTAGTATTACCTACATAAAAAGCCCATTCGTAGTTTGGGTTAATGAAAATGTTATTTTCCATTGGTAATCCCATTCCAGGTCTGTTTGCAACGTAAGGAACTATAGTTTTAAGTGCTGGATGTGCCTTTTTTATTGAAGCCCATTGAGTAAATCCGTTATAGCTACCTCCAAACATTCCCACACGACCATCACACCATTTTTGCTTACTTATCCAATCTATAACATCATAGGTATCATTAGCATCGTTCTCATAAGGCCATATTTCATCAGGACTCAAACGTTTACCTCGCGCATAAGCCATTACACCAACGTATCCTCTATCTGCCGATTCTTTTAGTGTAGTTAAATCTCGCCCTTTATCTCTTACATAAATGGAACTTTGTAAGATTACAGCCTGCGGTTCAGTTTCTTGTTTTTTCCTAACGATTAGTGTAGAAATTTTTGCTCCATCTCTGGTCTTGATTAAAACATCTTGAATGGTGTAGTTTTCATTTGTGTTTGTTAATTGAGATGTTTCTTTCTTCTGGTTTGATGAATTACATCCTATTAGAAGAAGTATGCATAAATTAACTATTAATTTCATTAGTCTAGTTTAGAGTAGCGAATTGAAAGTACTTATCATTTCTAATGACAAGATACTTATTAAAATACAAAAAAGGGTTGAGTCTGCACCTGAACCGCTATTGCTTTTATAGACTTGTGCAACGGTTACCACTATTATATGTTTGTTTTTTGCGCCATTTGTCCATATCGGTATTTATCAATAATATTTATTGGATAAAATTTTTAAGGATATACTTCACGGGATCATTCGTTAAATCAATATAATAATCAGGCTCAACCGATTTTAAACTTTCTTCTCTGTTATTCGCTATATTATAAACTGAAGAAACTTGAAATGATAATTTTGAATTAGGTAAAGTGAAATGAGCCAAAGCAAATCCATTAAATGAACATAAATTACCTGTTGGTTGACCTATTATCTTGCCCATTTTGTAATATTTAAACATTTCAGCAAAAATCGACCCAGCTGAAAAAGTGTTGTGGTCTGTGATTAAATAAACATCGCCATTAAACCTTTTCTCTTCTGCTAGAGGCTCATTCATTTCATAATTGACCGTTATAATTTCATTAGGTTTTGAACCATAGAAAATGCTAGAATATTCATTCACTAAGTAAATAGGCTTAAACCATCTTATACTTTTGGGAACAAACTTTCTGTCAAATGCATCTTTAAATTCAGGTGTTATTTTCCAATAAGATTTTGATAATTTTCTATAAGGTTCTTTAGAAAAATATTTTGCTAAATGTTCGCCGTAACGATCAGCTCCTCCCTTGTGACCTCTAAAATCTAATATTAAATGAGATGCATTCTTTTCTTTTAAGAGCTCAAAGGATTGTTTGTAAAAAGCTTCAATTTCTTTTTCATCACCATTAAAGTCAGTTATTTTCATCAAACCAACGTTATCTTCTAAAAAATTGAAAGAGAACAAATCGTTATCGGTTGTAATTGGCTTATTACGCTTTTCCCAATTTATCCCCTTTATGACAATGGAATCTAAATGATTGGAATTAGTAATCTCGTAATGGATTTTAAATTCAGAATCCCAATTGAATGTTTTCCATAAATAAAATCCAAAATCATCAGAAATTTCATGACGTTTTAGGAATTGAGTTTCTTTAGTAGCGTGTGTAAGTAATGCATTTATTATTTCTTCATCGGTTTTTCCATTTATTGATTTAATTTCTGTCCCTAGAGGTAAATTCTGTTTTGAGTTTGCACCACTTGAAATGAGTATTTTATTATTTTTAATTTTTGCAGAATAAGGAAAAAATAGTTTTTCTTTTTTTACATAATCTGTCAATACATAACTATCTTCTGCGTAGGAATGGGCGTCATTGTATTGAATTATAACGCGGTCTATTATTCGCCAAAAACCTATGGTAGTTAAACTATCTGGAAGTTGCCACTTTATGGAATCTATTTTTGAAATGAATTTACTTTTTTCAGTAAATCGATATGGATTAGGATGTATTTTTTCGAATGTGCTTATTAGAGAATCAATATCTTTTGACATTTCTTTCTTACTCAAATAGCTATCAATATCAACAAACTTTAGAGAATCATCTAAAGGTGAATCAGAAAGTGTGGCTAGATAGCCAACTATTAGTAATACACCTATTATTGAAGTCCATAGTATTTTCTTTCTTATTCTTCCTTTTACCAAAATGAATTATTTTCCATCATTTAAAAACTGACAAACAACACGTTATAAAATATATTCTGTAGTTGATATCTATAGAAATATTAGAATATCAATTGTTTTCGTCGGTAGTATCTTGTAAATATAATTTATTTACCAATATATTTAAAGGACTCTGTATTTCACGTAAACTTTTTTGACCTACTTTGTATATAGATCATTTTTCTATTTTGAGAGTAGTGTTAACAAAAAAAGCTCCTCATTTCTGAGAAGCTTTTGCTATTTGGGTGGAAGATGGGGCTTACTTCGTCAGGCTCAGCATAAACTTCTCGCTCTTTTTTCTATTTTGAGAGTAGTATTAACAAAAAAGCTCCTCATTTCTGAGAAGCTTTTGCTATTTGGGTGGAAGATGGGGCTCGAACCCACGACCCTTGGTACCACAAACCAATGCTCTAACCAACTGAGCTACAACCACCATTTTAATTAGCGAATGCAAAGATAACTAATATGATCACATTACCAATCTTTTTATAAAAAAAAAGCTTTGTAAATTTTACAAAGCTTTCAATCTTTTCAAGATATATAGGCTTAAGGTTTCGGTGTCGCCTTGTCTACAACTGGACGCTCTTTTCGATTTACGATTTCCCAAGCCGTTGCAAATACCAGTTTTACACGTCGTTGGTATAATGGATAATTAATTTTATCGGGCGTATCAGAAATTTTGTGATAGTCTTCGTGAACACCATTAAAATAAAATATAATTGGTACGTTATTTTTTGCAAAATTATAATGATCAGAACGGTAGTAAAAACGGTTTGGCTCGTTTTCTACATTATATCGATAATCTAAATTCATATTAAAATACTTCATATTTACCGCAGCAGAGATGTTATGAAGATCGGTACTTAGTTTATCAGAACCGATAAGATAGATATAATCATTGTCATTAGGATGCTCAAAATCATTACGACCAATCATATCAATATTAAGATTAGCAACTGTGTTTTCTAAAGAATATACAGGGTTTTCTGTATAGTATTTAGAGCCATACAATCCTTTTTCTTCACCCGTTACGTGTAAAAAAAGAATAGAGCGTTTTGGTGGGTATCCATCTTTAATCGCTTGTTTAAATGCTTCGGCAATTTCTAATAAGGCTATGGTACCAGATCCGTCATCATCAGCACCATTATATACATTTCCTTTGGCATCTATTCCTACGTGATCGAGGTGTGCAGAAATGACCAACACTTCTTCTGGTTTTTCAGATCCTTTAATAAAAGCAAGAACGTTTTCAGAATCATTGAGACCGCTATTTCGTCTAAAAAACTCTTTAGGAACCTTTTGAAAATAATTGCCGTCTGGGGTACCAGAGTTAATGTTATTGTCTTTGTAATAGGTGCGTAAATACTCAACAGCCTTTTTCTGTCCTGGATCTCCTGTGTTTCTTCCTTCCATTTCATCACCAGCATATACATAAAGCATTTCTCTTAGTTCTTCTTCTGTAATGGTTTCCATATATTTAGGAAGTACTTGATCTCCATCACCTTCCAAAGAGGTCACATCTATATAGACAGGTTTTTCTGGAGTTGCAACGGTTTTTTTTGATTCTTTACAAGAAAGAAGCACAAGGCTACAACCAAGGATAAAAAAAAGGTGTTTCATTTAAAATCAGATTTTTAAAAAAGCTAAAGTACTTAAAAATAATGGGAAATTATACGGAATATAATGCACAAAAAAAGAGCGACTTCACATAAGGAAGTCGCTCTTTCGAAATTAACACTTGATCTAGTTGTTGAGCATAACAGGCATTACAAGCATAGTAACACTTTCTCCTTCGTCCAATCCGTCGATAGGAGTTAAAATACCAGCTCTGTTTGGTAATGACATTTCTAAAGAAACATCGTTGGCATTCATATTATTAAGCATTTCTGTTAAGAAACGTGAGTTAAAGCCGATTTGCATATCGTCTCCTTGATAATCACAGGTAAGACGTTCTTCTGCTTTATTGCTGTAATCAATATCTTCTGCAGAAATATTTAATTCGGCTCCTGCAATTTTTAAGCGAATCTGATGTGTTGTTTTGTTTGAGAAAATAGAGACACGACGTACAGAATTTAAAAACTGATTGCGATCTATTGTGAGTCTGTTTGGATTTTCTTTTGGAATCACCGCTTCATAGTTAGGATACTTCCCGTCGATAAGACGACAAATCAACTCTACATTGTCAAAAGTATATCTTGCGTTTGAGTCGTTGTAAGCCACAGTCACTTCATCATCATTAGATCCAAGAATACCCTTTAATAAATTAAGAGGTTTCTTTGGCATAATAAACTCAGCTGTTTGTGAAGCCGTAACATCAGTACGATTGTATTTTACAAGTTTATGGGCATCTGTCGCTACAAACGTAAGTCCATCAGAAGCAAACTGAAAAAACACACCACTCATCACAGGACGTAAATCATCGTTCCCACTTGCAAAAATGGTATTGTTGATCGCAGTGGCAAGGATACTCCCGGGTATTTTAACAATACTAGGATCTTCTAGCGATACCGCATTTGGAAACTCAGCCCCATCGGCATACGCAAGTGCGTACTTACCATGACTAGAACTTATTTCTACGGTATTATTTTCCTCTTGTGTAAAGGTAAGAGGTTGCTCAGGAAACGTTTTTAAGGTATCTAGAAGCAATCGTGCAGGTAAGGCAATCATTCCTTGATTTTCAGATTCAACTTCCAGCGTTGCCACCATGGTTGTTTCTAAATCTGATGCAGATACGGTAAGCGAATTACCGTCTAATTCAAAAAGGAAATTATCTAATATGGGAAGCGTGTTACTGTTGTTAATGACACCTCCTAAAACCTGTAATTGTTTGAGTAAGTATGAACTAGAGACTATAAATTTCATAGTAAAGTTGGGTTTGCAATGGCAAAATTTGAATTATTTGAAATTGTATTTCTGACATAAAAATACGTCTTACAAATATATTTTAAATGAGACGGTCTATGAAAGAAACTTATCAACAGCTATCTCGCGTACCTACGTTTACGAAGGACAAAAAATACACCTCCAAAAATCAGAAGAAAAACTAACGGAAGCCCTATAGTTAAGGCTTGCCACTTGTTTATGGTGTTGACGACTTTGGGAGTGTCTAGAAAAGGAAGCGCAATCTCTTTGCTCCGTATGTTAATAAGACCATTGTCGTCAAGTAGGTAATTGACTGTGTTCAGCAAAAACTCTTTATTCCCGTATTGTTTTCTGGTAAAATAATCAAAACCTAATTCTAGCGGATTTCCTTTGGAATCAACATCGTTAGAAATAAAATCACCGTCTGCAATAACGACCATTTTTGATGGGTTGGTTGCGCTTTCGCGAAAGCGTACACTGTCTAACGTAAATGGGTGTACACGGTTTTTAAAAGCCGATTCAAAAGCTCCTTCCAATAGCACAGCAAGGGGTTGCGGACCTGCCTGGTAGTCTTCTTCGGTAGGTTCTATGCCAATGTCATCCAAAGAAATCTCTTTAGGAACACCTTCTAATTTTGTGAGTACACTAGAGGTTAATAAGATCGTCTTTTCTACCGAAGGCGTATTGTTGAGTACTTCTATCTGATTGGCATATTGAAAGCGTACAGGGCGTTCTATATTGGTATTTATGGGATGTGTGTTAAACGAAGGCACCACTGGTTGATAAAACCAAGGTAATTCTTGATATTTTGATTGACTTCCATCACCAGTGGCCAAGCTCAAAGGTGCCGAATACAAATCTTTAATTAATACAGGATTGATACGAATCCCGTATTTGAAAAATAAATCATTAAGGTTCAAATCTCTCTGAAAGGCATAAGCTTTCCCATCTGCATTTCGCAAGCTATCATTTTCCATGGCCACAGCGTCAATCAGCCATAAAGAGTTACCACCATTTAGGATGTATTGATCAAGTACAAATTTTTGCTCGTCTGTAAATGCTTTGGTGGGTTTTGCAATGACTACCAAATCAAAGGTATTTTGAAGTGCTTGTAATGTCTTTTCAGGATCTTTAGAGACTGCATCCATCGGGAAAGAAGCAATGCTGTAGGTTTCTCCCAATTTTAGGAACATATCTGCAATCTTAGCATCGGGTAATTCGCCATTATCTTTAAGAACTGCAATACGTTTTGTCTTAGCGTTTAACAGCCGATTAAATCCGTCGATAAAGGCATATTCAAGGTTTTGTATGGATGCGTACACAAACTGTTCTGGAGAAGCTCCTGCAATGTTTTTAATGAGAGAGATTGGAATAGCTTTTCCATTATGATTGGCTGTTGCCCATGGGAAAAGAGTCTGCGTGGTTTGTTCTCCATTTCTTCTTACAGTCAAGGGAAGTGGTGTCATCCCAAAGCTCGCAAATTGTTGCGCTACGATATTGGCATCAGCATCATCTTCGACAGGATTTGAAATGGCAAAAGAGACATTAGGGTTGTAGTTGGAGATTTCTTCTAGTAAATAGCGGGTTTCGTTTTGAAGCTTTTTAAACTCTGGTTGAAGGTCTCCTTCTAAAAAGACATCAATAATCAGCGGACTTTGAATTTGGTCGATGATGGCTTTGGCAGGATCGCTTAGGGTGTATCTTTTGTCTTGTGTGAGGTCATACCGTTGATGCGCTAGAGATGCCAAGTAATTTACGAGGATCAATGCGATAATTGCTATCACAAGCGCGGGTATTTTTTTATACGTTTTCACGAAAGTGTATTATCTCTTTTTTTCAAGGGTATTCTTGGTTAGGTATATAAAAAATGCAATAATGCTCACAAAATAAATAACATCTCTGGAGTCTATAACACCTCTACTGATACTGTCATAATGGGTTTGCATTCCAAGATTTGTAATCAAGGGACTCGTATAACTCGCAAGACCATCGATCCCAAAATAAAAAACAAAGCAGAAAAGTACGGCAAGGATAAAGGCAACAATTTGGTTATCAGATAGGGTAGAGGCATATATGCCCATCGCAATAAAACTGGCAGCGAGAAGAATAAGACCTAAATACGACCCTATGGTAACTCCTATATCTAGATTACCCACCGGGTTTCCTAGCTGATAGATAGCAACCACATAGATAAGTGTAGGGATGATGGTAATGATCATTAATACTAGTGCTCCAAAGTACTTTCCTAAAACAAGTTGCAAGGTGGAGATGGGTTTTGTTAAGAGGAGTTCTAGAGTTCCAGTTTTTTGTTCTTCGCTAAAACTACGCATGGTAATAGCAGGAATCAAAAATGTAAAAATCCAAGGCGCTAGTTGGAAGAAAGGTGCTAAGTCTGCAAAGCCAGAGTTAGGGATATTAAATTCTCCTTCAAATACCCAAAGAAATAATCCAGTGACCACCAAAAATAAGCTAATGACTAAATACCCTATGGGAGAGGCAAAAAACGAATTGATTTCTTTTTTTAGTATCGCTAGCAAAGGATTTATTTTATAAGGGGTGGTTGATCTTGTAAATCTAATGTAGTTTTTTAAACTGTAAAAGTTTTATTTGTAAAACTACTTGATATAACAGATATAGTTTGCAAATATTTTAATAAAATCTAAAAAGAGTCACTCTCACAATGGGAATGACTCTTTTTATAAATTTTTAGGGATGTTTTTTATAGCTAAGGGAGTTTATATTACCCTTCAAAATCTTCATCTCCTCCATTAAATCCACCTTCGCGCTCTCGTTTTTTCTTTTGGTTAAGACGGTAGGTAAAGGATAGGTTGATGGTACGTTCTCTAAATTGGAACTCACTTTCTCCAGGGAAAGGAAATAAAATATCTGATCTTCTTTTACGGCTATTAAAGACATCACTAATACTCAGAGCCAGTGAAGCACTTTCTTTAAACAAATCTTTACTAAATGCAAGGTTGGTAGAAAAAATACCTTTGTTTTTACTTTGTGCTGTAACCGATGGACCTCTATAATCCATGGTTGTTTGCCAATCTATCTTTCCAGGAAGTGTGTATTTGTTGTTAAGGCGCGCTGTCCAGGTAAAGTTACTAGCTCCAAAATCAACACCATCAAATTCTCCAACAATTTCAGAATTAAACACGTTAGCATTTACATTGATTCTCCATTTTTTTGTAGGTGAGTAGGTAAGTGTTGCTTCTGCTCCAATCCTATCATTTCTAGATAAATTAACAGGTGTTCTTGTTAATACAGCTTCTTCTGTGCCATTAACAATGGTGGTTTCGCCTGTATCTAAAAATACAAATTCAAAGGTGTCTTCAGTACGTCTAAAGAAAATAGAACCATTTAAAGTTAAAGATTTACTGATTTTATTAAGATATCCTAAATCAACTCCATTTGATAAACTAGGGTTAAGATTAGGATTTCCTTGAAAAAAGGTGGTCGCACTCGTTCTTGAAGGAAATGGATTTAAAAAGAAACCACGAGGTCTTCTAATACGTCTGTTATATCCTAAACTAACCGTTTCTTTTTCATTGAGTTCATAATTCAAATTTACTGTAGGGAAGAAGTTTGTAAAATCTCTACTTTGAAAATCACTAATCGTTTGTTGGTCAATTTCAATATTAGTATACTCCATTCGTAAGCCTAATAAAAAATTAAATTTATTTATTTTACTTCCGTACTGAGTGTATAATGCATGAATATCTTCTTTAAATAGTAAACTATTAGTAAGGTCAGTATTTAATAGGAAATCTCCATTTGGATTATCTTCATCAACATAATTGTCAAATACGGTAAAATCTGTATTTAATTCTCTTATGTTTCCTCTATATCCTGCTTCAAAACGTGCATTATCTCCCAACGGTTGGACAAAATCTACTTGTGCAAAAATTCGTGTTTGATCTTCTACCGTTTCATTGGTCTCTAATTCATTAAGAGTATCTGTATTGAGGGAGATATTTCTGATATCTACAAATTCTGTTTCTTCTGAATCTTCATATTGAAATTCTACAACAAGACTACCATCATTTTCCCATTTCTTATCAAAATTTAAACTGAATTGTGAGGTAAGATCTACTTCTGTTTCTGGAGCGAGACGTTGAGATAAAAAGATGCTATCACCTGCAGTCTGAGTGATATTATTGATAGCTCCATTATCGTTATCACTATCTCTTACAACTGCAGATACAGTAATACTAGTATTGTCATCTATATAGTATTCAACACCAAAATTCGCATTAAGCCCTCCACGATCTCTCTCAAATTCACTTTGTTCTAATAGCGTTCCACTTTCTAGGATACGACTTGTAAAACTATTCCCTTCAGAACCTCTAATGTTATAACCTCCAGTAGCAAAAATGTTAAAATCACCCGTTCTGTAATTTATATTTCCAGAAAGACCACGGGTTCCAAAATTTCCGATGTTAGCTGTAACAGCGCCATTGATTCCTTGTAATTTACTACGTTTAAGAATAATATTAATGATTCCCGCACTTCCTTCGGCGTCATATCGAGCTGATGGAGAAGTAATCACTTCCACACGTTCTATAGACTCTGCTGGAAGTTGTCTTAGGGCTTCTGTGCTATTTAAACCAATAAGTCCCGATGGCTTTCCGTTGATTAAGATACGTACGTCATCATTCCCTCTTAAGGCCACATTTCCTTCTACATCTACAGAGACAGAAGGAACATTATCCAGTACATCACTCACCGTACCACCTCGTACAGTAAGGTCTGTTCCAATATTATATACTTGCTTGTCAAGTTTGAACTCTACAGTGGTTTTTTCGGCAACGATAGTGACTTCTTCTAGTGTCGCAGCATCTATCTCTAAGCTAATAGTCCCTAAAGAGGTGTCCTTGAATAGTTTTTGTGCTTTTAATGTTATAGGCTTAAAAGAGATATACTCAACCTTAATATCATATATACCAGCCGGAGTTTTGATGGAAAAAGCGCCATTAAAATCAGTAATCCCACCGTTGATAGATTGAGGATTATTGATGTCTGTTAAGGTAATAGTGGCATATTCCAGAGGAATAGCACCTTGTTTGTCTTGAACAGTTCCAGATAGTGTAATTTCTGCTCCTCCAGGAGATTGCGCTTGAAGCGAAATGGCAAAAAGCATTACGAGAATGCTTACGATGGTTGATCTCATTTTTCTTTTAAATATTTCGATCGAAATTACTCCAATAAAAAACGCCAGTTGTTAAACTGGCGTTAATCTGCGTGTTAAATAGACGTTAAAAAAACTACCCTTTTCTAATGTCTTTTGCAAGTTCTTGGAACTTTGCATATTGCGTATCATCAAGGATGTTTTTCATATTTAAATCCTCTCTATCATTGATTTTTTTAAGCTTTTCAGCTTTTACTTCTGCTGTCATTCCTGTAGACTCTTTCACTGTTTTTCTAGACTCAGCAAATACACCCATAATTTTAGTAATTGAGGCAACTTGTTGAGAAGAAAGATTTAATTTTTGAGTAAGCATTTCTACAACTCCTGTTTGTAATGCACTTTTAGTTGGTGATTTCTGAACAGATACTTGAGCTTGCGCTACCCCTAATCCTAGGAAGCAAAGAGCGACTATTGCGATTATTTTTTTCATAATGGATACGTACTATTTGTTTAGATAGAATTTAGTTTTATGGTGTGAATTTACAAAATAGATTTAATATTTGAGGGTGGGCGTCCAATAATTGCTTTTTTGCCGTTTATAACAATGGGTCTTTGTATTAATTTAGGATGTGTTGCTAGTGCTTTTATGATCTCATTATCAGTCAGTTTCTTTCCTTTGTAGCTTTCTTTCCATATAGTTTCCTCAGTTCTTACTAGTTCCATAGGTTTGATCCCTAAGGCATCAATAACTCGCTCTAAAGTAGGGGCAGGGAGTTGTTCATCCATGTATTTTATGATTTGAAAAGGTTTTCCAGAGGCTTCAACAATGGCTAATCCTTCTCGGCTTTTTGAACATTTTGGGTGGTGATAGATTTTGATCATAATGGGTTTGCTTTCGCGAAAGCGTACTAAATATTAATTTTTATTGTTTATACTGTAATTCCTAAAGTTCTTAATTGTATTTCTAATGTCACGGCATCTTTAAAATGAATCCCTTTCATACCAACGGCTTCACATCCTTGAACATTGGCATAACTATCGTCTATAAAAACTGCTTCTTCTGCTTGAATATGATATCGGTCAAGCATAAGATTGTATATAGAAGCATAGGGTTTGCGCATTTTCTCATCTCCAGAAACAAGAATTCCTTCAAACCATTGTAACCAAGAGAATTTTGCAATTGCCTTAGGCCACGTTTCTCCGCTCCAATTGGTTAGTGCTAGGACTCTATATTTTGGATTATCTACTAATTTTTTTAGAATAGAAAGTGTGCCTTCGTGCGTAAATCCTAACATTTCTTCCCAACGTCCATAATACATTTTTATAAGCGCTTCATATTCGGGAAATAAAGCAATACGTTCTTGTGTGGCTTGCGCTATAGGATACCCAGCATCTTGATTCACATTCCAAGTCCAAGCACAAACATGCTCTAGAAACCAGTCCATTTTGGCACGATCTCCTCTAAATTCTTTAAGGTACACATATTCTGGATTCCAGTCTATTAAGACGCCCCCTAAATCAAATATGATGGTTTTTATTTCTTTCATGGTATTTGTATCGTTTTCATGTCTACCGATTGGGAGACGCAAATGCGTGTCATTTATACAGTTATAAGTTATTTATAACTGATCACTTTCTTCTTCTTGTCCCATCGCCATCAGGTAGCTTTTCAAAAAAGCATCGATCTCTCCGTCGAGTACTTTTTCAGGTTGGCGATATTCATAATTGGTACGATGATCTTTCACACGTCTGTCATCCAGCACATAGGATCTTATTTGAGATCCCCATTCAATTTTCATCTTACTCGCTTCAATGTCCTGACGTGCTTCCATACGCTTACGAAGCTCAATTTCATAGAGCTGTGAGCGCAGCATTTGTAATGCCGTAGCTCTATTATCGTGTTGTGATCTACTATCAGAACATGATATTTTTATCCCACTAGGGAAGTGGGTAAGTTGTACTTTGGTCTCTACTTTATTTACATTCTGACCTCCAGCACCAGAAGATCTAGAGGTGACAATCTCGTAATCTGCTGGGTTAATATCAATTTCTATCGTATCATCTACCAGCGGATATACGTATACAGAAGCAAAAGAGGTATGACGTTTTGCATTGCTATCAAAAGGGGAGATACGCACCAATCTATGTACGCCATTTTCTCCTTTAAGCCAACCAAAAGCAAACTCTCCATCTATTTCTAAGGTGACGGTATTAATACCCGCAACCGCGTCTTCTTGAAAATTGAGTTCTTTTACTTTATATCCTTTCTTTTCTGCCCACATGAGATACATACGCATCAGCATGGCAGCCCAATCACAGGCTTCTGTACCTCCAGCACCAGCTGTAATTTGTAATACAGCACTCATCTCATCTCCTTCTTCAGAAAGCATATTTCTGAACTCAATATTTTCTAAAAGGTCCAGTGCTTTATCATATTGATGTTGTACTTCGCTCTCAGAAGCATCGCCTTCTTTTGCAAATTCAAATAATACTTCGAGATCTTCGGTGTGTGTGTTTACAGCCTTATAGTCTTCTACCCATTTTTTCTTAGAACGCAGCATTTTCATAAAAGCCTCGGCTTCCTTTGCATTGTTCCAAAAATCTGGGTCAAATGTTTTTTCTTCTTCGTTAGCAATTTCAATGAGCTTACGATCTATGTCAAAGATATCTCCTTAAGCTTTCTATACGCTCTTGGAGTGATTTTAATTGTTCCGCTGTAATCATAAATGGTTCTAAAATAAGCTCAAAAATAAAAGATTACTAGAGAACTCCAATGATTAAAGCGAGATACTTATTAATTTTTTATAATAAACTACAAATCCTAAGCATCGTGATGAAGCAAATCCATTAGTAGGGGTAAGATCACTCCTTGATATAACACATGCTTATATTTTATATAGGAGAATTTTAATTACGCTTTCGCGAAAGCGTACAAAACCCCTATCTTAGATCACTTCAAAATATAAGTGACATGAGAAAGACAATACTAATAACGATGGCAGCCTTGGTGTATGCTGTGATTGCCAATGCCCAATTCTTAGATGGGAAGACGAATCTTACCACACAAGATGGGTATTTTAAGATGCACTACGATGAAAGTGCCGATAAATTATATCTTGAAGTAAGCAAGATTGATGAAGAGTTTTTATATGTACATTCATTACGTACAGGACTTGGATCTAACGATATAGGATTAGACAGAGGGCAACTAGGAGGGTCTGCGATTGTATATTTTAAGAAAGCAGGTAATAAGTTATTACTCGTACAGCCTAATCAAAATTACAGGGCAAACACGTCTAATGCGTTAGAGCGCAGATCGATAAAAGAAGCTTTTGCAACATCTGTATTATTTGGTTTTCCTATTGTAGAAACAAAAGAGGATACCTATCTAATAGATTTAACACCCTTTCTAATGGAGGATACGCATGGGGTTGCAAATCGATTAAAGGCTCAAAAAGAAGGAACGTATAAAGTGGATAATACGCGAAGTGCCCTTGCTATGGAGCGTACCAAGAGTTTTCCTAAAAACACCGAATTTGAGTCTTTGCTCACATTTAAAGGCGATCCGACAGGAAGAAATTTGAGAACAGTAGCGCCTGATGCTTCTTCGATATCGGTGATACAACATTATTCTTTTGTAGAATTACCAGATGATGGATATACCCCTAGAGCATTTGATCCTAGAGCGGGGAATATATCAACTAGCTTTTTAGATTATGCAACCCCAGTACAAGAACCGATAGAAAAACGATATGCGAATAGACATCGATTAGAAAAAAAGAATCCGAATGCAGCGATAAGTGAAGCCGTTGAGCCTATTATTTATTATTTAGACCCTGGAACTCCAGAGCCAGTACGATCTGCCCTATTAGAAGGAGCACGTTGGTGGAATCAAGCGTATGAGGCTATTGGCTTTAAAGATGCGTTTCAGGTAAAAATGTTACCTGCCGATGCAGATCCTATGGATTTGCGATATAATGTGATCCAATGGGTACATCGAAGCACAAGAGGTTGGAGTTATGGAGCGAGTGTGACAGATCCGAGAACAGGTGAGATTATTAAAGGACATGTGAGTTTAGGAAGTTTACGGATTCGTCAGGATTTTCTGATAGCACAAGCATTGATGAACCAACCGTTTGCGCAAAGTGATTCAAATTATGAACCTATGCTCGAAATGGCATTGGCTCGTATCCGACAGTTGAGTGCTCACGAGGTAGGACATACGATTGGGTTTGCACACAACTTTGCGGCAAGTCCTATCGGTAGAGCGAGTGTGATGGACTATCCGCATCCAACCTTACGATTAAAGAATGGGGAAGTTGATTTTTCTGATGCCTATGCAACAGGAATAGGTGTTTGGGATAAAGTTACCGTAGCCTATAGTTATGGGATTGTGCCTAATGGAGTTACAGAACGTGATTATTTAAACGCTGTACTTGAAACCGCAGAAAAAAATGGATTACGTTACATCACCGATAGTGATGCGAGAGCGCAAGGAGGTGCACATTACAAAGCACACCTTTGGGATAATGGAGTAGAAGCAGATACGGAGTTAGAAAATGTATTGGCATTGCGCAAACAAGCCATCACCAACTTTTCAGTAGATAATATCCGTACCAACGAGCCGTATTCTGTACTGGAAGATGTATTTGTCCCACTTTATTTTTACCATCGCTATCAAACAGAAGCGGCTGTAAAAATGATAGGCGGACTTGATTATAACTATGCTGTAAAAGGTGATTCATATATAAAAGTAACCGAGGTTTTAGATGCGAAACAACAAAAGCAAGCGCTTGCTAGTGTGCTGAAAACACTCAAAGCGGGTACGCTTATGATTCCTAAAGATAAACTAGCGTTGTTTCCGCCAAGAGCACACGGGTACCGTCGTAGCCGTGAGAGTTTCCAAAGTAAAACAGGCGTTGTCTTTGATGCTTTGGGTGCGCCTGCAACCGCAAGTGATATGACGTTAGGGTTATTATTACACCCAGAACGTGCCAACCGACTGGTGCAGCAAAAATCCTTAGACTCAAAACAATTAGGACTACAGGATATGTTAGAGACACTTGTTAAAGAAACGGTGTTGACTTCTGAGAAAGACGCGTACGCAAATGAAGTACAAACAACCATCAATTATAATGTAGTCAAGCATTTATTAAATCTGTATGTACATCCTAATGCGATTCCACAGACCAAAGCAACGGTTAAATATGTATTAAATTCTGTGATAACACCTTCCTTAGATACCAATAACTTTAATGATATGAGTATCAAGGATCAGATAGCGAAGACATTGGAGAAGCCAGAATTATTTAAAGTGATTCCTTCTCCAAAAATTCCAGATGGATCTCCTATTGGGTGTTTTCAGGAATAAAAAGAAAGATAGTTATACTAAGTATTCCACAAATAATCAATTGCTATATTTTTTATGAAAATAGATTTAAGATCAGATACGCTTACCAAGCCTACCCCAGAAATGCTTGATTTTATGATGAAGGCAGAAGTCGGAGATGATGTATATAAAGAAGATCCAACTGTAAACGAATTAGAGCGTCGAATTGCTGAACTGTTTGGGATGGATAGTGCGTTGTATTTCCCGACAGGGAGTATGACCAATCAAGCCGCTATAAAAATTCACACACAACCTGGAGAACAATTAATAGCCGATGCCTACGCACACGTGTATAATTATGAAGGAGGTGGTGTCTCTTTTAATAGCGGAGTTTCTTGTAAACTGCTATCGGGTCATCGAGGGATGATCACTGCTTCACAAGTAGAGGAAGCTATTAATCCACCCGATTTTTACCATAGTCCGCTGACTACTTTAGTATGTTTGGAAAACACAACAAATAAAGGTGGAGGTGCTTGTTATGATTTTGAAGAAATCAAAAAAATTAGAACCGTATGTGACCAGCATAATCTAGGACTTCATTTAGATGGTGCTCGTTTATGGAATGCCATGGTGGCTAATAGCGAAAATCCTAAGGACTACGGAAACGTTTTTGATACGATTTCTGTATGTTTATCTAAAGGCCTAGGAGCTCCTATGGGATCTGTCTTAGTAGGGAAACAGCGATTTATGGATAAAGCCATTCGCGTACGTAAGATATTAGGTGGTGGTATGCGTCAAGGTGGGTATATGGCAGCAGCGGGTATTTACGCACTAGATCATCATATAGATAGAATGCACATTGATCATCAAAGAGCAAAAGAGCTTGGTGCTCAGTTAGCATTGATGGATGCTGTTGCTTCTGTCGAAGCTATCGATACTAATATTGTGATATTTAATCTTGTAGAAGGGCCTTCCAAACAAAAATTTATGGATGCACTATCCAATGAGCATATATCAATAAGTGATATGGGACAAGGGAAATTAAGAATTGTAACTCACTTAGATTACACCGATGCTCAACACGATCATTTTCTATCAGTTTTAAGAAAATTATAGTAAAGATTATGATTTTCTGAGTCAGAAAATATTTTATTTGTGTTTTTTGTCTGTGTTTTTGTGTTTTTTGTCTATGTTAAAGCTTTCTTAAATTGGAAGTTGAATGTGTTAAAATGAATCATATACTTTTGTATTCAAATATGATTACCAACACGTTAACTTTAAACTATCAATTATGAAGAAAATTTTATTATTATGTTCTGTTTTCGGTTTAGCCTTTGCTTCTACACAAGCTCAGGATTTACCAGCAAACCCAGAACCAGGAAAGTGTTATGTACGTTGTACTACTCCTGATATTTATGAAACACAAACAGTACAAGTTCAAAAGACACCTGCTTACAAAGTACTTAAAGTGGTTCCTGCCCAATACGAAACTCAGACAGAGAGTGTATTAGTAAAAGAAGCTTCTAAGCGTCTTAAAGTAATACCAGCTACGTATAAAACAGAAACAGTATCATATCTTAAAAGTACGACTGGTTCTTCTTTAAGAATAGTACCCGCTTCTTTTGCAAATGCATCAGAAACTATTGAAACCAAGTCTGCCTATGCGCAGTGGGAATTGGGTGCACCAGCTCCTGATTGTGCTTCTAGTAATCCTGACGATTGTCGTTACTGGTGTTACAAAGGATATCCAGCAGAATATGAAACAATTCCTACACGTGTACTTGCTGCTGATGCCGCTGTGCAATCTACACCAGGAAGTACTAAAGATGCTACCTATACTAAAAGAGTTGTTGATCAACCCGCTCGTGTAGTAGAAGAAGTGATTCCAGCAGAATATGCTAATATTACTAAAACAGTACTTGTAAAAGACGCATCTACTACAGAAGTAGTGGTAGCTGCAACATTTACAACAGTATCTAAAGAAGTTCTTAAACAAAAAGGAGGATTAACTACTTGGAGAGAAGTAGAGTGTGCTCTTGTTGAGTACCAAGCGCTTCCAATTAACTGGAACTTAAACAGTGCTACATTAACTTCTGAAGCTAAAAGAATTATCGATACTCGTTTATTACCATTATTAGCTCAAAACCCAGGGGTAAAATTAGAGATCGCTTCACATACTGATTCTAGAGGTAACAATGCTGCCAACCAAGACCTTTCTGAGCGTCGTGCACAATCGGTTGCTAATTACTTAATTTCTAAAGGAATTAATAATAGCTTACTAGTTGCTAATGGATTCGGAGAGCGCAGACTTAAAAATAGATGTGCTGATGGAGTTTCTTGTACAGAGCGTGAGCATGCTGCAAACAGAAGAACAGAATTCCGTTTGATAAATAACTAATCGTATTTATTACACACACTTAACCAAATAAAAAAAGACGTTTCTTAACTGAAACGTCTTTTATATTTACAACAATTAGCATAAAGTAATCTCCTGACAAAGAGTATTTTTTCTTAGTACGCTTTCTTACTTCTAACTTAGCTCAGTATAAACTTCTACATAGTTACACTCCTTGAAAGCGTATAAAGTATGTTTTAAGAAACTAATACTATAGAGAATTTACATATTGATTTGATCCAATACGTTTACTAATATAGCACACCCTTCACGGATCTCATCTTCAGAAATCGTTAGGGGAGGCGTGATCCGGATAGCTCTGCCTTCAAAGAGTAACCAAAATAAAATAAGACCTTTTTCTTGACATTTTAAAATAACTTGTGATGTAACCTCAGCACTAGGTGTCAATACTGCTAACATAAGTCCTTTTCCTCGTATCTCGGTAAGTAGTGGATGTACTAACAATGTTCGGAAAAGCTGTTCTTTTTTGAGCGTATCTTCTATAAGAGTGGTTTCTGTAATCTCTTGTAGAGTAGCCAATGCCGCCGCCGCAATAACAGGATGCCCTCCAAAGGTAGTAATATGACCTAACTTAGGATTGTCTGATAATAAGCGCATATTTTCGTATGAAGCGGTAAAAGCACCAATAGGCATTCCACCTCCCATGCCTTTTCCCATGACTAAAATATCAGGTACAACATTATAATGCTCAAAACCAAAAAGTTTTCCTGTACGTCCAAAACCTGGTTGGATTTCGTCAAGAACGAGTAAGGCTCCGACTGCTTGACAACGTGCTTTCACTTTTTTTAAAAAGTCACGTTGCGGTTCAATAAAACCAGCACCTCCTTGTATGGTTTCCAAAACAACAGCAGCTGTTTTGGTAGTGATCCGTTCTAAGTATTTCTCGCAGTTAAATTTGATAAAAGCAATGTCACCTATGACAGGTCTGAAGGGAGCCACACGTTCTTCTAAACTCATGAGACTTAATGCTCCATAAGAATTTCCGTGATAGGCGTCTAGTGCTGCAATAATTTCTGTACGCCCTGTTACTCTTCGAGCTAATTTAATGGCACCATCAATAGCTTCGGTACCACTATTTACCAAATAGGTGCTATTTAAAGAATCTGGTAGGAGTGAAGCTAATAGTTTTGATAATTGTACAGGTGCTTCCTGCGCATATTCTCCATAGACCATGACATGAAGATAGGAGTCTACTTGTTTATGAATCGCCGCTTTTACTCTAGGGTGTTGATGTCCTAAACTACAGGCAGAAACTCCCGCTATAAAGTCTAGATATCTCTTTCCATTTTTATGATAGATATAGCTTCCTTCTGCACGATCAACTTCAAAACTTAAAGGATGAGGTGTTGTTTGTGCTTGATATTTTAGAAAATCAGATTTCATAAATTAAGTATAGCGATTATCCTCCTCCTTTCTTTTTTTTCTTTTTTGGATCTAAAAGACTTGGAGTTTTATTTTCTTTTGTAGAAGATGTCGCCTTATTTCTATTAATTAGATATTCTCTTTGGCGCTTTGTGACTTCATCTTCTTCTTCGGTGCCTAGTTTTGGTTTGTCTTCTTCTCGATTGGATAGCTCTTTCTCAGTAAGGTTAGAAGCACTTGGCGTCTCGAGCTCTCCTTCTTCAGATTCTTCAAAAAAATCACTGTCTATTATTGGTAACGGAATCCCTTGTATTTTTGTGAGTGTAAATGGAGGCTCTCCTTTAAAAATATCTTCTTTACTTAATAGACGTTCATCACCACGCCATTCAAAATTATCAAAGGTTTGCTGTTGTTGTATAAATTGAGATTCTGGCCATATATTACCTCCTGGATTTTTATACTTAATCACTTCATCTATCGCTTTATCTACAAAAAGAATGGTGATAGAAGCAGATTTACTTTTATCAATCCCTTGTAAGGCTCCACTTTCTTCTCGCATATACACAATGCTTTCTGCATTATTGAGAATATTGACAGAGTCAAGCTGATTTTCTTTATTAAAGAAACCGTAGAGTTTTTGTCCTTTTACCTGATTATACCCATCTATAGAATCTTTTTGTATAATAAATGCATTGTCAAAAACCTTTAAAGAATCTAGTTTTTCTGTGACCACATTATTCACAAGATGGATACTATCTCCTGTGATTTGATTTTCATCACTCCATAAAATAGGTCTGCGGATCATCTTGGTAAGCCCCGTTTTTTGATTGACGTGTATGGAGTCACATTTGCCACTCATATCACTTTTAAACATACGTACGTCGTAAAATCCTCGTACAATTCTATTTTCTGGCTTCCCTGTAATAATCAATTTATCTCCGTGTATATAGATAGAATCGCCTTCTTGCTCTGTAATAGCAACCGCTCGCTTTGTAATGAATACAGAATCTTTGGCTCTGTAGACCTCAGCATAATGACCTTTGATGAGGCTTTTGTTTAAAGTATCTTTAACTCTAATGTTATTGGTGGCACTGGCAAAATTGATTGTTCTGTCAAAATAAAGACTATCCCCATACACTTGCCTATTATCATAATCTATACGCGAGTTTTTTACAAAATAGCCATAATCATTTTTGGTGTCATAAAATCCTCGTTCACAATATACTTTTGAGGTTTCACTTGTAATAGTAGTAGGTCCATAGAGATACGCGTGTTCTGTCTCACTATAAAAATCTAATTGCTCACTGTTGATGACATATTCAGGATTGGTCACTACGACATCACTTATAAATGATATTTTATCTTCTTCTAAGTAATAGCGACCTATGCGACTGGTAATTTTACTATTTGGAGAGGTGACAACACCTCCTGTACGATAATACGATTCTTGTTTGATTCGATCAAAGTACATCGTATCTGTAGTGACCACCGTCGTATCTTTCTTAAGCCATACGTTTCCTGCGGCAAATGCAAATTTTGTATTTCCATTATACTCGGCATACCGACTTCGCATGGATACAGAATCTCCTTGTTTTATTTTTACATTTCCCAAAGCCCTTACAAAGTTCTCATCTTTGTAATGAAAGGCAAGGTCACACCACATCTCAATACCTTCATGAATAATATATACTTGTTTGGTGCTTTTATTCATAATAAAGGCGCCAGGATAGTTTGCTTCGTCTATCCTAGAGACATCAGAGGTGATATCAATTTCTTTACGTTCTTGTGTGTACGCTTTCGCGAAAGCAAAAAAAGCAATAACAACCGTAAGTATGTATTTTTTGATATGCATGATAGCAAAAATAAACAAATTGATTTCTGAAAGCGTTAACGAAGTGTCAAAAGGTGCTATTCTATAAAAAACCCGCAATGTATGATGATTGCGGGTTTCTAGTTTTGTATCGATGCTGCACCTATCTCAAGATCGTTTGTGTACGATCGGGTCCTACAGAAACAATTTTGATAGGAGTTTCTAATTCTTTTTCAAGAAAATCTATGTATTCATTGAGAGCTTTTGGCAATTGAGAAGCTTCGGTCATACCTGTTAAGTCTTCTTTCCAACCCTTCATTTCTTTGTAGACGACTTCTACATTTTCTGGTTCGATATTATAAGGGAAGTGCTCAATTGTTTTTCCTTTGTATTTGTAAGAAGTACATACTTTTAGGGTGTCAAATCCAGAAAGTACATCACCTTTCATCATCATTAATTGTGTCACACCATTCACTTGTACGGCATATCTTAGTGCGACAAGGTCTAGCCATCCACAACGACGTGGACGTCCAGTGGTGGCTCCAAACTCATTACCTACACGTCCCATGGTCTCTCCATCAGCATCAAAAAGTTCTGTTGGAAAAGGACCTGAACCCACACGCGTGGTATAAGCTTTAAATATTCCAAAAACCTCACCTATTTTGTTAGGTGCAATTCCTAATCCTGTACAAGCACCAGCGGCTGTGGTGTTTGAAGAAGTTACATACGGATAGGTTCCAAAATCAATATCTAGTAACGATCCTTGAGCTCCTTCGGCAAGAATGGTTTTTCCTGATTTCTGAGCTTGGTGTAAATATTCTTCAGAATCTATGAATTTAAGCTTTTTTAATACTTTAATAGCATCAAAAAACTCTGCTTCAAGTTCCTGTAAGTTATATTCTATTTTGGCATCGTAGAAATCAATCATAGAAATATGCTTATCACGCAACGATGTATATCTATCTTTCCAGTCAGCTAGTTCTAGATCTCCAACACGTATTCCGTTGCGACCTGTCTTGTCCATATAGGTTGGACCAATCCCTTTAAGAGTAGATCCTATTTTTGCTTTACCTTTTGAAGCTTCAGAAGCTGCATCTAGCAAACGATGTGTAGGAAGGATTAAGTGCGCTTTACGCGAAATCAATATTTTTGAGACATAATCAAGCCCTTCAAACTTATCTAGGTTTTGTAATTCTCTTCTAAAAATTACAGGATCAATAACAACGCCGTTTCCTATGATATTCATCGCATTGTCGTGAAAAATTCCAGAAGGAATAGTATGTAAAACGTGCTTGATCCCATCAAATTCTAAGGTGTGTCCTGCATTAGGACCGCCTTGAAATCTAGCGATGATGTCATAATCTTTAGTGAGTACGTCTACAATTTTTCCTTTTCCTTCGTCGCCCCATTGGAGCCCTAGTAGTAAGTCTACTGCCATTCGTATATTAATTAGAGGTGTTTTTCTTTCCGTAAAAGTAAAGAGAGTGTTTGTCTATAGTGATATCAAAAACTTCTTCAATCGTTTTTTTAATAGCTTGAATCCGTGGATCACAAAATTCAATCACTTCGCCTGTTGACAAAATCACATGGTCATGTTGCTTGTCAAAATACGATTTCTCATATTGAGCCTGTGTGTTCCCAAATTGATGCTTACGTACCAATCCACATTCCAATAAAAGTTCTATAGTATTGTAAAGAGTAGCACGGCTTACACGATAGTTTTTATTCTTCATGTTGATATAAAGAGACTCTATATCAAAGTGCTCATCGTTGTTGTAAATTTCCTGTAATATAGCGTACCGCTCAGGGGTTTTACGATGTCCTTTTTCTTCTAAGTATGTTGTAAAAACATTCTTTACAACTTCTTGATCTTTGTTTATTGTAGAATTTACACTCATAGTGCTATTAAAGATGTAAAGTTACGGAATTATACTCGAGTGACTTTGTCAATTCCATTGATTTTTTTAAGATTATCCATTAACTTTTTAAGATGCTCATTGTTTTGCACAACGACCGTAATATTTCCGTTAAAGATACCCCCATTTGTAGTAAAACTAATGCCTTTTATATTTACGTGCATGTGATGAGATATCTCTTTGGTCACTTCATTTACAAGTCCTAATACATCTATCCCTGTAAGTCTAATATCTACTTTATGTCCTTGTGCACTTGAATCTATCCATTTTGCAGGGATCACTCGGTATGCATATTTACTTCGCATGGAGATGGCATTAGGGCAATTATTTTTATGCACTTTGATCCCTTCATTAATGGTTGTAAAACCAAATACAGGATCCCCAGGAATTGGATTACAGCAGTTAGAAAATTTATAGTCTAGTTGTTGCTCATCTACACCAAATACAAGATCATCATATTTATTTGTAATCTCATCACGATCTACATCTTCTACCGTAGTAGGTTTTCTTATTTTATTCTTAAAGAAGCTCACAAAAGCATTACTGCGTTGTGTCGCAAACTCTTTGATCATTTTATTATCAATAGCCCCGATCCCAACACGATAAAAAAGATCTAAACTGGTACCTAGCTTAAAATAAGATACAAGTTCATTAATTGTTCTCTCGTTGAGTTGGATTTTTTGAGATTTTAGCTTTCGCGCAAGAATGACTTTTCCTTCTGAAGCCATTTCTTTTTTTTCATCCTTTAAGGATGATTTGATCTTTGCTCTTGCTCTGGCTGTTGTAGCATAATCTAACCAGTTGTTTGTAGGCTTTGCTTGATCAGAAGTAATGACTTCTACCTGATCGCCACTTTTTAATTCGTGACTTAGTGGTACCAGTTTTCCATTGACACGAGCTCCTCTAGTGTGTAGTCCTACTTCGGTATGAACACTAAAAGCAAAATCTAAAGGAGTAGCGCCTTTGGGTAATGATTTGAGATCTCCCTGAGGCGTAAACACAAAAATCTCTTTATTGTATAAATTAAGTTTGAAATTTTCTACAAAATCAACTGCATTGGTATCTGGATTTTCTAATGCCTCTTGTAATCTACTTATCCATTCATCTAGACCTTTATCTCCATCATCGCCTTGTTTGTATTTGAAATGCGCTGCATATCCTTTTTCGGCGATTTCATTCATACGTTCAGAACGTATTTGAACTTCTACCCATCTTCCTTTAAGACCCATCACGGTAATATGAAGTGCTTCATACCCAGTTGATTTAGGAGAAGATATCCAATCTCTTAAACGGGTGGGATTAGGTCTAAAGTGATCTGTAACGATAGAGTAGATCTTCCAAGCTAAAAATTTCTCATTGGCAACGTCACTTTTGTATATAATACGAATCGCAAATTTGTCATAGATTTCTTCAAAGCTTATGCCTTGATTCATGATTTTACGTCGGATACTGTAAATAGACTTAGGGCGTCCTTTTATTTGATATTCTAACCCTTCTAAATTGAGAGAATCTTCAATTACTTTTTTGAAATCCTTTATATATTTATCTTGCTCTTCTTTACTTTCTTTTATCTTATCCCTAATGTCATTATACACATCTGGCTCTGTGTATTTCAAACTTAAGTCTTCAAGTTCTGTTTTGATGTTATAAAGGCCCATTCTATGCGCAAGTGGTGCATAAATATAGAGGGTTTCGCTAGAAATTTTTGCTTGTTTGTCAGGTCGCATAGCATCCATCGTTTGCATATTGTGTAAACGATCTGCTATTTTAATAATGATCACCCTAGGATCATCATTAATAGTCAATAGCATTTTACGGAAATTTTCTGCCTGTAGCGAAACATCCCTATCTTTTTTCAAATTAGAAATCTTGGTCAACCCATCAACGATGCGAGTAACGGTTTCTCCAAAAAGTTGTTCGATATCGGCAAGCGTATATTCCGTATCTTCAACCACATCATGTAGGAGAGCAGCAGCAATAGAAGTTGCATCTAGCCCTATCTCACTTGCGACTATTTGTGCTACGGCTAGTGGGTGAAATATATAAGCTTCTCCCGATTTACGACGTTGATTTTTATGCGCATCTACAGCAATATCAAAAGCCTTTCGGATCATTTTCTTATCCTCAGTTGTAAGCATTTGATAGCTTATGCGTAGTAGTTTTTTATATTGGCGAGTGAGTTCTTTATTCTCAGCTTCTATGTACTCTTTTGTCAGCTCCATATAATGTAACTAATGTACTGTTTTATATGAAATAGACAAAGCAAAAAGTATTCCCTTATTAACAATGTCATTTACAAAGTGAAAAAACATTATTTTTTGATATATAAAGCAAGATTACTATTTATTATCTTCGTCAAAAAATCAATTGCATGAGTATTTTTTATGTCCTTATAGGATTGTTATTATTGGTCGTAGGTGGGGAATTTTTAGTGCGTTCTTCTGTAGGATTGTCATTTAAGCTTAAGCTCTCTAAAATGGTCATTGGACTTACGGTAGTTTCTTTTGCCACCTCAGCACCAGAACTTTTGGTAAGTTTGCAAGCAGCATACAATGGACTTTCTGATATTGCTCTTGGGAACGTAATAGGCTCTAATATTGCAAATATAGGAATGGTATTAGGGATTACAGCGATTATCTCTTCACTTACAGTAGATCGTGATTTTTATCGCTTTAATTGGCCAGTAATGCTCTTGTTTTCTATCGCACTCTATTTCTTGTTAAGTAATGATAAAATGCTTACTCAAGTAGAAGGGATTGGATTGATCACTTGCCTGTTTGTTTATCTTTTTGTACTTATCCGCAGAGCTCGTAAAAAGAAAGAAGTGAATGAAGATGGTGTAGATGACGGACTTGCAGAAAGCTCTTATTTTAAAATTTTTATATGGCTTGCCATCGGAGGAGCTGCTTTGTATTTTGGTTCGGAATGGCTAGTTAAAGGGGCAACACAACTTGCAAAGGCAGTAGGCGTGAGCGATTATGTAATTTCTGTAACGGTAATTGCCATTGGGACTAGTGTACCAGAGTTGGCAGCATCTGTGATTGCAGCTCTTAAAAAAGAGAAAGCGATTTCCTTAGGAAACCTCATTGGTTCTAATATTTTTAATATTGCATCTGTTTTAGGAGTTACCGCGATAATAAAACCTATCGCAGTGATAGATGATGCAATTTTATCTACCAATATTTTCTGGATGATTGGTTTTGCAGCTATTCTATTACCATTAGCCTTTATTCCGAAACGTTTAGAATTGTCAAGATATAAAGGACTGGTCTTGTTTGTTGCTTATATCGTCTTTGTAGGGCTTACGTTTTTGTAAGGTTGCTTGCATAGTAATTAGAAAAAATGTAAATATCATTATTAAACAAAGTGGGAATCTATTAGAAAACCTTATTAAGTAATGATATGATCAGTAGGCAAGATCTAAGCCTTGGTTTGCGTGCTTATATGTAGATGAAAACTATAGAAATCAGAGATTCGCAAAAAAAAACTGATACAGCACGCACTTTGGTTTGTCAAAAAAAGGATTTGACATGGTACCTCTCTCTATAGATTTACGTGGTTTTTATAAGGAAAAAGGGTGGAACTATAATTCAAAAGGATACGGAGTGAATGGAGATGAAATAAAAATCTATTCCAAAGAGATTGATTAAAGAAAGTTGCTATTAGCTACACATCTTTTTAATCGTTGGTTTTTCTTTATACGCTTTCGCGAAAGCGTACGATACAAAAAAACTCCTGTTAGATAGTATCTAACAGGAGTTTAAGAATTAAATACACAATAAATAACTAATTATACTTTTGCGCTTTTTACAGTAGTCACGATACGACCAGCTACTTTATATGGATCTGCATTTGATGCAGGACGACGGTCTTCCAACCATCCTTTCCATCCTTGCTCTACAGTGATAATAGGAATACGAATAGATGCTCCACGATCGGACACTCCATAACTAAAGTCATGAATAGATGCAGTCTCGTGAAGACCTGTTAAACGTTGATCATTATATGCTCCATATACCGCAATATGCTCTTCGGTAACAGGGCGAAATGCTTCACATATTTTATTATATATTTCTTCAGAACCGCATGTTCTTAATGTCGTATTTGAAAAGTTGGCATGCATACCAGATCCATTCCAGTCTCCTTTTACTGGTTTTGGATGGTACTCAATATACCAACCATATTGCTCTGTAAGTCGATCTAATAAATAGCGGGCAATCCAAATCTCATCACCAGCTTTTTTAGCTCCTTTGGCAAATAATTGGAATTCCCATTGTCCAGAAGCAACCTCTTGATTGATTCCTTCAAAATTAAGACCAGCAGCAATACATAAATCTGCATGCTCTTCGACAAAATCACGCCCGTGTGTATTTCTACCACCTACAGAACAGTAATACATTCCCTGAGGACCAGGATAGCCACCAATAGGAAATCCTAATGGTAATTGTGTGGCAGTATCCATAATAAAGTACTCTTGCTCAAATCCAAACCAGAAATCATTATCATTATCGTCAATATTTGCTCTGTGATTTGAAGGATGTGGCGTTCCATCTGCGCTTAATACCTCCGTCATGACAAGGTATCCATTCTCACGTTGTGGATCTGGGTAAATAGCAACTGGCTTAAGAAGACAATCTGAAGCTCCACCAGAAGCTTGCCTTGTGGAAGAACCGTCAAAAGACCATACAGGACAGTCTTCTAATTTTCCGCTAAAGTCTTCTACCACTTTAGTTTTACTTCTCATGTTTTGTGTGGGTGTGTACCCGTCTAACCAAATGTATTCTAGTTTTGACCTGCTCATAATGGCATATTTTTTTAATTACGGTGCAAATATATAATTAATATGTAACGTGTATATTTTTTTAGGGGGTAATTATTAAAAATTTAATATTATTTATTAACACCCCTAAAAAAGTAGGGGGTAGGTGATAATTGTCTATTATTTTTCAAATACTCGTATATTTGTTTCTTATAATGTAAGATTCTAATTTTCTAAATCTATACCCATGCCTATCCTTAGATTTCAAGCGCTTCAAGATGTACAACATCGTTCTGTTCAACTCCCAAAAGAAGAAGGTCGTAGATCTTTGTCCTATAACATGAATGTATTTGGAGAACAAGCAATGCGTCAACATCTCCCTAAATCAGCTTTTGAAAATGTCATAGAAGCCATACATAAAGGAAAGAAAATAGATCGTATTACAGCAGATGCTGTAGCTACAGGAATGAAAACTTGGGCGTTAGATAAAGGAGCTACCCATTATACGCATTGGTTTCAACCCCTTACAGGCGCAACTGCCGAAAAACATGATGCCTTTTTTGAAATAACAACAGATGGTCATGTCATTGAAAAATTTGATGGCGCACAATTGGTACAACAAGAACCAGATGCTTCTAGTTTTCCCAATGGTGGTATACGTAATACATTTGAAGCAAGAGGGTATACCGCTTGGGATCCTACCTCTCCTGCCTTTATTTATGATACCACATTATGTATTCCAACCGTTTTTGTAGCTTATACAGGAGAAGCATTAGATTATAAAACCCCTTTATTAAAAGCATTGCAAGAGATTGATGTAGCTGCAACAGATGTTGCTCGTTATTTTGATAAAAATGTTAGTAAAGTTCACGGAACTTTAGGATGGGAGCAAGAGTTCTTTCTTATTGATAGTGCGTTAGCAGCGGCTCGTCCAGATATTACCTTAACTGGAAGAACGCTTTTAGGGCACGCTTCCGCGAAAGGACAACAACTTGATGACCATTATTTTGGTTCTATTCCTACACGCGTACTTACATATCTGAAACATCTGGAACAAGAATGTTTGGTTCTTGGTATTCCGATTAAAACAAGACATAATGAAGTGGCTCCTAATCAGTTTGAGATAGCACCCATTTTTGAAGAAGTCAATCTAGCAGTAGACCATAATTCGCTACTTATGGATGTGATGGAGAAAGTAGCAGAGCGTCATTATTTTAAAGTATTATTTCATGAAAAACCCTTTGCAGGAGTAAACGGTAGTGGGAAACACAATAATTGGTCGTTGGCAACAGATACTGGAATCAATCTGTTAAGTCCAGGAACAACCCCTATGAAAAATTTACAATTCCTCACCTTTTTTATAAACACGATTAAAGCGGTTCATTCCTATGAAGCACTATTGAGAGCTTCTATCTCAAGTGCCGGAAACGACCATAGACTCGGAGCCAATGAAGCACCTCCAGGAATTTTATCTGTATTTATAGGATCACAACTTACACAAGTACTAGATGAGCTTGAAAAAGTAACAGATGGAAAATTATCTCCTCAGGAAAAAACCGATTTAAAACTAAATGTTGTAGGGAAAATTCCAGAAATCTTATTGGATAATACAGACCGTAACAGGACATCCCCTTTTGCATTTACAGGAAATAAATTTGAGTTTAGAGCGGTGGGAGCAACAGCAAATTGTGCACATCCCATGACAGTACTTAATGCGATAGTTGCGAGTCAGTTAAAAGCTTTCAAAAAAGAAGTGGATGTACTTATTAATGAATCTTCTATGAAAAAAGATGATGCTATTTTTAATGTCTTACGAGAATATATTAAAGAGAGTAAAAACATTCGATTTGAAGGAGATGGCTATGGCGAGGCTTGGGAGAAAGAAGCAAAAAAAAGAAGATTGAGCCATCATAGGAATACACCAGATGCGTTGGATGAGAAAATTTCGCCTCGAGCAATTGCTTTATTTGAATCCTTACAAATTATGAATGCTGTAGAGATACAAGCCCGGTATGAGATAGAAATTGAAGAATATATAAAAAGAGTTCAAATTGAGAGTAGGGTATTAGGGGATGTTGCTCGTAATCATATTATTCCAACTGCATTGCGGTATCAAAACGTACTTATTGTGAATGTAAAAGGATTAAAAGATATTTATGGAGATGATTATAAGGTTTTAGCAAAAGAGCAATCACTTATTATAAAAGAAATTTCAGGACATATAGATGCTTTAAATGCGTGTATTACAGAAATGACAGAAGCTCGAAAAAAAGCAAATCAAATGAAATTAGTTCCAAAATCTAAAGCTTATTGTGGTAAGGTTCTTCCTTATTTAGATAAAATAAGACGTCATTGTGATAAATTGGAGCTATTAGTAGAAGATGAGTTATGGCCTTTGCCAAAATATAGAGAGTTATTGTTTATTAATTAGAAATTAAATTAAATATTTGATTTTTAGTGATTTAATATTGTTTTTTCCTCATCATAATTGTAGCTTGTACATTTTTTATTAAAAAAAATACATATAACACGTATATGTACGTAGGATATTACTTACAGTGTTTTTTGAGTAAAGAAAATCTACTATTTTTCTTTTTGATGTAAAGTATTGTTTTTAGAGGGAATCATACTAAATAGGTAAAAATAGCAATGTACACTTGATCGAAAAGTTGTTATTACAGTTTGTTTAGTGGTCTTTATTTATATAATTTAGCAGTAGTATTTTACATTTCTCCCCCTTAAAATACATATAATACCCCATATTATAATTAGTAACAAAACTTCTTTTTTATATAGTCAATTCTGTATATGTAAGTTGTTGAGTGTTTATTTTGAAAGTCAGTTGTTAGCAATTTTAATTTATAAAAATTTTAACTACTACTTTTATTATGAAAAAATTATTGGTAAGCGCGATTGCGCTAACATTTAGTGTTGGTATCTATGCCCAAGACACAGGAGCTCAAAAAGCAGTGCAAGTAGCACAAATTCCTGGATCAGCAGCAGGAGCAAATACGGGAGAGTCCATTCAAAATGGATCCAGCAATGCTGTTCAAGTACGTCAAGCTGGAACAGAACAATCTGTATTAACAAACCAAGATGGGACTAGCAACTTAGCTAGACTTATGCAAACGGGTAATGTCAACGGAAATCAAGCGCTAAGTGGTCAATTAAACTTAGCAGAAGTAGATCAGGACGGATATAATAATGAGTCTACTACAGTTCAACAAGGAGATTTTAACAATGCGTACACCAAGCAAAATAATGATGCGGGTGATCAATCATTGGGTAACAGAGCTCAGATCATGCAGGGTACTGCCGATCAAGCAGAAAATAATGATGCTGCTGTAGAGCAAGACGGTCAAGATAACTCTGCATACACTTTACAGACGTATGACAATAGTGATGCTTGGACGATTCAAAATGGAGTAGGGAATACATCTGAAATCAATCAGAATGCTGGTCCAGAAGATAGCGAAGGACACTTTGCTATTGTTGATCAGTTAGGAATGAATAACGAATCTCGTGTCAACCAATCTGGTGCAAACGGAGACCAAGATCGTAACGTAGCTATTGCTCGTCAAACGGGTATTGGAAATGCAGTTGAGCAAATTCAAGTTTCTTCTGGAAATGCAGCAGGAAATACCGCAGATGTTTTACAAGGTTTTTCTGGAGACATTACAGTATATTCAGCTGGACAGGATGATATCTTTGACGCTGTAAATGCTTTTGATCCTTCTCTTGCAGGTGATGATGATGGTGCTGGTTTTGAAGCGACAAATGCAGTTGCTTTTCAAACACAAACAGGTGGTGAAAATGATGCTGTCATTGTACAGTTTGGAGATGGTAATAACGCTGCACAATCTCAAAGCGGAGATAGTAATATAGCACAAGCTATTCAAAACCTAACACCAGATGCAGGATTTGATAATGTATCTACTCAAACTCAAGTAGGTAATGATAATGCAGCAACAATCGTTCAAAATGATAGATTACATACTTCTGTACAGTCACAAACTGGTGACGGTAACACGATCGTAGCCGCTCAAAGAGGGACAGGTAATTATTCAGATGTTACTCAAGAAGGTGATGGTAGTTACGGAAGAACATTACAACATGGTGATTTCAACATGGCTTTCCTTACACAGAGAGATGGTCAGAGTTACAGCATCTACCAAAACCAAAACCAATTTGGTGGTGCAGGAGGAAATCAAGCAGATATTCTTCAAGAAGGACCACTTGGTACAGGAGTACAGAGAGGATTTACTCCTTTCAGTGCGTCGGGCGTAACAGCTCCAGTTCAAGTAGCTACATTTTCATTAGCTCCGATTAATTAATTATTAATTTATTTAGGTAGCGCTTCGCTATCAAATAAATCACAATATGAAATCATAAACCAATAGCAAATAATCTTCAAGACAATTATTTATTGTCTTGAAGGTATTGTTACAAGTTATGTTTTTAAAAATAATGTATTTTAAAATCTCCCCCAAAATACATTTATTAAGTAAATAATACATGTTGGTATACGCATCTGATATCCTAATTAAAGGGTGTATGAGTATGTCTACTAAGTACTATTTATTTTCACTCACATATTTTTTAACTAAATCTTTTTAATTATGAGAAAAGTAATTTTTAGTGTTGTTGCATTAGCTATAGCAAGTGTAGCAATGGCTCAAGACACGGGGGCTCGTAAAGCAGTTCAAGTAGCACAAATTCCAGGATCGGCACCCACAGCAAACACTGGAGAAAGTATTCAAAATGGATCTGCTAATGCCGTACAAGTACGTCAAGCAGGTACACAACAGTCAACATTAACGAATCAAGATGGCGTTGCCAACTTAGCAAGAGTAATGCAGACTGGAGATGTAAATGGAAATCAAGCATTAAGTGGACAGTTAAATCTTGCTGAAGTAGAGCAAACAGGTTTCAATAACGAATCTACAATCTATCAAGAAGGAGACTTTAACAATGCAATGATTGATCAGAATAATGATAATGATACTGCGGCAAACAGAGCTCAGATTATGCAGGGAACTGCTAATCAAGCAGAAAATAATGATGCCAACATTACGCAAGATGGAGAAGATAACTCAGCGTATACATTACAGACGTATGACAATAGTGATGCTGCCACCACTCAGAATGGTGTAGGAAATACTTCTGAGATTAACCAAAATGCAGGTCCAGAAAATAGTCAAGGACAGTTTGCAATTGTAACTCAGACTGGAGAGAATAATGAATCTCTTGTTAACCAAGACAACGCAGCAGGAAGTGATGCTCGTAATATGGCATATACTGCACAAGCAGGTAGTAACAACAGCGCAGAGCAAAACCAGAGTGCTGAAGGATCTACAGGGAATATCGCTGTTATAAGTCAAGGTGTGAGTAACCAAATATTTCAGACGCCAGCATCACAACAGGCTTATTTTGATACAGTAGCTTTAGATCCGTCTATTACAGGAGGTACTAACAATATTTTAGGCTCTGATAATGGTGTTGCTTTCCAACAACAAAATGGTGATGGGAACCAAGGATTTATTGGGCAATATGCAAATACAAATGAATCTAATAATGGAGCTCAAATTCAAGCTGGTGATAATAACACAGCTTCCATGCTTCAAAACGCTTTCGGAAGTCCAAACGGGAATGGTAACACAGGGAGACAAGAACAGTACGGAAATGGAAATACTTCAGGCTTAATGCAAAATGGAAATGATCATCTTGCTCTTCAATGGCAAATGGGTGATAATAACACCGCTATTTCTACACAAAGAGGAAGAAATAATAACCTAAATGTGTTACAAGAAGGAAATGGAAGTTATGCACAAAGTATTCAGCATGGAAAAAATAACATCGCCTTAATCACACAACGCGATGGGCAGAGTTACACAGTTCGTCAAAACGAAGGTCAATTCGGAGCTGGCACTGGTGGAAACCAAGCAGACATCCTTCAAGAAGGACCATTTGGAACAGGAGTTCAAAACACTTTCATACAAGTGAGTCCTCAATCAGTAACTGCACCACATTCTGTGAGTTCATTTACATTGGCTCCTATAAACTAGATAATTAATAAAGAACCTCATCATTTGATCTCTTCTTTTGATGAGGTTTTAATAGATAAAAATTCCCCCGATATTAACTAAGTATTTTAACTAAAATTCAACAAGATTATGAGAAAAGTAATTTTAAGCGTCGTTGCTCTAGCTATCGCAAGTGTAGCAATGGCTCAAGATACAGGGGCTCGTAAAGCAGTTCAGGTTGCACAAATCCCAGGATCTGTAGCAACGGCAAACACGGGAGAAAGTATTCAAAACGGATCTGCTAACGCAGTACAAGTACGTCAAGCAGGAACAGAGCAGTCTACATTAACGAATCAAGATGGTGTCGCCAACTTAGCAAGAGTTATGCAGACTGGAGATGTAAATGGAAATCAAGCATTAAGTGGACAGTTAAATCTTGCTGAAGTAGAGCAAACAGGTTTTAATAACGAATCTACTATCTATCAAGAAGGAGATTTTAACAATGCTATGATTGATCAAAATAATGATAATGATACAGCTGCAAACAGAGCTCAAATTATGCAGGGAACTGCAAATCAAGCCGAAAGTAACGACGCTGCTATAGAGCAAGATGGAGAAGATAACTCAGCTTATACATTACAGACGTATGACAATAGTGATGCGTCCACTGTTCAAACTGGTACAGGAAACATTTCTGAAATCGGTCAAAATGCAGGTCCAGAAGATAGTATGGGACAATTTGCTATTGTAAATCAAACAGGAAATGCTAATGAGTCTCGCGTAGAGCAAGATAATGCTGGAGGAAGTGATGCTCGTAACGTTGCTTTAACTACTCAGTTAGGTGATAATAATAAAGCGGAGCAAATTCAAGAGGCTGAAGGGTCTGTAGGTAACAGAGGACAGATTAACCAAGGTACAAACGGAACGATTTCGGTTTCTTCGGACGCACTTACTAGATTTGGTCAAGTTTCTGGCTTTGATGGTTCTGTAGGTAATTTCCTAGTAGTAGAGAATTCAGAATCAGGTGTTGCATTCCAAAACCAATCTGGAGATGATAATGACGCTTTTATTGCTCAAGCTAGTTCAGAAGCAGGATCTAATAATGCAGCTCAAATCCAAGATGGTAATGAGAACTCTGCATTTATTTCTCAAAGTTTCTTTGCGGCTGGTGGTACAGACAATGTTGGAAGACAAATGCAAACAGGTAATAACAATGCAGCTGGCTTAAATCAAGATGGAGCTGATCATGCATCTTTACAAGATCAGTGGGGATCAGATAACACATCTGTTGTTTCTCAAGCTGGAATGGGTAATAACTCTAATATGTTCCAAACAGGAGCAGGCAGTTACGGAAGAACTTTACAACACGGTGAGTTTAACGTATCACTTCTTACACAACGTGATGGTCAAAGTTATACAATTCGTCAAAACGAAGGTCAATTTGGACCTGGAGCAGGCGGAAACCAAGCTGATGTCCTTCAAGAAGGACCAATGGGAACTGGAAGTCAAAATGGATTTATTCAGATTACTCCACAAGGGGTAACTGCTCCACATACAGTTTCATCATTTACTTTGGCTCCTATTAACTAATAATTAACACAAAAAATCTCATCACTTGATTTGTTCTTGTGATGAGGTTTTTATATAAAGCAATCCCTCATTAACACTCAATTTTTATTACTAAAATTTAACAAAATCATGAGAAAAGTAATTTTAAGTGTCGTTGCATTAGCTATCGCAAGTGTAGCAATGGCACAAGACACAGGGGCTCGTAAAGCAGTTCAGGTTGCACAAATTCCAGGTTCTGCCGCTGGCGCAAATACAGGGGAAAGTATTCAAAATGGATCTGCTAATGCCGTACAAGTACGTCAAGCAGGAACAGAGCAGTCTACATTAACGAATCAAGATGGTGTCGCCAACTTAGCAAGAGTTATGCAGACTGGAGATGTAAATGGAAATCAAGCATTAAGTGGACAGTTAAATCTTGCTGAAGTAGAGCAAACAGGTTT
>NZ_CALEMI010000029.1 GCF_937910895.1 uncultured Dokdonia sp. | reverse complement strand
AATGTAGACTTCTTCTTATACAGACTCTCAACTATTTTTGCATAATCAGAAAATCCCACAACTTTTACACTTGATCCAAAAGTTACTACTCAAATAAATACACCTGTTCCTGCTTCAGGAAAAGCAAGAATGTGGATAGTGAATCAAAACTTTCGAAAATATCATCAGGATAAAATTAAAGTAAGAATGAATGCCTACGGTCATGAAGGAGGGACAGTAGTTGCCAAATATGTAGTATCAAAAATTGTTGGACTAATGACAAATCCTGTAAAAGATATAAAAGAATAAAAATTACACATGATTTATTAAACGACTCCGCTGCTATGTACAAACCATTTGTACCCTTTCAAGTAGGTAGACCTCACAGTACTGCTAAAGCCTCAAAGTACCAACGTTTAACTAGCACTCCATAAATAATACTTATGAACCCACCTTATTCACCAACACCTTTTCATACAACTCTTCGTATAGTGGCACGATATTATGGATATCAAACTTGGCGGCTTCACGTCTGGCATTGTCTTTAAAGGTACGAAGTGTTTTACCGTCTTGTAAAATCCGGATGGCATTCTGCGCCATATCAGCAATGTTTCCTACGTTAGAGAGGTAGCCAGTTACACCGTCAATATTGACTTCTGGAATCCCACCTGCGTTACTAGAAATTACGGGAACTTCGTTGACCATCGCTTCTAATGCGGCAAGTCCAAAACTCTCTGCTTCTGAAGGCAGTAGAAAAAGATCTGAAAAACATAAAATTTTATCAATCTCATTACTGTTTCCTAAAAAGCGGACTTTATCTTCGATGCCTAATTCTTTAACGCGTTGCTCTGCATCTTCTCTCTCAGGACCCTCGCCTACCATCAATAATTTTGCAGGTAATTCCAGCTGTACTCTGTAAAATACTTCGATGACATCTTGGATTCGTTTTACTTTTCTAAAATTACTAATGTGGGTAATAATGCGTTCGTTTTCATGCGCCATTAAGTCCCGTTGGCAATCGGTAAACTCATGATTGGTAGCTTCCATATCAATAAAGTTAGGCACTACATCTATATGTCTTGTAATATCAAAAAGGCGCAAGGTATCTGTTTTGAGGCTTTCTGAAACAGAGGTCACGACATCACTTTTGTTGATACTAAAACTTACGGCTGGTCGATAGAATGGATGACTTCCTACCAACGTAATATCTGTACCATGCAAAGTCGTCACCATAGGAACATGAATCCCTTCTTCCTTGAGCATCTCTTTTGCCATATAGCCTGCATAGGCATGAGGGATCGCATAATGTACGTGTAGAATATCAATCTTATGTTTCTTTATGATGCGCACGAGTTTACTTGACAGCGCCAACTCATACGGTTGATAGTGAAACAATGGGTAATCGGGTACATTTACCTCATGAAAGTGAATACGCTCATTAAGCAATGCCAGTCGTACGGGTTGCTTATATGTAACAAAGTGAACTTCGTGTCCTCTTTTGGAGAGCGCTATTCCTAGCTCTGTAGCGACAACGCCACTACCTCCAAAGGTTGGATAACAAACTATAGCAATTTTCATGTATTTCTTTTTTTGCTTTCGCGAAAGCGTACTAATCAATAATTGATTCATAAATCGCTTCTTGGATTCTTGTACGTAATCCCGACGTGACTAATTTACGATTTTCCATCGTAGGAAAAGTGCGGTTGGATAAAAATACATAGACAAGATCTTGCTCTGGATCTGCCCACGTATAGGTTCCTGTGAAGCCACTATGTCCAAAACTAGTCATAGAGACGCAGCCACAGGTAGGTCCACTTCCAGAAAGTTGAGGTTTATCAAAACCTACGCCTCTTCGCACATTTTTATCACAATACGTACAGGTATTAAACTCCTCCAGCGTTTCTTTTGAGATATACCGTTTGCCTCCATAGTAACCATTTTGAAGATACATCTGCATTAGCTTTGCTACATCATTGGCATTGCTAAAGAGTCCTGCGTGTCCTCCCACATTACTTTGCATCGCAGCACCCATATCGTGGACGTAGCCTTGTACTTTTTGGTTACGCCAATAGGTGTCATTTTCAGAAGGAACAATAGAATTTTCAGAAAATCTGTCTAACGGTTTATATCCTGTTCTATTGGCACCTAACGATTTGTAAAACCGCTCAGATGTTAGCGTATTTAAGTCTTTTCCATAATAATCTTCTAAGAACTTCTTCATCAGATAGTAAGGTAAATCACTATATTTATACGAAAGTCGGTCTCTCAAATCACTCTCCCCAATACGTTTTATGATGGTATCTGAATAGTCACTGCGCAGATACATTTCATCTGCTATTTTGATATTAAATTCTTTCGAATAGGCAGAACGATAATACTCTTTAGATGGTTTTTTAGTCGCCGTATCCAACGTAGCGAGATAAAAAGGAATCCATGCTTTAAAACGTGCATAGTGTGATAATGCCTTACGTAACGTAATGTTTGATTTGTTGGTTCCCTTCATCTCTGGGATTAATTCTCCTAGAGTATCATCTAGCGTAATAGAACCTTGACTTCGTAATTCCATTAATAAAGGTAGAGAAGCTAATATTTTAGTCATAGAAGCGACATCATAGACGTCATCTGAGGTAACTCGGCGTTTTTTTGTGTAAGTATGATAACCAAAACTTTTATTATAAATTACCTTTCCTTTGCGTGCAATAAGTACCTGTGCTCCTGGCATCATTGCTTGTGTAATTCCAGAACGAACGAGCGCATCTACTTTTTTGTACAAACTATCAGAACTCATCCCCACCTCTTCTGGAATCCCATACGAAAGTCGGCGTAAAGTACCCGATTCAAAACCTGTTCCAGCCAGTGTGTTTTTGAGAGAAACAGGGAGTTTTCCTTTACTTGGAATCGCTCCAAAAATAAGCTGTGCGCTCTTCTCTTGAGCAATTCTACTGTTTTGATAGCTATGAATAATCCCTTCTATATTAGTAGTAGACAATAGATCTAACATCGCATACGGACGTACAAAAAGATCTAATACTACCTCATTGGTACGTGCGATTTCATAGAGCCATGTTTTTTCTTTATCTGTAAAAGCATACGATTTCCAAGGGTTTTCATTGGATCTGTGAAAACCAATAATAACGTAATTATACTTTTCCAATTTAGTAATCATTTCATCAAGGGTAGCTGCTTTTACATGAGTCACTTGATCGTACTTACGCATCGCCTCCAGAAAATGACTTCCCGAATCGTCTCCTAAAGAGACATACGCTATTTTCTTATCATCAAGATTCTTTACTGGAAGAATGTTGTTTGTGTTTTTTGTAATGGTGAGTGCATTTTCAATAGCGGCACTGTAAACGACGTCATCTAAGGTTGTATTTAGATCGGCTACAAGATTTTTTGTACTTATAGGTTTATACGTGGATAAACCTACTTTGTATTTTGCATACAGAATCTTTTTTACAGAATGTGCTAGACGCTCTTCTGTAATTTCTTTTTTTTCTAATGCGGCTTTAATTTTTAGAACGGCAGATGGCACATCATTGCTAATTAAAAGAATATCATTCCCAGCTTTAAAAGCAGCAAGGTCAATATCTCCAGGCTCTTTAAAATTAGAAGCTCCTTTCATATTCAAAGCATCTGTAATAATCAATCCGTGAAAACTTAAACTGTCTTTAAGAATCTTAGTGACTACTGTGGGTGAGATAGAGGTTGGATAGCCTTCTTCTGGAACTAAATTTGGCACATTAAGGTGTGCGACCATCACACTTGCCACACCTGCTTCTATAATAGGTTTGTAAGGATACATCTCAATATTCTTGAGACGTTCTAGCGTAAAATCGAGCGTAGGTAAAGTTTTATGACTATCCTGATCGGTATCTCCATGACCAGGAAAATGCTTTGCACTACCCAAAACCCCGGCGCTTTGCATTCCTTCTAAAAAGGCAATCGCCTTTTCGGTGACGTTTATTTTATCCTCCCCAAATGAGCGATTCCCAATAATAGGATTTGCTGGGTTGACATTAATATCCACAACGGGACCAAAATTAACATGTACCCCTAAGCGTTTGCAATGTTCCCCTACGCGAGTTCCTACATCTTTGATAATCCGATTATCTTGTATGGCGCCCAGTGTCATATTCCAAGGAAATGCATACGTGCTATCCAATCGCATGGAGAGTCCCCACTCGGCATCCATTCCTATTAATAAAGGAGTCTTTGCCAATTCCTGAAACTCATTATTAAGTTTTGCTTGTCGCATAGGACCGCCTTTGGAAAAAATAACACCTCCAATGTGTTGCTCTTTAATAAGGGCACGAATCTTATCTACTTTTGCTTTGGGATCACTTGAAAAAACATCTACCATAAAGAGCTGTCCAATACGTTGCTCTACGGTCATGCTTGTGTATACACTATCCACCCATTTACGTTGCGCTTCTATATCATTGGTATAGAGCGGATATGATTGTTGTGCAAATGCAAAAAATGGGATGTAAATAAAACTAAGAAAAAGTAGATATTTCCTAAACTGCATATATCAAGAACTATTTATAAAGAATAACTATTAAGTGTTGTTACTCGCCTCTTTACATACAAATACAATGCCATCAAGAAGTAAGTTGGGTACTACGAATTTACTAAGATTGCCTCCGCTTTCGCGAAAGCGTATAAAAAGTTAACAAAATATTATTAACCATACGCTCATAGCATCAAAAACGTATACCTACCCAGCAAATTATACCAAAAAAATTATTTTCTCAAAAAACGGCTATGCCAGCTTTCTATCGCGGGTACTTCCCAATAATGTTTGTATTCTTCTAGATTGGTGACTAGATTATTAAACACAACTGTGTTCTTACCAACCGCACCGTCTTTTGCCATTTTTTTAAAGTCAATAAGTGTCTTATAATGTATACGATCATTTTGATAATAGGTCACATTCATTTTATCGAGTAAATCTACGCCTAAATCTTCTTGTATGGCTTGAATAAATCGCACTTGACTGTCTATAGAACAGCCACTTGCCGTCGCTTCTGATTGATCTAATGCAATGATAATAAATCGTTTGTACTTCACTTCAAAACCTGCCTTTAAGGCTGCTCCATGTGCTGTCCACGAAGTAAGAAATGTAGAGAGGTCTTTTTCAAGTTGTGTGACCTGATTATCTGTAAGGGCTTTATCACTTTGGTATATCCAAACGCGCGATTGATCAGAAAGTGTATGTATATCTTGTAACATAGGATCGTGTTGCTAAAAAAGGTAGACTTACGCCTACCTTTTTAATATATTATGTAATAGGTATTATAAATCTTCGGCGGCGGCAATCATTTCTGCTACATCCATGACCTCTATACTGTCTTCTTTTTCTTTGTTTTTGATACCGTCTGTCATCATAGTATTACAAAATGGGCAACCTGCCGCGATGATGTCTGGTTGTACTTCTAGCGCTTGTTCTGTACGTTCTATATTAACGTCTTTATTGCCTGGTTCTGGCTCTTTAAACATTTGTGCTCCACCAGCGCCACAACAAAGCCCATTGGTTTTGCATTTACGCATTTCTACCAATTCTACTTCCAATTTACGTAATAAGTCACGAGGTGCTTCATAGACATTGTTAGCACGTCCTAAATAACAAGGGTCATGAAAAGTGATTCGTTTTCCTTTAAACTTTCCTCCTTCTACCGTAAGACGCCCATCATCTAATAAGGATTTTAAAAACTGCGTATGATGTACTACTTCGTAGTTTCCGCCTAGAGACGGGTATTCATTTTTAATAGTGTTAAAACAATGTGGACAAGCGGTGACTATTTTTTTGATTTCGTATCCATTGAGTACTTCTATGTTTGTGACTGCCTGCATTTGAAAAAGAAACTCATTCCCTGCTCTTTTTGCTGGATCTCCTGTACAGCTTTCTTCGGCTCCAAGCACGGCAAAATCTACATTGGCTTTATTTAAGATACGAGCAAAAGCTTTTGTTATTTTTTTTGCTCTATCATCAAAACTACCAGCACAACCTACCCAAAATAATACTTCAGGTTGCTTGCCTTGTGCCATATATTGGGCCATGGTAGGTACTCTTAGTGGTTCACTCATAGTATGTGTTTCTGCTTTCGTTTTGCTGCCAGCAGGCAGCAAAACGAAATTATTACGATCTAATCTTTAAAAACCTGAATGGTTACTTCTTTATCTACTAATTCTGTAAATTTTCCTTTGTATCGCGTGGCTTTTACCAAATGATTATCTATCCAATGATAATTACCTCCTCTTGGTTTTCCCATCAATAAACTGTGGTACTTAAATCCGTGTTTTTTGAGCCATGTTTCGGTGTATCCTCTATGCTCTTCTGTACGAGATGTAAAAAAGCATATAATATGTCCTTGATCATACCAATTATTCAATGTTATTAATGCATCTGGATATACCTCTGCAGTGAGCATACGTTCTGGTTCTTCATTTGGGATATCATCACATATAGTACCGTCAATATCTATAAGGTAATTTTTAACGCCCTCTGGAAGTACTGGACTTATATGTTCACCGTTTTCTAACTTCTCGCTTAATAATTTATCTACGTCTTCCTTATTCATTTCTTAGCTTACTTAATTATTAATAGATTTAAAATCTTCTTTACTTATTCTTATAAAATGAGCCTGTACGTGGACTCCTGCTTTTTTTAAATTAGGATCATTAAGATCCATTCTTGTGCGATGTAATGCTTCTTCAGACAATGCTAATACTTGTTTTTGAGAACAATAATCACAGGTAATCTTTTGAACTTTTACCGAGTCTATTTGTTGTTGTGTATTAAAATAGACTCGCGTATACACTTTAAATTGCAAACTATCTGTTCTCCAACTATGTTGAGCGCTTACCATAAAAGGAAAGCATAAAAAGGATAGTATGACGAGTTGTTTAGCTTTCATCAATCCAATTTGCTCTATCCATTTGATTAAATGGCCATGGAGCTCCGTTGTTCTCTATGTTGGTCATGGCGTTGTTAAGATCTGTTGGTGCTGAACTTTCTTCCATCACCATATAACGACGCATATCCATAATAATACTCAAGGGATCTATACCAATAGGACAAGCTTCTACACAAGCATTACAGGTGGTACACGCCCATAACTCTTCTTTCGTAATATGATCATCTAGTAACTGTTTTCCATCAGGTTGGAATGTACCATTCTGATCTATATTTTTACTCACAGTTTCTAATCGATCTCGTGTGTCCATCATGATTTTACGAGGAGATAGTTTTTTTCCTGTTTGATTTGCTGGACATTCGCTTGTACAACGACCGCATTCTGTACAACTATAGGCATTCATAAGTTGAACCCAATTAAGGTCTAACACATCACTTGCTCCAAATTTTTCTGGATCGCCTTCTTCTTCGGTAGGTGCTGCAAATGGATCAGCATTAGGATCCATCATAAGCATTACTTCTTTGGTCACTGCATCAAGATTATCGAGTTGTCCTTTAGGTTTTAACTTAGCATACCACGTATTTGGGAAGGCTAGTAAAATATGCAAGTGTTTAGAATAGTATAAATAGTTTAGGAATATCAAGATGCCTACTATATGTACCCACCAGGCACTACGTTCTAAGATAATAAGAGAGGATACTGACATCCCATCAAATAAAGGTGCTATATATTGACTGATAGGAAATGCGCCTACGAGTCCACTTTCAGATGCATAATGGTCTGCACCGAGTGTTTGTAATTGTAAATCTGCTGCGTTCATGACTAAGAAAAGCGTCATGAGTACCATTTCAAAATAGAGGATTAAATTTCCATCCATTTTAGGCCATCCTTTCATTTCTGGGCTTAAGAAGCGTTTAAGCCGTATGACATTACGACGCATCCAGAATACCACTACGGCGACAAACACTAGAAATGCTAAAATTTCAAAACTACCTATTAAGAAATCATAAAACCCTCCTAGGAATCCGAAGATTCGGTGCGTTCCAAAGAGTCCATCTATGATAATCTCTAATACTTCTATGTTAATGATAATGAAACCTACGTATACGACAACGTGTAATATCCCTGAGATGGGACGCTTTACCATTTTATATTGTCCTAAGGCAATTTTAGCCATATTACGCCAGCGCAATGACTTATGATCCGATCTATCTATCTCTTTTCCGAGTTTGATATTGCGGAATAATTTTTTAATGTTTTTTGTAAAAAACCCAATCCCTATAAGAAGGATTATCAAAAATAAAATGTTAGGTATGTATTGCATAGTCTATTGCTCTGGATTATCTGGTTTTGTGTACTCTTTGTTGTTTTTTCCAAAAACAGATATATGGATGTATCTCTTTGGATTTAGTTTTACATCTTCAAGCAATTCATCTAGTTGCTTGGAAGCCCCTTTTAAATTTTCATACAGCTGCTCATCTGTAAGTAATTTACCCATACTGCCCTGTCCATTTTCTAGGGCTGAAGCTATGGTATCAAAGCGGCTAACTAGGTTTTGAAATTCTGAAAATAGTTTTCCTGTTTCTAATTTTGAAAGAGAATCAGAAAGGCTATTAAAATTAGCAGACATTTCATCAAGATTTGTAAAGGTGCGGTCTAACTTCCCTGTATTATCTTTTAAAAGGCCATCTAAAGAACTAGATGCGCCATTTAAAGACTCCATGGTGGTGTTTAAATTAGCAATTGCCTCTTGAAGGTTGGCGCGAGTTTTAGGGTCTAGTAAATCTGTAACAGAGTTTAAAAGTATATCTAAGGTGGTTAGTGTATTATTTACTTTATCCTCTAGGGGGCCAAGGGCTTTGGTTACCGCCACAAGCATGTCATCTTCTACACTACCAACTAGAGTGTCTCCAGAAACAGCCATATTTTTTAGGTCATACTCTGGATAGAGCCCTAAGGATTTACCTCCTAGAAGACCACTGCTGTAGATACGTACCAAGCTATTTTTTGAAAACTTAAAATCAGGCTCCTTTATAGTGAATGAGACTAGTAATTTCCCTTTGTTGTTTAGAAAATCAATATCGGTAACCTTACCTACCAAAAGGCCATTAATGGTAACGGGAGATGCTGCTGCAAGCCCCTCAACGTTGTCATAGGTTACAAAAAAAGTTCTGTGTTTGTCTAGTAAATTATTTCCCTTTAGAAAGCTGTATCCAAAGATAAATAGTAGAATTGTTCCTATTGCTAGTACAGCGGTTTTAACTTCTCTGGAGCGTTTCAAAAGGTGTGTGTTTTAGTTATACAAATTTAACAATAATTCTTATTCTTTGGAGCCCTTGTTTAGTACTTCTGAAAGTTTAACTTTCTGGCCATCTTTAAAGGCCACTACATAGGCAGAGCTGTACCCTTTTTCTTGGGCAAATGTTTTTAAAAGCTGAATCTCTGTGTAGTTTGATGTACTGCCATAGAAATACTTGTATAAGGTTCCAAATTTTTCGCGAGCTACATTCTTTAATCCCTTAAAGTTATAGGCCTTGGTTGCTATTTTTTTTGATCCTGCAGCCAACTGTACTTTAAAAGTAACATCGTCATATATTTTTTCTTGTGAAACTTTAATAGCTGCATCTACCTCATCTTGAGTGATGACAGGATTTTGAGCATTACTGGTTCCAAGGGCTATGTTTTTTTTAT
>NZ_CALEMI010000028.1 GCF_937910895.1 uncultured Dokdonia sp. | reverse complement strand
AGTCGCCAAATTCCCAAAATATTACGGAATAGGGCTAGCAGAAGATACTGGGCTTGTGGTCAAAAACGGTACTATTGTAGAAGTGATAGGCTCTGGAATGGTCATCCTGTTTGATGCTACAAAGCTGAAACACAATAACGAGAAAATACTTGATAAAGGTACGCCTATGTCTTTGGTTAATTTAAAAACGCATGTGCTTGCAAATGGAGATCGATTTAATATTAAGAAAAAGAAAATCAAAATCCTCCCTATTCATGCTCCTTTTGTATAGTTTTAGCCTTTAGTCTATTTTTAGATTTTAGATTTTAAAAACTATTCTTTATAAATAGAAATTTCGGTAGTTCCCAAAGAACTTTTCTTAGCTCTATACATTCCTTCTGTATTAAAAGGCATCGCAATATTACCATGCACATCTATAGCAATTAATCCGCCGTCACCCCCTATCGCGACTATTCTTTTTTGAATCACCTCATCGGCGGCATCTTGGAGTGACATTCCTTTGTATTCTATAAGACAAGAGACATCATACGCCACAACGCCACGAATAAAAAATTCTCCACTCCCTGTACAGCTTACGGCACAGGTTTTATTATTTGCATAATTCCCAGCACCTATCATAGGACTATCCCCTACACGACCCCATTTTTTATTAGTCATCCCACCTGTAGATGTGGCTGCAGCTATATTCCCATCATAGTCCAATGCTACGGCACCTACAGTTCCAAATTTACTATCCTTTTTATCACTATGATCCAATTGAAAATTGTCACTATCCTTTATCGCTAACCATTGTTTATATCTAAGATCATCGTGAAAATAAGCTGCATCCTCTAGCGTAAACCCGTGATCTTTTGCAAATCGCATGGCACCGTCTCCTGCTAAGAATACGTGATCACTTTTTTCCATCACACCTCTAGCCAACGAAACAGGATTTTTAATACCTGTAATCAATGACACGGCACCAGCATTCAACGTATTTCCTTCCATAATAGCTGCATCCATCTCGTGAGTCCCTTCGGCGGTAAAAACACTTCCCTTTCCAGCATTAAATAACGGCGAGTCTTCTAACGCTTTTACAGCAACCTCTACCGCTTCAACAGCCGTACCATTGGCATCAAGAACAGCATATCCTTCGTCTAAAGCAAATGCAAGAGCGTCTTTATAATTTTTCTCTTTTTCAGAAGTCATAGCGCCTTTAAGTAACGTTCCGGCACCTCCGTGTATAGCAAGAGCAATTGGTCTCATCATGTTTTATTTAAGAGTCGAAAAATACAAATAGCATTTTGATTATGATCCCTACATCTATAAATATGTCAACGAAGTTTTTCAACTTATCAACAGTATTGCCATTTCTGCGATCATCTCCTTACATTTGGAAATACTTAAAAATTCCGCTTTCGCGAAAGCTTACTAAAGACAAACACTTTTCCATAGTGATTATGGGATTAAGTGATGATACTAAGTAAGCTTTCGCAGAAGCGTAAAAACAACGACAGTGACTAACACAGAAGAAAATACTCAAAAAAGACTTTTTTTACTAGATGCGTACGCACTCATTTTTAGAGGCTACTATGCACTGATCAAAAACCCAAGAATTACCAGTACAGGTATGGACGTGAGTGCTATCATGGGCTTTACCAACAGTCTTTTTGATGTGATACGAAGAGAACGTCCAGACCATCTTGCGGTAGCTTTTGACAAGGGAGGAAGCAGTGCTCGCGTCGAAGCTTTCCCAGAATACAAAGCAAATCGTGATGTAACTCCCGAAGCCATAAAGATTGCGGTACCACACATCAAAGAAATTCTCAAAGCGATGCATATTCCTTTTGTAGAACGTGAAGGTGTAGAGGCAGATGATCTGATTGGAACGCTTTCCAAACAAGCGGAGAAAGAAGGATATAAAGTATATATGGTCACACCAGATAAGGATTATGCACAATTGGTCTCTGAAAATATATTTATGTACAAACCCGCCCGTATGGGAAATGGGATTGAAATTTGGGGAATCCCAGAAGTACAAAAACGCTTTGAAGTAGAACACCCAGAACAGGTAATTGACTACCTTGGAATGATGGGAGATGCCAGTGATAACATTCCTGGACTTCCTGGTGTAGGTGATAAAACTGCCAAAAAATTTATTGCTGAATACGGCTCTATGGAAGGCTTGCTTGCCAATGTAGATAAGCTGAAAGGGAAGATGAAAGAAAAGGTAAAGGAAAATGCTGAACTCGGACTCCTTTCAAAACAACTGGCAACGATTATGCTGGATTGTGATGTGATTTTTAATGCCAAAGACTATGAACTTTCTGAACCCGATGCCGAAGCCGTTGGAAAAAAGTTTGAAGAATTGGAATTTAGGCGTATGAAAGATCAGTTTATTAAAATCTTTTCTGAAGAAGCGACGCCTATTCCTACAGCAACAGACACCAAAAAACAACCTTCTAAACCTTCGGCAGGAGAAGGACAGTTTTCGTTATTTGGTGGAGATGGAGATGCCATTTCAGAAAGTATGGAGGCAGCTTCTACACGTAAAACGATTACCGATACGGCTCATTTTTATCAGAATGTGGATAGTCCGCTTTCGCGAAAGCTATTTTTAAATAACCTCCTCCAGCAAACTTCTGTTTGTTTTGACACAGAAACTACAGGCCTTGATCCGCTCGTGGCAGAACTAGTTGGAATTGCCTTTTCTTGGGAAGTAGGTAAAGGGTTTTATATTCCCTTTCCAGAAGATCGAGAAGAAGCGCAAACACTCATCGAAGAACTGCGCCCATTTTTTGAAGCTAAAGGCATCGAGAAAATTGGACAAAACTTAAAATACGATCTTAAAGTCCTTGCCAAATATGATGTGACGGTCAAAGGAAAATTGTTTGATACCATGCTCGCGCATTACCTCATCAATCCTGATATGCGTCATAATATGGATGTGCTGGCAGAGACTTATTTGAATTATACGCCTGTTTCGATTACAGAACTCATTGGGAAGAAAGGGAAAAATCAACTCTCTATGAGAGCTGTCCCAATAGACCAACAAACGGAATATGCGGTAGAAGATGCAGATGTGACCTTACAACTTAAAAAGCATTTTGAAAAAGAACTAGACGAAGCTGGAACTCGTAAACTTTTTGACGAGATTGAAATTCCGTTACTACGCGTTCTTGCTGCGATGGAACTGGAAGGTATTAATCTTAATGTCGATTTCCTTAACGAACTTTCTACAGAACTAGATGCAGATATCACGCGACTGACTTCAGAAATATATGAAGCCGCTGGAGAAGAGTTTAATATCAGTTCGCCAAAACAATTAGGAGAAATCCTTTTTGATAAAATGAAACTGGTAGACAAGCCTAAGAAAACCAAAACAGGACAATATTCAACTGCAGAAGATGTACTCTCTTATCTTGCCAAAGATCATGAGATCATTCAGAAGATTTTAGATTATAGAGGTCTTACTAAATTAAAGTCGACGTATGTAGATGCCTTACCCACACAAGTAGGCACAGATCAACGTGTACATACCGATTATATGCAAACGGTGGCTGCGACGGGACGATTAAGTTCTAACAATCCGAACCTCCAGAATATTCCGATTCGTACAGAACGAGGTCGTGAGGTTCGTAAAGCATTTATCCCTCGTGATGAAAATCACACCTTACTCGCTGCCGATTATTCTCAAATAGAATTACGGATTATCGCCGCATTGAGTGAAGAAGAAACAATGATTCAAGCATTCCAAAACGGAGAAGATATTCACGCCTCTACCGCTGCCAAAGTCTTTAATGTACCGCTAGACGAAGTGACTCGTGAGCAACGTAGCAATGCAAAGACTGTAAACTTTGGGATTATCTACGGGGTTTCTGCGTTTGGACTGAGTAACCAAACCGATCTCTCCCGATCTGAAGCCAAAGAACTCATAGAAACCTATTACAAAACCTATCCTAAATTACGTAACTACATGAGTGAGCAAGTAGACTTTGCGCGCGATAATGGCTATGTAAAAACAGTATTGGACAGGCGTCGGTATTTAAAAGACATCAATTCTGGAAATGCCATTGTACGAGGCGCTGCCGAGCGTAATGCCGTCAATGCCCCAATACAAGGAAGTGCCGCAGATATTATTAAAGTAGCAATGATTAATATCTACAATAAATTAGAAAACAGCGATTACAAAACGAAGATGCTTCTACAGGTTCATGATGAATTGGTGTTTGACGTTCCAAATAGCGAAGTAGACGTTATGAAAACCCTCATCAAAACCGAAATGGAAAATGCCTTTAAAATGGCAGTACCACTGGATGTAGAAGTTGGTCTTGGACAAAACTGGCTGGAAGCGCATTAAGAAATACGAGGAGCGAAGTACGAAATACGAGGGAAGAGGGACGAAGTTTTAACTATAGAAAGGAGAGTAAAGAATATAGAGCATAGACTCCTTTTGATTATACTTAAATAGTTTTCCGCTTTCGCGAAAAAGTACACTACAGTCATTTCTCTAGAACGAGGTGCGAGCCAGCCCGCTGATAGGTAGGGAATTGCATAACAGTGGCACATTCTGAAGTTGAATAGAAAGCGAATTGATTTTAAAAGAAAAGAGATCATAGAATATAGAGAATAGACTTCATATAGGTAAATAAGTGATTTTAGATCAATACATTGTGGGTATTTTAAATGGTATCGAAGTTACGTAAAGTGAATACCTAATCTGATTTATTAAGTGGTTTCCGCTTTCGCGAAAACTTATATTAGCATATTTCGCCAGAACGAGGTGCGAGCCAGCCCGCTGGCAGGTAGGAAATTGCATAACCTTATTCAAGCCTAAAACAGAACGCAAACACTTTCCTCCTATGAAGGAGGGATTGAGGGAGGTGAAAAACAAAAAATAGAGTAACACTCTAAATTAGAGTACTACTCTATTTTCATCTGAATCCTAAAATTCCATTTGCCCCACCGTAATAAACTAGTATATTTAGGGCGACTTAAAAACCAATCAACATCAATTCATGGAAGGACTATTTACCCTCGACAGTTTATTTACTTTATTAATGCTTGTTCTATTACAAGTTGTTTTAGGGTTTGATAATCTTTTATACATCTCATTAGAGTCTAAAAAAGCACCTTCTGACAAGCAAAGCTACGTACGTAAGCTAGGTGTAGGGATGGCTATTGTATTGCGAATTGTATTGCTCTTTATACTCATGTCTGTGATACAATATTTCCAAAATCCTTTTCTATCATTACAAGGCAACGGAATCTTAGAATTTGAATTTAATGTACACAGTCTTATTGTATTGGGTGGAGGCGTCTTTATTATCTACACAGCTATTAAAGAAATTTGGCACATGATGTTACTTAAAGAACACGAGGCAACAGAAGTCAAGAAAACATCTGTTAGAAAAATTATCTTCTGGATTGTGATTATGAACCTCGTATTCTCTTTTGATTCTATCTTAAGCGCCATGGCACTTACTAGCGATATGGAAAGCTTCAAAGGACAAGTAATCTTAATGTCTATCGCAATCATTGCAGGAGGTGTCCTCATGATCGTGATGGCGGACAAGGTCTCTAACTTCCTTCAAAAAAACAGAATGTATGAAGTACTAGGACTTTTTATCCTTCTTATTGTAGGGGTCATGTTACTCTCTGAAGGCGGTGAAATTGGAAAATTAGAACTTTTTGGAAACCCAGTCACACACATGAATAAGACCACTTTCTACTTTGTTATTATTGTACTTGTACTCGTAGATATTGTGCAAGGGAGATACCAGAAAAACCTATTAAAAGCTAAAGAAGAAGGGGATAGTCATTAAGAGTTCGCTTCTGCCTCTCGGCGAGGCAAGTCTGCAAAAGCGTAAAATAAAAACCCTGATAAACAACTAATTATCAGGGGTTTTTTATGAATGTTTTTTATGGTACAGACGTTTTAAATACGCACATAAGTAGCTACAACATCTTCTGTTACAGTTGCTGTCCCTTCGCCTTCCACAATCTCAGCAATAAACCCTTGTGAAATAGTAAACGTTAAAGAACCATCAGAGTTGAAATCTGAGCTAATAGCACCGTTTTGAGATCCTGTAGAAATTATCACTCCATCACCATTTCGTTGCCAAGTAAAACTTGTAATATCGTTCTCGGTCTCGCAATTTACCGTCTGTGTATAAGTTTCGTCACCATTTATAATCTCGACATCTACGGAAATATTAAGAAAGGATGTTGACGTGAAAAATCCATTATTACCTTCATTAAAGGTTAACGTTTGATTTTGATAACAATCAGTTTCTATCAAAAGATCATTTGAAGAGTCCCCATCACCATCGAGATCATAACTTGTTTGAGTTACAAATGAAGTAAGTCTAAAAGTTCCTTCTATAGAATTATTGTCTACTGAACTTCCAGCATCATCATCACTAGAACAGGAAACCGTAACAGCTAAAAGAGTTATTGTTAAAAATTTAAAAAAGTTTTTCATAACACTAAAATTGATTTAAAAAGTTAAGCTGGCAAAAGAATACAATTATCTAGAGACAAGACTCTTATTTAACAAAAGTTTTAGATTGTAATACTAAGGATCATAGATAAATAGTATCTTCACGTTCTTGTGAGTTTTCAGTTTTTATGAAATCATATTCCATAGCTCTCTTTTGCGGTGTTTGTATAGTGATCATCCCTATGATTATCGTTCCAAATCTTATAGATGATGGGCTGTTACCCCGATTTACGGCACTTTCTACTTTTTTATTGATATTCTCCATCGTTTATTTCAAAAAACTCTCTAAGGAGTTGTGGACTCGCACAAATCTTGTAGATTATTTGCTTCTTGCTTTTTTCGGTATACACCTTCTCTCTATAAGTTGGTCTCAAAATAACGCTGAAGCCATTTTTAGCACTATGAGACTTGGATTATTTGTCATTCTCTACTTCTTTTTTAAGTGGTTGTTCAACTACCATAAAGAACAAGCAGTAACAGCTATTACAAGAAGTGTTTGTGCTTTAGGTTTAACACTAGGAATCTTGGCTGGTCATCAATTATACCTTGTCTTTTTAGACGTAGGGTTTGACCGATTTACAGTGGCGCCTGTAACGGGTCTTTCTGGAAATAAGAATATACTAAGTGGCACCTTATTTATGCTCCTGCCTTTTCTGTTGCTTGGTGCTTATCGTTCTGAGAAGAAAATACGCTGGCTGTATATACTAACGATACTACTACTCACTTATATCTTATGGCAATTGAGGACTCGTTCCATTCTAATAGCAACACTTGTTTTCTCTATCATGGCACTTTTATGTTATTGGTATGGGGCTTACAAAAACAAGTTCGCAAAAACGGTATTGATAGCAATCCCAAGTATAAGTGTTGTCCTATTTTTCATGCTATTCTTTTTAGGGTATTTGTCAGAGGTCTCAGAATTTCTCCAATTGAAAGCTGGGAGTAAAACAGGAACTTTAGCTGAACGTTTTGTGATTTGGGAAAAATCTATAGAATTATATAAACAACATCCTTTTTTGGGAGTTGGGTCTGGCAATTGGAAAATCGCATTTCCTGAGGTTGGTCTTGAAGGTTTATCCAGGGCTGAACAAACAACTACATTTTTTGCCAGACCTCATAATGACTGGATACAAATACTATGCGAGACAGGTATTATAGGGGGTCTTCTTTGGATCAGCATCTGGATATCTCTATTCTGGAAAAATAGTGTCATTCTAGGTTCTTCAATCATACAAAAACAAGTGATTCAAAGATCGCTTATCCTTGCGGGAAGTATAGGCTTTGCTGTTTTTAGTGCATTCAGCTATCCATTAGAACGTATAGAATTTATCATACTTCTCGCTTTATACATTGCTTTTTTAAACCACCGATTAACTTCAAAAAATAAATCGAAAAAAATTCATACACATCGTATTTTCTTAATAACTACTATTGCTTTTTTAGGAATAGCCTCTGTGTATGGCTTCTTAAGAATACAGCGAGAATATTTTATAAATGCCATTAAAGATAAAACTGTAAAAAACCAACAGATTTTTAACTCCGATTATTATCACCCAACGATATATTCTATAACACCTATTGGTATTCCTGTCAAGTATTATGAAGGAATCTCCTACCTACAAACAGCTGATTATAATAGTGCGATCAAAGCTTTCCAAGAAGCATTATTGATAGCTCCTAATGACCTCCCGACTCATCTTAATATAGGGGTCTCTTATTTTAGAAGTGATCAGACCGAAAAGGCATTGTATCACTATCATACAGCATTAAAGATTTCACCAAAACATCAAAATGTATTATTTAACACAGCGGCTTTATATTATAAACTAAGAGACAAGCAAAAAGCACTAGAATATCTCAATAAAGTGCAAGACGACTATCCAAGAAAAAAAGAATTTCTGGAAGCTGTTTATCAACTATAATACAAACCGATACGTCCACTTTACTAAGAACGTATTTCTGATTTGTTGTCCCAAAATTTGTTGATCTGCGGCATCAAAAAGACTCGCATCCGTACTACTATTCCCCTCTATCCCTTGGGACCAAACCAAGAAGAGTTCTGAGCCAGGAATGTATTCCCAGCGCATGACCAAGTTTGATCTAAACTGCACAAAATTAAAATCTGGATCTCCAAAAGCATAATCGGCGGTGCCATCTTCATCTTCATCAATCACGTACGATCCATTCTGAAAATTAATCTGATTATTATTATATAATGTGATACGATCTCTCAAAAGCTCAGCTTCACTGTTTGCTACATAATTAAACTTTGTATAACTTCCTTTTGCGATAAAAGGTTGTGCGTAGTATTGTATTGTGAGGTTAGGGTTGATATTATAATTTACACGCAAGGTGGTGCTTAAGGTTTCTTGATCTATAGCTCCCGTAATATACCGTGTGCCAAATTGAGCCGGCGCATACGTTTGCTGAGATACATATTGTGTTTTATTAGGATTTGTCTCATATTCTGTTGATAAGTTAAGACTTAAAGCATCTAGCGGTTGCCAGTTAAAACGTACGACATATCTTCTAAGCTGAAAGTTGCTTTCTCGCGCTTGAGAGTACACATAACCTAACACTGCCGAAAACTTTTTACGCTGATCTGTTCCAGCAAATAAAAAACCAAAATTCTCATCACTAAATCGCCAACGAGGGCCTCCTCTCAGGAACGTATTAATGAAAATACGAGGCTTATGTCCAAAACCTATTTCAGTAAACCAATTATTCATCCAATTGATATTTCCTTGTATATCATATTGAATACGATTATAATTCCCTTGAAAATCAAAAGTAGTAAATTGATTAAAGTTTAATTGAGCTCTGCGATACCAGCTTGTTGGCTTTAAAAACAAATATCGTAACCAAGCACTTTGACGAATCTCATCTGCTTGTCGTAAAAAGCCAATATCATTTAACTCTAATTCTGGAGATCGCCATGCAAGGCTATTCCCATAACGCCAATTACCACCTCCATCTTTCCCTATAGCAACACGACCTCCTGTTCCTGTAAGTGATGTTCGCGTAGGGTCTACTTCCACATGGTCTGCATCTACCCTATTAAATAAATGCTGAATAGATTGTTGTGTGTTTGTAATTGCTTCTTGAGATCCCGTTACATTACTAAATAAAAATTTACCATCTACAAAGTAATTACGGTTTTGCCAAGTATGCTGCGCATCAATCCCGCCTGTAAGTGCTTTGTCATGAAGGAAAGGTAAGTTTTGATCTAGCGTACGATCTGTATAGGTAAAAAGCGCACCTACAAAAGAATTTCGATCATTAAGATCTTTTTGTAAACGTACCACGCTATAGCTCGTTAATGGCTCTACGAGTTCTTTTCGATTGGTTCCTAAATTTCCTTCCTCTTCTAATACGTCTCTTACTTCTGGACGCTCATCTACTTTTATTTCTGAAAATTCGTTGGCTGTAATACTTTGTAATGCACCAATAGACCAACCATCATTGGTTTTTCCACTAAATTTTGCTGCTCCTAAAATTGTAGAATTAACAGGTATATCTTGAAACTCTCCTTTACTTCGATTCGCGGTAGAAAATCCTTGCGGACTCCGTCCTATACGTCTTGAAAAAAATAAATTGTCTTGACTCCCATTTAATCCTAATTGAAAAATATTAGCATTCTCCACAAAAAACGGTCGTCGTTCCTGAAAGAAAATCTCAAATCCGTCTAATGCAATCGCACCTGGATCTGCATCTACTTGTCCAAAATCTGGGTTTACGGTAAGATCCAAGGTAAGATCGTTTGTGATGCCGATTTTTGCATCTATTCCACCATTCAATCTAAAATCATCACCATCTCTAAAAGGATTACCTGGTTCTGCTTCAAACGTATCATACTGTCCCACCAAGAAAGGCTGAATTTCCAGTTGTTTTTGCGGTTCTATATTTTTTAAACCTCGTAATTCTCCAAAATTACTTACCCAACCATTAGCATCTTGAGGCACACGTTGCCATACATCACGTTCTTCATTTCTAAAAAAACGTCTATTAATTTGTAATCCCCAGATTTGCTCTTCGGCTTTTCCAAATTTAAGCTGGCTCAATGGTATTTTTGCCTCGGCAGTCCATCCTTCTTCATCTATATGACTTGCAGCATACCAGATAGGATTCCAACTAGAATCAAAATTCCCATTATTTGAGATAAATTCGTCTCCCTTTACACCAGAAGCAGAAATCGTAAATGAAAAACCAGAACGGTCATCATTATAACTATCTATATTAATTTCTACCCAATCCCCTGGAAAGTCGTCTCTACGTCCCATTCGCTGCTCTATTTTATCGGGTTCTGTATCATAAGCGCGCCATGCTACGTATAGAAATTTTTGATCGTAGGTAATTTTAAATTTAGTCTCCTGAGCTGGAGCCGTATTCTCATCAGGTTCGTTTTCTACAAAATTGCCAGCCCATGGCACAGCATTCCAAGCGGCTTCGTCTATAATTCCATCTATAACAGGTGGTGTTCCTTCATACGCATTTGTTGTATATATTCGTTTGGGAACTATGGTGGTGGTTTTTGTAGAATCTGTTTGTGAGTACGCTTTCGCGAAAGCGGAAACACACAAAATAAAAGAAAAAAGAACGGCTCGTTGATTGATTGATTGCATGATTGATGATTAGGTTGTTCCTTTAATGACCTTTAAACTATAAGTGATGTGACACAATTTTATACTTTTTAAGAATATCTTAACATTTACAAAGCACGCTATCTAGAACAAGACCTAGACAAACACTGCCTTTAAGTATAAATAAACAAAATAAAAGAATTAAAACGTGTCCTATATATAGTACCTACTTTTGAGCTTACAAAAACCCCGTAAAATATTGCATCTTGGCTATTTGTGTAATCAATAATTAATTGTACTTTTGCAGACCGTTTTTACACGGGAAAATTGGAATGTTTAATTTAAATTAATTAGTGTGGACACATTAAGTTACAAAACAGTATCTGCAAACAAAGCTACCGTAAACAAGGAGTGGGTTTTGATAGACGCTGACGGACAAACGCTAGGGCGTATGTCATCTATCGTAGCTAAGTTTTTACGCGGTAAGTACAAAACTAACTTTACACCTCATGTTGATTGTGGAGATAACGTTGTTGTTATCAATGCAGAAAAGATCAACTTAACAGGGAGTAAATGGACGGACAAATCATACATCCGTCACACAGGATATCCTGGTGGGCAGCGTAGTCTTACAGCAACAGAACTCTTCGATAAAGATCCTGCTCGCATCATTGAGAATGCAGTAAAAGGGATGTTACCTAAAAACAAATTAGGGAGTGCTTTATTTCGCAATTTGAAAGTGTATTCTGGCGCAGAGCACGGACAAGAGGCACAAAAGCCAAGAACAATTAATCTTAACGAAATTAAGTAATGGAAGTTATTCACAAAATCGGTCGTCGTAAGACCGCTGTAGCACGTATATATCTTTCTGAAGGGAAAGGAAATATTACTGTGAACAAAAAAGACATGACTACATACTTCCCTACCGCTACGTTACAGTACAAAGTAAACCAACCATTAGTCTTAACTGAAAATGATGGGAACTTTGATATTAAAGTAAACGTATTTGGAGGTGGTATTACCGGTCAAGCAGAAGCAATTCGCCTTGCGCTTTCTAGAGCAATGTGTGAACTAGATCCTGAAAACCGCAGCATCCTTAAACCAGAAGGTTTATTGACTAGAGATCCAAGAATGGTAGAGCGTAAGAAATTCGGACAGAAGAAAGCTCGTAAGAAATTCCAGTTCTCTAAGCGTTAATATTTGCAGAGTACCTATGTTGAACTTGTTTCAGCAACTCTTCAAAATGACAAACAATTACTAATCGAGATACTGAAATACCTTCAGTATACATGTTGTCGTGGCTTGGTTCGCTTTCGCGAAAGCGTAAAAAGGATCAAGGTTAGTTTAGCATCTAAACCTCGTCGAGTACGAAGTTGCTAATTTAAGTCCAACGGAACGTAAACTATTACAAAAATGGCAAACAACATAGAAATAAAAGAATTACTTGATGCGGGTGTACATTTTGGGCACCTCACAAGAAGATGGGATCCAAATATGGCACCGTATATCTATATGGAGCGTAATGGCATTCACATCATTAACTTATACAAAACAGCTGCAAAAATTGAAGAGTCTTCAGAAGCTCTTAAAAAAATAGCAGCTTCAGGTAGAAAAATACTCTTTGTAGCTACCAAAAAACAAGCAAAAGATATCGTAGCAGACAAAGCTGCAAAAGCAAACATGCCTTACATCACAGAAAGATGGCCTGGTGGGATGCTTACCAACTTTGTTACGATTAGAAAGGCAGTTAAAAAAATGCAAACCATTGATCGCATGAAGCAAGATGGTCGTTTTGATACGCTTTCTAAGAAAGAAAAACTACAAATGAATCGTCTTCGTGAGAAGCTTGAAAAAAACTTAGGATCTATTGCAGATATGACACGTCTTCCAGGTGCATTATTTGTTGTAGATATTAAGCGTGAGCATATCGCGATTAAAGAAGCGCAAAAATTAAATATTCCAATATTTGCGATGGTAGATACCAACTCTGATCCACGTCAAGTTGATTATCTTATACCATCTAATGATGATGCTTCAAAATCTATCGATAAAATTGTAGGATATGTATCTGATGCAATTATAGAAGGTCTTGGAGAGCGTAAAGCTGGAAAAGATGCTCAGGCAGAAGGAAAAGACGAAGTTGCTCCTAAGAAAGCAAAAGCGCCTAAAACAGAAAAAGCAACTCCTGCACCTGAAGAGAAAGCTGCTCCTGCTGCTCCTGTAGAAAAAGCAGAACCAGCCAAAGTAGAAACTGCTGCAAGCGAAGAAGAAGAGTAAATAACATTTTCATTATATAAAAAAGTCGTTTAGTTCCTTTCTTTGCAGAAAATAAACTGGACGACTTTTTAATTTAATTAATAAATTCCCATCTTCATGGGAATATAACCACAAGATTATTATGGCAAAAATTACAGCCGCAGACGTAAACAAGCTTAGAAAATCTACCGGAGCCGGTATGATGGATTGCAAAAAAGCATTAGTAGAAGCAGAAGGTGATTTTGACAAAGCAATTACTATCCTTCGTAAGAAAGGACAGAAAGTAGCTGATCAAAGAGCCGACAGAGATTCTAGTGAAGGTGCTGTTGTTGCAAAAATTAATGATGACAACACTAGAGGGGTTGTTATTTCTTTAAATTGTGAAACTGATTTTGTTGCAAAAAATGATTCTTTTGTAGCAATGGCTAATCAAATGGCAGCAATCGCTTTAGGAACAAACTCAAAAGAAGAATTACTCGCATCAGACTTTGAAGGTATGACCGTTGCTGATAAATTGATCGAGCAAACTGGTGTTATCGGAGAGAAAATTGAAATCGGAGGTTTTAAAACATTAGAAGCTCCTTTTGTAGGTTCTTATGTACATGGTAATAAAATTGGAGCTTTAGTAGGTTTATCTGCTGCTACCGATGCTTCTGCAGAAATTGCTAAGTCTGTATCTATGCAGGTGGCATCTATGGGAGCAACTACATTATCTTACAAAGATTTTGATCCTGCTTTTGTAGCATCTGAAACAGAAGCAAGAATTGCAGCTATAGAAAAAGATAATATAGAATTAGGTCGTTTAGGTAAAACACTTAAAAACGTTCCTGAATATATCTCTATGTCGCAGCTAACTGATGATGTTCTTGCAAAAGCTGAGGAAGCTATCAAGGCTGAATTAAAAGCCGAAGGGAAACCAGAGCAAATCTGGGATAAGATTGTTCCTGGAAAATTAGAGCGTTATATCTCAGATAATACAACGCTTGATCATGAGAAGTGTCTTCTTGATCAACGCTTTATTATGGATGATAGTGTTACTGTTGCAGATTATGTAGCGAGTAAAGGAGATCTTGAAGTTGTAGCGTTTGAAAGAGTTTCGTTAGCTTAAAAAAAATAAACACACCTATAAAAAAAATGCGCTCTATTTCTAGAGCGCATTTTTTATGCTTATACAAAAATCTAAATTATTTTATCAATTAGCTCTTTCTATAGTAAGATTTGCTACAGGCTCAGTAAGCGGGTTACCGTTTCCAAAAGGAGCACCATCATACAAGATAATTGCCGCGTTTTCTACCCCATCATTTGCCTCATAGGTATCTCCAAGAATTACGCCAGCATCCAAAGGACGTAATTCTATTTCTTCTATGTCTATCAATGTTTCTCCATTAACTACATTAAAAGAGCTTACTCCTAAAAACCAATCTGGACTAGGGTTCATTCTTGCTAAAAAAGTAATCCTAGTACGTGTTGGAGTTATAGAAATAGACGTGCTAGTCGTAGCTTGAGGTCCTGCCATTCCTGCAGTAACTACACTAAACAATCCATCTCCCTCTTCACCTAATGATGTACTTATAAAACTAGAAAGTCCTTCCACATCCCCAGATTGCGCATATAATGCCATTCCTTGTGATGCCAACTGCCCTATAGTAAACACCGAAACCTCAGGTGCATGTGTTATTGCTATAATAGTTCCAAAGGAAGCATTTGTAGGATAATCTTGAGGGTTATTTGCTTCTGTAAAATTTGTTGTGAATGTTAAATCATAAGAAGCACTGGCTTCTGGTAATCCTGGACCTGTTGGTCCTCCAACATCTGGTCCTCCATCATCATCTCCTCCACAGCTAATAAGAAAAGAAAAAACAATCAGATAGCTTAGTTTACATAATTTGTTCATAGTTAATGTGTGCGTTTTAATTTTAATAAATATTTTGGAAAATAGTATGTGCATAGCTACACAGGTATATATTTTAAGATATAAATATAATAAACTTGTTACTTCCTAAAGGTAAGAGTTTATAATAGTTTACATAAAATAGCTTATTAATCATATATATCATAAAAACCAATTGTCATTATCACATCAATCTTGCTTAAAAGAATTTGTTTAAAAAAGTACCATAAGCACTATATTTGCATAATCTTTTTCAACCTATGACATACAAAAGAATATTACTTAAGTTATCTGGCGAATCTTTAATGGGTGATCGCCAGTATGGTATAGACCCTAAACGCCTATCTGAATATGCCGCAGACATTAAAAAAGTGATAGCCACTGGCGTACAAGTTGCTATTGTAATAGGTGGTGGGAATATTTTTAGAGGCGTCGCTGGAGCTAGCAAAGGAATGGATCGTGTTCAAAGCGATCACATGGGAATGCTAGCCACTGTAATCAATGGGCTTGCATTACAAGATGCGCTAGAAGATGCCGGTATTCCCACGAGACTTCAAACAGCTATACGAATAGACGAAGTAGCAGAACCTTTTATAAGAAGAAGAGCCATGCGCCATCTAGAAAAAGGCCGTGTAGTTATTTTTGGAGGAGGTACAGGCAATCCATATTTTACCACAGATTCTGCTGCTGTTTTACGTGCTATAGAGATAGAAGCGGATGTGATTCTTAAAGGAACACGTGTTGATGGAATTTATAATGTAGATCCTGAAAAAGATAGTGATGCCATAAAGTATGACCACATCTCTTTTGATGATGTTCTACGCAAAGGACTAAAGGTAATGGATACTACAGCTTTTACATTAAGTCAAGAAAACGAACTTCCAATTATTGTTTTTGATATGAATAAGCCGGGTAATTTATTAAAAGTAGTTACCGGAGAACAAATAGGAACCACAGTTAACCTATAAATTAGTATATGGCGTAGTTTTTGTTAAATTGCGTTTTAAAATATTTTTTATTATGAATGAAGATATTCAATTTATATTAGATAGTACTAAAGAATCCATGGAAGGTGCTATCACACATCTTTCTAAAAGATTATTGACCATTCGCGCTGGAAAAGCAAGTCCTGCTATGCTTCAAGGTATTATGGTAGATTATTATGGCAGTCCAACACCGTTGTCGCAAGTAGCCAATGTAAATACTCCTGATGGACGTACCATATCTATACAACCTTGGGAAAAATCAATCATTGGAGCTATAGAACGTGCTATTATCAATTCTAACTTAGGTTTTAATCCTATGAATAATGGTGAAAATGTCATCATAAATGTACCACCACTTACAGAAGAAAGACGTATAGATCTTTCAAAACAAGCTCGGGCTGAAGCCGAAGAGGCTAGAATTGGAGTGCGTAATGACAGAAAAAATGCTAATAATGACCTAAAGAAACTAGAAGATACTTCTGAAGACGCCATTAAAAATGCAGAAATTGACGTGCAAAATCTAACAGATATTTACATTCAAAAAATAGATAATACACTTGCTACAAAAGAAAAAGAAATTATGACCGTTTAATTAAGTAGACGATCGTTAAACTAATACAAAAAGCGACCTTTTTCGGTCGCTTTTTTAATACATTTGAACATACTACACCTTTTTTATGTATAAAATACTTGCTGTTTTATTATGTATACAATCTGTTTCTTTTGCGCAAACCGAATCTTCCAAAACTGCAGAGGAAATTATACAAAAAGCTATCTCATTAAGAGATACCAACGATCCGCGAGTTGTTCTTTCTAATTATACATACACTAGTTATGAAAAAACAATTATCACTGATAGTTTAAAAACAAGCACGCACAGTTATCTTTCAGAAAAAGTAAGTACTACTAGCTACACAGAATCCCAAGGTTTTATTGAGAACGTTATAGGTTTTCAATTAGCAGGATTTAAAAAAATAAAATACGAAGTACTCGCCGTAAACCTACAATCACGTTCTTTTTACGATGAAGATTTTGTTATTTTTAATACCCGATATGCTGGTATTTTATCTAAAAGAGGTGTCCGAAATTACATTTATACACTTATTCCTTCTACTGTTGAAAACGAAATACATATTTCTTTCACTCCAAAAAGACCAAAGGCAATACCTGGGCTTTCAGGAGTCATGGTATTAGATAAAGAAAAGCTTGCTATAAAAAATATACAGGTAAGCTTAGACGACGCTATTAAAATAAAGCTCAACCAATCTTATATTTTCAATAAAGAAGCAAACCTTTACTTACCAGAAAATAGAGTTCTTTTTATTGATAAAGGAAACAGCGACAGACGTCTCTCTTTTTTTGGAGGACGCATTTCTATAGGCACACTGCAAGAAGAAAACCTAGAAGAAATGATTACAAAAAAGTATCTCGTTTCTACAACCAGTAATAGTGATTTTTCGCTTAAAGCGAAAGAAACAAAAACACAACCCTTTGCGATTACTATAGAGCCTTATGCTACAGAACAACCACCTAGTTTCTGGCAAACGTATCGCTTAGAAAATTTAACCAAAAAAGACGAACGAAGTTTTTCTGAAATTGAAAGAATTATCAATGCAGAAAATATTGAACGTCGTCTGGGAACTATCAATAATTTTAGTATTGGGTATTATAGCGTTAATTTTTTTGATTTTGATCTTACCTATCCTGTAAAATTTAACAACTTTGAAGGATTACGCCTAGGTCTTGGAGGTGTGACTAATGAAAGTTTTTCTAAAGACTTTCGTATAGAAGGCTATGGCGCTTATGGTTTTAAAGACCAAGAAATAAAATATGGTGCAGGAGGTGGTGTATTACTCAACGCAAAAAAAGATGCATGGATAAGTCTAACCTATAATAGTGATCTAGAGGAAGTAGGAAACTACGCATATCTTACGGATCGGCGCGTATATTCGCTGTTTGAACCAAGACTTGTTAACATTAATCTTTTTTACAAACACCGAACTACCCGTACAAATCTTGAATACCGCATCGCGCCAAAATTACTTTCTGAATTTCAAGTAGCGCATAGACGTATAGAACAAACAACACCATATCGGTATATTAAAGATGGTGTAGAAATAAGTAATTATGATATTACAGAAGCTACTGCTGGCATACGATGGAGTCCACGAAGTAAGTTTATGAAAACAGAAGCTGGTATCAATGAAGTATATGATGGGTATCCAAAAGTAACTGCACAAATTTCTCAAAGTATAGATGGCTTAGAAGGAGATTTTAATTTTACAAAAATAGGCGCTAAGGTTTTTTACAGATTAGACAGACTCAATAAATCTGCTACAGAACTTCTTATAGAAGGAAATATAGGATTTGGAGATCTACCTATCACACACTTATTTCAAGCATATCCTAATGCCCCTACAAAAGAAACCATCTTACAACGTTTTTCAGTTGCTGGGGTAAATAGTTTTGAAACCATGTTTTTTAGTGAGTTTTTCTCAGATAAACTTGTTACAGCTCAACTTAAACATAGGCTTGCCCCTTTTAATATAAGCAAGAGTTTTAAGCCAGAAATGGTATTTATAACACGCTTTGCCATAGGAGATATCCAAAATCCAGAAGATCATTTGGATATTCAATTTGGCTCCTTAAAAAAAGGATATACAGAATCTGGCTTTGAAATCAATAAGTTAATCTTTGGATTCGGAACAAGTCTTACGTACAGATATGGTGCATATCATTTACCTAATTTTGAAGATAATATCGCCTTTAAGTTCACCTTTAATCTACAACTTTAGAAAAATATCATACCTATCGGATTTTCTTTAATAAAAGAATACCTTTGCTACCGTAAACAGCAGTAATGGCAAAATTTTTAAGTTCAGGATTCTGGGAGAGCATTGCACGGCTTATCCTACGTAATAGACCTCTTATTCTTATTCTCATTATAGCAACTACTGTTTATTTAGGATTTCAGTGGCAACACATGCGGTTTACCTATACCGAAGCAAACCTACTTCCAGATGATCATGAAGTCAACCTAGAATACAACAAGTTTCTTGATAAATTTGGAGAAGAAGGAAATCTGATTGTTATAGGGATAAAAAATGATAGTTTATTTACACCTAACCTATTAAATGCTTGGAATAATTTATCTCAAAAAATTGATGAATATCCTGAAGTAACGCTATCTATTTCTCTTAAGGATCTTAAGTTATTAGACAAAAAAGAGAATCCTTCTAGATTTGATTTAAAATCATTTATACCTGACAGTGTTACCTCGACAAAACAGGCATCTGACTATAGAAAACAGCTTTTTAACGATTTACCTTTTTACGAGAATCTCATTTACAATAAAAAGACAGGAACTGTACGATCTGCGATTTATCTTGATAAAACGATTGTAAATACACCAGCAAGAAGAGATTTTATAATCAACGATCTGATTCCGTTAATTGAAAACTTTGAAAAAGAATCTGGTATTAAAGTCCGCACAAGCGGTATGCCTTATATACGTACGCTCAATTCTCAAAATATCATTGATGAAATAGGACTTTTTGTGGGTGCTGCGTTATTAGTCACCTCTTTGCTTTTCTTTTTCTTTTTTAGATCTTATCGAGCGACATTTATTTCTATGATTACGGTTATTATAGGCGTGATGTGGGCTTTTGGATTTTTAGGATTGCTCAAATATGAAATCACTGTACTTACAGCGCTTATCCCTCCCCTTATTATTGTAATAGGAATTCCTAATTGTATCTTTTTGATAAATAAATACCAGCATGAGTATAAGATGCATGGTAATAAAATAAAAGCCCTACAACGGGTGATTACTAAAGTAGGAAATGCTACGTTGATGACTAACATCACAACCGCATCTGGATTTGCTACGTTTATACTTACCGAAAGCTCTTTACTTAAAGAGTTTGGAGTTGTTGCTAGTATTAATATTATAGGAATATTCCTATTATCATTATTAATCATCCCTATTTTATACAGCTATATGCCACCTCCAAAAGAGCGGCATTTAAAGCATTTAGGTAAAAATTGGATTGAAGGATTTGTAAATTGGACAGAGCGTATGGTTAAAAATCATCGTATTGCTATTTACATCGTTAGTGTTGTCTTATTAACAGCCAGTATGATTGGTATTAATCAAATACGTGTTTCTGGAAGTCTTATCGAAGATATGCCAAAGAATACCGCCTTTTTTAAGGATATTAAGTTTTTTGAAGAGGAGTTTGATGGTATTATGCCATTAGAGATTTTGATAGATACCAAACGTAGTAAAGGCGTTATGAAACTGGCTACCTTAAAACGTATGGACGAATTAAGTCAGGTGATAGAAGAGCAACCTGAATTATCAAAACCTGTTTCGGTAGTCAATTTGGTAAAATACACTAAACAAGCTTTTTACAATGGCTCGCCCAAATACTACCAATTACCCAGCAGTAATGAACGTAATTTTATTCTCCCATATACCAGTAGTTATTCTGAGCAGACCAACCTTATGGGAGCTTATGTAGACAGTACTGGGCAATATGCCCGAATCACTACCTTTATGAAAGATATAGGCACTGACAAAATGGAACGTGCCGAAGAAAACCTAAGAGCTAAAATAAAAACCTTATTTCCCGAAGATCGATATGAGGTGACTCTAACAGGAAAAGCGTTGGTTTTCCAAAAAGGAACTAATTACCTCGTCAACAACCTTGTTATTAGTCTATCGCTTGCAATTCTCCTAATTGCCCTATTTATGGCTTGGATGTTTCGATCTTTCAAGATGATTCTGGTATCTCTGATCCCTAATTTACTTCCTTTACTAGTAACAGCAGGTATGATGGGCTTCATAGGAATCCCTATAAAACCATCGACGATACTTGTGTTTAGTATTGCCTTTGGGATCTCTGTAGACGACACCATACACTTCTTAGCTAAATATAGACAAGAACTACGCGCAAGCAAATGGAAAATCAAAAAGTCTGTATATGCCTCCTTACGTGAGACAGGCGTGAGTATGTTTTATACGTCTATCGTGCTTTTCTTCGGATTTTCCGTATTTATGATTAGTAGTTTTGGAGGTACGGTGGCATTGGGAGGACTGGTCAGTGCTACATTATTATTTGCTATGTTAGCGAATCTTTTATTACTTCCCTCTTTATTGCTTTCGCTAGAACGTAGTATTGCAAATAAGGACACTCTAAAAGAACCTGCGCTTCAAATTATCACAGAATTAACAGAAGAACAGGAAATAGAAAATAATCAAACTAAAGACGATACGATACAGTAGTTATTTCCAGATAGATCTAAGCTAGATTGATGATTTCTTTGTGCGCTTTCGCGAAAGCGTATAACCTAAAATTCCCTTCCTAAAATAAGATGTCAATTTCAAAACATCATTTATATTTGCCTATCCTAATCAACTACTTGATATGTCTCAAAAGAATTGATTAGAAAACACCATTAAAATTTCAACTCAGAAAGTCGGAGTTATCAAACCCACTGGTGAGAATTAAAATTAAAATACTATGACCTATATACCTGTAATCGATCTTTTAGCCAGTGATGCTATACATCAGGATTTCACTGTAAAAGGATGGGTTCGCTCGTTTAGAGCCAATCAGTTTATTGCTCTTAATGATGGATCTACCATTAAAAATATACAATGTGTTGTAGACTTTGAAAACATGGACGAAGCACTTTTAAAGCGTGTCACTACAGGAGCGGCTATTGTTGTGACTGGTGTTCTTGAAGAAAGTCAAGGAGGAGGACAGCGTGTAGAGATCAAAGTAAAAACGATACATATTGAAGGTGATGCCGATCCGGAAGAGGTGAAACTAACCATCTTATCTCCTAAGCGTCACACCCTAGAAAAGCTTCGTGAACAAGCACATTTGCGTGTGCGCACCAATACATTTGGCGCTATCATGAGGTTGCGTTCTAAGCTTTCGTATGCCGTACATCACTATTTTAATGAGCATGGTTTTTACCAAGCACATACACCTCTAATTACAGGGAGTGATGCAGAAGGTGCTGGAGAAATGTTTCGCGTAAGCGCATTAGACCCAGAAAACCCACCCAAAAAAGAAGACGGTAGCATTGACTACAGTCAAGACTTTTTTGGAAAAGAAACCAATCTTACGGTATCTGGGCAGTTGGAAGCAGAGACATACGCTTTAGGTCTAGGAAAGGTATATACGTTTGGTCCAACCTTTAGAGCAGAAAATAGCAATACCTCACGTCACCTTGCAGAATTTTGGATGATTGAGCCAGAGGTTGCTTTTAATGATCTAGATGCCAACATGGATCTCGCTGAAGATTTTATTAAGTATGTAATAGGTTATGTATTAGAAAACTGTCAAGATGATTTAGAATTTCTAGAAAATCGATTGGAAGAAGAAGACAAGAAAAAACCACAGGCAGAACGTGCAACGATGTTATTGCGTAAGAAACTTGAGTTTGTAATTAGCAACAATTTTAAACGTGTAAGCTATACAGAAGCGATTACGATACTGCGTAATAGCAAGCCTAACAAGAAAAAGAAATTCAAATATATCATAGACGAGTGGGGTGCCGATTTACAGAGTGAGCACGAGCGTTATCTCGTAGAAAAGCATTTTGAATGTCCTGTCATCCTTTTTGATTATCCTGCAAACATCAAAGCGTTTTATATGCGTTTAAATGAAGATGGAAAAACGGTGCGTGCGATGGACATTTTATTCCCAGGTATTGGAGAGATTGTAGGGGGATCGCAAAGAGAAGAGCGTCTTGATGTTCTTAAAGAAAAAATGGCTGCTTTGGATATTCCTGAAGAAGAGTTATGGTGGTATCTGGACACTCGTAAATTTGGCACTTGTGTTCACAGTGGCTTTGGGCTTGGTTTTGAGCGTTTAGTGCTTTTTGCAACGGGTATGACTAACATACGTGACGTGATTCCTTATCCTAGATTTCCTGGGCATGCAGAATTTTAATCAGGTGTTATACAACATCAAAAAGGGGCTTTCGCCCCTTTTTTTTTGCGATTACTACACGTATCATTGTAACTTACAAGAAATTCACATTCATAACCACTAAACCAAAAACAATTATGAAAATTTTTAATTTTATGATTCCCCTATTTATTATGGCTGTATTGCTTGTTAATTGCAAGGGGGATCACACTAACAATCAGGATGATGACAATGACGGACCATCGACTGTTGTAGCGCCTGATATGATCATACCTATAGAAAAGGGTGCTGAACTCTTCTATAATTACAGAGAAAACAGAATTACTTTAATTGAAGAGGCTGAGAATAGTGATTTGCCAGAAGGAGTAGAACCCTATCTAGCGACTACTTCTGTTACGTTTGATTTTGAAGAATTAAAACAATACATGAAGTATATAGAGAAACAAGCTAAAAAGTCGGAAACAAGAATCAAAGGATTACGCGTGTATTTAGGGCAGTATTCTGACACTAAAAATGAGGAACATCCTAGAGCAGAAACAGTTTTCTTTAATCCCACCATGAAAAAAGGTGGTGATGAAGTAGCATTTGCTATACAACATCAAAATGGGAATAACGTTGCTGTTCCGGTAGGAGAACTATTAGACTACAACAAAAAACCTGCGGGTCGCTCTAATTTAATCTTAACAGTACAAGACTCTATTACTAGCCTTGCGGGGAATGATGGTCATAGGAGACCTCCTCCAATGAATAATAATGATGGAGATTACTAAAACATTCATGAATAGAAAATAGATGTTATTATACATAATAGACATAATTCAAATACTAACAGTTATAGTATCATCTATTTTCTATTATAAGTATAGGTATAGCCCTCTTAAATATATTTGTTTCTATTTATGGTATGCAACTATAAATGATCTTACAATAGGTTACTATCTTGATTACATATTAAAAGAAACAGATTTTTTATATAATATCCGACAGATACTACTCTTTGCATTAATTTACTATATACTAAAAAAAAATATACAAAAACAGATAAGAAGAAAAGTTATAGATTTTTTATTTCTTATTTATTTGACAACATTACTCATTGAAATAGTCTTTTTTAAAAATTTTATTTCAAACTATTTACCATTATCCTATTTCACAGGAGGACTCGTATCTCTTTTAGGAATTATGTATTATGCTATTGAACGACTTCAAAGTGAAGATACAACTCCTATCCAAAAAGATTTAACCGTTTGGTTTTTAATGGGTAACTTAATTTTCTGGATAGGATACTTACCTGTATATATTATATTAAATAATTATACCTACTTTCATGAAGATGTAATAAATAGTTTAATAGTTTTAAAAAAAATATTTATTATAGTCCAAAATATTATTTTTATTTTTGGTTTTATTGTGTCAGGAAGAGTCAGAAAAAGTTGAATCTTTATATGTATGAATAAGAGACTTTAACCCTAGTTAAAAGATATTTACAAACTAGTAACTTGCTCCATCACAAACGTGATTTATGACACAACCTCAAGGAAATAATACAGTAATTTTAATATTAATAGGCATCACTATCCTATTATTATTATTGATTGTAGTTGGGGTATTATTTTCTGTATTTATAAAACGTAAAAACGAACTTCTTTTAGAGCAGCAAACGTCTCAAAAACGTTTTGAACGAGAGATTGCGGAGTCACAAATAGAGATTCGGGAAGAGACCTTACGTAACATTAGTTGGGAATTACACGATAATATTGGGCAGTTATTAACGCTTGCCAAAATACAGACGCAAAACTCTGGAGGTGATCAGGTGCAATTAGACGAGGCTGCAAATACTATTGGAAAAGGGCTTAGAGAAATACGGGCATTATCCAAGCTTATTAATCCTGAGGCATTGAATAATATGACACTCGTAGAGGCACTCAAGCTTGAATTAGACCGCTTTAAACGTATGGAGTATCTTACCACCAGTTTAAGCGTTACAGGCGTGCCTACTACTATCGTAGATAAAAAAATTGGAACGATCATCTTTCGGATGTTTCAAGAATTTTTTACCAATACGATTAAACATTCTAAAGCAACACATCTGGACGTTTGTATCACATACACTAAAAAAAGTCTAGAGATTAAAGCAAAAGACAACGGGATAGGTTTTGACATCGCTTTCGCGAAAGCAAAAAATGGCATAGGCCTCTCTAACATAGCATCTAGAGGAAAACTAATTGGCGCTAAAATCAATATTACGTCTAATGAGGGAGATGGCACTGAGATGCATTTATTATATCCATCAAAAAACAATAGACATGAATAAACTTGTAGTAGTAGACGACCATACACTCCTCTCACAAGCCATAAGCGGACTTGTCAACTCTTTTCAAGATTTTGAAGTGTTGTATACCTGTAAAAATGGTCAAGAGCTTATAGATCAACTTGTATTTGAAAATAAACGTCCAGATATTGTCCTGATGGATGTGAATATGCCTATTATGGATGGCATAGAAACCACTGCCTATCTTAAGGAGCATTATCCTAACATTAAAGTATTAGCGCTTTCTGTAGAAGAAGAAGAGCGTACTATCCTAAAAATGCTTCGTGCTGGCGCTAGAGGATATTTACTTAAAGATACTGAAAAATCAGTGTTAGAAAGCGCCCTAAAAGAACTCATAAGTCAAGGATTTTATCACACCAATACCGTAGCACAAATCTTAGTGAGAAGTCTTAATGAAGAAAGCTCGCTGACACTTAAAGAAAGAGAGTTAGAATTTATAAAACATGCGTGTACAGAAATGACCTACAATGAGATTGCAGATTGTATGTTCCTGAGTCCTAAAACAGTGCAAGGATATAGAGACAGTGTGTTTTCTAAACTTAATTTAAAGAATAGGACAGGGCTTGTGATCTATGCGATTAAACATGGGTTGTTTAAACCATAGCAAAACCTCTTAGTGTGTATTATTTTTTCAGTAGCTGCTGTAATTACCTATTCTATGGTAAAATATAACGCTATGATCTTCTCCCTTTTGCTTATTTTTGTTGTATGTTAAAACAACAACTCAATTTTAAACTTTCGCAAAAGCTGTCTCCTCAACAAATACAGTTGATGAAACTTATTCAATTGCCTACCCAAGCCTTTGAACAAAAAATAAAACAAGAGCTTGAAGAAAATCCTGCATTAGATAGCGGGAAAGAAGAAAATAAGGATGAGTATGATGAGTTTAGCAACACAGAAGAAGATTTTGGAAACGAAACTATAGAAACCGAAATTAATGTAGATGAATATTTAAGTGATGATGAGACACCAGATTATCGTCTAAGTGCCAATAATTATAGTGCAGATGATGAAGACAGACAAATCCCTTATGCGTCTGGCACTTCATTTAATCAATATCTAAAAACGCAACTCAATACATTTCGATTATCTCAAGAAGAGCGAGATATCGCCGAGTTTATTATAGGAAGTTTGGATGAAAGTGGCTACCTAAGAAGATCTTTAGAAGACCTAATGGATGATCTTGCTTTTACCCAAAATGTATATACTACCGAAGAAAAAATAGAAGAGGTCCTTTTTAAAGTGCAGGACTTAGATCCTTCGGGAGTTGCTGCACGTAACCTAGAAGAATGTTTGATTATACAGCTTTCGCGAAAGCAGCCTACAAAATCTGTAGCATTGGCTATTGATATTCTTGAAAAATCTTTTGACCATTTTAGTAAAAAACATTACGAAAAATTAATGTCTAAATTTTCTATTTCTGAAGAAGAGCTTAAAGATGCTATTCAGGAAATTGAACATTTAAATCCTAAACCAGGAGGTTCTTATTCTAGTAACACTAGGATTGTAGAGCATGTGGTACCGGATTTTACTATTCGTATTGTAGAAGGAGAATTGGAGCTTTCACTCAATGGGCGGAATGCACCAGAGTTGCGTGTCTCTAGAGATTATAGCAATATGCTGAAAGGCTATAAAGCATCTAAAGAAAAAACGAAAGCACAGAAAGATGCCGTGATGTTTATAAAACAGAAACTGGATGCTGCAAAGTGGTTTATAGAAGCTATTTTACAACGCCAGCAGACATTATTTGTTACGATGAGTGCTATCATGTATTATCAAAAGGAATACTTCCTTACAGGTGATGAGCGTAATCTACGTCCTATGATCTTAAAGGATATCGCTAGCGAGATTGGCATGGATGTCTCGACAGTATCCCGTGTTGCAAATAGTAAATATGTAGATACACCCTATGGTACAAAATTAATCAAAGATTTTTTTAGCGAAAGTATGACCAACGACCAAGGGGAAGAGGTCTCTACGCGAGAAATCAAAAAAATTCTAGAAACTGTTATTGAAGAAGAGGATAAGAAAAAACCGCTTACTGATGATAAATTAGCGAATATTTTGAAGGAAAAAGGATATCCAATAGCAAGACGTACCATAGCAAAATATAGAGAACAATTAGACCTTCCCGTTGCTAGACTCCGCAAACAAATCTAATGAAGTACATTATACGAAGTTTATCTTATATCTTTCATCCCTTATTGATGCCTTTAGCTGGCGTTGTATTATACTTTCAAATTTCTCCTCGATTCTTTACTACTTCTTTTCTCTTTTCAAAGATATTTGCCACTTCTATCATGACAGTTGTCATCCCAATTTTAAGCTATTTTATGCTTAAAAATCTAAACGTAGTTACAGAGATCCATTTAAAGAATGTAAAAGAGCGTCGTTACCCTTTATTATTGCAACTCCTCTTTACCTTTTTATTAATAAATATTGTCTTTAAAGGATATGAGATCCCTGAACTTTATTTTTTCTTTGTTGGTATTTTAGCATCTAGTTTAGCAGCCTTTATATTGGTATTAGCAAAATTCAAAGCGAGTCTTCATCTGATAGGTGTTTCAGGGGTACTGACTTTCATTATTGGATTGAGTATTCATTTTAACCAAAACTTACTAATACTTATTGCACTATTAATTATAGGTTGTGGTGGAACTGCAACTTCAAGATTGGATGCAAAGGCACATACATACCTAGAATTAATTATAGGTTTTTTTGTGTTTTTGAGTATGTCGGGTGTAAGTCAGGTTAATTCCGGTAAAATTGTTTTTGAACGGAAAACAAATTTACTAAAGAAGTATACGGACGATAGAATGAAAGCA
>NZ_CALEMI010000027.1 GCF_937910895.1 uncultured Dokdonia sp. | reverse complement strand
GGTTCTTGGATTGACCGTTCAAGGGAAGCAAAAAGTGCCTTGGGACTTACGGGAACAGAACTGGAATTAGCCGCTGGACAACAAACCTTGACCTATATGATTGCCTTTCCAGGAATTCTAATCATTTTATTTGCTGTACTCTATTTTTGGCAAAAAAGTAGTGTAAAAACAGCCAGCGCCTAAAATTTCATTGTAAACAAAAAAGCCACCCTAGAGGTGGCTTTTTTTATCTATTCATTAAGTTTTCTATTTCCTCTATTTCAATTGGAATATTTTTCATCAGATTTAAGGGGGCACCCGTTTTTTGTAGTACTACATCATCTTCTAAGCGTACACCGAAACCTTCTTCTGGGATATAAATTCCAGGCTCAACGGTAAATACCATATTGGTTTCCATGGGCAAGTGTAAAAGACCATAGTCATGCGTATTGAGCCCTAAGTGGTGAGCTGTCCCATGCATAAAGTATTTTTTATAGGCAGGTTTTTCTGAAGATTCATTCTGAACATCTGCCTTGTCTAAAAGCCCCAATTTTAAAAGTTCAGAAGTCATCAGTTTGCCAACTTCAACATGATACGGCTCCCAATAGGTTCCAGGAACTAACATTTTGGTAGCTTCATCTTTCACTCGCAATACTGCATTGTAAACGGCTTTTTGACGATCTGTAAAACGACCATTCACCGGAATCGTACGGGTCATATCACTGGAGTAGTTCGCATACTCAGCGCCCACATCCATTAAAATTAAATCGCCGTCTCTACATTGCTGATTATTCTCTATATAATGCAATACATTTGCATTATTACCTGATGCTACGATAGGTGTGTAGGCAAACTTTTTAGAGCGATTGCGTAAAAATTCGTGAATGAATTCCGCTTCGATTTCATATTCCCAAACGCCTGGTTTTACAAATCCTAACACACGACGGAATCCTTTATTGGTAATATCACACGCCTTCTGTATCAAATCAATTTCAATAGGGTCTTTTACAGAACGTAAGCGTTGTAAGATAGGATTGCTTTTTGCAACGCTATGCGCAGGATATTTTGCTTTCCACCATTTCGTAAACCGATCTTCACGAGTTTCAGTTTCAACTGCAGCTCGGTAATGCTCATTCGTGTTGACATATACGGTGTCTGCATACGTCATCAACTCAGCAAATATTTTTTCTAAATCTTGAAGCCAAAACACGGTTTTGATTCCAGCGGTTTCCAACGCTTTTTCTTTCGTAAGCTTCTCACCTTCCCAAACCGCTATATGCTCATTGGTTTCTTTTAAGAATAAAATCTCACGATATTTCTCCTTTGGACAATCAGGAAATAATACCAAAATAGACTCTTCTTGATCTACCCCACTTAAATAAAAAATATCTCTGTGTTGCTCAAAAGGCATGGTACTATCTGCACTGATAGGATATTGATCATTACTATTAAAGACGGCAAGACTGTTTGGCTTCATCTTCGCCATAAAGTTTTTACGATTTTTAATAAAAAGCTTGTTATCTATACGATGGTATTTCATGAGATTCTGATTTTTATCAAAAGTACGAAATGTGATATGCTTCTGGAAATGTGTTTTAAGATTGTTTTTATACGCTTTCTAGGAACAAAGTGACGCAGAAGTTTATACTGAGTTTCGTCGAAGTACGAAAGCGTACACTTTCTTTTTTGACACATCCAAATCAAATCATGATAGAAATTCCATAAAATAAAAAACAAATTATATAAGGCTGTTTTAAAGAGTTGTTTTTGAAGCCAAATCTTAACAATTTTTAACGCTAAGCGCCTGTAACCAGTGATGTTTTAACGATTATACTTAGTATATTTAACAAAAACATCCACTATGAAAGATACACAACCACTATTAGAACCTATAACATTAGGAGAATTACAATTAAAAAATCGTGTCGTTATGGCACCCATGACTCGAAGTAGAGCCGATAATAAAGATGCTGCTCCTACGGAGGATTTACATGTGCCTTATTATACACAACGAGCCACTGCGGGTCTTATCATAACCGAAGGATCGCAAGTTTCAAAAAGAGCTGTAGGATATGTTTACACCGCCGGAATTCACAATCAAGCACAAATTGATGGCTGGAAGAAAGTCACTAAATCTGTTCATGATGCCGGAGGACGTATTTTTATTCAGTTATGGCACGTAGGAAGAATTTCTCATCCTGATTTTCACAATGGTGAATTGCCATGGGCGCCTTCAGCGATTAATCCTGAAGAGGAGGTATATACACCAGATGGACAAAAAGATACTGTTACGCCTAAGGCGATGACACAAGAAGAGATCAACATTACAAAAAAAGAATTTATACAAGCTGCCAAAAATGCGGTAGAGGCTGGTTTTGACGGCGTCGAAATTCATTCTTCAAACGGCTACTTGTTTCATCAGTTCTTTAGTCCCTTCAGTAACAAAAGAGAAGATATATATGGAGGAAGTATAGAAAACAGAGCTCGCTTTTTCTTTGAGGTCTTAGATGAAATGAAAGAAGTCATTCCAGAACATAAAATAGGCGCACGTTTTAATCCTTCCCTTCACGGCGTATTTGGAATGGAAGTAGAAGAAGAAACGATCCCAACGTTTGATTATATTATTAAAAAGTTAAGTGACGAGTACAACTTAGCCTATATCCATTTATCTGAGCCTTTTACAGATGTTTCAGAGGTTCCTCATGCAGTCTCAGAAATCGCCAAACGATACAGGCCTATGTACAAAGGAAACTTAATGATTAATACTGGATTTACACAATCCAAAGGAAACAAAGTAATTAGTAATGGAGATGCCGATATGGTCGCTTTTGGAAAACTATTTATTTCTAATCCAGATTTAGTAGGAAGATTCAGAGAAAATGTAGAAATGAGCGATTGGAATAAAGACACTTTTTACACACAAGGAAAAGAAGGATATATCGATTACGAAGCAAAAACAAGAGATTTAATCCCATCATAAATAAGAACCATTTTATTAACTAAATAAACGCCCAATATTGTGCGTGAGAAAATATATGAAAGACAGAGAAATAATGGGCGGATTTAGAACCATTAATCCCGCCACAGAAGAAACGATCAAAGAATACCAGTACATGACGAAAAAGGAGGCTTCTAAAGCTGTAGAAGATTGTCATCATGCCTTCTTAGATTGGAAAACCAAATCAGTAGATGCTCGGGCTTCGATTATAAAGAAAATAGGAGAAGTCCTTATGGAGCGTCGCGAAGAATTTGCAAAACTTATGACTCAAGAAATGGGAAAAGTAGTAAAGCATGGCTTCCAAGAAATAAAACTGTGTGCAGGTATTTGCGAATACACAGCAACCACAGGAATCAAAGAGCTCGAAGATGAAGAACGAGAATTACCTAATGGAGATAAAGGAATGATTACGTATTCGCCAGTAGGAGTTATATATGGGATTCAACCATGGAATTTCCCTTGTTATCAAGCAGTTAGATATGCTATCGCTAGTCTTGCTGCTGGAAACGGTGTATTATTAAAACATGCCGAGTGCTGTACAGGATCTGCGCTGTTACTACAAGAAATTATGGAACAAGCGGGTCTTCCTAAAAACTTATTTAAAGTATTATTAATCAATAATGATCAGTCTAATGAAGTCATTGCCAATACATACGTGAGAGGTGTCACCTTTACAGGAAGCCTCGGTTCTGGAAAAATTATAGCTCAAGAAGCCGCAAAGCATGCTAAGAAAACGGTGCTAGAGTTGGGTAGTAATGACGCATATATTGTTTTAGAAGATGCAGATATTGCCATGGCAGCAGAAACGTGCGTGCAAGGACGAATCTATAACAACGGAGAAGTATGTATCGCTGCAAAACGATTTGTTGTAGTAGAAAGTGTATATGAAGAATTTAAAGAGAAGTTTATCGCAGGCATGAACGAAGTGGAGTACGGAGATCCCACTAACAGAGATACTGCCATGGGACCCCTAGCACGAAAAGATTTACGAGAAAAACTACACGATCAAGTAACAAAAAGTGTAGACAAGGGAGCAGAAATCTTATTAGGAGGAAAGATGCCCAATGCAAAAGGATTTTTCTATCCAGCGACGATATTAGGAAATGTACAACCAGGTCAACCTGCGTATGAAGAGGAATTTTTTGGTCCTGTAGCAAGCTTAATTAAAGCGAAAGATCAAGAAGATGCCATGCGAATCGCAAATGACAGTAGATTTGGACTTGGAGGTGGTATCTTTAGTGAAAACATAGAAAAGGCAGTGGAGCTTGCAAAAAATCATTTTGACACAGGCATGGTATTTATTAATTCGGCAAGTGATAACCAGCCAAATATGCCATTTGGAGGCGTAAAAGATTCTGGATACGGAAGAGAACATGGAGGTTTCGGAATCAAAGAATTTGTCAACGTAAAATCGATTATGCCTATCAAATAATCTAGATTACTCACACATTAAAAAGTGGATATTCTTTATGAGTATCCACTTTTTTAGTTTATATACTATACTTCACACTTTGTTATTTGGTAAGATGTTTTTACGCTTTCGCGAAAGCGTACTCCACAAATTAAAACGCATCCTTCATCTTATGATACATTCAAGGCTATAACATTAAAAAGACAATCGCTTTACAAAGCAAAACCTCTTAAAACCTTTTTAAAGAAGATCATGCGCTAAAATTAGAACTGATTTGTGAGGCAGTTCAATACATTGAAAATGAGATAATTTTGATTTCATTGGAAAGAATTATAGTTAAATATTCGCCAAATAAAAGTATTTTACACATTATTGATAGTATTACTATTAGATTTGCATAGTAAACAATTAATTTTTTCAATAAGAATAACAAGTAAAACCAATAACAATGAAAAAACAATTAAGAGTATTCGCAGTCGCAGTAGTAATGATATCATTAATTTCTTGTAATGAGACTTCAGAAAAAGTAGTAAAAGAAACCCCTGTAGTTATTGAAACAATGGAAAAAGCACCAGTTAAGAGTATCATGACCGCAGAAGAGCAAGCGACGATGTCTCCAGATGAAATTATAGGAAGGTTAAAGAAAGGAAATGAGAATTTTGTAAATAATAATCTTACGCAACGAGACCATTCTGCACAAAGAAGAAAGGCAACCATCGGGCAATATCCAAAGGCGATTGTATTATCGTGTGTAGACAGTCGAGTTCCTGTTGAAGATGTTTTTGATTTGGGAATTGGAGATATTTTTGTGGCACGTGTCGCGGGTAATATAGAAAATAAAGATATTGTAGGATCTATGGAGTTTGCTACCGCTGTCGCTGGATCTAAAGTTGTTATTGTAATGGGACACACCGCTTGTGGTGCTGTAAAGCATGCTATAGATAATACAGATGCTGCTTCTATGGGCATGAATGCGCTCTCTGATTTATTAGCAGAAATTAAACCTTCTGTCATCGCCACCGAAGTAGATGGAGAAGTATCTTCAAAAAACGTAGCGTTTACCAATAAAGTCATTCATACGAATGCTATTAAAACCGTAGAAGACATCCGTGTACAATCACCAAAAATGGCAGCACTAGAAAAGAATGGTCAAATTAAAATCGTTGCTGCTGTTTATGACATGGAAACAGGGAAGGTAAGTTTTCAATATTAAAGTAGTTTAAAAAGCCACCCAGAAAAGTCTCCCTTTTCTAAGTACGAAAAGCTTCTTGGCTGGATGTACTTATCGGGTGGTATTTAAACAGCTTTATATAAAATGGTCATTTGTTAATTTTCATTTTAAGGTTCGCGTGAGCGAACCTTTTTCAATAGAAAGGGATGCTATTTCTGTATATTTTTTAAAAAATGATAGTGATAGGATTTCAAATGTTTCGACTGTCATAGATGCTTAAAGGCATTACTATCTATCAAAGAAGTCTGTAAATTTTTAGTGCTTGAATTCACGGAATTCAAGTAATGTGCTATTAAAATTTACTGAATAATTATATACTTTCATACACAGTATTAATTTAAAAAAAAACAATATGTTAAAAAACATTAAATCATTAGGAAAAATTTTAGACAAGTCTGAACAAAAAAATATTGTTGGAGGTTGGTTACCACCAGGATATTGTGATGATTTTGATACTCCAGAAAGCTTTAATCCAAATTGTGATACAGATGGTGACGGTCGAGATTGCCGCTTCCCATTTTATGTCAATAGTTTTGGAAGATGTACACTTTAAAGAAATGTATAAGCGAACTTCGGTTCGCTTTTCTTTTTCCCCCTTACCCTTCAATCGACAGTGTTACTTTACCTATGTTATCTTCTTGAGCGTTTTTAAATGACTCTTCGTAAATAGTATCGTCATTTTTTTATCATCACAATCAGAAAATATTATTTTTCATCTACAGTCATTGTACACGATGTACAACCATCACAATAATATACACAATTCCCTAAAAAACAGGTTTTATCTTTCGTACAAGAACATCCATTATTTCCTGCACAAGAGATAGAAGGCCCTTGTTGAAAATGTATGATTTGGTTGTCTTTATGTTCATCAAAATTTGGAACCACAGCAGAAAATGAAATTCCTTTATACTGCAATAAAACGTGTGTAGTACTTTCTTCTCCTTTTTCAGTAATTAATTCTGTTCCATTCTTGTAGTCATTTCCAATAAAAGCAACATCAAAAAATGCAATCAATGTATCTTTTGCGATATACTCCAAAAATATCTCATAGCCTCTATGTGTTAAGTTACCAGATGCTTTAAACTTTTCTCCGAGTAATTTACTAGAGGTATTATTGATAATCCCATAAGCAGGTTTCTTGATATCACCACCACTTGGAGTTCCTGTACAAGAACCCGAGCATGAGTTCTGTAAACAGCCATAGCCAACATTTTCATTATAAAAAACTTTACAGCTATTTTGAGCAGAACAAGCACAAGAATAACTCCCGAACTTTGAGAAACTTACTCCGTCTTTGTCATCGTAAAGTAAAAATTCAAAATCAGATGGTAATTCAATATCAATCTGGCTTTCTGAAACCATACGTACTTTTGTGCCTGACGGAAGCAGTATATCACCTATACTTGTTTGTTCTTCTACGATTCTGGTAATTACTTGTTCTCCTTGGAGATCATCTTGATTTTCTACCTCATTTTCACAACTCGTCATCGTGACTGCTATTATGAGCAGTGCAGATGATAAAAACTTAAAATACTTCATAAATAATTGTTTTTAGCAGAGTTAGTTATAAACAAAAGAACAAAATTATATTTATAAAAACAAATATAAATAATTGATAGTCAGTAATTTCTGTAAATTATGTATAGTGTGCAACAGTGTGTGCGGTTTTGCCATAATTGAAATACGATTTTTCACAAGATTTTCAAATCATGTTAAACTCCTTCCAAAAACTTTCACATAATTTCACATTTCCGTACTTTAAACGCACTAAAACTGATTAACTAATCCAAAATAGACCCGTCTACACGGGCAATACTTATGAAATTAGGCACACTCCTATGTTTAGGTGTTTCGGTATTCGCTTTCGCGAAAGCGTACCCACAACAACCTGCAACTTCAGCGGCACAAGTACAACAAGCCATTACCCAAAAACGTACTGCGCAACAAAATTCACTAGTTAAGAATCTCCCTTTTGAAAACATAGGGCCCTCTATCATGAGTGGTCGTGTAGTAGATCTTGCGGTCAATCCTGATATGCCTTCAGAATTTTATGTAGGCTATGCCAGTGGTGGGGTTTGGTATACCAATAATAATGGGACTACTTTTGAACCTATACTAGATACGAGCGATACTCAAAACGTGGGCGACATTGCTGTCGATTGGAAAAGCGGCACCATCTGGGTAGGGACAGGAGAAAATAATGCGTCACGTTCTAGTTATGCAGGTATCGGAATTTTAAAATCAACCGATAAAGGTGCTACCTGGCAAAACGTAGGTCTTACAGATTCACATCACATCGGACGTATCTTAATCAACCCTTCAAATCCTGATGAGGTCGTTGTCGGTGCTACAGGACATTTGTACTCTACCAATGATGAGCGCGGTGTCTACAAAACCACTGATGGCGGAAAGACATGGGCAAAAACACTGTTTGTGAATAGTGAGAGTGGTATTATAGATATAGACCATGACCCTGCCAATTTTAACTTGATGTATGCTTCGGCTTGGGATAAAGACCGTAAAGCGTGGAATTTTGAAGGAAGCGGTACTGGATCTGGAATCTATAAAAGTACCGATGGCGGTTCGACATGGCAGAAACTAAATGGATTTCCTTCTGGAGATGGCGTTGGGCGGATCGGGATTGCTGTCTATGACGCCAATACTGTATATGCGGTGCATGATAGTCAATTTCGCCGAAAGGCAGAAGATAATAAATCCAATAATTCTGGAGCATTATCCAAAGACGATTTTAAAACTATGAGTAAAGATGCCTTTCTGGCATTGGATACTAAGAGACTCAATAACTTCTTAAAAAGCAATAATTTTCAAGAAAAATACCGTGCCTCAACTATAAAGGATATGGTACGCAGCGGATCAGTACAACCTGTTGATCTTGCAAAGTATTTAGAAACAGCAAATACAGAACTCTTTGACACACCAGTAACAGGTGCCGAAGTATACCGATCTGACGATGCAGGAAAAACCTGGAAAAAGACACACGACGGTTATCTAGATGATATATATTACAGTTACGGATATTATTTTGGAGAGATTCACGTAAATCCACAAGACGATCAGGATATTTATATTTACGGGGTGCCGATTGTGACATCAAAAGATGGTGGAAAAACCTTTAAGAATATAGGAGGAGAAAACGTACACTCAGATCATCACGCTTTATGGATCAATCCTAAAAATGAAAAACACCTCATTAATGGAAATGATGGGGGTGTTAATATCACCTATGATGATGGTGAGAATTGGATCAAAGCAAATGCACCTTCAGTAGGGCAATTTTATTATATTCAAGTAGATAATGAAGAACCGTATAATGTATATGGAGGCCTTCAGGATAATGGAGTTTGGGTAGGTGCAAATACCTCACAAGAAAACAAAAGCTGGCACCAAAGCGGTCAATACCCATGGGAAAGTATTATGGGCGGTGACGGGATGCAAGTGCAAGTAGATAGTCGTGATGCCAATGTGGTGTATACAGGATTTCAGTTTGGAAGTTATTTTAGAATCAATCGCGAGACCGAAGAATTTAAACGCTTTGACATCAAGCACGAACTAGGAGAGGCACCTTATAGATTTAATTGGCAAACTCCTATTTTATTAAGTCCGCATAATCAAGATATTCTTTATCTGGGAGGAAATAAGCTAATGCGTTCTATGAATCAAGGAGACGATTGGATAGCCATTAGCGATGATCTTACTAATGGAGGCAAAGATGGAAATGTAGCCTATGGGACGCTAGCTACCATCAGCGAATCTCCCTTTCAGTTTGGATTGATTTATACAGGAAGTGATGATGGGAAAGTCTTTGTGACCAAAGATGCTGGAGGAAGCTGGACAGACATCAGTGGTGGACTTCCAAAAGATTTATGGGTCTCTCGTGTGGTGGCTTCAGAGCATAAAAAAGAACGTGTATATGTGACCCTAAACGGATACCGTTGGGATGATTTTAAAACGTATGTATATGTATCTGATAATTATGGGCAAACGTGGAAAAATATTTCTGGAGATATCCCAATGTCACCAGTTAATGTGATTGTAGAAGATCCTAAAAAGGAAAATATCATTTATGTTGGGACAGATAATGGAGCGTATGTAAGCATAGATGGTGGTCAACGTTATCACGCTTTCGCGAAAGGATTGCCAGCTGTAGCCGTACACGATATAAAAATCCAGAAAAGAGAAAATCATCTTCTACTAGGAACCCACGGAAGAAGTATCTATAGAGCAGACCTCACGACGATTCAGCAAATGGATCCTTCTAAAAATGTACAGCTTTTTGATGTAGGCTCTATGCGTAACTCAAGAAGATGGGGAAACAGTTTTAGTACATGGAGACCTGCCTTTGAACCATCGCTATCCGTATCCTATTTTACCAGCTATGCCGGTAAGTTTTCAATGGTCGTAAAAGATGCCGACGGAAAAGAATTGCAACGAATCCCGTTAAATCCACAAACAGGAATCAATGTTGTGGATTATGATATGTCTATCACCGAAAAAGGGAAGAAAGCATTAGAAAAATCAAATACCGAACTCAATATTGCAAAATCCAGTAATGGAAAATACTACTTACCTAAAGGAGTATACACTATCGAACTTGATGGCGGTGGCGGAAATGCAGTGGCAACGACGACTAAGTTAGAGGTGAAGTAGTAATTTTTTCTTTAAAATATAGAAAAAGCAGTTAAGAGTTCTTAGCTGCTTTTTTATTGAGTAAAATTTCACAAGTAATGTTGAATTATATTACGAAGGTTTTTAGTATGCTTTCGCGAAAGCAAACCCTTAAAATTTCATTAAAAAACGTTCATATATATTGAAAATGTTTAATGATAGGCTTTCTGTTTCAGATTCTTTTGAGGAATATGTCAAACAGAGCTATACTACTTCTTATAATCATTCTAAATAGCGTGATTCCATGTCCTGTATAGTTGTTAAAATAACGTTTGCGCCGTACATTTGTATGAATTACTTAAATCAACTTTTAATGAGCGGATTATTAAAATCTTCGATAGGCAGAAAAGTGGCAATGGCGCTTTCAGGTCTTTTCCTCGTTGTTTTTCTTACACAACATTTTGTTATCAATAGTACATCAGTACTTGCACCAGAATTATTTAATACGTGGTCTCATTTTATGGGGACAAATGGCTTAGTGCAGTTTGCACTACAACCTGTATTAATTCTTGGCGTTATTTTTCATTTTGTAATGGGGTTTGTATTAGAGATTCAAAACCGCAAAGCACGCCCTATCAACTATGTAAATTATAAAGGGAGTGCAAACGCAAGTTGGATGTCTCGTAATATGATTATATCTGGATTGGTAATTCTTGCCTTCTTAGGACTACATTTTTATGATTTTTGGATTCATGAAATAACGATTAAGTACGTAGAAGGAGATATGACAGGATTAGTAAACCCTAATGATCCTAGTTCTGGATTTAGATATTTAGAAGAGACCGTTCATAAATTTGAAAGCCCAGTGCGTGTAGGTTTGTATGTTATTTCATTTGTTTTACTAGCACTACACTTATGGCACGGCTTTGCTTCTACATTTCAATCTGTAGGATTTAATAATAAGTATGCTGCTGGATTATCCAAGTTTGCCAAGGTATGGTCTATCGCAATACCTGTAGGATTTATATGTATCGCAGTATACCATCACTTTAATCAAATTCCACATTAAAAATAATCGCTATGGCATTAGATTCAAAAATACCTTCGGGACCACTAGCAGATAAGTGGACAAACCATAAAAATGATATTAATCTTGTCAACCCAGCCAACAAACGTCTTATTGACATTATTGTAGTAGGAACTGGACTTGCAGGAGGATCTGCAGCGGCAACGCTAGCAGAATTAGGATATAACGTAAAAGCATTTTGCTTTCAAGATTCTCCACGTCGTGCGCATTCTATTGCAGCACAAGGAGGAATTAATGCAGCAAAAAACTACCAAGGCGATGGAGATTCTACCTACCGTCTTTTTTATGATACTGTAAAAGGAGGAGATTATCGTAGTCGTGAGTCTAACGTATATCGTCTTGCTGAGGTATCTACAAATATTATAGATCAATGTGTTGCACAAGGAGTACCTTTTGCACGTGATTATGGAGGGCTACTCGATAACCGTTCTTTTGGAGGAGTATTGGTAAGCCGTACGTTCTATGCAAAAGGACAAACTGGACAACAATTACTACTTGGCGCTTATTCTGCGATGAACCGTCAGATAGGACGAGGTAAGATCAAAATGTACAATCGTCACGAGATGCTAGACGTTGTAAAATTAGATGGAAAAGCAAGAGGGATTATCACACGTAACCTAGTTACGGGTGAGATTGAGCGTCACTCAGCACATGCTGTGGTTTTAGGAACAGGAGGGTATGGAAACGTATTCTATCTTTCTACAAATGCCATGGGATCTAACGTAACAGCTGCTTGGAAAGCACATAAGCGTGGCGCTTATTTTGCAAATCCATGTTACACGCAAATACATCCTACGTGTATTCCAGTGTCTGGAGATCATCAGTCTAAATTAACCCTGATGTCAGAGTCTCTTCGTAATGATGGGCGTATTTGGGTGCCTGCCAAAAAAGAAGATGCAGAAGCGATCAGAGCTGGTAAATTAAAACCGACAGCTATCCCAGAAGAAGATAGAGATTACTATTTAGAGCGTCGCTATCCAGCCTTTGGAAACCTAGTGCCACGTGATGTAGCTTCAAGAGCTGCCAAAGAACGTTGTGATGCAGGATTTGGAGTAAATAAAACAGGAGAAGCCGTTTATCTTGATTTTGCAGCGGCTATTGAGCGTTATGGAAAAGAGCAAGCGTATGTGACACATCAAGACGCTAATGATGCTGCTTTAGTCAAAAAATTAGGTCAAGAAGTTGTGAAAACCAAATATGGAAACCTCTTTCAGATGTACAATAAAATTGTAGATCAAGATCCATATAATACGCCTATGATGATTTATCCTGCGGTGCATTATACCATGGGGGGGCTTTGGGTAGATTACAACTTACAAACTACGGTAGAAGGATTATACGCTATAGGAGAAGCTAATTTTTCAGACCACGGAGCCAATCGTTTAGGAGCCTCTGCACTTATGCAAGGTCTTGCCGATGGATACTTTGTATTACCATACACTATTGGAGATTATTTGTCTCATGATATCCGTACAGGACCTATCTCGACTGACACTCCTGAATTTGAAGAAGCAGAACAAAATGTACGTAAGCAAGTAGTGGCTTTAATAAATAATAATGGGACCAAAGCTGTTGATTATTTCCATAAGAAATTAGGAAAGATCATGTGGAACAAATGCGGGATGTCTCGTAATGCGACAGACCTTCAGAGTGCGATTGATGAGATTGCTGCTTTACGAGAAGAGTTTTATAAAGAAGTACGTGTGCCAGGCACAGAAAATGAGTTTAATGAAGAGCTCGCCAAAGCACTTCGTGTAGCAGATTTCCTTGAATTAGGAGAGCTTTTTGCTAAGGATGCGCTTACGCGAAACGAATCTTGCGGGGGTCATTTCCGTGAAGAATCGGTTGAGCTAGACGGACCACAAAAAGGAGAAGCACTACGTGACGACGAAAACTTTACGTTTGTTTCTGCATGGGAATATAAAGGAGCTCCCAAAGATGCCGTATTGCATAAAGAAGAGCTTAATTATGAGAATATAGAAGTAAAACAAAGAAGTTATAAGTAGAGTTAATAGTTATTGGGTTATTTAGTTATTGAGAAAAGGGAATGGCTGCATTTAAATCATTTGAACAGTTAGAATGTTGGAAAGAAGCTAGAAATTTAAGAAATTTTGTACAAGAACAAATCGATATAAAAATCCCAATGATGAAAAATTTAGCTTGATAAGTCAAATAAGGAGATCTTCTAGATCTGTGGGAAACAATATCGCAGAAGATTTTGGAAGATTTCATTATCAAGAAAATATTCAGTTTTGCAGAATGGCTAGAGGTTCGCTTTATGAAAACATTAGATCATGTCATTGTAGCGAGAGATGAAAATTATATTAATGACGAAGTTTTATTGGAATTTAGAGTAATCCATGACAAAACTTTAAAAATATTGAACGGATACATTGCGTATCTCAAAAGATCTAAGTTAGAGGTATAAACCCCTAGTAACTTAGTAACTTAGTAACTTAATAACTTAGTAACTAGTTATGAAATTAACATTGAAAATTTGGCGTCAAAAGAACGCTCAGGCTAAAGGACAAATGGTGACATACCCTATTGATGGAATCGATGGAGATATGTCTTTCTTAGAAATGATGGATGTGCTCAATAATGGGCTGATCAATAAAGGAGACGATCCTGTAGTTTTTGATCATGATTGTCGTGAGGGAATCTGTGGTTCTTGCTCTATGTTTATTAATGGAGAAGCACATGGGCCAGACCGTTTGGTGACCACCTGTCAACTGCACATGCGTAAATTTAAAGATGGTGATACTATTACGATAGAACCTTTTCGTGCCGCAGGTTTTCCTGTGATTAAAGATTTGATGGTTGATCGATCTTCCTTTGATCGTATCCAACATGCGGGAGGATTTATTTCTGTAAATACGTCTGGAAATACACAAGATGCAAACGCAATTCCAATCGAAAAAGCCAACGCCGATGCTGCTTTTGATGCTGCTACCTGTATAGGTTGTGGAGCTTGTGTAGCGAGTTGTAAAAACTCAAGTGCGATGCTTTTTGTAAGTGCAAAAGTGAGTCAGTTTGCATTATTACCACAAGGAGAGATAGAAGCGACAGATCGTGTATTGAATATGGTCAAGCAAATGGATGAAGAAGGATTTGGTAACTGTACCAACACAGGCGCTTGTGAAGTAGAGTGTCCTAAAGGAATCTCACTAGAAAATATAGCACGCATGAATCGTGAGTACATGGCTGCTACTATGAAAGGATAATACATTTCTGCGAGAGCAGAATCTAATACAATATGAATCCCAAAAACCATGAACAGTGTTTTTGGGATTTTTTTTGCTTTCGCGAAAGCGTATAAAATAGAAAACCCAAGGTTCAATATGAGATGTGGCTTCTTATTGTGATATCACAACTATAAGTGCTATATTAAAGAAGTCAAATCTGCTATTATGTGGATTAACAATAGCATAGAGCACTTTTGAAAAACATTGTAATAACGCCTTATCTTTGAAAAAGTGAAAAACTTAAAAAAAGTGGAATTTTTTAAAGGAAATTTTTAGTTTTCAATGTCTTATTTTAACAAGTAAACTTCTAAAAATCAAAGTCGTGTTATTCCTGCTTTTTAATAAGAAGATTTTGTCAAATAAGGTGGTGTTGGCACATTACTTGCATAATTTATCATGTAAACATAAAACCAAATTATGAGTAAATTAAAATTGTTAATAGCAACAGTATTTTTAATAACTGCAAATTTATGTGCACAGCAAACATTACCTGCGGTACCGGATGATCCTATCCTACCGATAGCAGAGTTACAGGATGCCACCCTACAACAACTTTTATCTAATGAAATATTAAAAAACCCTATCTGGAAACAACTTATAAAAAGTAAGCAAATGTCTGTAGGTCTTGTTGACCTAAGTGATCTTAACAATATCAAGTATGCAGGGTTAAATGATAGAGAGCTTATGTATGCCGCAAGTTTGCCAAAAATAGCCATATTGCTAGCAGCTATGGATGCTATAGATAAAGGGGAGCTTATAGAAACAAAAGAAGTTAAAAAAGATATGCGTTTGATGATTAGTAAATCTAACAATCAAGCATCTACTAGAATGATTGACCGCGTAGGATATGAAAAAATAGAAGCTGTATTAAGAGCTCCAGAAACTATGTTGTATGATGAAGAAGCTGGTGGTGGGCTATGGGTAGGAAAACGATATGCTTCAGGCGGTAGACGATATCCAGAACCTTTGAAAGGATTAAGTCATGCTGCAACGACTTTACAGGTGTGTAGTTTTTACTATCAATTAGTTTTAGGTAATCTCGTAAGTACAGAACGTTCTAAGGAAATGTTGGATATTATGAAAGATCCAGCGTTGCACCACAAATTTGTAAATACCTTAGATAAAGTAGCACCAAATGCAACGATTTATAGAAAATCTGGATCTTGGAGAAATTATCATTCTGATTCAGCACTTGTATGGGGTCCTAAAAGAAAGTACATTATTGTAGCATTGATTGACAACAATTTAGGTGAGCAAATTATAAGAGATTTAGTATTGCCCTTGGAAAGTGTATTGAAAAAGTCGAAGTCAGCGAGTAAGAAAAAGAAGAAGGGTTGATCAAGAAATTTATTAATAAAACGTTTGGATTAAGAGATGGTGAAATATACATCTCTTTTTTAATGCAATTATATATCTTTATTATTATCACCGTATTGCTTATTGTAAAGCCTACTGTGAATGCATTATTTTTAAGTAAACTAGGCGCAGACCATCTTCCGTATGGCTATCTATTGGTTGCTGGAGTAGCTGTCAGCACGACTTATCTATACAATAGGGCTATACGTAATTTCTCTTTACTAAAGGTCACCATCACTTCCTTAATTATCTTTAGTTTAGGATTCCTAACACTCAGTTCAATTTTACATTTTGAGATATTGAGTAATATCTTGATTTATGTGTATTACATAGGCGTATCGTTGTTTGCGGTTATTGCCACTTCTCAATTCTGGATTTTAGCAAATATGGTATTTAATGCTAGAGAAGGAAAGCGATTATTTGGTTTTATAGGAGCGGGAGCCATTGCTGGAGGTGTTGTAGGAGGATATATTACTAGTATTATAACAACATCTTTCGGAAATAAATTTGCTATCCTTTTAGCTGGGATTTTAATACTTTTTTGTATCCCTATTATTCAAAAAGTATGGCGACTCAGGATACGAGAAATGAATACGTATATACGTAAGCAACGTACCTATAATGATACTAACGAGCAAGTATCTTCATTTAAGCTTATTTCAAAATCAAAGCACCTTGTCTACTTGGCGTTGACAACTGGAATAGGTGTGATTGTTGCAAAACTAGTAGATTTCCAATTTAGTGATTTTGCAAATACACTCATTACAAATGTAGATGACCTAGCTTCCTTTTTTGGTTTTTGGTTCTCAACATTTAATGTCATCGCGCTGCTATTACAATTATTTGTTACCAATCGCTTTTTAAGCCGGTTTGGGGTTTCTTCTACTTTACTCGTGCTTCCATTAGGGATTGCTCTAGGGAGTCTTTTGTTTTTAACCTTTCCAGAATTATGGGTATTAATCATTATTAAAGGGTTTGAGGGAAGTTTTAAGCAATCACTCAACAAGGCTGCTGTAGAGCTATCTATTATGCCTATTCCTTATCATATTAAAAGCCAAGCCAAGTCTTTTATAGATGTTGCTGTAGATAGTATTGCAACAGGTATTGCAGGGTTTATGCTTATTTTCTTAATTAGAAAGCTAGATCTAAGTACATCTTATATTACTGTTATTGTACTCTTCTTTGTATTTGTATGGATTGTTTTAATTTATAGATTAAGAGAAGCCTATTTTGAATCCTTTAGAAAGAATCTTCAAAACTCTTTGAGTAATCAAACACAGGAAAAAAGAAGAAAAGAAACTACGATTTCAACAGCTAGATATGTTTTTGCCAATGGATCACCAGAAGATATCTTAACACTACTTGAAAAATTAGGAGAATATAAACTCGTAGCACTTAAGTCTAGTATAATTACATTATTGGATCACCCATACCATCAAGTAAAAGCAGCCGCCATACATCAGTTATTTATGTATGAAAAGGGAACTGCTCTTGATAAAGTAGTCTCTCTCATTGCTATAAAAGATGATAGGTTGGTGTATGCATGTCTAAACTATATTATTCATCATACGAATATGAACGAATCTAAGTTTTTTAAAAAATACTTAGATCACTCTTCAGATTATATAGCTAATGCTGCTTTACTCTGTCTTGCAAAAGAAGCTACTGGTAATCGAAAGTTTAGTGAAGAATATGAACTAGAGCTTAGAATTGAAAAACAAATTCAGTCATTAAAACAACAGAAAGCGTATGGAAGAAAGGAGTCTATAGCAATAGTACTACTTGCAATCGCCTATGCTGACATAAAAAAATATTACTCTTTTATATCATCTCACCTCAATAATAGACATCCATTTATAACAAAACAAGCAATTGCAGCAGCGGGAATTACATCTAATGAACAATTTATAAAAGAGTTATTGCTAAAACTTACAGAAAAATCATATCGTAAAGCAAGTACAAAAGCGTTACGTAATTATGGACCTGAAATTACAAAAACGATTGTAAGGCTTGATAAGCAAGAAAACATTGGAGATACTATAAAGGTTCACATTCCAAGGGTTATAGAATCTTTTAATACACAAGGAGCTATTAGTGTTCTGATACGATTACTTAGCAGTAACGATGTTATCATCAGACTAGAAGCAGCAAAATCGCTATTAAAACTTAGGTCAAAAAATGAATCATTAGTGTTTAATATTCGTGTATTAAAAAGAAAAATTATAAAAGAGAGTACGTATTATAGAAATACAATGATTGCTATTGATTCTATTAAAACCGTTATTGAACAAACGCCAGAAGGGTTGAATAAAAACCTTAAAATGGAAATTGATTCAACTCGCCAAAATCTTGTTGATGTCCTAGAAGAGCAACTGGATACAAGTTTGCAATGTATTTTTAAACTACTGAGTCTTATATATGATCAATCTGATATTGATGTGACATATTTTGGTCTATTAAGTGATGTAAAGGAGACCAAAATCAATGCATTAGAATTTTTAGACAACTTGCTTAAAAGTCAGTTGAAATCTAGAATATTACCCTTGATAGAATATACCATTATTGATAAAAATGCAGATATTGAGCAAAGGATCAAATTAAATCTTTTATCGGAAAAGCAATACACTGCTATGTTGATAAAAAAGCGAGGGCAGCGAATTAAAATTGAAGTACTTCATTTAGTAAAAGCCTTACGTGATCCAAGTTATCTCCCCTTAATACAACCCCTTACAAAACACCTCAATATAGAGGTGCAATTCTACGCACAGGCTATTAAAACGTCTCTTATCAAAGATAAAGTAGCGTAATAAGATAATTGAGACGAAGGATGTAGCTCTGCTTTTAAGCGAGTAGTTGTTTTGAATATTGAATGCATATTGCTTGATGTAAATAAATAAATCCCACCTTTTAAGCGGGATTTGTAGATATATTCTTTAACGTGAGTTCGACGTAAATAATTAGTTAGTCTTTTTAGTATGATTATGCTAAATTTTAATGTAAAGAACTTACTATCATATATTTGTTCATTTTCTTTGCTCGTCCAAAGAAAACCGAACCAAAAGAAAAGACGCTTTTTCTTAGGTATTTTTTCGCTTTAAGCGAAAAACCACAAAGAACTTACTAAATTTTTTCCAAGGCTTCAAAAATTTTTAACGGAAATTGCCATTGCTTCATCTCGCTCAGAACTTACATTCTGTTGTATACTGGAGAAAAAGAATAAAAACTTATATCGAACTCACGTTCTTTAGTAATCTGAAAGAACAGTGAGGTTAATGTTCTAAGAGTTATTAATTCTGACCTTCATCTCCACCCTCATCTTCTGTGTCTTTATAGTTTTCGTCTAACTTGATTTCTTCCTTGTTAGATTTCATAATAACATCATCTATCTTACTAGCGAGATACATATGCGCTCCTGCAGAATTTTTATTCAAAACATTAGACATCAAGCATACAATATATTTTGTGTTATTAGGCTGCTCTACAATAATCACAGAATTCATATAATTGAACACATTCCCAGCATAACTTCTGCAATTAGGATCTTTTTCACGATCACATTTGTAATAGCTTCCCGATTTAAAATAAACAGCAGCACTGTCTAGACGATTAGATTTCGCGTAACGTATACGTCTGTCTGTTAGATAGATTAAACGTTTCATTTCTAGGCTTGAATTTTCGTCCACGACTTTACCTTGCTCTAATTTCACTAAAAACTTCATAAGTCCTTTCGGTGTGCCTATACTTCCACCTTTACGCCCGACATATTTTCCAGCAGGTCTGGTAAACATTCCTCCCAATCTCCACTCATCTTCGGTAATTCCTAAATCTCTTAGAGGTTGATTCACGACCATATTGGCAAGGTTAGTAAGAGAATCTCTTGGTGTTTCTTTAAAATAGTTTTCCCCTTGCTCTTCTGTTAGAAATACATATTCTGGACCAAAAGCTGCCATAAGCATCGCTTCCCGATACATAACACTAGCAGCGCCATTGTTACTGACGGACACCATGTGGTCTAACCACTCATACAAAGAAAAAACATCGGTTGCTCTTACTTGACGTTTTGAAAGTTTATCATTTTCTATGTCGTAAATAGGAACTGTATGATGATCTCCTGTTCCCCAATATCTAGAAGATACTTTAATATCTTTTAGGTACATAACTCTATCATCCCAAGAGTCAGGACATACTTTTGCCATTTGTGTAAATACAGCATTTAAGACGGCAAGTTTTCCCACACTTCCAGGCTGATATCCTACATTTTCTCTGTAACCTGCATATCTAAGTGCATCTGGATTGGTCATGTCTAATACGGCAGCAGAGTATGCTCCTGCTGGCAGTAAACGTTTAATGGTTTGTGCAAACTCTTTATCTTCAACAAGCAAATCATTGATGCTATCTTCTGTTCTAGATAGTAGCTGAAGGTTAATTTCATCTAATTTCTTATACGCACCAAAGGGGATTCTAGTATAAGGAATACTATCATCTTGCATTTTTTTGAGTTGATATAAACGCTTTATTCCTGTGCGTTCATATCCATCTATAGGATACGAGATTGTACTTAATCCAATAAGTATCGAGAATCCTATAAAAGTGTATAATACTTTGATCATAATTATAATTTTTCTGATAATGGTACTGTGGTATCCGTTGGTGTTTTTGGTGAAATTGATGATAGGTACTCAGAACTTTTTGCCTGTTTGTTTTCTACAAAAGGACGAATCTGAAACAACCACAATTTGTCATCCTTGAAGCCAAACTCCACATCATACGCTTGTCTATCTTCTGTAGATTCTGGAGTTAAGGTTGTTCTTATTTTTGATGCGAGTGCTCTGATATCCTTAATATTTCCTTCATTTAGGATAGGGCTTTCAAAGGTGGTATGATGACTGCTAGTGCCTCCAGATGTAGGAAGACGGATATAGTCTGGCTGTCTCGCTGGAGCTAGTAATATATGACTGTCTGTTGTTATAAGTCGCGTTTCAGCAGATTGTCCATCTACGGCTCCTCCGGCTCCTCTACTAAAGGCGACGGTAAGATCATCATCACTTCCGGAATTAATTCCTTTGGTAATCATCACTCCAGAATAATCTACATCTACGCTCGGAATAATTAAAATAGAAGGAAATACATTTTCAGGATTTGATAAATATTTTTGCCTCCACTTAAAACTACGCTCTGTGTAGGCAGATGCCCAAACACGTTTGATTCCGTTTATGATCTCATTTTCTTTTTTAATATTAAATAGTGTCAAATTTAATCCTGCTCCAGTAAATTCCTTAAGATCCTCCATATTGGTATCACTCCGCAGAAAAACGGGGACTTCTCCTATTTGGTTTCCAAAAGCAGTTTTGAAATTCTTTTTTAAATCGTCTGTAAAATTACTTTTTAAAGGCATATTTATAATTGCCTTATGAAGCACATCAAGCGCTTTAAGTTGGTATTGTTCTACAGCATCTTCCGAGTTATTATCTTTTCTCATAGAGTCCGCTTTCGCGAAAGCGTAATTAAGATATTCCCAATAAGTTTTATTCTGTCCAGGCATCTGTTGATCCATGTGGGTTCTAAAAATCCCAAACGGAATAATAAGACCTTCTACTACTTGCTCAGGAAATAACCGTTTTAATTCGCCTAAGTTTGCTGCTTTAGGACCGCAAAGCTTTCCTGAATCTTTTGCATTTACATCACGCATATTTAATACCTTCGAAACATCCAAACGAATATTTTCTACAGGAACTGCGATCACATTTTTACTGCGTTCTTTTTTGCTGAAAAGTGCTTTTTCTTCTTCAGACATCGCATTTTCTCCTTTTAGAATGACGCTACCTTTGTTAGAAACTGCATAAAATACTTTTTGCCCATTGTATTTTTTTAATGCTTTTAAATTGTCATAAGACAAAGCAGCATTAGGAATCCCTAAATTACGAGCGAGTAATTGCACATGTGATACAAGATTTCCTTCAGAAACAGTCATAATACCAGAAACTGGTTTTAAATCTGCGGGCGGTCTTTCAAAGATGTAAATTTTATTAGTATTTACTTCAATCTCATCAGGATTGCCATCTACGACAACAAGTTCTCCAAAAGAATACCCAGGGTTTAAACCACGTATGGTGCTCTGACTTTCTATAGTCATCACATCATTTGTAATATTGGATACTCTAGATACTAGTTTTCCAAGTTCACTTACAGCTTCTCCTAAGCTCAAGGCAACACTACTCCGCACACGATCATCTATAAATCCGTATGCCATTGGTTCAAAACTTGTGTAGGTATTTACAATATCTTGATAATTTGCTTTTGCCATAGCCGTACTCCATTCTACAATACTTCTACTTATAGTAAGTAAGGAGTTAAGTTCTTCTATAGTAAGTTCTTCTTTTGTAGCAAAGTCTTCTAGAGATGTTGCCACTGCATCATACTCCCATCGTTCTATCAAACCTGTGCCTACAGCGGCGCAACTCATTACATTTATTTTTTCAAGTTGTTCTCCCAATGTTGTTGTTTTCCAGTTTTGTAGCTCTGTTACCAATGTACGCTCTAATCGGTTAGATACATCTAATAGAAAAAGGCGTGTGGTGCTTTTTGGATATGTAGTAATGCTTAATCGTATCTCACTAAGTACATTTGAGATATCTGTTGCTAATGAAGCAGCCGTTTTATTATTAGTATTTGCTGTAATAAAATCAACCATTCTAGCAGTCGCTGGATTTGAAGCGGGAAGGGATTTAAAATCTTTTTCTAAAGAGTAAAAATCAATAGGTGCATAAAAAGCTTCCATTGTTTCTACAAGCGATTGGAGCTCTTTTTTTATATCTGCAGATAAAGGTTTTTTACTTTCTGAAATAAAATTCTTGACAAGGTTAATATCTGTTTTTTCTGGTTTTCCGTGTATCTTAATACGGGCATCCATAAAAGAAGGGACTTCATCAGAAATGGATTTTGATTGACTACGCATGCGTTGCGCTAGATTACTGTCTCCGCTGTGAGGTATATCTTTTAGTGCCTGACGAATCAAATAATAGTTAGATTTAATCGTTTGGTCATCTTTCAACAACCACTCAAAGAAATCTTTACCCCATGCTTCTTCATCTTCACTCTGTAAAGCACCTCTATAAAATTGTGCTTTTTGGGAAACCCATCCATCGTCTACACTAGCTAAGTATTTTCCGAGTTGGTATTGTTTTAACCGACTATAATTATTGTTTTTATCAAGAAAATCTGTGTTGCTTACCGCAGCGAGTATTTCTCCAAAATATAATTGATTGGTAGCTCTCAACTTAAGAGCAGATTCTTTAAAACTAGCATGTTGAATCCCTCCGCCTATATCGTCTGGACAAGGATCACGAGGTTCTCTTTCTGTACCGTCCTTACAAAACCATTTAATACGGTAGTAAGGCCCACGAGCATCTCTCTTGTAACTATCTACCAGTGAAGAAACTTGAGCAGATGATAAAGATTGTGAGTTTGATGGGAAACACCAAAAAAGAAATAATAGGATTGGTACAACAATTTTATAAGACATGAATTGTGTGTTTAAAATCTATAATGATTATAGATAAAGTAATAAGAGTAGTAAAGTTAAATTATTTTTTCTTGCTAAAGAATAAGCCTATAATCAATATTAAGATTCCTAGACCTATCGTTATGTAGGAGTTTGTGTTGTCTTGTGCTTCTACACTTAAAGGACCTAAACTTATAGAAGCTTCTGGAGCAACAAGTGTGTAAATTCCATATCCTAATAATGCTACGCCAGCGATCACTACGATTAATTTAATAGCCTGATTCATAATAATGATTTTAAGGTTAGATAGGTCAAAGTTACGTTGTTTTTTATCTCTTTACACGACCTCTTATAAGAGCAATAAAAAAAAGTGTTGAGAATACTAAGAAAACACATTTCCCAGTGCCTGCATGTGTTGCTGATATATTTCCAAAACCTATTATTGCAGCTATTAATGAAATAAAAAAACAAGTGATACCCCAACGAGTCATAATAAATTAGTTTTAAATTAATAATTTTGTAGTAATTAGACTTAATGATACTACAAATATCAGATGATAACTGTTATTTTACGTTATATAATTTTTGGTAATTATTATACGATTGCTAACTAAGTAAAATTTGTGATACTTGAAGTTTCCATAAATAATGTAACAAATGATATGAATTCTATAAATACACAAGATTTAATTAAATGTATTTTTGCTCGGTTATGATATCCAATGACATAACCCAATATATAAAATGACCATAAAAACTACTCCATCAAATTTTGCTTTTAATATTATTGCAACCATCGCAGTTATATTTGCCTTGTATGTGCTTAAGCCTCTTATCATGCCATTACTATTAGCGGCAATATTTGGAATTATGATCTTTCCGGTTCAATCATTTCTAGAGAAGAAGTGGAGATGTAATCGATTATTTGCAACTATTTTCTCCATCATCATTATGTTTGGAATGTCGGTATTACTTGTTTTTTTTATAGCGACTCAGTTAAGGGAATTTATGGATAATGGGAATGAATATATTTCAAAGATCACAGAAATATATACTAAAATTATTGGAGCCATAGAAAAATCTTTAGATGTCAGCAGGCGTGATTCTTTGTTAGGAAAGGAAGTGGGGTTCAGTGAACTTCTCAAGGGTAATTTTGATAAAATATCAGCTTTTATATTTCAATCTGGAGCTATTTTTAGTGACTTTGTTTTAATTCCTATTTACTTGTTTTTCTTTTTATACTATAGACGTTTTCTTAGAAATTTTGCATATCGTTTATTTTCAAAAAACTCTAATTCATCTATTAATTTGATTATCAAAGAAATATACGATATACAGCAAAATTACCTTGTGGGTTTACTTAAAGTAATGCTTATTGTTGGTATTTTAAATACGACAGGACTCTTGCTGTTGGGAATAGAAAACGCTGTATTTTTTGGATTTTTCGCAGCATTTTTACTTATCATACCCTATATAGGTGTCCTTATTGGAGCGCTTTTACCAGGATTGGTGGCACTAGTTACTAAAGACAGTTATTGGTATGTTTTTGGAGTATTTGCACTCTTTAGCTTTATTCAATTTATAGAAGGTAATTTTATAACACCAAAAATCACAGGAGAAAAAGTAAGTGTAAACTCTTTTATAGTTATCTTTTCTCTTATTGCATTTGCTATGTTGTGGGGAGTGGGAGGTATGGTTGTCGCTATACCAATTACAGCCACGATAAAAATACTATGTGACCATTCTGAAAATTATAAAGCCTTTGGTTTTTTAATAGGAGAACCTGAAAATAAATTCTTAAGAAGTACAGCAAGAAGCCGATTAAAAAAATGGAAATCGATAAGAAAAAATCGATAAGGACACAAATTAATAAGACTCCTTATCTCGCAACTTAAAATTTTAAGTATACATTTACGAGGTTAAATAAAAAATCATGAAGCTTTTTATAAAATTTGATTTCAACACCGTTTGTAATGTTGTTTTAAAAGAGAAGTTAGATGCATTAGATGTTGATTACGAGATGCTAAGTTTTGGAGAAGTTGTTTTTTTAGAAAATATTTCAGATGAAAAACATCAAGAATTTATAGATGCGCTTGCTCCTTACGGAATTGAAATTGTAGAAGATCACAAAAGTATTTTAGTCCAAAAGATTAAAGATGCTATTACAGATATGGTCTATAACTCAGATACCGAAGTACACGTAAAAAGTTCTGTATACCTCTCTGAAAAATTAGGACACAGCTATGGGTATCTTTCCAATCTTTTTTCTGAAGTTACCTATACTTCTGTTGAGAATTTTATCATACTACAAAAAATTGAATACACAAAACAATTGATAATTAGTGAAAATAAAAGTCTGACAGAAATTGCTTTTCAACTTAATTACTCAAGTGTAGCACACTTGAGTACACAGTTTAAAAACACCACAGGAATTACTCCTTCTGCTTTTCAAAGAATTATAGCTAAACGAAGAGAAGAAAATAATTAACCAACCTAAACCCAACACTTATAATTATGGCAACTGATTATACACACATTATACTTGCAGATGATGATGAAGACGACAGAATGTTTTTTACAGATGCTTTTGAAGAGTTAAAAATGAGCGTCAAAGTAAGCACTTATAATGATGGTGTTTATCTTATGGATTATCTCAACCAAGAAGACGCCACATTACCCAACATCCTTTTTTTAGATTTAAATATGCCCCGTAAATCGGGCATGGAATGTCTAAAAGAAATTAAAGAAAATCCAAAATATAAGGATATTGTGATTGCGATATATTCGACCTCTGCTTCGGAGGAAGATATTGAGAACACCTTTGTAAAAGGAGCCAATATTTACATAAAAAAGCCAAGTGATTTTAAAATATTAAAAAAAGTATTGTCCAACGTTGTGACTACAAACTGGCAATACCATACAAATGGACTTAATAAAGACAACTTTTTACTAAGACTTTAAACGATGACGATTATAAGAAAAATATATAAATCCTCTTGGTTTGTCAAAGTCGTTTTTGTAGTAAGCCTTTTTGCTATTATCTTTATTGCAGGGCTTGGTTATAAGCATATTAGCAATCTTTCAAAGTCTACAGACTTGGTTATTCATACCTATAAAGTAAATGTAGAGTTAGAGCAGATATTATCGTATTTAAAAGATGCAGAAACAGGACAAAGAGGTTTTATAATCACGCAAGATTCATCGTATCTGGAGCCTTATTTGAAAGGTCGCAATAAGGTAAATAATAGTATTGCAGAATTAAAATTCTTAATGAGCGATAATCCAGAACAACAAGACAATCTTAAAGAATTAAGCATTCTTATAGATAAAAGATTAGACAATTTAGAAATAGCAGCCAACTATGCAGCTAAAGAGCAAACTAATCTAACACAATTTAAGGACGCCTTTCAAGAAGGGAAAAACTATATGGAGGCAATTACAAATAAGCTTCACTATATGATCGCTCATGAAAATGATTTGCTCGAAAAGCGCAATAATGAATATATAAACACGGCAAAAATAACTCCTGTATTTTTATACATCTTTATCCTATTGACCTTAGTTTTGATGTATGGCGCTTACGCGAAAATAAACTCTAATGTAGATAAACTTAAAAAATCGAATCAAGAGTTAGAAGTGTTTATAGAAGCTACAAAACAATCTGAAATTATAAATAAACACGGAAGCTGGCGTTGGAATGTAGAAGAGAATACTTTTTATTTTTCCGACAACCTTTTCCGACTATTGGGAGAAGAACCAAATTCTTTTGATCAAACCATAGAAAATTTCTTGAAGTTTGTACATCCTGAAGATGTGGATAAACTTTCTGCTCAAGTTGAAAAAATGAAAGAAGAGAAAAACCTTCCATTTATCATATATAGAGTAGTACACAAAGACGGAACAATACATCACTTAAAAGCCTATGGTAAAAGTATTGTAAATTCAGAAGGTCTTACACAACTTCTAGGGACAACCACAGATATTTCAGATGAGATAGATCATTATGACACCTTAGAAAAACGCAACCAAGAGTTAGAATTAAATAATAAAGAATTACAAGCCTTTAATTATGTAGCGAGTCACGATTTACAAGAACCACTACGTAAAATACAAACATTCCTATCAAGATTAGAAGATAAAGAGCAAGACAATCTCTCTGAATCTGGCAAAAAATATGTAGAGCGGATTCACATAGCCTCTGGACGTATGCGATTACTTATAGACGACCTATTACAATATTCAAGAACAAATAAATCTGATGAAGTACTAAAGAAAAGCAATATTAATAAACTCTTTGAAGATGCTCAACAAGATCTTGCTGAAGTAATTATTTCAAAAAATGCAACAATAACCGTAGATGCAATACCTGATATGAAAGTGATTCCTTTTCAAATACAACAGTTATTTGGAAATCTCATAGGGAACTCATTAAAATATAGTGTAAAAGATCGTGATCCTGTGATTACTATCACTTACGATCAAGTGAGTTCAAAAGATGATGAAAGATTACTAAGAGGTTCGTTTGAAGAATATCATAAGATTGTTATTTCTGACAATGGGATTGGTTTTGAGCAAAGCTATGCAGATAAAATCTTCACCTTATTTAGTAGACTTCATAACAAAGACGAATATTCAGGCACAGGAATAGGGCTTTCTATTTGTAGAAAGATCACAGATAACCATAGCGGATTTATTTTTGCAAAAGGAGAACCTAATAAAGGAGCTACTTTTATGATCTACTTACCAGTTACATAAATGTATTTAAAAAAAGTAAAAGAGGCCGTCTAAAAACAATTTAGGCGGTCTTTTGTATTTTGAAGATTTTGGTTCTTTCAGTTTTTAACTCAGTT
>NZ_CALEMI010000026.1 GCF_937910895.1 uncultured Dokdonia sp. | reverse complement strand
ATTAAAAGGATGTAAAAGTGGATTATCTGCTATGCTCATAAATAAATGAATTAAAAATAGAATCTATTTGTGTATTTTATCGGTTATTTTGTGTATTTTATCTATAAAATAGATCTGAAAGTCAGAATTTAATAGCTATTTTAAAGGTAATAATATATTTGACGTGAGTTTTAGTGAGAATTCCCCAATTCAATGTAAAAGAAATAAGGTTTGATTCTATTTAGGATGGTTAATAAATACAAATTCAATACCCCAATATTACATTGATGAAAGACCACTCGCAAGAGTGGTCTTTTTTATTTAGGTTGTTTTAGGCTCTTTGCTCCATCAATTACTTTCTGTTTAAGTTCTTCTTTATACGCAATAATACGGTTTTGTATTTCTGAATCTCTTGCTCCCAAGATTTGTGCGGCGAGTATCCCAGCATTTTGTGCTCCATCTAAGGCAACAGTTGCTACAGGTACACCTCCTGGCATTTGTAAAATAGATAATATAGAATCCCACCCATCTATAGAGTTACGAGATTTTACAGGTACACCTATCACAGGAAGTGGTGATAAAGAAGCAACCATCCCCGGTAAATGTGCAGCACCTCCAGCACCAGCTATAATGACATTGATTCCTCGTGTGTGTGCATGTTGCCCATAATCAAAGAGCTTTTCTGGCGTACGATGTGCACTTACAATATCCACTTCTGTAGCGATTTCTAAATGCTCAAGAATATCGATGGCTTTTTGCATAACTGGGAGATCACTTGTACTCCCCATGATGATTCCTACTTTCATAATATATATCTTAAATTCTATTATTCAGAAATTACTTTAATCATTTTTTTAACAGCCTCGGCCGTTGTTCTGGCAACGCTAAGGTCTTGATCTATAATCGTCACATGTCCCATCTTCCGAAAAGGACGGGTTTCTTTTTTTCCGTAGATATGGGCGGTCACACCATCCATTTCCATAATTTTTTCGATGTTTTTATAAAGTACTTGCCCTTGGTAATTTTCTTCTCCTACTAGATTGACCATGACGGAGGCTACTTTACTATCTGTTTTTCCTAAGGGAAGGTCTAGAATAGCGCGTATATGTTGCTCAAATTGGTTGGTGTAGCTTCCTTCTATACTATAATGTCCGCTATTATGAGGTCTTGGAGCGACTTCATTTACCAGAATCTCATCATCTTCTGTTTGGAACATTTCTACCGCTAGTAATCCGACGTGTTCAAAAGCGTTAGATACTTTTTCGGCAACGGCTCTTGCTTTTTTTGCAACGTGTTCATTGATGCGACCTGGACAAATCACATATTCTACTTGATTGGCTTCTGGGTGAAATTCCATTTCAACCACGGGATAGGTAGTCACTTCTCCAGACGGATTACGTGCTACAATCACAGCAAGTTCATTTTTAAATGGAATCATAGCTTCTGCGATGCAAGGCACTTCGGGTAATTTTTCTAGATCCTGCGCACTACGAATAACCGCCACTCCTTTTCCATCATACCCCCCCGTACACGACTTCCATACAAAAGGATATGCTGGTGAATCTCTTAGAATTGCACTTGCAGTCTCATACCTTTTAAAAGAAGCAGTAGGAATACCTTGATCTATATAAAATTGCTTTTGGATTCCTTTATCTTGAATTTTACGTAAGGTATCGGCAGATGGATATACAGTAATTCCTTCTTTTTCTAAGGTCTCAAGCGCACTCACATTGACAGATTCTATTTCAAAAGTGAGTACATCTACTTTTCGCCCAAAGGCAACCACCGTATCATAGTCTAGTAGACTCCCTTGCTCAAAATAATCACAAGCAATTCTTGATGGAGCTTCGGCACTTGGATCAAGCACATGGGTTTGGATATCATATTTGCGGGTGTCATAGAGCATCATTTTGCCTAACTGACCACCACCTAAAATACCTAATTTAAATTGAGAAGAAAAATAGTTTTTCATAAGGTTACGTTCTCAACAACGTTGAGGTTTATACTGAGCTTGCCGAAGTACGGAAAGCATAAAAATTAAATCCGGATTATGCAGTAGAACTTCGTTATGAGGCTTGAAGGAGCAATAAAATATGACGTTTTCTGAGTTTTAGCATAGCTAAGTTTATCCTGAGTCCAGCCGAAGGGCTATGGTTAAACTCAAAAACGTAGTGAAATGGTATATTTTGAAGCATTTTCAAGCTGTAATAGGTTTTCTATTGCATAGTACGGGTTAAAACTCAAAAATACAAAAAACCTTGTTTCCAATCTCGTATCTATATCTCAGATTTTAGAAGCTTTTTAAGTGTTTCTGTTTTAAAGAATCTGAATTTGTGATTTGTGGTTTTCTGGTGGTATCTTTGCGCCTTTGTAAAAGGGTATGAAAACATTACGATTACACGATCTTATTTTTGAAGAATCTATCTCAAAAACCAAAGTACAACAGACCGTAAATGGTGTTGCGGTACTTATAAATGATGCTTACAAGGACAAGAGACCTGTGTTTCTTACAGTGCTTAATGGTGCTTTTCTTTTTGCAGCAGAGCTTATTAAGAAGTTTGATGGAGAGTGTGAGATGAGTTTTATAAAAGTCGCTAGTTATGATGGGCTAGAACAGAATGACGAGATTTTTACAGTCATGGGAGCAGAGCCTTCACTTAAGGGTCGTGATGTAGTGGTGATAGAAGACATCGTAGATTCTGGTAATACCATAGAAACGATTATACAGATTTTAGAACAAGAAGAAGTAGCTTCTTTTAAAATAGCTACCTTGTTTTACAAACCAAAAGCCTATACAAAACCATATACGATAGATTATATAGGATTGGAAATTGAAAATGATTTTGTTGTTGGATTTGGACTAGATTATAAAGGACTAGGCCGTAATCTTACCTCTATTTATAAACTTAAACAATCACACATGAAGAACCTTGTTTTGTTCGGCCCTCCAGGTGCAGGTAAAGGAACACAAGCAGAAGTATTAAAAGAAAAATACAATCTAGTACATATCTCTACAGGAGATGTTTTTAGATACAATATAAAAAATGCAACAGAATTAGGTACGTTAGCCAAGTCGTATATGGATAAAGGGCAACTAGTACCAGATACTGTGACTATAGATATGCTGAATGCAGAAGTAGAAAAAAATCCAGCGGCAAAAGGATTTATTTTTGATGGATTTCCTAGAACAGAAGCACAAGCAGAAGCATTAGCAACATTATTAGCTTCAAAAAATACAGAAGTAGCTGCGATGGTAGCTCTCGAAGTAGATGATGAGGTGTTGGTACAACGTCTTTTAGAAAGAGGAAAAACATCAGGACGTGCTGATGATGCAGATGAAACGGTGATCCGTAATCGTATCAAAGTATATTATGCAGAAACAGCGATCTTAAAAGGATACTACGAGAAGCAAAACAAGTACTACGGAGTCGATGGTGTTGGTAGTGTGGCTGAGATTACAGAACGTTTAAGCACGGTGATTGATACGTTGTAAATAGATACATAAGAAGAAATTAGTTTTGTTAGGTTCGCTCCTGCCTGCCGGTAGGTAGGTTCGCGAAAGCGAATTAAGAAACCGTACAAGGCATACTATAAAATGTGATTCGGGATCAAATTCCCGTCTATGCGAGAATTAGAAAAAATGACTGAAGGAAATTTTGTTGATTATGTAAAGATACACGCCACTTCTGGTAACGGAGGCTCTGGCTCTGCACATTTACATAGAGAAAAGTTTATTGAAAAAGGAGGGCCTGATGGTGGTGATGGTGGTCGTGGAGGTCATATTATTGTTAAAGGAAATAAAAATCTCTGGACATTATTACATCTTAAATTTAAAAGACATTCCCGTGCAGGACATGGTGGCAATGGTGCCAAATCCAGATCGACAGGTCATGATGGACAAGATGAGTATATCGAAGTGCCTTTAGGAACAACCTTACGCGATACCGAAACGGATAAAGTAATTTTTGAAATTACAGAAGACGGACAAGAATTTATCGTTGCCGAAGGGGGTATGGGAGGTCGTGGTAACTGGCATTTTAAAAGCAGTACCAACCAGACACCTCGATATTCACAACCTGGTATTGATGGGGTTGAAGTACAACTAACACTAGAGCTTAAAGTACTAGCAGATGTTGGATTGGTAGGATATCCTAATGTGGGAAAATCGACGTTACTAGCAGCAATTACTGCGGCAAAACCCAAAATTGCCAATTACGAATTTACTACACTAAAACCGAATCTTGGGATTGTAGAATACAGAGATTTTAGGTCTTTTGTGATGGCAGATATTCCAGGAATTATAGAAGGCGCTTCTGAAGGAAAAGGAATCGGACATCGATTTTTACGCCATATAGAACGTAACTCCACCTTGCTTTTTATGATCCCTGCCGATGCAGATAACATTGCAGATCAGTATGATATTCTACTGAATGAATTACAAAAATACAATCCAGAAATGCTGGATAAATCACGACTTATTGCGATTTCAAAAAGTGATATGCTAGATGATGAACTTAAAGCAGAACTTACTGAAGAACTAGATAGAGAATTGCCATTACCATACTTATTTATTTCTTCTATTACTCAACAAGGTCTTGTAGAACTGAAGGATGCGCTTTGGAAGATGTTAAATGAGTAGTTAAGAAGTAACAAAACACACTATAACTTGTATGCTTTCGTTTACTTTTACATAAATACTATAGGATGCGAATATTAATTTTGGTTTGTTTAGCTGTTCTTATCACAAGTTGTGGGACGACGTACGTAGATTACGATTATGATGAAAAAGCATCTTTCGATTTATACAAAACGTATCAATATGATTTGCGTGAACCCACAGGATTTTCTGAGTTTGATGAGCGTCGGTTTATAAAATTTACAGACAGTGTTCTTGAATCAAAAGGATACACAAGAACAGATTACAATAGTCTTTCTATTCAAATACAAGCATCAGAATATGAGACTTCTTCCCGTAATAGACTAGGTGTTGGCTTTGGTGGCGGTGGTGGTAATGTAGGCGTAGGCGTGAGTGGCGGCATCCCAATTGGAGGTCGTGAGCAACATCAACAAATAACGTTGGAGTTTTATGATATGGATCATGGCGGAAAACTTGTATGGCAAGCTATTAGCGAGAGTGATGTAAAGACAAAAGCAACGCCAAATCAAAGAGATGCCTACTTCAGAAAGTTAGTAGAAAAAATCTTTAAAAAATATCCTCCAAAATCTTAATTACCAGCTTGGCACTATTTTAGCATATATTTACAAAAATCAGACACCCTATGAAGTGGTTACTTATTTTATTATTCCCTATATGTAGCTTTGCGCAAGGAAATGCTGTTGATCCTGCTTTCGCGAAAGCAGAAAATTACTTCTATATAAAACAATACAATCAGGCAAAACCCATCTTTAAATCCTACCTGAAACAACACCCTAACGATCTTAAAACCTTAGAATATTTAGGCGATATATATGGCTTTACCCAAGAGTGGGATACTGCCATAGATTATTATAAGAAACTTGTAGAGTTATCACCAAAAGTCGCCAACTATCACTATAAATACGGAGGTGTTTTAGGAATGAAAGCATTGGCAATTAATAAAGTAAGAGCATTAGGGCTTATAGGCGATATTAAGGAAGCATTTATAACAGCTGCAACACTTGATCCCAAGCACGTCGAAGCACGGTGGGCATTGGTTGAATTTTACATACAATTACCAGGCGTCATCGGAGGAAGTGAGAGCAAAGCAAAACAATATGCAAATGAACTTGCAACGTTATCTCCCGTAGACGGACATCTTGCCCATGGCTATATTGCAGAGTATAATCATAAGCCTAAGGATGCTGAATATCATTATAAAAAGGCTGTCGCTATAGGAGGCTCTGTGATTTGTTATACAAAACTTTATGAGCATTATGAAAAAAATAAAGCACCAGAAAAAGCAATGCAAGTACTAGATGAAGCTCAAAAAAAACATACATCAGAAAATAGATTGCATTACCAATTAGGAAAGATTGCTGGGCAATATGGGATTGGTCTTGATCAAGGAATCGAGTGCTTGGATAAGTATATTATGAACTATTCTTCTGCAGATGGTGTTCCTAAAGATTGGGCGTATTATAGACTTGCTCAAATCTATAAACATAAAGGTCAAAAAGAAGAAGCTAAAACTTGGATTTCAAAAGCCCTACAAAATCGTCCAGATTTTAAAGAAGCCCTCGTTGAAAAAAAACTAATAGAAGCTCTTTAGCCTAACAAATAAGGATTGATGTCTAATATGTTTTCTTGTATATATTGATCTATAAATGCTGAAGTTATATACGAACTTCCTACCAATTGATCTTCTTGTAATATCCTTTTTACATCTAATTCTTTATATTTTTTAAGATAGGATATTGATAACTGTGCATAGCTGTAATGCCAAGGTTCATGCTTAAAACCTTTACGTTTTGGAGCATCTGTGTACACAAGATAAAAACCAAAGCTATTTGCATGAACATCCATCCATTCTTTAAATTTGTGATGGTAGACTTTAAATTCTGTCCATTTATCACCCACATCATCAACAAACATCACTGCTTCGTTATTTTGAACTTTCTTTCTTCTAGTATAATGCTCCATGAATAATGGTTCTATGCCAGAAGTCGTTCCGTGTAGATTATCATTTAAGCTAGCCATCATACTAACAGTGCCTGTCGGAGCAGTTGTTGTAGCTGCCGGCCGAATTGTTGGTAGCGCTCACAACCAGAGAGAGCAGCTAGCAGATCCAACGGCTCACGCAGAGATGATTGCTTTAACGCAAGCAGCATCGTCATTGGGCTCCTGGAGGCTTGTCGACTGTGTCCTGTATGTCACACTTGAGCCCTGTCATATGTGTGCA